>CALUIU010000061.1 GCA_944320795.1 Candidatus Paraprevotella stercoravium | reverse complement strand
TTTGCGGAAATAGCTCAGTTGATAGAGCACTAGCCTTCCAAGCTGGGGGTCGCGGGTTTGAGCCCCGTTTTCCGCTCCATTCTTTGCTGTTATAGCTCAGCGGTAGAGCACTTCCTTGGTAAGGAAGAGGTCCCGAGTTCAAGTCTCGGTAACAGCTCTTTAATTTAAGCAAAAAGATTATTCATTAATTTTAAAAATAAAAAAGTAAAGCTATGGCTAAAGAAAAGTTCGAGCGTACCAAACCGCATGTGAACATTGGTACCATCGGTCACGTAGACCACGGTAAGACTACTTTGACTGCTGCTATCACTACAGTGTTGGCAAAGAAGGGTCTGTCTGAAGTAAAGTCTTTCGATCAGATCGATAACGCACCTGAAGAGAAAGAGCGTGGTATTACTATCAATACTTCTCACGTTGAGTACGAAACTGCAAAACGTCACTATGCACACGTAGACTGCCCGGGACACGCTGACTATGTAAAGAACATGGTTACCGGTGCTGCTCAGATGGACGGTGCTATCATCGTAGTTGCTGCTACCGATGGTCCTATGCCTCAGACTCGTGAGCACATCCTGTTGGCTCGTCAGGTAAACGTTCCTCGCTTGGTTGTATTCTTGAACAAGTGTGATATGGTTGAGGATGAGGAGATGTTGGAGTTGGTTGAAATGGAAATGCGTGAGCTGTTGGCAGCTTATGACTTTGAGGAAGATACTCCAATCATCCGTGGATCTGCTCTGGGTGCATTGAACGGTGTTCCACAGTGGGAAGACAAGGTTATGGAGCTGATGGATGCTTGTGACACTTGGATTCAGGAGCCAGTTCGTGACGTTGAGAAACCTTTCTTGATGCCTGTTGAGGACGTATTCTCAATCACTGGTCGTGGTACAGTTGCTACTGGTCGTATCGAGACTGGTGTTGTTAAGGTAGGTGACGAAGTTCAGATCCTTGGTTTGGGTGAGGACAAGAAGTCAGTTATCACTGGTGTTGAGATGTTCCGTAAGTTGTTGGATGAAGGTGAAGCTGGTGACAACGTAGGTCTGTTGCTGCGTGGTATCGACAAGAAGGAGATCAAGCGTGGTATGGTTATCACTCATCCGGGAACTATTACTCCGCACTCTTCATTCAAGGCTTCTATCTACGTTTTGAAGAAAGAGGAAGGTGGTCGTCACACTCCATTCGGTAACAAGTATCGTCCTCAGTTCTATCTGCGTACTATGGACTGTACAGGTGAGATTCACTTGCCAGAAGGTACTGAAATGGTAATGCCAGGTGATAACGTAGAAATCAAGGTTGACTTGATCTACCCAGTTGCTTTGAACGTTGGTTTGCGTTTCGCTATCCGCGAGGGTGGACGTACAGTAGGTTCTGGTCAGATCACTGAGATCCTTGACTAATAAATTGGAGAAATACTTCAATTAGATATTTAAGGTCCCCGTTTTGCGGGGACCTATTTTACGGGAGTAGCTCAGTTGGTAGAGCACCGGTCTCCAAAACCGGGTGTCGGGAGTTCGAGCCTCTCCTCCCGTGCTAATATTATAGAATATGTTTAAGAATATCACAAAATATTGTAAGGAATCTTACAATGAGCTTGTTCATAAAACAACTTGGCCAAGTCCATCAGAACTTACAAACAGTGCAGTCGTAGTATTATTTGCTTCCCTACTCATTGCATTGGTAGTTTTCGTTATGGACTTTGTGTTTCAGAACGTAATGGAATTTATTTATCCTTAAAAAGAGAGAGATGGCCGAAATTGAAATGAAATGGTACGTTATGCGTGCTATTAGTGGAAAGGAAAGCAAAGTCAAGGAGTATATTGATGCCGAAATTAAAAAGGGCGACTTTGGCAAGTATGTCTCACAGGTGCTTATTCCAACAGAGAAGGTGGTGACTAATCGTAATGGCAAACGCGTTGTTACGGAGAGAAATCACTTGCCCGGTTATGTGCTTGTAGAAGCTGCTTTGGTCGGTGAGGTCGCTCCTTTGCTGCGCAATACGCCGAATGTCTTGGGATTTTTGGGTGAGTCAAATAGTCATCCGACTCCATTGCGTCAACACGAAGTAAACCGGCTTTTGGGTGTTGTTGATGAGTTGAAAGATGTTCCGGAAGAAATGCCTGTTCCTTATGAAGTAGGGGAGAGTGTCAAAGTAACGGAAGGTCCTTTCAGTGGCTTCTCTGCAACAATCGAAGAGGTGAATATCGAAAAGAAGAAGCTGAAGGTTATGGTTAAGATCTTCGGACGTAAAACTCCGTTAGAGTTAGGTTTTATGCAAGTTGAAAAAGAATAAGGCATTTTGTTACGTGCGTTGTTCTTTTCTTAAAATAACAATATAAAAAACAAAAAAATGGCTAAAGAAGTTGCTGGATTAATCAAATTACAGATTAAAGGAGGCGCTGCAAATCCATCACCCCCAGTAGGTCCTGCTTTGGGTTCCAAGGGTATCAATATCATGGATTTCTGTAAAGCATTCAACGCCAGAACGCAAGACAAGGCTGGTAAGGTTCTTCCGGTCGTAATCACTTATTATACTGACAAATCTTACGATTTCATCGTTAAGACTCCTCCTGTAGCAGTACAGTTGATGGAGGTTGCCAAGGTAAAGGGTGGTTCTGCAGAGCCTAACCGTAAGAAGGTAGCTGAAATTACTTGGGATCAGGTACGCGCTATCGCTCAGGACAAAATGCCTGACTTGAACTGCTTTACAATTGAGTCTGCTATGAGACTTGTTGCAGGAACAGCAAGAAGTATGGGTATCACTGTAAAAGGGGACTTCCCGGGTTAATAAATTAATAATCTTCAATTAAAATGGGTAAACTGACAAAAAATCAGAAGTTAGTCGCTGAGAAAATTGAAGCAGGGAAAGCATACTCTTTGAAAGAAGCTTCAGCTTTGGTTAAGGAGATTACTACTACCAAGTTTGATGCTTCTGTAGATATCGATGTTCGTTTGGGTGTGGATCCTCGTAAGGCCAATCAGATGGTTCGTGGCGTTGTATCTCTCCCTAATGGTACCGGTAAGGTGACTCGAGTTCTTTGCTTGTGTACACCGGATGCTGAAGCTGCTGCTAAGGAAGCAGGCGCTGACTATGTAGGTCTTGATGAATATATTGAAAAGATCAAAGGTGGATGGACTGACATTGATGTAATCATTACAATGCCTTCTATCATGGGTAAAATTGGTGCCCTCGGACGTGTCCTTGGTCCTCGTGGATTGATGCCAAATCCAAAGAGCGGTACTGTTACAATGGATGTTGCTAAAGCTGTAAAAGAGGTTAAGCAAGGAAAGATCGACTTTAAGGTAGATAAGAGCGGTATCGTTCACACTTCTATCGGTAAGGTTTCTTTCACTCCGGAGCAGATCGCACAGAATGCGAAGGAGTTCATTTCAACTATTATCAAGTTGAAGCCATCATCAGCTAAAGGTACATATATAAAGAGCATTTATCTTTCAAGTACAATGAGCCGTGGTATTAAAATCGACCCTAAGGCAGTTGAAGAAATCTAAAAATTTTAAGAAATCATGAGAAAGGAAGATAAAGGTAATATTATAGCTCAGCTTGGTGAAATTCTGAAAGAGTATCCTCATTTCTATTTGGTTGATGCAACCGGTATGGACGCTGCTAAGACCAGTGTAATGAGAAGAAAGTGCTTCCAGTCTGAGATTAAGATGGTTCTGGTGAAGAACACTCTTTTGCACAAGGCTTTCGAAGGCGCTGAATTGGATTACTCTCCATTATATGGCTGCTTGAAGGGTACAACTGCAATCTTGTTTACAAATGTTGCAAATGCACCTGCCAAGTTGTTGAAGGATTTGGCTAAGGATGGCGGTCCTACATTGAAGGCTGCTTATGCTGAAGAAGGATTCTATGTTGGTGCAGACCAGCTGGATGCTCTTACAGCTATCAAGAGCAAGGATGAGGTTATTGCTGAGATCGTTGCTTTGCTGCAATCTCCTGCGAAGAACGTTATTTCTGCTCTTCAATCAGGTGCCAACACAATCCATGGTGTTTTGAAGACTTTGGGTGAAGGCAAATAAATCATATTTAATTAAGTAACAAACAAATAAAAAATTAGAATAAAATGGCAGATTTGAAAGCTATTGCTGAAGAATTGGTAAATTTGACAGTTAAGGAAGTTAATGAGTTGGCTACTATCCTGAAGGATGAGTATGGTATCGAGCCTGCTGCTGCAGCTGTTGCAGTTGCTGGTCCTGCTGCTGCTGGTGCAGCTGCTGCTGAGGAGAAGGACTCTTTCGACGTAGTGTTGAAGAGCGCTGGTGCAGCTAAGTTGCAGGTAGTTAAGGCTGTTAAGGAGTCTTGCGGTCTGGGCTTGAAGGAAGCTAAGGATATGGTAGACGGTGCTCCTAGCGTATTGAAGGAAGGCATGGCTAAGGCTGATGCAGAGGCTTTGAAGAAGGCTTTGGAAGAGGCTGGTGCTGAAGTTGAGCTGAAGTAAGATTTTGCCTGTTCTGACAGGTTATATGGTAAAGAATCCTCTGGTAGGGGGTTCTTTACCTTTTTGTGTCTATAAATATATAGGTTTATTATAATAATATAACTGATGTCTTCTAACATAGTAAATCAGAGAGTAAATTTTGCATCGGTGAAGAATCCGATGCCGTATCCCGATTTTCTTGAAGTGCAATTGAAGTCGTTCAAGGATTTCTTGCAGTTGGATACCCCCCCTGAGTTGAGAAAGAATGATGGACTGTATAAGGTCTTTTCTGAGAACTTCCCTATTGCGGATACTCGCAATAACTTTGTATTGGAGTTCTTGGACTATTATATCGATCCGCCTCGTTATTCTATCGAGGAGTGCTTGGAGCGTGGCTTGACCTATAGTGTTCCTTTGAAAGCTAAATTGAAGCTTTATTGTACAGATCCTGATCATGAAGACTTCGACACAGTGATTCAGGATGTCTTCCTGGGACCTATTCCTTATATGACTGCTAACGGAACATTCATTATCAATGGTGCTGAGCGTGTAGTTGTTTCTCAGTTGCACCGTTCTCCGGGTGTGTTCTTCGGTTCTAGCATTCATGCTAACGGAACTCAGTTATATTCAGCACGTATTATTCCATTCAAAGGATCATGGATTGAGTTTGCTACCGACATCAACAATGTGATGTATGCGTACATCGACCGTAAGAAGAAGTTGCCGGTAACTACTTTGTTGCGTGCTATCGGTTTTGAAAATGATAAGGATATTCTTGAGATCTTTAATCTGGCTGAAGAAGTTAAGGTTTCAAGAGCTAATCTGAAAAAATATTGGGGACAGAAACTGGCTGCCCGTGTCCTGAAGAGCTGGGTAGAAGATTTTGTGGATGAAGATACTGGTGAAGTTGTTTCTATCGAGCGTAACGAGGTGATCTTGGATCGCGAGACTGTGCTTGACGAATCAAATACTGAGGAAATTATTGACAGTGGCGTTAGCAGCATCTTGATCCATAAGGAAGAAGTAAATACTTCGGATTATTCAATCATCTTCAACACACTGCAGAAAGACCCAAGTAACTCTGAGAAAGAGGCTGTGCTTTATATCTATCGCCAATTGCGTAACGCTGATCCGGCTGATGATGCCAGTGCACGTGAGGTAATCAATAACCTGTTCTTCTCAGAGAAGCGTTATGATTTAGGAGAAGTCGGACGCTACAGAATCAACCGTAAGTTGAATCTGACAACCGATATGGATGTCCGCGTTTTGACTAAAGAAGATATTATTGAAATTATCAAGTATCTGATTGAGTTGATCAACTCTAAGGCTACTGTAGATGATATTGACCACTTGAGTAACCGTCGTGTACGTACGGTAGGTGAGCAGCTGGGTAACCAGTTCGCTATCGGTTTGGCCCGTATGAGCAGAACCATCCGTGAGCGTATGAACGTACGTGACAATGAAGTGTTCACTCCAACAGATTTGATTAATGCGAAGACGATTTCTTCTGTAATCAACTCATTCTTCGGTACCAATGCCTTGTCACAGTTCATGGACCAGACCAATCCGTTGGCTGAGGTAACTCATAAGAGACGTTTGTCTGCCCTGGGTCCTGGTGGTTTGTCACGAGAGCGTGCAGGCTTCGAGGTGCGAGACGTACACTACACTCACTATGGTCGTCTGTGTCCTATCGAGTCTCCTGAAGGTCCGAACATCGGTTTGATTTCTTCATTGTGCGTTTATGCGAAGATCAACGATTTGGGCTTTATCGAGACTCCATACCGTAAGGTAAACAATGGCGTGGTGGATCTTTCTTTGGAGACTGGTATCCAGTATCTGACTGCCGAGGAGGAAGAAGGACAGATTATCGGTCAGGGTAATGCTCCATTGAATGATGACGGTACATTTATCCGTGCAAAGGTTAAGTGTCGTCAGGATGATGATTATCCTGTAGTACCACCTTCAGAAGTAAACCTGATGGACGTTGCTCCTCAGCAGATTGCTTCTATCGCTGCATCTTTGATTCCGTTCTTGGAGCACGATGATGCTCACCGTGCGTTGATGGGATCTAATATGATGCGTCAGGCCGTACCTTTGTTGAAGAGTGAATCTCCAATCGTTGGAACCGGTATCGAGAAGCAGGTATGTGAAGACTCACGTACTATGATTACCGCAGAAGGTGATGGAGTTATTGAATATGTAGATGCGACTACAATCCGTATCCTTTACGACCGTACAGAGGAAGAGGAGTTTGTGAGCTTCGAGCCAGCTTTGAAGGAATACCGTATTCCGAAGTTCCGTCGTACTAACCAGAACATGACCATTGACTTGCGTCCTATCTGCGACAAGGGTCAGCGTGTGAAGGCCGGTGATATCCTGACAGAAGGTTACTCTACCGAGAACGGTGAGTTGGCTTTGGGTAAGAACCTGTTGGTTGCTTACATGCCTTGGAAAGGATATAACTATGAGGATGCTATCGTATTGAACGAGCGTGTAGTTCGTGAAGATATTCTGACTTCTATTCACGTAGAAGAGTTCTCACTCGAAGTTCGTGAAACTAAGCGTGGTGTTGAAGAGTTGACTTCAGATATTCCAAACGTAAGTGAGGAAGCAACTAAGGATCTGGATGAGAACGGTATCGTACGTGTCGGTGCCCGTATCGAGCCAGGAGATATCATGATCGGTAAGATTACTCCGAAGGGAGAGAGCGATCCTTCACCTGAAGAGAAACTGTTGCGTGCAATCTTCGGTGACAAGGCCGGTGATGTGAAAGACGCTTCTTTGAAGGCTTCTCCTTCTTTGAAGGGTGTGGTTATCGACAAGAAACTGTTCTCAAGAGCAATCAAGACACGTGCTGCTAAGGCTGCCGATAAGCTGATTCTGCCTAAGATTGACGAAGAGTTCAACAGCAAGGTAGATGATTTGAAGGCTATCTTGATTGACAAGTTGCTTGAGCTGACTGAGAATTTGGTTTCTGCCGGTGTGAAAGACTATATGGGAGCTGAGGTAATTGCCAAGGGTGCCCGTTTCAGTGCTCCGGCTCTGGAGAATCTGGACTATACTGCAATCCAGTTGATCGGTTGGACCGAGGATGAGCATGTAAATGGTCTGATTGCCAAGTTGATTATCAACTTCCTGAAGAAATACAAACTGCTTGACGCTGAATTGAAACGTAAGAAGTTTGCCATTACAATCGGTGATGAGTTGCCTTCAGGTATCATTCAGATGGCTAAGGTTTACATTGCCAAGAAACGTAAGATCGGTGTAGGAGATAAGATGGCCGGTCGTCACGGTAATAAGGGTATCGTATCTAAGATCGTACGTCAGGAAGATATGCCGTTCTTGGCAGACGGAACTCCGGTTGATATCGTATTGAATCCGCTGGGTGTGCCTTCACGTATGAACATCGGTCAGATCTTTGAAACAGTGTTGGGTGCTGCCGGACGTAAGTTGGGCGTTAAGTTTGCTACTCCTATCTTCGACGGTGCTACTTTGGATGATCTGTGTGAGTGGACAGACAAGGCTGGATTGCCACGTTATTGCTCAACTCAGTTGTACGATGGTGCTACCGGTGAGAAGTTCGACCAGTTGGCAACTGTAGGTATCGCTTACATGTTGAAACTCGGTCACATGGTTGAGGATAAGATGCACGCCCGTTCAATCGGTCCGTACTCTTTGATTACCCAGCAGCCGTTGGGAGGTAAGGCGCAGTTCGGTGGACAGCGTTTCGGAGAGATGGAGGTTTGGGCTATTGAGGCCTTCGGTGCTTCTCACGTATTGCAGGAGATCCTGACCATCAAGTCAGATGATGTGGTAGGACGTTCTAAGGCATATGAGGCTATCGTGAAAGGTGAGCCGATGCCAACTCCGGGTATACCTGAATCATTGAACGTGCTGTTGCACGAGTTGCGTGGTTTGGGATTGAGTATCACCCTTGACTAATTTTACGAAGTAACTCTTTAATATATAAATAAGAAACATGGCTTTTAGAAAAGAATCTAAAATAAAGAGTAATTTTACGAAAATTACCATCGGACTGGCCTCTCCGGAGGAAATCCTGGAAAATTCGTATGGTGAGGTGCTGAAGCCCGAAACCATTAACTACCGTACATATAAGCCAGAGCGCGACGGTTTGTTCTGCGAGCGTATCTTCGGTCCTACCAAGGATTACGAGTGCCATTGCGGAAAGTACAAGCGCATCCGTTATAAAGGAATCGTTTGTGACCGTTGTGGTGTAGAGGTTACCGAGAAGAAGGTACGTCGTGAGCGTTCCGGTCACATCCAGCTGGTTGTGCCTGTGGCTCACATCTGGTACTTCCGTTCTCTGCCAAATAAGATCGGTTATCTGTTGGGTATCCCGACAAAGAAACTTGATTCTGTAATTTATTACGAACGCTATATTGTTATTCAGCCGGGTGCTCTGGCAGGAGAGGTTCAGGAGTTGGATCTGCTTACTGAAGATGAGTATCTGGACAAGATGGAAAGCCTGCCTATCGAGAATCAGTATCTTGAGGATTCTGATCCAAACAAGTTTATTGCCAAGATGGGTGCCGAGGCTATCTACGATTTGTTGTTGCGCGTAGATTTGGACAAACTTTCTTACGAATTGCGTGACCGTGCTAACTCAGACACTGCACAGCAGCGTAAGAATGAGGCACTGAAGCGTTTGCAGGTTGTAGAGTCATTCCGTGCAAGCCGTGGCCGTAACAAGCCGGAATGGATGATCATGAAGATCTTGCCGGTAATTCCGCCAGAGTTGCGTCCGTTGGTTCCGCTGGATGGTGGACGTTTTGCCACTTCTGACTTGAATGATCTGTATCGTCGCGTGATTATCCGTAACAACCGTCTGAAGCGACTCATTGAAATTAAGGCTCCAGAGGTGATCTTACGTAATGAGAAACGTATGTTGCAGGAAGCTGTAGACAGCTTGTTCGACAACTCACGCAAGAGCAGCGCGGTGAAGACCGATGCCAACCGTCCATTGAAGTCATTGTCTGACTCATTGAAAGGTAAACAGGGACGTTTCCGTCAGAATTTGTTGGGTAAACGTGTTGACTACTCAGCTCGTTCTGTAATCGTTGTAGGTCCGGAATTGAAGATGGGTGAGTGCGGTTTGCCGAAGTTGATGGCTGCCGAGCTGTATAAACCATTTATCATCCGTAAACTTATCGAGCGCGGTATTGTGAAGACAGTGAAGTCTGCCAAGAAGATTGTTGACCGTAAGGAACCAGTAATCTGGGATATCCTGGAGCACGTAATGAAGGGACACCCTGTATTGCTGAACCGTGCGCCGACTCTGCACCGTCTGGGTATCCAGGCGTTCCAGCCTAAGATGATCGAGGGTAAGGCTATCCAGTTGCACCCGTTGGCATGTACGGCGTTCAATGCCGACTTTGATGGTGACCAAATGGCGGTACACTTGCCTTTGAGCAATGAGGCTATTTTGGAAGCACAGATCCTGATGTTGCAGGCACACAATATCTTGAATCCGGCGAATGGCGCTCCTATTACCGTTCCTTCACAGGATATGGTGTTGGGATTGTACTACATCACCAAACTGCGTCCGGGATCGCTGGGAGAGGGCTTGACCTTCTACGGTCCGGAAGAAGCTATCATCGCTTACAATGAGAAGCGTGTAGACATTCACGCTCCGATCAAGGTGTTGGCTAACGACTTGGATGAGAATGGCAATATCGTGAAGAAGATGATTGAAACCTCAGTAGGTCGTGTTATCGTTAATGAGATCGTACCTGATGAAGTAGGTTTCTTCAATGATATCATTTCTAAGAAAACACTGCGTGGCATCATCAGCGATGTAATCAAGGCTGTAGGTGTGGCTCGTGCTTGTGAGTTCCTGGATGGAATCAAGAACTTGGGTTACAAGATGGCTTATGATGGTGGTCTGTCATTCAACTTGGGCGATATCATCATCCCGAAAGAGAAAGAAGAACTGGTTAAGCGTGGTAACGAAGAGGTTGAGCGTATCACTAACGACTACGGTATGGGATTCATCACCGACAAGGAGCGTTACAACCAGGTTATCGATACATGGACTCACGTAAACAATGACTTGTCTAAGATCTTGATGAAGACCATGAAGGAGGCCGATCAGGGATTCAACGCCGTATACATGATGTTGGATTCTGGAGCCCGTGGTTCTGCCGGACAGATCAGTCAGTTGTCAGGTATGCGTGGTTTGATGGCTAAGCCTCAGAAGGCCGGTGCCGAAGGCGCACAGATTATCGAGAACCCGATCCTTTCTAACTTTAAGGAAGGTATGAGCGTGTTGGAGTACTTTATCTCTACTCACGGTGCCCGTAAGGGTTTGGCCGATACCGCCTTGAAGACAGCCGACGCCGGATATCTGACTCGTCGATTGGTAGACGTATCACACGACGTGATCATTACCGAGGAAGACTGCGGTACTTTGAGAGGACTAGTCTGCACCGCTTTGAAGAATGGTGATGAGGTGATTTCTTCACTTTATGAGCGTATTCTGGGTCGTGTATCAGTTCACGATGTAATCAATCCTCAGACTGGTAAGCTGATTGTTGCTGCCGGAGAGGAAATTACGGAAGACAAGGCACAGGAAATCGAGGATTCACCAATCGAAAGCGTAGAAATCCGTTCCGTATTGACTTGCGAAAGCCGCAAGGGAGTATGTATGAAGTGTTACGGACGTAACTTGGCTACCAGCCGTATGGTACAGAAGGGTGAAGCTGTCGGTGTGATTGCTGCACAGTCTATCGGTGAGCCGGGTACTCAATTGACTCTGCGTACATTCCACGCCGGTGGTGTGGCTGCGAATGCTGCTGCTAACGCAACTATCGTGGCTAAGTACGATTCTAAGATTGAGTTTGAGGAATTGCGTACCGTTGACATTCATGATGAGCAGGGTAATCCTGCCAAGATGGTTGTTGGCCGTCTGGCTGAGGTTCGCTTCGTAGACCTGAACACCAATATCGTTCTCTTTACTCAGAACGTACCTTACGGTTCAACTCTGTATGTAAATGAGGGTGACAAGGTAGAGAAGGGTAAGGTTATCGCTAAGTGGGATCCATTTAACGCGGTAATCGTAACCGAAAATCCGGGTAAGCTGATTTTCGAAGACGTGATCGAAGGTGTTACCTACCGTGTTGAAGCCGATGAAACTACCGGTTTGCGCGAAATCATCATCACTGAGTCTAAGGACAAGACAAAAGTTCCTTCAGCTCATATCGTAGATGAGAACGGAGAACTGATCCGTACTTATAACTTCCCGATCGGTGGTCACCTGGTTGTAGAAGACAATCAGCTGGTGAAGGCCGGTGATGTATTGGTTAAGATCCCGCGTGCTGTAGGTAAGGCAGGCGATATCACCGGAGGTTTGCCTCGAGTAACCGAGTTGTTCGAGGCTCGTAATCCGTCAAATCCTGCTGTGGTATCTGAAATCGACGGTGAGATTACCATGGGTAAGATCAAGCGTGGTAACCGTGAGATCGTAGTAACCTCTAAGTTAGGCGAGGTGAAGAAGTATCTCGTGCCACTGTCAAAGCAGATTCTGGTACAGGAGAACGACTACGTGCGTGCCGGTACTCCGCTGTCCGATGGTGCCATCACTCCGTCAGACATCCTGGCCATCAAGGGTCCTACTGCTGTTCAGGAATATATCGTGAACGAGATTCAGGATGTATACCGTCTGCAGGGTGTGAAGATCAACGACAAGCACTTCGAGGTGATTGTACGCCAGATGATGCGCAAGGTGCAGATCGACGAGCCGGGAGATACCCGCTTCCTCGAACTTCAGATTGTGGACAAACTCGACTTTGCAGAAGAGAACGACCGTATCTGGGGTAAGAAGGTGGTAGTAGACGCCGGAGACTCAGAAGTAATGCAGCCGGGTATGATTGTTACTGCTCGCAAGTTGAGAGACGAAAACTCTACCTTGAAGCGTAAAGACTTGCGCCTGGTTCAGGTGCGTGATGCTGTTCCTGCAACATCAACCCAGATTCTGCAGGGTATCACACGTGCGGCATTGCAGACTTCAAGCTTCATGTCGGCTGCTTCCTTCCAGGAAACTACCAAGGTGCTCAATGAGGCTGCCATCAACGGTAAGAGCGATAAGCTTGAGGGTATGAAGGAGAACGTAATCTGCGGTCACCTGATTCCTGCCGGAACCGGTTTGCGTGAGTTCGAGCGTATCATCGTAGGAAGCCGCGAGGACTATGATCGGGTAATTGCAAATAGAAAATCAATATTGGATTTTAATGTAGATTAATCAATCCGATATTTCTGAATATTAGGGCGGTGAGCTGGAGAACATCCGACTCACCGCTTTTTATGTCTTGATACAATGAAATTACTTCCCTGTCAGTAATCATTTATTTTCCTGTCGGTAATCATTTACTTTGCTTACAGTAATTCCGGAAGGATGTGAGGATTCCTATACCCCGAAAGCATTCCCTTTATGAAGAGAACAAGATTGTTGAAAACGTATTCCTATCGTAACAGAATATACGGATATGCCTTTTTATATAGATAGGTAGGAATTATGTGTCGAAAATGTTGTGAGATTAGCAAAATGATTATATCTTTGTTTAAGAGAAAATCAAAAAACTAATTTTTCACCTTACAAAAACATATCATGGCTAACGAAGAAAAAAATCAGGGCGGTCAGTTCCAGATTGAGCTGACTCCGGAGATAGCACAGGGAGTGTATGCTAACATGGCATTAATTGCACATTCAAGTTCAGAGGTAATTCTCGATTTTGTACGTATCCTTCCGGGTATTCCAAAGGCGAACGTACAGTCACGCATTATCTTGGCTCCGGAACACGCCAAGCGTCTGATGTATGCATTGCAGGAGAACATTTCAAAATATGAGCAGAACTTCGGCCCTATTCACATGCCGGAAGATGGTCCTAGAACTGTTGCTCCATTTAATGTAAACAAAGGAGATGCATAACATAATGGGTGCGCCGTTTGGCGTGCCCATTTTTTATTTATATAAAGAAAAGGTGCGTGTGGTTGCTTTTTCCTAATGCTTGTCGTTCCGACACTTTAAGGGGCTGTATGCTCGTGTATCTGCTTTTAGAGTGTTCTAAATATAAATGTGTGGGTTAAATATATTTAAATCTTTCTCCTTTTTGTGCTTTTAGGCGTTGTATGCTTCTTTTCGGCTAAGAAAACATATTGTAATTTGAAATATAATTCGTAACTTTGTAGCCCAAAAGGGTGTATTCTGCACCCGTATGAATTTGATCAATAGAAAATAACAATATAATAATTAAAAATTTAAAGACAATGCCTACTATTCAACAATTAGTAAGAAAGGGTAGAACTGTGCTGGTTGACAAGAGTAAATCTCCAGCATTGGACAGCTGTCCGCAGCGTCGTGGTGTCTGCGTTCGTGTTTATACCACCACTCCTAAAAAACCTAACTCTGCAATGCGTAAGGTTGCTCGTGTTCGTTTGACTAACATGAAGGAAGTAAACTCTTACATTCCGGGAGAAGGACACAACTTGCAGGAGCACTCAATCGTTTTGGTACGTGGCGGTCGTGTTAAGGACCTCCCTGGTGTACGTTACCACGTAGTTCGCGGTACTTTGGATACAGCTGGTGTAGCAAACCGCACTCAGCGTCGTTCTAAGTATGGTGCAAAGCGTCCAAAAGCAGGTAAGAAGTAATTAAAACTCTTATTTTAGTATTATTTAACTTATTAACGCAGTTTTGGTTTGTATTTATAGGTTGAGTAAAATGCTCAGAGGAGCGTTTGAAGACAAATTTGCAGCCAAACAAAATTAAAAAACAATGAGAAAAGCAAAACCAAAAAAACGTGTGATTCTTCCAGATCCCGTATTTAACGATGTAAAGGTTTCTAAGTTCGTAAATCATTTGATGTATGATGGTAAGAAGAATATTTCTTACGAAATCTTCTACGCAGCTCTTGAAGCAGTTAAGACTAAGATGTCAAATGAGGAAATGAGTGCTCTTGAGATCTGGAAAAAAGCTTTGGATAATATTACTCCGCAGGTTGAGGTTAAGTCTCGCCGTGTAGGTGGAGCTACATTCCAGGTTCCTACTGAAATCCGTCCGGATCGTAAGGAGTCAATCTCAATGAAAAATATGATTCTCTTTGCTCGCAAACGTGGTGGTAAGTCAATGGCTGACAAGTTGGCCGCTGAGATCATGGATGCATTCAACGAGCAGGGTGGTGCTTTCAAGCGTAAGGAAGATATGCACCGTATGGCTGAAGCTAACCGCGCATTCGCACACTTTAGATTCTAATTTTATTAAAGTAGCTTAAAATGGCAAAGCAAGATTTACATTTAACTCGTAATATCGGTATCATGGCTCACATCGATGCCGGAAAGACTACCACTTCAGAGCGTATTCTGTTCTACACAGGTTTGACTCACAAAATCGGTGAGGTGCACGATGGCGCTGCAACCATGGACTGGATGGCTCAGGAGCAGGAGCGTGGTATCACAATTACTTCTGCTGCAACTACAACACGTTGGAACTGGGCTGGCAAGCAGTATCGTATTAACTTGATTGACACTCCGGGACACGTGGACTTTACTGCTGAGGTGGAGCGTTCTTTGCGTGTATTGGACGGCGCTGTTGCTGCTTACTGTGCAGTAGGTGGCGTTGAGCCTCAGTCTGAAACTGTATGGCGTCAGGCTGATAAGTACAATGTACCAAGAATCGGTTATGTAAACAAGATGGACCGTTCAGGTGCTGACTTCTTCGAAGTGGTACGTCAGATGAAGGACGTTTTGGGTGCAAATCCATGTCCGGTTGTTATCCCTATCGGTGCAGAGGAGAACTTCAAAGGTGTAGTTGACCTGATCAAGATGAAGGCTATTCTGTGGCACGATGAAACAATGGGTGCTGACTACGAGGTAGACGATATCCCTGCTGATCTGGTTGCTGAGGCAGAAGAATGGCGTGACAAGATGTTGGAGAATGTTGCTGAATTCGACGATGAGTTGATGACCAAGTACTTCGACGATCCTTCAACAATCACTGAAGAGGAAGTGTTGCGTGCATTGCGTGCTGCTACTGTAGCAATGGAGATTACTCCTATGTTGTGTGGTTCTTCATTCAAGAACAAGGGTGTACAGACTCTGTTGGACTATGTATGTGCATTCTTGCCTTCACCACTGGATACTCCAAACGTAATCGGTACAAATCCTGATACCGGCGAAGAGGAAGACCGCAAGCCGTCAGAAGATGAGAAGACTTCAGCTCTGGCATTTAAGATCGCTACAGACCCGTATGTAGGTCGTTTGACTTTCGTTCGTGTTTACTCTGGTAAGCTGGAAGCTGGTTCATATATCTACAACTCTCGTTCTGGAAAGAAAGAGCGTGTATCACGCTTGTTCCAGATGCACTCTAACCACCAGAACCCGGTTGAGGTAATCGGTGCCGGTGATATCGGTGCAGGAGTTGGTTTCAAGGATATCCGTACTGGTGATACTCTGTGTGATGAGGATGCACCAATCGTATTGGAGTCTATGGACTTCCCGGATCCGGTAATCGGTATCGCAGTAGAGCCAAAGACTCAGAAGGACTTGGACAAGCTGTCTAACGGTTTGGCTAAGTTGGCTGAAGAGGATCCTACCTTTACTGTTAAGACTGACGAGCAGACAGGTCAGACTGTAATCTCAGGTATGGGTGAGCTTCACTTGGATATCATCATCGACCGTCTGAAACGTGAGTTCAAGGTTGAGTGTAATCAGGGTAAGCCACAGGTTAACTACAAGGAGGCAATTACCAAGACAGTTAACTTGCGTGAGGTTTACAAGAAGCAGTCTGGAGGTCGCGGTAAGTTCGCTGATATCATCGTTAACGTAGGTCCGGTTGATGAGGACTACAAGGAAGGCGGTCTGCAGTTCGAAAACAAGGTAACTGGCGGTAACATTCCTAAGGAATTCATTCCTTCAGTACAGAAGGGCTTCGAGAACGCTATGAAGAATGGTATCCTCGGTGGCTTCCCAATGGATAGCTTGAAGGTAGAGTTGTTGGATGGTTCATTCCACCCGGTTGACTCTGACCAGTTGTCATTCGAAATCTGCGCCCTGCAGGCATACAAGAGCGCTTGTGCTCAGGCTAAGCCGGTATTGATGGAGCCTATCATGAAGCTTGAGGTGGTAACACCAGAAGAGAACATGGGTGACGTAATCGGTGACTTGAACAAGCGTCGCGGTCAGGTTGAAGGTATGGATACAAGCCGTAGCGGTGCACGTATCGTTAAAGCTATGGTTCCTCTGGCAGAAATGTTCGGTTACGTAACTGCATTGCGTACCATCACTTCAGGTCGTGCTACTTCATCAATGACATACGATCACCACGCACCGGTATCTAGCTCAATCGCTAAGGCCGTACTCGAGGAGATCAAGGGACGTACAGACTTGGTATAATCACCAAATCAGAATACAACTAGAGTTTGAAGGTGTCGGCTAGCGAATGACTCTTAGCCGACATACC
Source organism: Candidatus Paraprevotella stercoravium (assembly GCA_944320795.1). Taxonomy (GTDB): domain Bacteria; phylum Bacteroidota; class Bacteroidia; order Bacteroidales; family Bacteroidaceae; genus Paraprevotella; species Paraprevotella stercoravium. The sequence goes on along the minus strand of CALUIU010000061.1, from coordinate 14,282 downwards.
TTCTTACTTGTCATATTAATCATTCATAAATAATTAATAAAAACAAATGAGTCAGAAAATTAGAATTAAACTGAAATCTTACGATCACAACTTGGTAGACAAGTCAGCTGAGAAGATCGTTAAAACAGTTAAGGTAACAGGCGCTATCGTTAGTGGTCCTATTCCATTGCCAACTCACAAGCGCATCTTTACTGTAAACCGTTCAACTTTCGTGAACAAGAAATCTCGTGAGCAATTTGAACTTTCTTCTTACAAGAGACTGATCGACATCTACAGCTCAACTGCAAAGACTGTTGACGCGTTGATGAAGTTGGAATTGCCAAGCGGTGTAGAAGTAGAAATTAAAGTTTAGTACTATTATTAAAAATCAAACGAAATGCCAGGATTATTAGGAAAAAAAATCGGAATGACATCCGTTTTCAGTGCCGATGGTAAGAATGTACCATGCACTGTTATCGAAGCTGGTCCTTGTGTAGTAACTCAGATCAAGAGTGTAGAAAAGGATGGATATGCAGCAGTACAGTTGGGCTTCCAGGAAGCTAAGGAAAAGAATACTACTGCTCCTATGATGGGACACTTTAAGAAAGCAGGTACTACTCCAAAGAGACACTTGGCCGAGTTCGCAGCAGATTTTCAGAACGAACTGAATTTAGGTGACACTGTAACTGTAGATATCTTCGCAGATGCAGCTTTTGTAGACGTGATCGGTACTTCAAAGGGACACGGTTTCCAGGGAGTTGTTAAGCGTCATGGTTTCGGTGGTGTAGGTCAGACTACTCACGGTCAGCACAACCGCGCACGCAAGCCGGGATCTATCGGTGCTTGTTCTTACCCAGCAAAAGTATTCAAAGGACTGCGTATGGGTGGCCAGATGGGTGGCGACCGCGTAACTACGCACAACTTGCAAGTGTTAAAAGTAATTCCAGAGCACAATCTGATTTTGATCAAGGGTTCTGTTCCGGGTTATAAAGGTTCAATCGTAATAATTGAGAAATAATGGAAATTAGTGTATTGAATATTAAGGGCGAGGATACCGGAAGAAAGGTTACCTTGAATGATTCTATCTTTGCAATTGAGCCAAACGATCACGCAATCTATTTGGACGTTAAGCAGTTCATGGCTAATCAGCGTCAGGGAACAGCTAAGGTAAAGGAAAGAAGCGAAGTGAGCGGTTCTACCAGAAAGCTGGGTCGTCAGAAAGGTGGTGGCGGTGCTCGTCGCGGTGATATCAACTCTCCAGTATTAGTAGGTGGTGGACGCGTTTTCGGTCCTAGACCAAGAAACTACGGTTTCAAGCTGAACAAGAAAGTTAAGGTTTTGGCTCGTAAGTCTGCTCTGAGCTACAAGGCGCAGGAAGGTGCTATCGTAGTAGTTGAAGACTTCACAATGGAGTCTCCAAAGACCAAACAGTTTATCGAAATCGTAAATAATCTTAAAGTTAACGACAAGAAGGCTTTGTTCGTTTTGCCGTCTTCTGATAAAAACGTATATTTGTCAGCTCGTAACATCCAACGTGTGAATGTTGCACTTGCTTCTGCGCTGAATACATATACTGTATTGAACGCAGATGTTATGGTTGTAACCGAGTCATCGTTGAAAGTCGTTGATGAAATCTTAACAAAATAAGGAGGCTTAACCAATTATGGGATATATTATCAAACCTTTGGTCACTGAGAAGATGACCACTACAACAGAGAAGCTGAACAAGTTCGGCTTCATCGTTCGTCCTGAGGCTAACAAGCTGGAGATTAAGAAGGAAATCGAGGCTTTGTATAATGTTACAGTTGTAGCTGTAAATACCTCAAACTATGCAGGTAAGTCTAAGAACCGCTACACACGTTCAGGTCTGATCAAAGGCCGTACAAACGCTTTCAAGAAAGCAATCGTAACTCTGAAAGAGGGCGAAACTATTGATTTTTATAGCAATATTTAAATAAAAGATGGCAGTACGTAAATTTAAGCCCACAACACCAGGGCAGAGACACAAAATTATTGGTACTTTTGAAGAGATTACTGCATCGGTACCAGAGAAGTCTCTTGTAAGTGGAAAACGTTCAACAGGTGGTCGTAACAATGTCGGAAAGATGACAATGCGCTATAACGGCGGCGGTCACAAGAGAAAATTCCGTTTCATCGACTTCAAGAGAAATAAAGATGGTGTTCCAGCAGTTGTTAAGACAATCGAGTATGATCCAAACCGTTCGGCTCGTATCGCTCTGTTGTATTACGCTGATGGAGAAAAACGTTATATTATTGCTCCTAACGGCTTGCAGGTAGGCAGCACAGTTATGTCCGGAGAGAATGCGGCGCCTGAGATTGGTAACGCACTTCCATTGCAGAATATTCCAGTCGGTACTGTAATTCACAATATCGAGCTGCGTCCGGGACAGGGTGCTTTGCTGGTACGCTCTGCAGGTAACTTTGCTCAGTTAACTTCACGTGAGGGACGCTATTGCGTGATCAAATTGCCTTCAGGTGAGACTCGCCAGATCTTGAGCGCATGTAAAGCTACTATCGGTAGCGTTGGTAACTCAGATCACGCTTTGGAGAGCTCAGGTAAGGCTGGACGTTCTCGTTGGTTAGGCCGTCGTCCTCACAACCGTGGTGTGGTAATGAACCCGCATGACCATCCGATGGGTGGTGGTGAAGGACGTCAGTCAGGAGGTCATCCACGTTCACGTAAGGGATTGTATGCTAAGGGCTTGAAGACTAGAGCACCTAAGAAACAGTCTAACAAGTATATTATCGAAAGATGTAATAAGTAATAAAGTTAATTGAGTAAAATATGAGTCGTTCATTAAAAAAAGGTCCATATATTGAAGTAAACCTCGAAAAGAAAGTTCTCGCTATGAACGAGAGCGGCAAGAAGAGTGTTGTTAAGACATGGGCCAGAGCTTCAATGATTTCTCCTGATTTTGTGGGACACACCATTGCAGTTCATAACGGTAATAAATTTATTCCTGTTTATGTTACAGAGAATATGGTCGGACATAAGTTGGGTGAGTTTGCACCAACTCGTCGTTTCGGTGGCCATGCTGGTAACAAGAAAAAATAAAAACAGGTGCATTATTTGACATATAAAGACTAAAATAAATGGGAGCAAGAAAAAAAATTGCGGCTGAAAAGAGAAAAGAAGCCCTTAAAACCCAGTACTTTGCCAAATTGCAGAATGTGCCTTCTTCTCCACGTAAGATGAGATATGTGGTTGATATGATTCGTGGTATGGAGGTGAATAGAGCTCTTGGAACATTGAAGTTCTCTTCTAAAGCAGCATCTGCAGTAGTTGAGAAATTGTTGCGCTCTGCTATCGCTAACTGGGAACAGAAGAACGAACGTAAGGCTGAAGACGGCGAATTGTTCGTAACAAAGGTTTTTGTTGATGGTGGTGCTACGTTGAAGAGAATGAGACCAGCTCCACAGGGAAGAGGTTACAGAATTCGCAAGCGTTCAAATCACGTGACTTTGTTCGTTGGCACTAAAACTAATGATTAATAAGAAGTAGTATGGGACAGAAAGTAAATCCGATAAGCAACCGACTCGGTATTATTAGAGGTTGGGATTCTAACTGGTACGGTGGCAAGAACTTTGGTGATTCTTTGCTGGAGGATAGCAAGATCCGTAAGTACTTGAACGTACGTTTGGCAGCTGCCAGCGTTTCAAGAATTGTCATTGAACGTACACTGAAACTCGTGACGATTACAGTTTGTACTGCACGTCCGGGATTGGTCATTGGTAAAGGTGGTCAGGATGTTGACAAGTTGAAAGAGGAGTTGAAGAAGATCACTGACAAGGATATTCAGATCAACATCTTCGAAATCAAGAAGCCTGAGTTGGATGCAGTGATCGTTGCCAACAACATCGCTCGTCAGGTTGAAGGAAAGATCGCTTACCGTCGCGCTATCAAGATGGCTATCGCTAACACTATGAGAAGCGGTGCTGAGGGTATCAAGATCTTGATCTCTGGTCGTTTGAACGGTGCTGAAATGGCTCGTTCAGAAATGTATAAGGAAGGTCGTACTCCGCTGCACACATTCCGTGCTGATATCGACTACTGCCAGGCTGAAGCTTTGACTAAAGTTGGTTTGCTGGGTATCAAGGTGTGGATCTGCCGTGGTGAGGTTTACGGAAAGCGTGAGCTTACTCCGAACTTTACTCAGATAAAAGAGACTGGTCGCGGTAACAATGGCGGCAAAAACTTCCGCAAGAAGAAGAACAACAATCGTTAATTTGAATTTTAGGAATTATGTTACAACCGAAAAGAACAAAATATAGAAGACCGCAAAAGGGCCGTTGCAAAGGAAATGCTCAGCGTGGTAACCAGTTGGCTTTCGGATCATTCGGAATCAAGTCTTTGGATACACACTGGATTACAGGTCGTCAGATTGAGGCTGCTCGTATCGCTGTAACACGTTACATGCAGCGTGAGGGACAGATTTGGATCCGTATTTTCCCTGACAAACCAATCACCAAGAAGCCTGCAGACGTACGTATGGGTAAAGGTAAGGGAGATCCAGTAGGATATGTATTCCCTATCACTCCGGGACGTATTATTTTTGAGGTAGAAGGTGTTTCTTATGAGATCGCTAAGGAAGCATTGCGCCTGGCTGCTCAGAAACTGCCGGTTACAACTAAGTTTATTGTTAGACGTGATTACGATAAAAACGCTTAATTATGAAGATCGCAGAAATTAGAGAAATTGCAACCAGCGACTTGGTTGAAAGATTGAAGACAGAAGAGGCAAACTACACTCAGATGTTGCTGAACCACGCTGTCTCACCACTTGAGAATCCTGCGCAGATTAAGGCTGCACGTAGAACAATTGCTCGTATCCAGACTGAGTTGCGTCAGAGAGAACTTAACAAATAATAATGGTCCACATGGAAGCTAGAAATTTAAGAAAGACAAGAACAGGTGTTGTTATCAGCGATAAGATGGATAAGACCATTGTTGTTGCTGCTAAGTTCAAGGAGAAACACCCTATTTATGGTAAGTTCGTTTCTAAAACGAAGAAATACCATGCTCATGACGAGAAGAATGACAGTCATGTAGGCGATACAGTTTTGATCATGGAAACCCGTCCTTTGAGCAAAACAAAGAGATGGAGAGTAGTAGAAATCGTAGAAAGAGCTAAGTAATTATGATACAGGCAGAATCTAGATTAGTAGTTGCAGACAATAGCGGCGCACGTGAAGCTCTTTGTATCCGTGTTTTGGGCGGAACAAAGAGACGTTATGCGTCTGTAGGTGATGTGATCGTCGTTTCAATCAAGAGCGTCATCCCATCTAGTGATATTAAAAAAGGTGCAGTATCAAAGGCTTTGATCGTACGTACTAAGAAAGAAGTTCGTCGTGCTGACGGTTCTTATATCCGTTTTGATGACAATGCATGTGTTCTATTGAACAATGCAGGTGAGTTGAGAGGAAGTCGTATTTTCGGCCCTGTTGCTCGTGAGTTGCGTGCAGCAAACATGAAGGTAGTTTCTTTGGCACCAGAAGTACTTTAATAAGTAAAGAATAAAGTAATGAGTAAATTACATATTAAAAAAGGCGATACAGTTTACGTAAATGCTGGTAATTGCAAGGGCCAGACTGGTAAAGTGTTAAAAGTGCTCGTAGAGGAGCAGCGTGCCGTTGTTGAAGGTATCAATATCGTATCTAAAAGCCAGAAGCCGAGTGCAAAGAATCCTCAGGGAGGTATTGTTAAGCAGGAGGCTCCAATCCACATTTCAAATTTGAATGTTGTTGATCCGAAAACTGGCAAGCCGACTCGTATCGGAAGAAAGAAGAACGAAGACGGTAAATTGGTTCGTTTTGCTAAAAAATCAGGAGAGGAGATTAAGTAATGGGAAATACTGCTAGCCTTAAGAAAGAATATGCAGAGCGTATCGCGCCTGCTTTGAAGAGTCAGTTCAACTATACTTCTACCATGCAGATTCCAGTACTCAAGAAGATTGTGATCAATCAGGGTTTGGGTATGGCTACTGCCGACAAGAAGATCATTGATGTTGCAATCAACGAGATTACTGCGATCACAGGTCAGAAGGCCGTTGCAACCGTTTCAAAGAAAGACGTTGCAAACTTCAAGTTGCGTAAGAAAATGCCTATCGGTGTTATGGTAACTTTGCGTCGTGAGAGAATGTACGAATTCCTGGAGAAACTGGTTCGCGTAGCATTGCCACGTATCCGTGACTTCAAAGGTATCGAGAGCAAGTTCGACGGACGCGGAAACTATACATTGGGTATTCAGGAGCAGATCATTTTCCCTGAAATCAACATCGACTCAATTGATCGTATCTTGGGTATGAACATCACTTTCGTGACAACAGCTAAGACTGATGAAGAAGGTTATGCTTTGCTCAAGGAGTTCGGTTTACCTTTTAAGAACGCTAAAAACGAGAAATAAATATGGCAAAAGAATCAATGAAGGCTCGTGAGGTAAAGAGAGCCAAAATGGTAGCCAAATATGCTGAAAAGAGAGCTGCGCTGAAGAAAATCGTCAACACAGGTGATCCTGTAGAGGCATTCGAGGCTGCTCAGAAATTGCAGTCAATACCAAAGAACGCTAACCCGATCCGTTTGCACAACCGTTGCAAGTTGACTGGTCGTCCAAAAGGTTATATGCGTCAGTTCGGTATTTCACGTATCCAGTTCCGTGAGATGGCTTCAAGCGGCTTGATCCCGGGTGTAAAGAAAGCAAGCTGGTAATCAAAGAATTTTTTTTAATATTGTCGGGAGAGTCCCGATTAATTAAATAATTTATAATATGACAGATCCAATAGCAGATTATTTGACGCGTTTGAGAAATGCGATTCAGGCTAAGCACAGAGTTGTTGAAGTTCCGGCGTCAAATTTGAAAAAAGAGATCACTAAGATCCTTTTCGACAAGGGTTACATCTTGAACTACAAATTTGTTGAGGATGGACCTCAGGGTACTATCAAAGTTGCTTTGAAGTATGATTCAGTAAACAAGGTCAACGCTATCAAGAAGTTGATCAGAGTATCTACACCGGGTATGCGTAAGTATACTGGTTACAAGGATATGCCGAGAGTAATTAATGGATTGGGTATAGCGATTATATCTACATCTAAGGGTGTTATGACAGACAAGGAAGCTGCCGACCTGAAGATTGGTGGTGAGGTTCTTTGCTATGTATATTAATTGGAGGGTATAATATGTCAAGAATAGGTAAATTACCAATTAACATTCCTGCAGGAGTAACTGTGACAGTAAGTCCTGAAAATGTGGTTTCTGTAAAGGGACCTAAAGGTGAGATGACTCAGGCTGTTGACCCTTCAATCAAAGTAAACATCGCTGATTCACACATCACATTCGAGATTGATGAACAAAATGATGCTGTTGAAACCAAGCAGAAGCAGGCGTTCCACGGTTTGTACCGTTCACTGGTAAACAACATGGTGGTAGGTGTTTCTGAAGGTTATGTGAAGAAGTTGGAATTGGTCGGTGTTGGTTACCGTGCTTCAAACCAGGGTAACATTATTGAGTTCTCTTTGGGTTACACTCACAGCATTTTCTTGCAGTTGCCAAAAGAGATCAAGGTTGAGACTAAATCTGAAAGAAATCAGAATCCTCTTATCATATTGGAATCTTGCGACAAACAGCTGTTAGGTCAGGTTTGCGCTAAAATTCGTTCTTTCCGTAAGCCAGAGCCTTACAAAGGTAAGGGTATCTTGTTTGTTGGTGAACAGATTCGTAGAAAGTCTGGTAAGTCAGCTGGTGCTAAGTAATTTTAAAACAGTAAGATTATGACAACAAAATTAGAAAGACGAATTAAGATCAAGTATAGAGTACGAAATAAGATTTCTGGTACTACTCAGCGTCCACGTATGTCTGTGTTCAGAAGCAACAAGCAGATCTACGTACAGATCATTAACGATGAGACCGGCACAACACTTGTTGCCGCTTCTTCTCTCGGCATGGAAGCTATGCCTAAGAAAGAGCAGGCTGCTAAGGTTGGTGAGCTGATCGCTAAGAAAGCCCTTGAAGCAGGTATCTCAACTGTCGTTTTCGACCGTAACGGATATTTGTATCACGGTAGAGTGAAGGAAGTTGCAGATGCAGCACGTAACGGTGGACTTAAATTTTAATAGATTATGGCAATTAATAGAGTTAAGATAAATAGCGATATCGAATTAAAAGATAGATTGGTTGCTATCAATCGTGTTACAAAGGTTACAAAGGGTGGTAGAACTTTCACTTTCTCTGCTATTGTTGTAGTAGGAAATGGAAACGGTATCATCGGTTGGGGACTTGGTAAAGCTGGTGAAGTCACTGCCGCTATTGCGAAGGGTGTTGAAGCAGCTAAGAAGAATCTGGTAAAGGTTCCTGTATTGAAAGGTACAGTTCCTCACGAGCAGGTTGCTAAGTTCGGTGGTGCAGAGGTATTCATCAAGCCGGCTTCTCACGGTACTGGAGTAGTGGCTGGTGGTGCTATGCGTGCCGTATTGGAGAGCGTTGGCGTAACCGACTGTCTGGCTAAGTCAAAAGGTTCTTCAAACCCACATAACCTGGTTAAGGCTACAATCAATGCGCTGGCAGAAATGCGTGATGCAAAAACTGTTGCTGAGAACCGTGGCGTAAGTTTAGAAAAAGTATTTAGAGGATAAGGAGATATTATGGCAACTATAAAGATTAAACAGATTAAGAGCAGAATTGGTGCTCCAGCTACTCAGAAGAGAACTCTCGACGCATTGGGCTTGACTAAGCTGAATCACGTAGTTGAAGTAGAAGATACTCCTACAATGCGCGGTATGGTTCAGAAGGTGCATCACTTGGTAACCATCGTGGACTAATCTATATTATTACTCTTAAATTGATTTAAAGATGAAATTAAATAATTTAAAGCCTGCTTGCGGTTCTGTTCATTCTCGTAAGAGAATTGGTCGTGGTCCTGGATCTGGTTTGGGTGGTACTTCTACTCGTGGTCACAAAGGTGCTAAGGCAAGATCAGGTTATAAGAAGAAAATTGGTTTCGAAGGTGGACAGATGCCTTTGCAGCGTCGCTTGCCTAAGTTCGGTTTCAAGAACATTAACTGTGTAGCTTACAAGGCTATCAACTTGGCCGATATTCAGGCTTTGGTAGAGGCAAAGAACTTGTCTAAGGTAGGTGTTGAAGAGTTGATCGCTAACGGCTTGGCATCTAACGGACAGTTGATTAAGGTTCTTGGCAACGGAACTTTGACCTCAAAAGTTGATGTTGTTGCAAATGCGTTCTCAAAATCTGCTGAGGAAGCTATCCTCGCAGCTGGCGGAAACGTAACAAAACTTTAATCAAATGAAGAAGTTTGTTGAAACCTTAAAGAACATATGGTTGATTGAGGATCTGCGTAACAGGATCCTCATCACCCTCTTGTTTACAGCAATCTATCGTTTCGGCTCTTTTATTGTGCTGCCGGGTATTAACCCTGACAATCTGGCGAAATTGCGTGAACAAACCAGTGAAGGCTTGATGTCTTTGTTGAATATGTTCTCAGGAGGTGCGTTTTCTAATGCATCCATTTTTGCATTGGGAATTATGCCTTACATTTCAGCTTCTATTGTAATTCAGTTGTTGGGTGTAGCTGTTCCTTATTTCCAAAAGATGCAGCGTGAAGGCGAGAGCGGAAGAAGAAAAATGAATCAGTATACTCGTTATCTGACTTTAGTTATTCTTTTGTTCCAGGCACCTTCCTATCTAATAAACTTGAAAGTTCAGGCAGGTGGTGCATTGGCGCCGACAATCAGTTGGACCGCTTTTATGATCACTGCAACAATTATCCTTGCCGCTGGAAGCATGTTTGTATTGTGGTTAGGTGAGCGTATTACCGATAAGGGTATTGGCAATGGTATCTCTCTGTTGATTATGGTAGGTATTATTGCGCGTTTGCCAAGAGCTATCTTCCAAGAAGGTTTCTCAAGAATGACCAATGCAGCAGGCGGTGGTCTTGTATTCTTCCTGATCGAGATCGCAGTGCTTCTGGCTGTAGTTTGCGGTTCTATTTTGTTGGTGCAGGGAACACGCAAAATCCCTGTTCAATACGCAAAGCGTTTGGTGGGTAACCAGCAATATGGTGGAGCCCGTCAGTACATTCCTTTGAAGTTGTTTGCGGCTAATGTGATGCCGATTATCTTTGCTCAGGCATTGATGTTTATTCCAATCACTTTGGTAGGATATACTTCAGTGGATAATGCTACTCCCGTTATGCGAATGTTGGTAGACCATACAAGTTGGCTTTACAATTTGATCTTTGCGGTTTTAATCATAGCATTTACTTATTTTTATACTGCAATCACTTTGAATCCAACACAGATGGCCGAGGATATGAAACGTAACAACGGTTTCATTCCGGGTGTAAAGCCAGGCCATGACACTGCCAACTACATCGATCAAGTGATGTCTCGACTGACTTTGCCGGGTTCTATTTTGCTGGCATTTATTGCTTGTATGCCTGCTTTCGCAGGTCTGCTGGGTATCAGTACTGAGTTCGCTCAGTTCTTTGGAGGAACTTCCCTGCTGATTTTGGTGGGAGTGGTTCTTGATACATTGCAGCAGGTTGAGAGTCATTTGTTGATGAGACACTATGACGGCTTGTTGAGTTCTGGTAGAATTCGTGGTCGCTCAGATGTTTCTGCTTACTGATAAATTGCTATGATATTTCTTAAGACTGAAGATGAAATAGATCTGTTGAGATCTGCGAATCAGTTGGTGTCTAAAACACATGCTGAGTTGGCAAAGGTTATCAAACCGGGAGTCACTACAGCGCAGTTAGACAAAATTGCTGAGGAGTTTATCCGAGATCACGGTGCGATTCCGACCTTTAAAGGTTTTCCAAACCCTTATGGTGGTCCTTTTCCCGCTTCAATTTGTGCTTCCGTTAATGACGAGGTTGTACATGGAATTCCAAATGATGTTCCGTTAAAGGACGGTGATATTGTTTCTATTGATTGTGGGACTTTGCTTAATGGATTTTGTGGTGATTCTTGTTACACGTTTTGTGTGGGAGAAGTTGCTGATGAAATCAAGCAATTGCTGAAAGTTACCAAAGAATCCCTTTATAAAGGTATTGAGGTAGCGCTTGTTGGCAAAAGAATAGGGGACATCAGTCATGCTGTTCAAGCACATTGTGAGAAGCATGGTTATGGAGTAGTTCGTGAATTTGTCGGTCATGGTATCGGTAAAGAAATGCACGAGGATCCGCAGGTTCCTAATTATGGTCGTCCGGGCAATGGTCCTTTGTTGAAAAATGGATTATGTTTGGCAATTGAGCCAATGATCACTTTGGGATCACCTAAAATCGGGATGATGCCAGATCGCTGGACAATCAAGACGCTTGATGGAAAGTGTGCCGCTCACTTTGAGCACACAATAGCTATTCATCATGGAAAAGCAGAGATTCTCTCTTCGTTCGAAGAAATTGAAAAAATTGAAGGTAAATTATATTAAGTATGGCAAAACAATCCGCGATAGAACAAGATGGAGTTATAGTTGAAGCACTCTCAAACGCAATGTTCCGAGTAGAACTCGAGAATGGCCATGAGATTACAGCGCATATTTCAGGCAAGATGAGAATGCATTATATTAAGATTCTGCCCGGTGATAAGGTTAGGGTAGAGATGAGTCCTTATGATTTGTCAAAAGGACGTATCGTTTTTAGATATAAATAAAAAGCAAAATATGAAGACAAGAGCATCTTTAAAGAAACGTACTCCTGAGTGCAAGATTGTGCGTCGCAAAGGACGTTTGTATGTAATTAACAAAAAGAACCCTAAGTTTAAAATGCGTCAGGGTTAATTCATTGTTGCAAAAGAAATAAATTAGTATATGGCAATTAGAATTGTTGGTGTTGATTTGCCCCAAAATAAAAGAGGTGAAATCGCTTTGACTTATGTTTATGGTATAGGTCGTAGTAGTTCAGCCAAGATCTTGGACAAGGCTGGTGTAGACAAGGATCTGAAAGTTAAGGATTGGACCGATGATCAGGCTGCTAAGATCCGTGAGATCATTGCTGCTGAATATAAAGTAGAAGGTGATTTGCGTTCAGAAATCCAGTTGAACATTAAGCGTTTGATGGATATTGGTTGCTACCGTGGTGTACGTCACCGTATTGGTTTGCCAGTACGTGGCCAGAGCACTAAGAACAACGCACGTACACGTAAGGGTAAGAAAAAGACAGTTGCAAATAAGAAAAAAGCTACTAAATAATAATTAGATATGGCAAAGAAAACAGTCGCAGCTAAGAAAAGAAATGTTAAGGTTGATGCTATGGGACAGTTGCATGTTCATAGTTCATTCAACAACATTATTGTATCTTTAGCAAACAGCGAAGGTCAGATCATCTCTTGGTCTTCAGCTGGTAAGATGGGATTCCGTGGTTCTAAGAAGAACACTCCCTACGCAGCTCAGATGGCTGCCCAGGATTGTGCAAAGGTTGCATACGATCTTGGTTTGAGAAAGGTTAAGGCATATGTAAAGGGTCCAGGAAACGGACGTGAGTCAGCTATCCGTACTGTACACGGTGCAGGTATCGAGGTTACTGAAATCATCGATGTTACTCCATTGCCACACAATGGTTGTCGTCCTCCTAAGAGAAGAAGAGTTTAATTCATAGATAACCTAATTACAAAGCAGGATTCGCCGGAACATTTCTTTTTGTGGTTAGCGACTGCAATCTGAGTGAATCCTGCCCTAACTTAACTAAAACAGAAAAAAGATGGCTAGATATACTGGACCAAAATCAAGAATTGCTCGTAGATTCGGCGAGGCTATTTTCGGTGCTGACAAAGTTTTGTCTAAGAGAAACTTTCCTCCTGGTCAGCACGGAAATTCAAGAAGAAGAAAAACTTCTGAGTATGGTATCATGTTAGCTGAGAAGCAGAAAGCTAAATATACCTACGGTGTATTGGAGAAACAGTTCCGCAATATGTTTGAGAAGGCTGCTCGTACAAACGGTATTACCGGTGAGATCCTTTTGCAGAACTTGGAGTGCCGTTTGGACAATGTAGTTTACCGTTTGGGTATTGCTCCTACTCGTGCAGCTGCACGTCAGTTGGTAGGTCACAAGCACATTGTTGTTGACGGAAAGGTTGTAAACATCCCTTCATACGCTGTTAAACCGGGTCAGATTATCGGTGTTCGCGAGAAATCTAAGTCTCTCGAAGTAATCGCTGATGCTTTGGCTGGTTTCAACCACAGCAAATATCCATGGATTGAGTGGGATGAGAACACCAAGTCTGGTAAGTTCTTACACAAGCCAGAGCGCGCAGATATTCCAGAGAACATTAAGGAGCAGTTGATCGTTGAGTTGTACTCTAAATAATAATTAAAGAATGGCGATATTAGCATTTCAAAAACCTGATAAAGTATTAATGTTGGAGGCGGATGACAAATTCGGCAAGTTCGAGTTTCGTCCGTTGGAGCCCGGTTTCGGTATTACTGTTGGTAATGCTTTGCGCCGTATTCTTCTTTCTTCACTTGAGGGTTATGCCATCAATACGATGCGTATTGCCGGTGTAGAGCATGAGTTTGCCTCTGTACCTGGTGTAAAAGAGGATGTCACCAACATTATCTTGAATCTGAAGCAAGTTCGATTCAAACAAAGAGTAGAAGAATTCGAGAATGAGAAAGTAAGCATCACCGTTGAGAATACAACAGAATTCAAAGCGGGTGATCTGAACAAGTATCTGACTGGATTTGAAGTGTTAAACCCTGAATTAGTTATTTGCCATTTAGATGCCAAAGCAACAATGCAGATCGATTTGTCTATTAACAAGGGTAGAGGCTACGTTCCCGCTGACGAGAACCGTGAGTACTGCACCGACGTTAATGTGATTCCAATCGATTCAATTTACACTCCAATTAGAAATGTTAAGTACGCTGTTGAAAATTATCGTGTAGAGCAGAAAACTGACTACGAGAAACTCGTTCTTGAAATTTCTACTGATGGTTCCATTCACCCGAAGGACGCCCTGAAAGAGGCTGCAAAGATTCTGATCTATCACTTCATGTTGTTCTCAGACGAGAAGATCACGTTGGAGAATTCCGACAGTGAGGGCAACGAAGAGTTCGATGAGGAAGTATTGCATATGCGTCAACTTCTGAAGACCAAGCTGGTTGATATGGATCTTTCTGTACGTGCTCTGAACTGCTTGAAGGCAGCTGATGTAGAGACACTGGGAGATCTGGTACAGTTTAACAAGACTGACCTGCTTAAGTTCAGAAACTTCGGTAAGAAATCGCTCACTGAGCTTGATGATTTGCTCGAGAGTCTGAATCTGTCGTTTGGAAC
>CALUIU010000060.1 GCA_944320795.1 Candidatus Paraprevotella stercoravium | reverse complement strand
CGTTCTCGTGCGAGTTTTATCCAATCTGTTGATAGTCAAATAAAACCTACCTGATTACAACAAATATAGCGAAAGGTTGATGCAAAGACAAAAAAATAAATTATATTTGTATCTGAAAAACATTTGTTGTTTCATGACAATGGATGACTTAAATCTCTAAAAAAACAATTATGCCGAAAACACTTTTTAAGGAAGTTCCCAAAAACTATGCGTTGTGTCTGCGAGACGACTGTGCCTGCGCTAAAACCTGTCTGCATCATTTGGCCTACGAAAGCCAGAGAACGAAATCTTCTCATTTGTGGGTTCTTAATCCCGACTGTTGCGTACCAAACACTTCATGTCCTTATTATCGGGATTCGGCTCCTGTAATCTTTGCCCGCGGTTTTCAAGGGATGCAGGAGCGGATGCTTCCGGCACAATACCGGAAGTTCCGGGAGTTGTTGTTGAATCATTTCAGCATGAATGTGTTTTACGAGCGTCGCCGTGGCGACTTTGCCTTGACTCCGGAGGAACAGGAACTGGTGCTGCAGACCTTGCGTCAGGTTGGTGTGACCGAGGATCTGCCTTTCGACCGTTATGAGGAAAGTATCCGCTGGTAAGATCATCATTCGCTGCTGATTTTTGAAAATTACTCCCCCGTCAGTAATAAATTATTGTCTAATCGATTATTTATTACTGACGGGGGAGTAATTTTGAGTACGGATCATGATTTTTTTAAAAAGTCCGGTATTTTATTTTCATGCTTCATTTTTCTTTTTCAATGCCTATTTTTCTGTATAATAAATGTGGCACTTTATTATATATAACGGAATATGGATACAATAAGACTTAAATTTAGAGCATCAAGAAAAGACGGAAAAGAAGGGGTTTTGTTTTACCAGATTATTCATAATCGAATTATCCGTCGTATAAAGACCGGTTACTGTATTTATGCTGAAGAATGGGATATCAAAAAGCAAAGCATTATTATTCCGGATTCGTCTCATCCACGCTATGAATGGTTACATTCCATTCAAGATGAAATAATCTGGAATATGAAGAGGTTTGAAAATCTGGCAAAAGATTTTAGTTCAAAGGCTTATACCTTTTCAGAAATTATTAATGCTTTTCAGGGGCGGACCGCGGATGGTAAGGGATTATTTGATTTTTTACGCACGCAAGTGCTAAGATTGAAGCAATTAGGCAGGGTGCGTTGTAGTGAGACAATGGATTGTACTTTACGGAGCTTTATGCATTTTAGAGGAGGGATTGACATTAGCTTGCATAAGCTTACAAAAGATATCTTGCAACAATATGAAGCTTATTTGAAATCCAGGGGACTGACTCGGAATACCAGTTCTTTTTATATGAGAAATCTTCGTAGTGCATACCATTTGGCTGTAGAAGAAGGGCTGACTGCGGATAATCACCCTTTTTGTAAAGTATATACAGGTGTAGACAAGACTGTAAAACGGGCTATCGCGATTGAAGATATACGTAAGATAAAGGCATTGGATTTGAGCCTTCGTCCTGCTCTTGATTTTGCCAGAGACATGCTTCTGTTCAGTTTTTATATGCGGGGTATGAGTTTTGTTGATATGGCTTATTTGCGTAAAAAAGACTTGACCAATGGTTTTATTAGATATAGGCGCAAAAAAACAGGACAGTTGCTGATCGTAGAATTAGCGGATGAAGGGAGAAAAATCATTTCAAAATATACAAATAAAACGCAATATCTGTTGCCTATTATTACCAATGAAAACGGTGAGGAACGTAAACAATATCAAGGACAGTTATTGAGGATAAATCGACATTTGAAAACGATAGGAAAGCTGATCGGTTTACCAATTCCGTTATCAACATATGTTGTACGTCATGCATGGGCCACAATTGCCCGTGATAAAGGTATAGAACTTTCCATTATTAGTGAAGGCTTGGGGCATGATAATGAGTCAACTACGCGAATCTATTTGGATTCTATCCGTACCACCAGAGTGGATGAAGCAAATAGGGCAATCCTTGATGATTTATAAATAGAACAAAGGCAGGTGCAAGAAATGTTTTTCAAAATGTATATCTCTATTGTAGAGATAGGGAAATATACTTTACAAAGGTAAAAATTTATAATTGGTATAAGAAATTTTTTAAACCTTATTTTTTAAAAAAGATAGATTTTTATTGAATCTATTGTTTCGTATTATTTTACTGTTTATAAGTAAAAAAATATACATGTTTTTTCTACAGCTAAAATAAAAGCATATAATAGACCCATTATCAATCCTTTCTTGAAACATCAAAACTATCTTAATTATTGAATGACAAGATTTTATATATAATATATATCTCTACAATAGAGAGAAGACTATGTATAGGCTATTCTTTTAAAAATAAGATATAGACTGAATCATATGGAAGTTACCAATTGTTTCGTTAGTCAATGTGACTAACGACCGCGAAGCGTGCTCAAACTGTTACCGGATATTATTGGCTAAATTAATATATATAGGTGTAAGCTGTTGTTTATTAGCTGATTAATGCTTAGCGTCTAGGTGTGCTTTTAGTCCGTTGGGAAAAAACAATAAAAATTTATTTTTCATAAATTAATGATGGACTTGATAGTTTGAAATGTTTTTTATCTCTTGTTATATAAATATTTAGAGTTGAGTTTGTTGATTCTTTATTTTGAAGTGTTTTTTAATTAGCATTGTATGAAACAGAATTTTTTATCTTCCCGGTGGTATGGACGATTGTTGAATTTGCTTGTTAATCTGGCATATAGAAAAGGTGTCTCTTTAGATCAGAACGAAGGATTGACTTTACAGACATTATATGAAAAGGTTTGGGCTGAATCTACACTGGCTGAGAAAACAGTCATTGATCAGTTGTTGCAGAAATGGAGCGAACAGAAACGGTATGAGGAAGAACAACGTATTCCGATTTCTGATCAGGAGAATAAAAAACAGCAGGAAAAAGGAGCAAATGATGTAGTTGCTATATTAAGACAGGGAAAACGCTTGGATCTATTGGTTCAAGAAGTGGATTTTAGTGCTCAAGAGGAAATACTTATAGCTTCACAGAAAAAGGCAAAATCTCGTAAACGTATTATTTACAGTGGTTTTATTGCCGCGATAATTCTTGCTTTTGTGATTTATAATCTGCCTTATTTTAAGGAAAAACGATTGTATCATACTGTCATGGAAGAACGTACTATTGAAGTATGTCATAATTATTACGAGCAATTTCCCAAAGGACAGCATTATGAGGATGTAATGTTCTTGGAAATGGATTTGTCTTCAAATACAGTAAATCTTTTGATGAATTATTTGAAGAGGTTTCCTAACGGAAAATATAATAAGGAAGTGAATAATCGGTTAGATGCCTTATGGGATATAGAGATATCGAAATATGAACAAAGAGATAAAACAAAAGAATCTCCGAAAGCTGTAAAATATATGACTGAGATGCTTCACTATATGAAGCGTAATCGGATCAATACGATTCTTTTAGATGTGAATTCTGATATTTCTCTAAAAGATTTCGAGGAGTATGATGAGGACGTTAAAGAATTTCTATATTCCTGGTATCGTGATGAAAAACTGCCATTAGAAGGAAATTTATTGTCTCTAAAAGAGAATTTTACGGAGCAGGACCGTGGTTCATTGATGCAGATTCTCGCTGATGGAGTCCAAAAGAGTTTTAATAAAATGTTCTCGGAAGATCTTGTATCTGTGGTTACCTCATCATTAGAGGCTGCGAAAGGCTCTCCTATCCTGTCTTTTAACTATGTGATTAAGAATAGAAGTGACGAGCATGTCAGCCAATTACCCAACATCTGGACTTATGGACAAGACGGAACCCCTGAAGCCTATATTTTAGCTATAGATGTAAAGTTCAACGCCAAATTTTCTATTCCAGGATCAGATATAACCTATGAATATTCTGAAGTAGGAGAACCTGGAAATGAAATTACAGATATAGAGGATGTTAAAGACGGATATCGGCAAATGACCCAAGTTTGTTTTGCCAAGTTCTCCGATAAAATGGCGGAGAATTTAGGACTCGAAGAGATTTATTTCAAAGGGGAATAATCGTACTGATTATGAAAGGTGTAATTATGATGACTGCTTTTAATATTCGTTGTTCCAGGGATTTAGTTAGATTATAATTTTAGTATAAATCTTTTGTAAGTAACCATTCTATTTTCCGCCTTGACACGCATGTTCCCTACACCTACCTTTGCGCCGTAACCCTTAAACAACAATGATTATGGCAAAAGAAAAAGTAAACTATCAGGAGGTGTACGACCTCTATCTGTGATGCAATGAAAAACATGGCAAGACAGTTCCGATAGAACATCTCAAGGTTGCCAAGGTTTAGTTAATAATTAAGTTAATTTAAAATTAGATAATATGTTTAATTGGTTTAATAAATCGAAAAATACAAAAAGAAAGATTACGTCAGCTCGTATAAGAGGACGTTGGTATGGACTAATGTTTATATTAGGAGAAGAGAGCGGACGGAATATGTCAGAGTTGCTAAAAGACAAAGGAACTGAAGTATTGACAATGCTTCAATTAAGCGATGAATTCCCTGAGGAATTTAAAGTCGTGAGTGAACTTATGAAAATAGAAGACGATTTAAAGAAAGAAGAGGGGGAATTACCAAACAATGTAATGCAAAGTGATTATATATTGGGAGGTGTTGAAGCTAAGAAAATAAAGTTGGAGAATAGATCATGGGCAGATCTTAAATCTCTATGTGATATATGATAGGACAATCATCTCTTTTTATTTTGTAACTATTTTACTTCTTTGCTTCAATACGTTTTAGCTTTAGACGTATTTTTTCCATAGTCTTTAGCAACATTACTTAATTAAAGGTTTTATATGCTTACTTTAGAGGAGATCCGTTTAAACAAGCAAAAGATAAAATATTTGCTTATATCAGTGAACCGGAAAGGTATGGATTCTGTTTTGTCTTATCTGGAAACGAGTGGCTTTTATGAAGTCCCGTCTTCTTTTTGTAACCATTCTATTTTCCGCCTTGACATACATCTTAGCCTAACATATCTTTGTGCCGTAACCTTTAAGAACAATGATTATGGCGAAAGAAAAAGTAAACTATCAGGAGGTATAT
>CALUIU010000059.1 GCA_944320795.1 Candidatus Paraprevotella stercoravium | reverse complement strand
GTGGTGCCACCAGGAATCGAACCGGGGACACAAGGATTTTCAGTCCTTTGCTCTACCAACTGAGCTATGGCACCTTTCCTTTTCGTTTGCGTTGCAAAGGTAGGAATAATTTTTCAAACTACAAAACTTTTGAAAAAAAAGTGGAAATATTTTTTTGTTCCAGAAAAAAACCTTATCTTTGCAGTGCAAAAACGGAAAGTAGCGCAGTTGGTAGCGCACTACGTTCGGGACGTAGGGGTCGGGCGTTCGAATCGCCTCTTTCCGACAAAAGCGATGACGGTCTTGCCGCCATCGCTTTTTTGTTAAAATCGTGTCATAACTCCAAAGGGAGCGTGACACGATTCTTCTTATAATCTTACTTTGAGATAGCCTTAAATACCGGACGAGGATTCTGCACCTGACTGTCAAATCCATACCACACACTTTCCTTAGCTCCAGGAGGAGCATAGACACAAAGACGCAACTGCTCATGATATTCTCCAAAGACGATGTTCCATTCTTCGGGTGGAGACACATGCTTCGTACGTACGTGTTCGGTCGGTTGCTTTTTGAGGGAGAGTCCGCCTTCAATCCAGGCTTGCGCCACCAAAGGTGCATATCCCGGATAATCGCTCTTACAGAACTCATATAGAATCACACCGCGACGGTCCAATGCCATAGGCTGGTCGATCACATGAAGATCTTGTAAATGCTTCAGAAAGCGAACAAGGAAATCGGGCTGCTCTATAATCAATTGCCGCGTAACAGTCTGCCAGGTTTTTGCATTATAGAAAGCATCTAATAAACGGGACAGATAACGTGCCGTCTGCAATTCCTGGGGAGTGATGTGCGGTGTCATCAACACCTCATAAGGAGGGTAAGGGGAATAAACCAAACCAAGTTCTGAAGCTCGCCGACGCATATCCGTACCGGGCAATACCTTTAAAGACTCCAACTGAATCTCTCCGGCATTGTATGATGCCAAGGTAACAATATCGGAAAATATATCTTGTAATCGATAAAGCGGCAGACCGGCTATCAGATCGGCATGTGTCTCCATGTTCGGAAGCGAACAAAGAAACTTGAGTCCGGAAAGAGCATCTTCCAGTCTTCCCTTACGATGACATTCGGCAAGTACATCGGCCCGCAGACTTTGTATACCGGCCTCCAAATGGAGAAGACCATAAGGCAAACGAAGAAGCTCCTGCTTCAGTTCATCGGTCAACAAAGCCGGGTGCATCTCCAAATGAAAACGCATTCCGGGAAACTCTTGAAACAGCTGAAGCAACTGCCTTGCATAATGTATATTATAATTAAAGGTTCGATCCAACAAACGAACATCACGGATTCCCGCCTGATGGATACGTTGCAGGCGCTCTCTCACCTGAGACAAGGGTAAACGCCGCACGGGCTTCTCTCCCCCACTTACACAAAAGGAACAGGTATTGAAACAGCCTCGCGTTGTTTCCAACTGTACAAAAGGTTTTTCCCAATTAAAGAAACTACTTTCTTCCGGAGAACATAATTGATCAAAATCCAAAACACGTGCAATCCCATTGTCATGATAATTACCGTGGGAGTCATAGTAGCATAGACCCGAAATATTCGACCAACATTCCGGTAGGTTCCACACCCGAAGCCATTCGGAGAAACTTTCCTCCCCTTCGCCTCGGAACACTGCCGTAACAAAAGAAGATGAACGCAAGAATTCTGCATTATCTCCTAAAAATTCAGGACCGCCCAGCAGAATCTTTGTCTTTGGCAAAAGGGCATGTACCCGCGCCAACACATGTAACAACATCTCATGATTAAACAACCAACAGGTTGCGGCAACAACATCGGGCGCATAACGGTACACCTCAGCTGCGATCATGCCTGGACTTTCATTAATGGTAGCAGAATGCCGGAACCACTCCACATCATCAACCGAACCGGCTACTTGTGCGTGCAGTGCGGGCAATGCCAAAGACGAATGTGCATAGGAGCTATTGAGATCAAGCCATAATAGTTTCATAGTGTATAACGAATTGAAAGGTCATGAAACAAAAAGAGGATGCATCATGGATGCATCCTCTGACTTTAGTATATAGCAAATTATTCTGCTGCATTCTCTGTTGCAGGAGCTTCAACAGCCGGTGTCTCAGCAGCCGCAGCTTTCTTAGAACGACGTGTACGAGTGGCCTTCTTAGCAGCTTTCTTAGCCATGTTTTCATTGTAGTCAACCAACTCGATAAAACACATCTGCGCATTATCACTTGCACGGAAACCAGTCTTGATGATTCTGGTATAACCACCCGGACGGTCAGCAACCTTTACTGAGATCTCCTTGAACAACTCAGTAACTGCATACTTGTTCTGCAGGTAGCTGAACACTACACGACGAGAGTTTGTAGTATCTTCCTTAGACTTAGTGATCAAAGGCTCAACATATTTCTTCAGCGCCTTAGCCTTTGCCAGGGTCGTAGTGATTCTTTTGTGCATAATCAGAGAGATAGCCATGTTAGCCAACATAGCATTTCTGTGAGATGCAGTACGGCCCAAATGATTGAATTTTTTATTATGTCTCATGTTTAATTATTCTTTATCTAATTTATATTTAGAAATATCAGTTCCAAACGACAGATTCAGACTCTCCAGCAAATCATCAAGCTTAGTGAGCGATTTCTT
>CALUIU010000058.1 GCA_944320795.1 Candidatus Paraprevotella stercoravium | reverse complement strand
GGTTTTCTGTTTAATGCGTTATGGCTCAGTTCAAAACGCAGAGTTTCACCTTTTTTGCTCCGAGAACCGTAATTTTTCTGAAAAAACAGGAACAGAAATACAAAAGGTTATTGATTTCAGAAACAAAATTTCAAGAGAATATGTATTTGTTATGGAACTTCTAATTCTGTTTATAGAAATCCTTATTTAGGAAACATTATGGCAAAATAAAAAATAACCCGCGACCTGTGTTCATACAGGCCGCGGGCATGATGCAGATATACATCCGGTGATATTATTCTTGCGTTTTTAAAGGAATAAACTGGTTCCGGTTCCACTGATAAACAACAGGCTCTATCCGTTTGCTGACACGAATGGAATCTTCTTTTTCCAGATTAGCCGGTTGCAAGGTGAACGTAAGGCTCTCATCATTTTCAGACAGAGAAGCCACAACCGGGCGCAAATCCATCTTTTTCTTCAGCGACAACACGGAGTCTGCCTCTGCCTTATCGGTAGGAAGCGGCTGCTTCCAGAAGGCGTCGAAATCGGGTGTCTTCAGAAAAGACGATGCCGGAAGCTTCTGCCACTCGAGTGTGTAAAGGGACACGACACTACTTTTGGCCGGAGCCGAATATGTCTTCAGCAAAGCGATATACTCCAGCGAATCCTTTCCGGAGAGCAGCTTCATCTCCACTTGTGTAGAACCCGTAAGCTGCAGGCGCAGATAATCTTTCGTCAGCTTTTGCAGGATGGAAAAACCGTCCAGACGGTTTCTCACCTTGGCCTCACGGTCATTTTCTATAAAATCAATACAGTCTAACCGATTGTACTCAGTCAGCAGATTCAGCACTGTATCGGGCATATGAGCAAAAACATCACGCATCTTCTGCGCCTTAGCCTGCCAAATAAAACTGCTCATCAGGAGCAGTAAAAAAAATCTTTTCATGATCTTGTCTCTTCTGTTTTATATAGGCATTTTCATTCTTTCAAATGTAAATACAAACTTAATGATTTTTTCCGGAACCTGAACAGGTTTCCAGGCTTATAACATCTATTCACTTATCGCGATCCCCAATAGAGGAAGAGCATTCCTATGAGCACCAGCAATAAATCCAGAGCTTTGCTTTTCAGATTCTTCTCATGGAATAGCATCGCCCCAAAAAGGAAAGACACCAACACACTACCCCTTCGAATCATGGAAACAATGGAAATCATCGCTCCGTCCAGACTTAAAGCATAGAAATAAACAAAGTCTGCCGCACAAAGGAAAAGAGAGATAAACAGAATGCACCAGTCCCACCGGAACGGTGTGGTTTGCTTTCGCTTCGGATACCAAAGGAGCAGAAGCATGATACCCATCAGAATACACTGATAAATATTATAGTAGCTTTGCACAACCATACGGTCAAGTCCCACACCACCTGATTCTGGGGACGCCATAAGATATTTGTCATACAACCCGCTGGCCGCTCCAAGCAAGGCAGCCAAGGCTATAAAGAATATCCAACGGTTGTGCGTAAAATCAATACCTTCTCGCTTACCACTTTTTCCCAGCAAAAACAAGGACAACATAGCCAACAGCACACCAATCCACTGATATACATTGAGAACCTCTCCATAGATCAGCATGGCACCCAAAAGCACCAGCACCGGACGAGTAGCATTAATCGGACCGACAAGTGTAATCGGCAAATGTTTGATACCAAAATATCCGAGAATCCATGAAGAAAGTACGATCAGGGATTTCAGCATGATATATTTCTGCACCTCCCAACCGGCCGTCGGGATATAGAGTAGCGACCCGGTCTGTAATATCCCGCTACGTGATAAAAGAATCATCGGAAGAAAAATCAAGCTACAGAACAGAGTGTTCAAAAACAGAACAGGCACCACCGCATTATTCCGAAGCGATTTCTTCTTGAATACATCATAGAAACCTAAAAGGGCAGCCGATGTAAAGGCTCCCAGTAACCATGCAGCATTACTCCCCATCGACATTCTCCTCCTGATTTACTTGAAACAGATTTTCGGGGTAGGTCACATCCACCAGGAACAAAGCATTCCCGGGCATAGACTCGCCGGCACGGCAACGGTCCTTTCCTTCGATCACTTTGCGGAAACCTTCTTCATCCATCTTCCCGCGTCCTACTTCTACAAGAGTTCCCACTACAGCACGGACCATGTTCCGCAAAAAGCGGTCGGCCTGAATTTCAAATCTCCACGATCCATCAGACATCTGTTGCCATTCAGCCTTCATAATCCTGCAATTATTGGTCTTTGTGTCTGTATGTGTCTTGCTGAAACTGGTAAAATCAGTATATTCAAAGAGCACCTTGGCCACACGGTTCATTTTCTCAAAATCAAGCGGATGATACAAGCGACAGGAATAATGCCTCAGAAAAGGATTCTTGCCCAAATGAACAAAATAATGGTAAGTACGGGCAGTAGCATCAAATCGGGCATGCGCGTCTGGACGGACTCTACGGATTCGATGTATCGCTATATCCGGCGGCAACAGACGGTTCAGTTTATCTGTCAGACGATTCGTATCAATAAGCGTTTCAGAATCAAAGTGTGCCGTCATCATGGAAGCATGTACTCCGGTATCCGTTCTTCCGGCTCCTACAACCGACATTTCTTTCCGTAAGATTGTAGACAAGGCTTTTTGCAAAGTTTCCTGAACACTGCTTCCATTCGGCTGAATCTGCCAGCCATGATAGGCTGTTCCATCATAAGCCAGATCAATAAAGTATCTATTCATTTTATTCATTCCAATTTAATGCAAGGAGATACAAAAAAAAGAATCCCTCCGGAGATTGCTCTCTGAAGGGATCCATCTATTTAAAAGTGGCGGCTACCTACTCTCCCACGGGTGTGCAGTACCATCGGCGTGAGCAGGCTTAACTTCTCTGTTCGGAA
>CALUIU010000057.1 GCA_944320795.1 Candidatus Paraprevotella stercoravium | reverse complement strand
TAGGCTACTGTTGACGGAACAACAGGTTCAGACATAATGCTGAACAATTACTTGTACGACTTCTTGTCGCACATGTTCTGCAAAGGTAGAAAAAACTCTTGATTTATATTGAAATCTATTTCCATATTGTATCGTGAATATTTTGCAGAATGATGTTTGTTGTTTATTTTAAATCTTTATACCTTTGCAAGAGACACAAGCATTTGTATGAAATATATAATCAAGATAATATCCAGTCTGTCGTTACTTCTTGTACTTTATAGCTGTTCCGCTACAAAGTTTATTCCCGAAGGTTACTATATGCTTGATCGGGTGAATGTACAGTCGGAAGACAAACGGGTTAAGGCTAACTCCCTGAAAGGATATATACGTCAACATCCGAATTCACGGTGGTTCAGTCTGGTGAAAGTGCCTATGGGGCCTTATGCCCTTTCCGGTAAAGATTCTACAAAAGCTATCAACCGCTTTTTACAGCGTATCGGTGAGATGCCGGTAGTTTATGATTCGCTAGAGGCGGAACGTACGCGGGTCAGTATTGAGGCCGCTGTGCGTAATATGGGATACCTTCAGGCACGAGCAGAGACTGAAACCCAAATCAAGGGTAAAAAAATAAAGGTCAATTTTCGGGTCATACCCGGAGAGTTATATAAGATCCGTAACTTTACGTATGAGATTGCCGATAGTGTGCAGAGGAAACTTTATGAGTGTGACTCTTTAAGCCGCCTGCTGCATGCTCGAATGCCTTTTGATATGAACCGCCTGGAAGAAGAGCGTGTGCGTATTACTAATCTTTTTCAGAATAATGGCTATTATCTTTTTAATAAAGATTATATTCGATATGAAGCCGATTCAACGATCCAAAATCGCATGGTTGATGTGAAAATGATTGTTGCACTTCCACTCCAAAATGATTCTGTTTCTCATTTACACCGTCAATATCAGATTGGAAAGGTAGAGGTTTTCTGTGATGTTGACGAAGATGATACCGCTTCTTTGAAACAGATTGAGAAAAATGGCTATCAGATTTTTTTCCGGGATCATTTGAAGGTGCGGCCTACTGTATTGGCCGACCGTATCGTATTGGAGCAAGGACGTCTTTATCGGGAATCAGATGTGCAGGCCACATATAATAATCTGGGCCGCTTGTATTCTGTTCTTTCTACAAACGTGCATTTGGTTCCGCGTGATAGCAGTGTGTTGGACAGTAAGGTGACAGTGACAACCAATCGTCCGCATTCAATTGGTGCCGAACTGGAAGGTACCAATTCTGCCGGAGATTTAGGTGCAGCCTTATCATTCTCCTACCAAAACCGCAATTTATTTCATGGGTCGGAATTGTTCACGTTAAAGGTGCGTGGAGCTTTTGAAGCAATTACCGGTTTGGAAGGTTATGCAGACCAGAACTATATTGAATTCAGTACAGAAGCCGGTTTGATGCTTCCTAATCTGAAACTGCCTTTATGGAAGCGGCATCCGGCATCTGTAGAATCTACGTCTGAGGTATCTGTGATGTATGATTCTCAGAACAGACCAGAGTTTCACCGTCGTGTTCTTACTGGGGCCTTGCGCTATCGTTGGACCAATAAGAAGACCCGTTTGCAGCATCGTTTGGATTTGGTAGATCTGAATTATATATTTATGCCTTGGATTTCGGAAACTTTCAAGAAAGATTATTTGGATGACGAGGAAAACCGGAATGCTATTTTGCGTTACAATTATGAGAATCTTTTTATTGTAAAGCAAGGCTATAGTATGGTGTATAATTCTCAAGGTGATGCCGGTCCGAATGCGAGTTATGGAAAAAACGCCACTGCGATACGTCTTAATATAGAAACGGCAGGAAATTTGCTTTATGGTATGAGTAACCTTTTACATACGCAAAAGAACGGCAGTAATCAGTATACTCTGTTTAACATAGCTTATGCACAGTATGTGAAGGGGGATTTTGATTTTAGTCGCAGCTTTAAGTTTGATGAGCGTAATTCTTTGGCTATACATGCGGCTTTAGGAATCTCTTATCCATATGGCAATTCGACAATCTTACCTTATGAAAAGCGTTATTTTAGCGGAGGAGCCAATAGTGTGCGTGGTTGGAGTGTACGAGGGCTGGGGCCGGGAACTTATGCCGGTACCGACGGACGTATCGATTTTATTAATCAAACAGGAGATATAAAGCTTGATTTAAGTATGGAATACCGTACTTTCCTGTTCTGGAAATTGCATGGGGCAGTGTTCCTCGATGCGGGAAACATATGGACCATACGTTCGTATGAAGATCAGCCTGGTGGGCAGTTCCGTATAGGAAGCTTTTATAAACAGATTGCTGCAGCTTATGGATTAGGTTTGCGTTTGAATTTTGATTTCTTTATTTTACGTTTGGATGGAGGTATGAAGGCTGTAAATCCGGCTGGTCAGTCAAAAGAAACCCGTTATCCGCTGATTCATCCCAATTTCAAGCGAGATTTTACTCTGCACTTTGCAGTGGGCCTTCCATTTTAATCAACCATTTGTCATTTCTTTTAACGAGAGGTATGATGAAACTTTTTTCCTGAGCGATGGTTGCCTGCCGTTCCAAAGAATCGGTGAGCAATACATCGCTCAGATTGCATATCGCTACAGCAGTACTGTCATTAGAGAAGGTTAGGTTCTCTAATTTAACTTCCGCATACCGCTGTTCCCGATTATATATTTCCAGATCTTTAGAAGTAATATTTGAGGCTTTAAAGCGAATCCATGGGTATGATTCCGGAGTGCAATATACTGAAGCCTGATCAAAGTTCATATTGAAAAAGTAAGTAGAAAATGATTCTGCAACCTCTTTTGCTTGTTTGTATTCCTTTTCCATATCTCTGTTGCATCCAAAGGCGATAATGGCCAGTAGAATCGGTATCCATCGGGCAATATTTCTCATTGTTGTAAAAATTTGAGTTATGTAGGTCAGCGGCATTGCTGCCGCTTTCCCCATTAAGAACTGTACGTGCGATTTTCACCGCATACAGCTCC
>CALUIU010000056.1 GCA_944320795.1 Candidatus Paraprevotella stercoravium | reverse complement strand
AATAGCGAGCGATATTCTATAATATTTAGATTTAATTATGATTGTAATAAGCTGGTTATTAATAGGCATTTGCGATTATATGATATTTTGAGATAATACAGGTTCAAGAGCCTCCCTTTCCGCAAGGAAAGTGAAAAGGTTCTGCAAAACTTTTTGCAGAACCTTTTTTGTTGTACAAACCGCAAAACGATTTGTGATGTATCGGCAAAACAAAATGTTTTGATTTAAAATGTATTTGCTTTCATTAACTCAAAACGATTTGTGTATTTTATTTTGCACTAAAATAGAGCTTTATATAAATGTCATTTAAACTTTGCTTAAATGCTCTATAATTATTATATTTGCGTTGCCAATCATTAATTAATACATAAACATAAACAACGAGTATGATGGAGGTCTTAAGCCCCCAGTCACGTACTCGTTGCGTGTTGTTAATTAATGATTGGCGTCTTAATTACACTGGGGGCTTTTTTATCCCCTATTGATCATATCCTTAACCCCCTCCACAATCTCCGAGAACTCACTCATATAGGTTGTTGTCTTTTCAGAGAATGGAAAGCCACTCATCGAAATCTGTTCGCTGATATAGTCCATGTTACCGATGTTCATCGTCATGCCATCTTCCTGCTTTTCGGCAATCTCCACGTGAACAGCCTGTAGGCTTTTGATTCCGTCATGCTCCTCTGATTGATATCGGATACTATAAACTGCGTTTTCTGTCTCTGTGTTAGCATCAACGATGCTTGCTGTTCTTATAATTTTTAATTCGCTCATATTATTCGGATGGGCCCCGGAGGCGAAGACCGGGGCTGGCACAATCCGCATGAAGGATGATGACACACCCGACCTGCGGCTGATCAAAGAAGTGTGGAACGGCGAAGAACTGTTCTCGCCGGACCTGTTTGCCCGTCTTTCCGAAGAGTTTCTGAATGCCGTTCAAACAGCGTTCAAACGCCGTTCAGACAAGTTGGCCGACAATATGGCTTATCTCTATGATGCGCCCGACGATGTGTTTCTCACGGCCATGGAAACCAACCTGTATCACTTTTCCGCGGCCAAGACTCTGGCCGAGGTGCGTGAGCTGAACCGCCTGCTGCGTGAAAGCAAAGACTTCCGGGAGTTCCGCCAGAAGGCCGAAAAGGTGACCCGTGCCTTTAACGTCACCTGGCAGAAGACCGAATACGACACGGCAGTGCTTACCGCCGAGTCGGCGGTGGATTACCGGCGGCTGATAAGCCAGCGCGACATCTTCCCCTATTGGGAATACCTGACTGTGGCCGACGGCAAGGTGCGTGAGCAGCACCGGCGGCTGCACGGAGTAATCCTGCCTAATGACGACCCTTTGTGGGATAAAATATATGTGCCGAACGGATGGAACTGCAGATGCCGCGTGGAAGGGCTTATGGCCCATCAGGCCGAAGGAGTGGATATAAAGGAGATGCGGGAAAGGGTGAACCGGTATCTGGAAACCCGGGAATGGAAGATGCTCGAGGCGCAGGGATGGGGTGTGAACCGCTGCAATACGGCTCAGGTGTTTACGGCCAACCAGATGTATATCCGCAAGTTCCCGGGACAGGGAGCCGCACGGATCAACCGGATGACGGTCGAGAAATGGGGGCTGCCTGCTCTCTCCGAATTGCGCCGAAGCACCGGTAAGCAGCTTCCCATATCGGATACGACAGAACTGCCGGAACAGCTCACAGATTACCGCTCTCGCACCGTACGTGTAGATTCCGACCAGTTGGACAGCCGGTTGTCGGAAGCCATAAAAGAAACTTTGGCTCATCCGCATGAAGTCTGGCTGAACGATTCCGACCGCAAAGGGCATCTGGATACCTACCGCATACTGCGTCATTACAACGACAGAACCATGATGGTATGCCTGCGCATAGAGAACGATGAACTGGTGATGACTGATGCCCGGAAACTGGACGAAAAAAAAGACATGAGCCGTTTCCGTGCCGGTTTGCTGGTAGAGAACCGCAACACCCCACCGGCTTCTGTTGAAAAAGATGATGACCCGGACTACACTTTGGTAAAGACCCGATACGGACGTG
The DNA here is from genome assembly GCA_944320795.1 of Candidatus Paraprevotella stercoravium. Taxonomy (GTDB): domain Bacteria; phylum Bacteroidota; class Bacteroidia; order Bacteroidales; family Bacteroidaceae; genus Paraprevotella; species Paraprevotella stercoravium. The sequence goes on along the minus strand of CALUIU010000056.1, from coordinate 1,565 downwards.
TGCGCATCCATAAAGGTCATGGCAAGAATGAAACCAAGGAAAATGTCATGATAGCCTCTTTCCTGGCAGACAGGCACGGCTATGTCATAGACCTGCTGGACAATCCGGACGACCGGAAGAGTGCGGACAGCCATAACCATACTTTGGGCGTGGATCAGGAATATAAGGTCAATGCCACACCGACAAGAAATTCTATTGATAGCCTTTTAAGAAGTGCTGCAAAACAAGCTAATGAAATAGTTCTTTGGATTGATTCTGATATTTCTTTAGGAGACTTGAGTCAGGTCATTAAGGATCGTGTAAGAAGAACGGCAAACATTACTTATCTTACTGTTGTCCGAAACGGAAAAGACAGGCGATATAGCAGAGAAGAAATAATTGCCTCTGACTTTAAAATACAACCGGCCGACTTGAAATAAATCAAATCGGCCGGAGGTGGGGCCCAAACCCTTGCGGGAATGATCCACTGCAAATATAGCGAATAAAAATTACAATGCAAACATTTTGCCGAAAAAAACAGAAGTTTCTCCTGAAAAAGGAAAGACCCGGAAGGAAAATCCCTCCGGGCCTCTGTTCTGTATCTGTCGGTATGCTATTCCGCAGGCTTGCAGCACTCGCGCAGGCTTTCGAGCAGGCAGCGCACGTTCGTCACATCGTTCACGACGGCCTCCGTAGGACATGCGCCGTCGGGGATTGCTGATAAAAAAACGCTGAGATATATCTTTGCGTCCGTCCGTGCCGTAAAGGAAAAAGCAACCCGTACTTTCTCCGCCCGCTCGGATTGGATAGCCAGTGTTATATCTCAACTTGGATTTCCCTGTCTGAACCTTGCGTATTTCCATTTCTTGCGCTATCTCCCCGCCATCCCAAGGTAGAGAATCATCTAGTCCATGACAGGACAATAGCAAATGTATTAAATTAAAATTACAATGCAAACATTTTGCCGAAAAAAACAGAATTTTCTCCTGAAAAAGGAAAGACCCGGAAGGAAAATCCCTCCGGGCCTTTGTTCTGTATCTGTCGACATGCTATTCAGCAGGCTTGCAGCACTCGCGCAGGCTTTCGAGCAGGAAGCTGGTAAGGCTGTCACACCGGAACAGCTTATATCCCTGCCGTCTCAGATTGGAGAATGCGAGGTGTATTGGGATGAAAAGGCTCAAAACATTCACTTCATCACAAGAAACGGAAAACGCATACAGAAGTTTGTGATAGCCTTTAATTATAAAACCAAAATACAGGGAGAAAAAGTAAATGTCAATGCCTTTATTACGGCGGGAACAATAGATGAAAGCGCAGTGGGTATGCATAAAAAAATAAGATAGAACCAGGGACAGGAGTCGAACCTGACCATAGTGATGGTTTGAAAAACCCTCCCGCCTCCCCACTGGCGGCATCACTGGCTCTATCTTACTAAGTATCGCAAATATAACGAATAAAAATCACAATGCAAACAATCTGCCGAAAAAAACAGAATTTTCTCCTGAAAAAGGAAAAGCCCGGAAGGAAAATCCCTCCGGGCCTCTGTTCTGTATCTGTCGGTATGCTATTCCGCAGGCTTGCAGCAC
>CALUIU010000055.1 GCA_944320795.1 Candidatus Paraprevotella stercoravium | reverse complement strand
CTGTATGATTCCCGCTATTAGGGCTCATTGGGGACTTGCACCCGTTAGCTAATACTCATGCCGAGCATACAAAGAAAATGCCGGCAAGCTTTTAGCTTGAACCGGCATTCTTATTATATGATTCTTTTGTAAGTGTTGCTTATCTTATTTGATAACAACTTTCTGAGTCGCGTTACCAACTTTAACCATGTAAACTCCCTTAGTCAGATTAGACAGATTCATGCTTGAAGCATATTCAGAAGCAACTAAAGCACCGCTCAAATTATAAACATTGATTTCTGCAGCGGCATTTAGCGAAATGTTTTTGCCATCAAATGAGATAGCGTCAGCGGTAATGTCGTTGATGCCGGTTGTACCCTCAGTTACAACTTTGATACCGTGCACGTAGATTGGAGTTGTTGATGCAGACTGCAATAATGTATATACAGGTTTTGTAGAAGCGAGTGTAAATTCACTGGCACCTTCATCGTTTAAAGTTTCCAGTGATGTCCATTCAAATGGATTGTTTAATCCAGAAAACAACGGGTTGATGAAAATCGGACCTCCCAGCCACATTTCAGATTTTGAAGGTTTGTATACAACATTATATGCGCTGGTGTCAGCTTCTGCATCGTTGGTTCCAGACAGGTAAACCCATACTGAAGCGTTGCATGAGAGGAACATATGCATTTTCTTACAAGAAGGAAGGTTGATCAGAAGGGCACCTCCGTCATGCTTGTTTCCGTTGTCACTTGCTCCATTCAATACAATTGCACCTTTTTTAAGTAGGTCAATGAATTTATCATTTGCAAAGCCAGTGATTGTATCAGAGGCAAAAGTTTTGTTAAATGGAGGCTTTACATTAGATGCTGATTCAGTCGTGATCATTTGAAAAACTTTTCCATCTGGATCAAGTTTGCCGTCTTCTGAAACGCCGACATACTTTTCAATTTTTTCAGCGGTATCAAACCACAACCAGCCATTGGCATCAAGATCAGCCGGATCAAATGGATAACTTTCGGTTTGAGCTTGTGCGCCGAATGCGCAGGCCAGCATCAGAAACAATGAAGTAATTGATTTTTTTCATAACATATAGATTTTAATTAATAAATAGATTTTTGTTTTGTTTTGTGACAAAGTTGCAAAAATGGTTTTTATTTTCCAACTAAATAGATGTTTTTTTAAATTTTAAGTAAGGATTTGTTTGGGATACAACTTGTTTTTATGGGAATAATTCTTTTTGGAAGAGGTTGTAAATGTGGTTTCAAACACCTCTTATATATAAAAAACAAAAAGGTGTGACATTTATGTCTACACCTTTTTGTTTTTGTATTTATATCTTCCTGTTGATGGAAGAAAGATTGTATAGTCAGATATGTTACTCTTCAATTTTTGCAATCTGCAGATTAAGCTCATCAAGCTGCTTTTGGTCGATGCATGATGGAGCGTCAAGCATAACATCACGGCCGCTGTTGTTCTTAGGGAAGGCAATGCAGTCGCGGATGGTATCCAGACCGGCGAACAGGCTTACCCAACGGTCCAAACCATAAGCCAATCCTCCGTGAGGAGGTGCACCGTACTTGAAGGCATTCATCAGGAAGCCAAACTGTTCCTGCGCCTTTTCTTTGGTAAAGCCAAGGATCTGGAACATCTTGTCCTGCAATTCCGGATCAAAGATACGGATAGAACCGCCACCGACTTCCACACCATTACATACCATGTCGTATGCATCGGCACGAACCTGTTCCGGATGAGTATCGAGCAAAGGAATATCCTCGTCCTTCGGGTGAGTAAACGGATGGTGCATCGCCATGAGACGACCTTCTTCCTCGCTCCATTCGAACATTGGGAAGTCTACCACCCACAGCAAAGAGAACTTGTTCTTGTCGCGCAGGCCCAGACGGTTACCCATTTCCAGACGTAATTCGCACAACTGCTTGCGGGTCTTCATCGCGTCGTCGCCGCTCATGATCAGAATCAGGTCGCCTGGCTTGGCCTGCATGGCTTCTTTCAGGTTCTGAAGTACTTCCTGTGAATAGAACTTGTCTACGCTGCTCTTGACGCTACCGTCTTCTTGTACTCGGGCATATACCAAACCTTTGGCACCGATCTGGCTGCGTTTTACAAAGTCAGTCAGCTGATCCAACTGCTTGCGGGTATATGATGCGCAGCCTTCGGCACAGATACCACCGATATAAGTAGCGTCGTTGAATACGCTGAACTCACCGGTACCTTTAAGTACGTCCATCAGTTCAACGAACTGCATGCCGAAACGGGTATCCGGTTTGTCGCTACCATACAGACGCATGGCTTCACTCCAAGGCACACGAGGGAATGCTTCGGTAAGCTCCACACCTCTCAATTCCTTGAACAAATGTTTGGCCATGCCTTCAAAGGTACTGATGACGTCTTCCTGATCCACGAAACTCATTTCGCAGTCTATCTGAGTAAACTCAGGCTGACGGTCGGCGCGCAAGTCTTCGTCACGGAAACATTTTACAATCTGGAAATAGCGGTCCATACCGGCCACCATCAGTAACTGTTTCAGAGTCTGAGGACTCTGTGGCAGTGCGTAGAACTGACCCGGGTTCATGCGTGAAGGCACGACGAAGTCACGTGCGCCCTCCGGAGTAGAACCGATAAGCATAGGAGTCTCGATCTCGAGGAAGCCTTTGCTGTCCAGATAGCGGCGTACTTCCATGGTCATGCGGTGACGCAATTCGATGTTCTGTCGCACTGTGGCACGGCGTAGATCCAGATAACGGTATTTCATGCGAATGTCATCGCCACCGTCTGTATTGTCTTCAATTGTGAAAGGAGGAGTAAGTGACGTGTTCAGTATATTCAATTCTGAGGCGATGATTTCAATCTCGCCGGTAGGCAAGTTCTTGTTCTTGCTTTCGCGCTCGCTGACCGTACCGATTACCTGAATGACAAACTCACGGCCCAATTTGTTGGCCTTCTCGCACAGGTCGGCATTGATCTCCTCATTGAACACCAGCTGAGTGATTCCGTAACGGTCTCTCAAGTCTACAAAAGTCATACCGCCCATTTTGCGTGTGCGCTGTACCCATCCGGCCAGAGTTACCTGTTTGCCGGCATCTGAAAGGCGCAACTCGCCACATGTATTCGTTCTAAACATATTTCTATAAGTTTTGTATTTCTTCAATGCATGCAAAGTTAGTTCATTTTGCGCATTTAGCCAAACAGACACCTTTTTTTCTGCCCAGATTCTTTTACGCAATAAAGAAGAATGCAATTTGAAGGGTTGGTCTGTTTGTCCCGAACAGAGAAATGGACTACCTTTGCATAACTTTTATGATAAGAATACATCCAGATATAAATATATGAATATGAAGAATTGGATTAGGGAAAATGAGATATTGAATATTGCCTTGCCTTCAATTTTGTCAAATATTACGGTGCCGCTTCTTTCGTTGGTTGATCTTACGATTGTTGGCCATCTGGGGGCTTCGGCGTATATTGCCGCAATAGCTGTAGGAGGAACGGTTTTCAATATGCTCTATTGGGTGTTCGCATTTTTGCGGATGGGGACAACGGGTATTACTGCCCAGTTTTATGGGGCCGGGCGGCAAGATGAAGTGATGGCTACCTTGTTGCGCTCGCTTGTATTGGCGGTGACGATCAGTTTGCTGCAGCTTGTTTTGCAAGAACAGGTTCTGGATTTTGCTTTCCGTGTGATGGAAACAGGACCGGAAGTGGCTGTTTATGTGAACCAGTATTTTCATATCTGTATTTGGGGAGCTCCGGCCATGCTGATGCAGTATTGTTTCTTTGGTTGGTTTATTGCAGTACAGGAAGCCCGTTTCCCGTTATACGTATCCGTATTTCAGAATGTGGTGAACATTGTGTGCAGTGCGGTGTTTGTGTTCGGACTGCATTGGAGTGTAAGAGGAGTGGCGTTGGGAACTCTGATTGCGCAGTGGAGCAGTGTGCTTCTTTCCGTTTTATTCTTGGGATATTGGTTGCGACATCATCGTGACGCACGTTTTTTTGTGTGGCACCGCTTGTCGGATGTGCGTGCCCTTTTGCGTCTCTTTGATGTAAACAAAGATATTTTTCTGCGCACTTTGTGTCTGGTCTGTGTTACCTTGTATTTTACTTCCGTAGGGACAGAGCAGGGCGAGGTAGTGCTTTCGGCCAATGTTTTTCTGATGCAGTTCTTTACTTTTTATTCTTACTTTATGGATGGTTTTGCCTATGCCGGGGAGTCCCTTACCGGGAAATATTATGGCGCCCGGCAGATAGATCATCTCCGAAGCGTATTCAGACAACTGTTTCGTTGGGGTGGGAGTATCGCCCTGTTGTTTACTGTGCTGTATGTAGCCGGAGGACGTTTGGCTTTGGGGTGGTTGACAGACAATGCGGAGGTGGTTGATACGGCGGCACATTATCTGGTGTGGGTGCTTCTGATACCGTTTGTGTCGGTTTCTGCTTTCTTGTGGGATGGTATTTTTATTGGTCTGACAGCGACCAGACAGATGCTTCTGTCTATGTTTATAGCCGGATGTCTGTTCTTTCTGATTCTTTTTTCGGTTCCTTTGGCGGATCGCAATCATACACTTTGGCTGGCATTTCTAGTGTATCTTTTTTCGCGTGGCATGGTGCAGGGCTTTTTATATCGCAAGAAAATCCGTCATCGGCTTGCTGTATGGAAAAGATAATTTTCTATCTTTGCGTGTAGAACCATTAAAATTGAAATAAAAATGAATTATACAGGAATTGTTTTTGGCCTGCTGACTTTTCTGGTAATTGGACTTTTCCATCCCCTGGTCATCAAGGCGGAATATTATATGGGTAAAAAAAGTTGGTGGCTGTTTTTATTATTGGGAATTGTAACTTTGGGATTCTCTCTTTATGCGGAAAATGAATATTTGTCCATTTTGCTGGGTGTTGTGTCCTTTTCATCCTTTTGGTCTATCCTTGAGGTATTTGAACAGTTCAAAAGAGTGCAGAAAGGCTGGTTTCCGATGAATCCTAAACGAAAAAATGAGTACGAGAAATAAAAAAACGGCAAAAATGTTTGGTCGTTTCGTTTAAAAGCACTACCTTTGCATCGCTTTTGAGAAAGACGGGGTGTAGCGCAGTCCGGTTAGCGCACCTGCTTTGGGAGCAGGGGGTCCCAGGTTCGAATCCTGGTACCCCGAC
>CALUIU010000054.1 GCA_944320795.1 Candidatus Paraprevotella stercoravium | reverse complement strand
ATTTCATCGGGATGAAACTCAAATTCGGTCCCGACAAAACTCCAATACCATAGGCACGGTATTTTCAAATAAAAATGCCTTTTTGCCATGTTCCTTTGTTCCCATTGAAAAATCGTCCTAAACAGTAATTTTCTTCAAAAGATTCATCTATCACCTTATTTATTTTAATTGAAGGTAAAAATTTGCTTATTGAGGGTAAATCTTTTATTTTTGCATTATGATATCTTTACGATAACTATCACATGAAAGAATTTATAAAAAATACATTGGCTGCCACATTAGGCACCATTATCGGGTTTCTGTTCTTAAGTTTCTGTGGGTTGGTTTTCCTGATCTTATTAATCATATCCGGTAGCAGTATCCCCACTATCAGTCCGAACAGTGTCCTGAAAATAGAACTGAACGGAGCTTTGGAAGAACGATACGAAGACTCCCCTTTGAACGATTTATTGGGCGAGGATTATCCCACTTTGGGACTGGAACAGATTATCGGCAGTATCTATCGTGCTGCCGACGATAAAAACATACGTGCCATCTATCTGGACGCAGGCAGCCTGAGTCAGGCCACCCCGGCCATGGCCGAAGAAATCAGAATGGCGCTGAGCGATTTCAAGAAAAGCGGCAAACCGGTTATCAGTTACGGAGACAACTACAGCCAGACAAACTATTATATCTGCAGCGTGGCCGATCAGGTCATTCTGAACCCAAGCGGACAAATCAGTTGGCAAGGTCTGGTTTCAGAGCCTGTTTTTTACAAGGATCTGCTGCAACGCATCGGAGTCAAAATGCAGGTATTCCGGGTAGGAAACTATAAATCGGCTGTCGAACCGTTTACCGGAACTGAAATGAGTCCCGCCAATCGGGAACAGATCCAAAGCTATCTGGGATCTATCTGGAACAATATGCTGCAGGCCGTATCCCAATCACGTCAGATAGATCCGGCCGCATTAAACCGCTATGCGGATGAGTTTCTCTCTCTGGCTCCGGCCACCGAAATGGTCCAAAAAAAACTGGCTGATACGCTGATGTATCGGGAAGATCTCAAAGAATATTTCCAGAAGAAACTGAAGCTGAAACAAGCCCCTCAGATTATCACTCCCGCAGGACTGGAGAATCTGCCGCAAAAAACAGGTCCGAAAGAAAAAATCGCCGTATATTATGCTTTCGGCGACATTGTCGAAAGTCCGTCAAGTATGAGCATGTCAGAAATAGCCTCTAAAGAAGTCTGCAAGGACCTTACCGAACTGGCTGAAGACAACCAGATCAAAGCCGTGGTCATCCGCATCAATTCCGGCGGAGGAAGCGCCTATGCCTCTGAACAGATCTGGCACAGCATACAAATGCTGAAAAGCAAAAAACCGGTCATCATTTCCATGGGAGGTATGGCCGCCTCAGGAGGATATTATATGGCCTGTGCCGGCAGTGAAATCGTAACCCTCCCTTCTACCCTTACGGGAAGTATCGGGATTTTCGGTATGATTCCCGATATGAGCAATCTGCTGAAAGAAAAGCTGGGACTGAATTTCGACGCCGTCAAGACCAACCGGCATGCCGATTTCGGCACCCTGTCACGCCCGTTCAACACGGAAGAAACGGCACTGATGCAGAAATATATCGAAGCCGGCTACCAACTCTTTCTAAAACGGGTTTCGGAAGGGCGCAAGTTGTCCTTGAAACAAACCGCACAATTGGCCGAAGGCAGAGTCTGGACCGGAGAACAGGCCCTGGAAAACGGCTTGGCAGACCGGATGGGTTCTCTGCAGACAGCCATTGAAAGAGCAGCTCAGGAAGCCGGAATCAAACAATATGCGGTAACCGCATACCCCAAGCCTCAGAAGTGGTACGAAACCCTGTTGCAAGACCAACAGACAGACTACATCCAAAGTTCACTGAAAAGCGCTTTGGGAAACTACTACGAACACATTCAATTCATCAACAAGGTCAATGCCATGGATCCGATACAGGCCCGCATGCCTTATGAACCCAATATCAACTAGAAGAAGTACTCTCGACAATGGAAGGAGATTTAATCAAGATCAATGAATGGCTGACCCCGCTGTCCTGGCTCTACGGAGCCGGAGTTTTTGTCCGCAACGAAATGTTTGAGCTGGGACTGCTCAAATCGAAAAGCTTCGACATTCCGGTGATTTCCATCGGAAACATCACTGTGGGCGGCACCGGAAAGACCCCACATACGGAATATCTGATCCAACTGCTGCACCGCCATTTCAAGGTGGCTGTACTGAGCCGTGGCTACAAGCGCAAGACCAAAGGCTTTTTGCTGGCCGATGCAAAGACCAAAATGCAGGATATCGGCGATGAACCGTTCCAGATTAAGGAGAAGTTTCCCGACATCTATGTAGCAGTCGACAAAAACCGGTGCCACGGCATAGAGCGCCTGTGTGACGAATCTGTTGCTCCGGGCACAGAAGTGATCCTTTTGGACGATGCCTTCCAGCACCGTTATGTAAAGCCGGGCATCAACATCCTACTCATCGACTATCACCGCATGATCACCGAAGACAAGCTTCTTCCGGCAGGTCGTCTGCGTGAGCCGAAAGAAGGAAAAAGCCGGGCCAACATCGTGATTGTGACCAAATGCCCCCGCGACATCAAGCCGATGGGCTTCCGCGTCATCAGCAAAGCCCTGAACCTGTATCCCTATCAGAAATTGTACTTCTCTACATTCAAATACGGCGATCTGCTGGCAGCACATCCCGACCGGAACAACCGTCCGCTGTCCACCCTAAGAAGAGACGAGCATGTACTTTTGCTCACCGGTATCGCTTCTCCCGAACAGATGATCATCGATCTGGGCCAGTACACCAAAAATATCACTTCGCTCAGCTTTCAGGATCATCACTATTATTCGGAAAAGGATCTGCAGAACATATACGACACTTTTCAGAAATTACCGGAAAAGAAACTCATCATCACTACAGAAAAGGACTTCAGCCGACTGAAAGGGATGAATCTTCACGAAGAAATCAGAAAAAACCTGTATGTACTGCCCATCGAGGTGGAGTTTATGCAGGAACAGGAAAATACGTTTAACGAAAACATTATTGGTTATGTACGAAAAAATTCAAGAAACAGCATCTTGGCTAAAGGAAAGAATGCCAAGTAACCCGACCACTGCCATCATTTTAGGTTCCGGTCTGGGCAAACTGGCCGAAGAGATAACAGACGCACATAGTATAGCCTACAAGGATATTCCGAACTTCCCGGTTTCAACCGTAGAAGGCCACAGCGGCCGCCTCATCTTCGGAAAGCTCGGCGAGAAGGATATCATGGCCATGGAAGGCCGCTTCCACTACTACGAAGGCTACTCCATGAAGGAAGTTACCTTCCCCATCCGCGTCATGAACGAACTGGGCATCAAGACTCTGTTTGTGAGCAACGCCGCCGGTGGAACCAATCCAGACTTCGAAATCGGTGATCTGATGATCATTACCGACCAAATCAATGCTCTGCCCGAGAATCCGCTCCGCGGAAAGAATTTCCCTAACGGACCACGCTTCCTCGATATGCACGAGGCTTACAGCAAAGACCTTATCAACCAGGCTCTGAGTATCGCCCAGGAAAAAGGCATCAAGGTGCAGCAGGGAGTTTATCTGGCCACTCAGGGCCCGACTTACGAAACTCCGGCCGAATACAAGATGTTCCGCATCTGGGGTGCTGATGCTGTAGGTATGTCTACCGTGCCCGAAGTGATTGTCGCCAACCATTGCGGCATCAAGTGCTTCGGCATCAGCATCATCACCGACTTGGGTGTAGAAGGCAAGATTGTAGAGGTGAGCCACGAAGAAGTGCAGCGCGCCGCCGAAGCCGTACAGCCCATCATGGCCGACATCATGCGCGAGATGATCAACCGCGCATAAGCCCGCCTTCCTTATTATATAATAGATGTGAAACTAAAATTCAAACATGCAAGAAATAAACAGAACAGAAATTGCCACTCTTGGCGAATTCGGACTGATCAAGCACCTGACCGAACAGATTAAATTGAAGAACCCCTCTTCACTCTACGGTGTGGGCGATGACTGCGCCGTACTGAAATATCCGGCCGACAAGCAGGTACTGGTCACCACCGACCTGCTGATGGAAGGTATTCACTTTGACCTGACCTATGTTCCCCTGAAACATTTGGGCTACAAATCGGCCATGGTGAACTTCTCCGATATTTATGCCATGAACGGTATGCCCAAACAGATGGTTGTTTCCATCGCACTGAGCAAACGCTTCTGCATTGAGGATATGGAGGATTTCTACGAAGGCCTGCGCACCGCCTGCGAGGCACACGGCGTGGATCTGGTTGGAGGCGATACCACCTCATCACTCACCGGACTGGCCATCAGCATCACCTGTATTGGCGAAGGAGATCCGGACAAGGTGACTTACCGCAACGGCGCCAAAGACACTGACTTGATTTGCGTGAGCGGTGACTTGGGAGCAGCCTATATGGGACTTCAGCTGTTGGAACGCGAAAAGGCGGTATTCAACCAGCAACTGAAAGAAGCCCGCGAGAGCAAAAATCAGAAGATGGAAGAAGAATTGCTCCGCGCGCAACCGGATTTCAGCGGTAAGGAATATCTGTTGGAGCGTCAGTTGAAGCCGGAAGCTCGCCGCGACATCATCGAGGCTCTGGCTGCCGCCAACATCAAACCGACAGCCATGATGGACATCTCCGACGGACTGAGCTCTGAACTGCTCCACATCTGCACCCAAAGCAAAGTGGGTTGCCGCATCTATGAGGAGCACATCCCGCTGGATTATCAGACAGCCGTCATGGCCGAGGAGCTGAACATGAACGTAACGACCTGTGCCCTGAACGGCGGCGAAGACTACGAACTGCTGTTCACCGTGCCTATCTCCGACCATGAAAAAATCTCTCAGATGGAAGGTGTGAAGCTGATTGGCCATATCACCAAACCGGAGCTTGGTTGCGCTCTGATTTGCCGCGATGGCAACGAATTTGAGCTGAAAGCACAGGGTTGGAACCCTCTAAAATAACTTTTTTCGAAAAAAGTTCTCAAAAAGTTTGCGGATACAAAAGTTTTTCGTACCTTTGCATTCGCAAACGAGAAGGTGCCATAGCTCAGTTGGTAGAGCAAAGGACTGAAAATCCTTGTGTCCCCGGTTCGATTCCTGGTGGCACCACT
>CALUIU010000053.1 GCA_944320795.1 Candidatus Paraprevotella stercoravium | reverse complement strand
TAGGCTACTGTTGACGGAACAACAGGTTCAGACATAATGCTGAACAATTACTTGTACGACTTCTTGTCGCACATGTTTCTACAAAGATACGAAAAAATTCAGATAGAGTTGTATTCTGTGAAGCTTTCATTTTCTGAAACTTTTGTTGCGGTTTCATAATAAAAATTGTATGTTTGTATATTCTCAAATCATTAAAAACCCCAAACATGAATTCTATCGTTAAGATTTTTCTTCCCGTCACTTTGTGTGCCTGCCTTACGGCATGTCACAGTCAGAAGGCGGTAGAAGCTAATTATCAGATTATTCCGCTGCCGAATCATATTCAGGCACAGCAAGACAAGTCCTTTACGTTGAGCAAGTCTACCGTGATCAGTTATCCGTCGCAGAATGCAGATATGGAGCGTAATGCCCGTTTCCTGGCGCAATATATAGAAGAGCAGACCGGTTATTCACCGGAAATTAAGGCTGATGCCGGTGCTTCGTCCAATTGCATTTCTCTGGCCCTTGATCCGTCTATTCCTGCCGCCAGTGAAACCGTAGACTTTGAAGGCAAGATCAATGAAGGATATCGTCTCGAAGTAGGGCAGAAAGGAGTCACCATTACAGGAGCTACGCCGGCCGGTGTGTTCTATGGTATGCAGGTGCTGCGCAAATCCATTCCTGCCGGTGCAAAGGGCAAGAAAATCAGTTTCGCTTCTGTAACCATTCAGGATGCTCCCCGTTTCGGTTACCGAGGTATGATGCTGGATGTGTGCCGTCATTTCTTTACCGTGGATGAGGTGAAGCGTTACATTGATATTCTGGCACTGCATCAGATCAATCGTTTTCATTGGCATATCTCTGAGGATCAGGGATGGCGTATCGAGATCAAGAAATATCCACGTCTGACTGAGGTGGGCAGCAAGCGTAAGGAAACCGTAATCGGACGCAATTCCGGCAAGTACGACGGAAAGCCTTATGGCGGTTATTATACGCAGGAGCAGATCAAGGACATTGTGGCTTATGCGGCCGAACGGTATATCACCATTGTGCCGGAGATTGATTTGCCGGGTCACATGCAGGCGGCTTTGGCCGCTTATCCGGAATTCGGTTGTACGGGTGGTCCTTATGAGGTATGGACCCAGTGGGGCGTGTCCGACAATGTGATTTGTGCCGGTAATGAAAAGGCACTGACTTTCTTGGAAGATGTGCTTAGTGAGGTGGTGGAACTCTTCCCTTCACCTTATATCCACGTAGGAGGTGACGAGTGTCCGAAGACCCGTTGGAAAGAGTGTCCCAAATGTCAGAAACGCATAGCTGATGAGGGTATCAAGGGCGATAACCGTCATACGGCCGAGGAATATCTGCAGAGTTATGTCATCTCGCGCATGGAACGTTTCCTGGAGAGCAAGGGACGCCACATCATCGGTTGGGATGAAACGCTGGAAGGTGGTTTGGCACCGAATGCCACAGTGATGAGCTGGCGCGGTGTGGGCGGCGGTATCGAAGCTGCCAAACAGAAGCATCCGGTGATTATGACACCAAATTCTCATGTCTATTTCGATTATTACCAGACGGCACATACGGCCGACGAACCTCTGGCCATTGGCGGTTATGTTCCGGTAGAGAAAGTCTATTCTCTGGAGCCTGCAGCCGGTATTCCTGAGGATGGCAAGAAATATGTAATCGGTGCGCAGGCCAATCTTTGGACGGAATATATCCCGACTTTCAGTCAGGTGGAGTACATGGTGCTGCCCCGTATGGCAGCCCTTTCTGAGGTGCAGTGGACCCGACCGGAATTCAAGAATTACGAGAACTTCCTGCAGCGTGTGCCCGATATGATGGATCAGTATGATGTGAACGGTTACAATTATGCCACCCATCTGTTGGATATTCGTGCTACACTGGAACCTGATACCGAAAAGGATGCCTTAAAAGTGACCTTCAAGACATTGGGACAAGGTGATATCCGATATACGCTTGACGGAACAGACCCGACTAAGGACAGCGCTCCATATGATTCTTTGCAACCGCTGTTTATAAAGAGTGATGCGCAGATCAAGGCTGCTGTGTTCCGTCCGGGAGGTGCGCGTAGCCGCATCTTCTCGGAGAAGGTTACCCGTAGCAAGTCATCCATGAAGCCCATTACCCTCAAGCAGCAGCCTAGTGGCGGATATGCTTTCAATGGAGCACCGGTGCTGAACGATGGTTTGCAGGGAGACGGAAACTACAAGACCGGCCGTTGGTTGGGTTTTCAGGGTAGAGATATTGAAGCCGTGATCGACCTGAAGGAAGCTACTGAAATCGGCAAACTGTGTTTCCGCTGCAATGTGGTCAAGGGCGACTGGATTATGGGACCGCGCGGAGTGCGTATCCGTGTATCGGATGATGGTGTGAACTACCGTGAGGTTCTGGCACAGGATATTGCAGATTTCAAGCAGGCTGACAAGGACGGAATCTATCCTTATGAATATTCTTTTGCTCCGGTATCTGCCCGTTATGTTGAGGTAACTATCCGCAACGGCAATCTGCCAGACTGGCATCCCGGTAAAGGAAATCCGGCATTCATTTTTGTGGATGAACTGAATCTGTATTAAAAATAGCAAAATGGTCCTGATGACTTATACAAACTCATCAGGACCATTTTATTTGTTTATCAAATCTGTTTTTGCATTATAAAATGTGAGTGGCCAGTACACGCTGAACCTCAATAATATTGGAGCCTTTGCCGAAGTTCTGTTCCAAGGGTAAATTTTCGCCTCGAATCCACAGTTTCATATCTGCATCCATATCAAACGTACCGGCTGTTTCCACAGAAAAACGTTCTATGGACCGATAGGGGATGGACATGTATTCCTTTTTCTTTCCCGTGATTCCTTGAATATCTTGAATGATAAGACGTTTATTGGTGAATACCCATTTGTCGCGGATCAGTCTGAATGCCTTTTCTATAAATTCTCCTTCGCAAAGCAGTGGGCCGTACTCTTTTTGCAGAGATGCAGCATCCATTTCGGAGGCATTGCCCAAAATTGTGTCTAGAATTCCCATGTTTTTTGTTTTTTAGGTTTACCGGCTAAATATAGTGTCATTTTTCCGATTGGGAGCTTTCGGCGCTGCTTTTTTGTATTTTTTCAACATTCTATTGTTGTCGCAATATGTCAATCCATGTTTGCACGGCCTTTCGGGTGGCTATCGTATCGTGCTGTGCCGTGCTTCCCTGAATAGCCATTCCCCGGAGAACTTTCGCTCCCTTGCAGGCCGATTGAATATGGCGTTCTGTTGCCGACAGGCCACTGCCTTCATGAGTGCAGAATGGGGCGATGATTTTTCCGTTCCAGTCATGTTTTTCAATAAAAGTATAGACTGCCATCGGCAGTTCGCTCCACCAGTTCGGATAACCCAGAAAAATCAGATCATAGTCTTCTATCCGAATGTCTTCCTTGATTTTCGGACGCGCATTAGTCCGTTTCTCCTGTTGGGCAATCTCAATACAGCGGTCATATTCTGCGGGATAAGACTCTACGGGTTCTATCTGAAAAAGATCGGCTCCGGTTTCCGAAGCCAGGATTTCTGTAACAATATGAGTGTTTCCTTTTGTAATGTATCCCACTCCATAGTTTTCATCCGTTCGTGAGAAAAACACCACGAGTTTCTTTTTTTCGGTTACGTTTGGATTCATAGTCTTTCATTTTTTGGTTATAGTTTATATCGAAGCCATAAAACATCGTTTTCCAATGCTTCTATTTGTTGCAGGCGGAGCCGTACCGGCATTCTGCTTTTGTCCGTGATACCGTCAAACAAAGATGTTTCCCCCTTTCTGCCGTCTATTCCCGGGGCCAGCAGCAGACTTACTTCGTCAACCAGTCCAGCTTCCAGAAATCCGCCGTTGATGTGTCCTCCGCCCAATAGTCCTAACCGTTTTACTCCAAACTGGGTATAAAGAATCTCCATGGCTTTTTCCAAATCAATATGTTCTTTGCCCACGGCAATCCAGGAAATTTCCTGTCGGCGCAAGGTTGCCAGATATTCTTCGCTGGCTCTTTCGCTGACGATGCAGATGAGTGGTACATCATCAATCGTATTCGATTTCCAACGCAAACGTCCTAAGGTATCAACGGTAACCATGTACGCATCCGATTTTTCTGCCTGATATACTGAAAGTTTTCCTATCGGTTTATTTTCCGTCGGGATGAAAGGTTCTTTGTCGGCACTGTAATGTTCCATGGTAACTCTTCCTTCCAGAAGAGTAGGGCAATCCAGTTTCTCCAGTGTCGTGTAGTATTCGTCTCCGCTGATCTGCTCCACCATTGCGCAGTCAATACGTCCATCTATGGAGGCCACCATGTGGCAGATGATATAAGGTCTCATAAATTTAAAAGGTTTATGTTTTTAAATGTTTATTTTGATGTATTCGGAATAGTCTTTCTTTTGAAGCACCATCCCGATGATTGTTTCAATGGTGGCAAATTTACGTGGTCTTGTTGAGATAGAAATGAGATAAATCACGGATTGATTTACCTGAATTACGGATTTGTATTCGGGTGTTTGATAAATGGATATTTAATGCTCAATTTGTCTATCAGTCCGATATACCGAAAACTCTCATTCAGGATGCCGTTTGGCAAAGACAGCGATTTCATCTCAAAGGTTTCTTTACCAATGCCTGCATAGCTATATGGAGATCATCACCTTTTGTGTCAGCAACAAGTCGATATACCTTTTTCTAAGGATACATATTGTAGTCAATTTGGTTTATAATCGAACGTCAAAATAGAATATTCGGACTGATGACCGAAGAGTTGCCGATACAATAAGGCTAATATGCGCGGTTGATAAAAGCCGAACTCTCCAGCCACCTGCTCTAATGAGCAACCATCTTTGCGAACACGTTTCTTAATGTATTCCATCATCTTTAGGCGGATATACTCAGCAAGCGTCTTTCCTGTTTCTACCCGTACTACTTCGTTCAGATAAGCTGTCGAAAGAGTGGAAAGCGTAGATTCGACCCGGCAGATTCCATCTTCCAGAGATTTTTGTCCACATAGGGAAAAATAGCGGGAGAGTGTCCTGTCTACTGTTGCAAGATATTCTTGACAAATGTCGGAACGGCAGGCAAACTGACGTTCATAAAAGCGGAGACAATAGTCCAACAATAATTCTACACCCACAGATACCAATCGTAGACTGTAAGGGTCTATATCCCGCTGCAGTTCTTCATGGATATGATTCAAACGGTCTTGTACGATATGCTTCTCCTGCAGGGAAAGATGCAGTGATTCATTCTCCCGATAATCAAAGAAAGTATAGTCCGCTTTCTTGAATACAAGGCTCTTGGTGTTAAACAGTTCCGGATGTAACAGGAGCCCCGATATACTACCGTCTATCGCATCTTCGTGACTGATACAGATTGTATCTCCCGGTTTTGTGAATGTAAGTGTGCCGTATTGAAAATCGACACATTGCCTGCCATAGCGTACTTCTCCACACCGTGTCCTTACAAAACGGACTGCAAAGAAGTTACCTGTAAAACACAACGTAGTATCATCTTCAAGTTGTCCCGGATCAATGACCGCTACTTGAGGATGTAGTGTCGGTTGACGCATCTGTTTGTTGAATTCGTCTATAGTGAGTGACTGTATATCGTTCATTACTGTTATTTGTTTTTATGTGCTGATACAAAAATACCGTTTCCGTCGTGGTGCGTCTATACACAGATTACGGATTGAAACA
>CALUIU010000052.1 GCA_944320795.1 Candidatus Paraprevotella stercoravium | reverse complement strand
TATGCGGTGAAAATCGCACGTACAGTTCTTAATGGGGAAAGCGGCAGCAATGCCGCTGACCTACATAACTTAAAAAAGAAGACCATGATGAAATATCCGATAGGCATTCAAAGCTTTGACCGTATTGTGGAAGACGGTTATATGTATGTAGACAAAACCGATTTGATTTACAGTCTGACACATGAAGGAAGTATTTACTTTTTGAGTCGTCCGCGTCGTTTTGGAAAGAGTCTGCTGGTTTCCACTCTGGAGAACTATTATCTGGGGCGGAAGGAACTGTTCCGTGGCTTGGCTATGGAACGTCTGGAAAAGGAGTGGGCGGTATATCCGGTATTTCATGTGGATTTCAATGGCATGAACTTTACCAAAAGCGGTGTTTTGGAAGCGATGCTTCTGGATTATGTCCGGAAATGGGAAAGTACATATTCTTTGGAAGTCAACGAAACTCTGGATGTTGGTCTTCGTTTCATTAAAGTGTTGGAGGCTGCCCACCAACAGAGCGGACGCCGTGCCGTGGTGCTTATCGATGAGTACGACAAGCCGATTCTGGATGTTTTGGATGTGGATACCGGTCTGGAGAATCAGCATCGCAATATTCTGAAAGCATTCTATTCGGTCTTCAAGGGTGCGGACAGCCATTTGCAGTTTGTGCTGCTGACGGGAGTGACCAAGTTTTCTCAAGTCAGTGTGTTCAGCGGGTTCAACCAGCCTAAGGACATCAGTATGGATGCCCGTTACGAGGCTTTGTGTGGCATTACGCAGGAAGAGATTGACCGCAATTTTGCAGAACCGATAGCCGCTATGGCTGCCGAGTATGAGTGCACTCCGGAAGAAATGCGCCAGCGTTTGAAACAGCAGTATGACGGGTATCACTTTAGTGACCGTCTGACGGATGTTTATAATCCGTTCAGTCTGCTCAATGCATTGGACAGTCTTCGCATTCGTGACTATTGGTTCAGCACGGGTACACCGACCTATCTGATTCGTCTGCTTTCTCACTTCAAGGAGAATATGAACGAACTGACGGGCAAGTATTATCCTCCGGAGGAGTTTATCGACTACAAGGCCGATGTGGAACGTCCTCTGCCGATGATTTACCAGAGCGGTTATCTGACGGTGAAGGCTTATGACCGGGATTTCAATACTTTCCTGCTTGACTTTCCGAACAATGAGGTGAAGAACGGATTTCTTACGATGCTTTCGGCCGCTTATCTGCAACCGAAGGAGGAAACCGGTGGTTGGATCCGTAGTCTGGTAGTGGCTTTGCGCCAGGGCGATGTGGAGCGGGTGCATACTCTATTTACTTCTTTTCTTTCGAGCATTCCTTATACGATGCGGCGCAAGGAAGATGAGGCGGAGCGGGAGCGTTACTTCCAGTATACGTTCTATCTTATCCTACGTCTGGTGAGCGTGTATACGGTGTATGTGGAAAAGGTGCAGAGCCAGGGTCGTGTAGACTGTGTGCTGGAAACGTCCGACTATGTCTATATCTTTGAGTTCAAGCTGGACGGTACGGCCGAAGAAGCCTTGCGACAGATCGAAGAGAAAGGTTATGCCCGGGAATATGCCGCTGACAGCCGGAAGCTGTACTGCATCGGTGCCGGTTTCTCTTCGGAGACGGGTACGATCGGTGACTGGGCCGTGTGTCCGGAATAGCAGAAGGACTCGGCGCTTCATCCTGATTTCAGATAAATTTCCTTTAGGGAATTTGCAAGTTTCATCATTTTTTACGAATATTGCAAACAGGTGGTCCATGCGTGGGCTGCCTGTTTTGTTTTACTATAAAAAAAGAAATACCATGACAACACCCCGCTTTGAATCTTTGAAGCTGAACCGAAAGCAGATGATCATACTGCCGGTAATTGTACTTGTGACTGCCTTTTTGTGGCTGGTGCCGACTTCCTTTTACGGCATTGACGGACTGACCATTGTGGAACAGCGCACCATCGCGCTTTTTGCCTTTGCCGCCCTGATGTGGATGTTCGAGGTGATTCCTACCTGGACCACTTCCGTGATTCTGATTGTAACCATGCTGCTGACCATATCCGACAGCAGTCTGCGTTTCCTGCGCGAAGGTCCTCCGGTAGAGGAACTCGGTTCGCTGGTCAGCTACAAGGCCATCCTGTCTACTTTTGCCGATCCGGTAATCATGCTCTTTTTGGGTGGTTTCATTCTGGCTATTGCCGCTACCAAAGTGGGACTTGATGTGCAGCTGGCCAAATGGCTGCTCTGGCCCTTTGGCAATAAACCGCAGAATGTACTCTTGGGATTCCTGCTGATTATCGGACTGTTTTCCATGTTTATGAGTAATACGGCCACGGCTGCCATGATGCTTACCTTCCTGGCTCCCGTGCTGAAAACGCTGCCGGCCGACGGAAAAGGACGCATCGGATTGGCGATGGCTATTCCCGTAGCGGCCAACTTGGGAGGTATCGGTACGCCGATCGGTACTCCGCCCAATGCCATTGCCCTGAGTTATCTGAACGAACACCTGCACATGAACGTGGGTTTCAGTGACTGGACCCTGGTGATGTTTCCTTATGTTGTGGTGATGCTGCTCATCTCCTGGCGTGTCCTGCTCTGGCTCTATCCGTTTAAGGCCAAGACCGTGGAACTGCATATTGAGAGCAAGGGAGAGAAGGGAGTACGTACCTATATTGTATGGGGTACTTTTGCAGTGACTATCCTGCTGTGGATGTTTGATAAACTGACCGGTGTGAATTCCAATGTGGTAGCCATGATTCCGGTAGGTGTGTTCTGTGCTACGGGTATCATCACGAAAGAAGACCTGAAGGAAATCAACTGGAGCGTGCTGTGGATGGTGGCCGGAGGTATCGCTCTGGGTGTCGCCATGAACAAGACCGGTTTGGCCGAGCACCTGGTGGAGTCTATCCCGTTTGATTCCTGGATTCCGCTGGTGGTACTGATCGTATCCGGACTGTTGGGCTATTTCATTTCCAACTTTATTTCCAATACGGCGGCTGCCAATCTGATTGTGCCGATTCTGAGTGCCGTGGCTGTGGGTATGGGTGAGTCGCTGAACGCAGTGGGAGGCGTGAAAACCTTGTTGGTGGGTGTGGTTCTGTCCACTTCACTGGCTATGCTTTTCCCGATATCTACACCGCCGAACGCGCTGACTCATTCTACGGGGCTGACCACTACACGCGATATGACGCAGGTGGGACTGATCATCGGTATTGTCGGTTTTGTTTTGGGTTACGCGTTGCTTATCTTTGTGGGTATCTGAAAAAGTTTGATTTTTATTTGAAACAGGAAAGGCCGGAGTTTGGTTGCATACTCCGGCCTTTTTGGCGACAAACGGAACATAAGAAAGGAAAAAAGGACTATGAGCGGAGAAAAGTTGTATATTTGCAGTGTGAACATAATTGATAATAACAGTTGTAATAACCAAGGTATATAAATTAAATGTACGGAATATTCAATGATTGTTTTCCTCCGGTAATGGACGGTGTTTCTGTCGCTACACGCAATTATGCCTATTGGCTGCATCAGAAAGGGGAACAGGTTTGTGTGGTGACCCCTTCGGCTGATCAGTATGAGGATCAGGAACCGTTTCCGGTGTTGCGCTATTGCTCCATTCCTTTGATTTTCCGGAATCCTTACCGGATGGGACTTCCGCAGTTTGACCGACATATCCGGAAGGCTCTGAATGAGATGCCTTTTTCGCTGGTACATGCCCACTGTCCTTTTTCTTCCGGAAAACTGGCTCTGCAGCAGGCCCGCATGCGGCATATTCCTATGGTAGCCACTTTTCATTCCAAATATCGTGCCGATTTTGAGCGCTGTATGCCCATCAAGGCGGTGGTGGACTATCTGATACGCGATGTCGTGGATTTCTATAATCAGGCTGATGAGGTGTGGATTCCTCAGGCTTCGGTCGAGGAAACACTCCGTGAGTATGGCTATCGTGGAAAAATAGAAGTGGTGGACAATGGAAACGACTTTGCCGGTACTTATTCGGACGAAGAACGCGAACAGGTGCGTCAACAGCTGGGGCTGAAGGCTGACGAACCTCTGTTGCTTTTTGTGGGGCAGCATATCTATGAAAAGAACCTGGAATTTTTGCTCCGTTCGGTAGCCTTGCTGAAAGACATGCCGTTCCGCATGTTCTTTATCGGTACCGGATATGCGGCTTCGGCCTTGCAGGATCTGGCCCGGCATTTGGGTTTGGCAGAACAGGTCAGTTTCTTGGGACGTATTCTGGAACGTGAACAGTTGCGCCGCTATTATCTGGCTGCAGACTTGTTTCTGTTTCCGTCGCGTTATGACAATGCTCCGCTGGTGGTGCGGGAGGCCGCAGCTTTGCACACTCCTTCGCTGATGCTGGAGGGGTCTACCGCATCGGCTGTCATTCGTAACGGAGAGAACGGTTTTCTTACTTCCGAAAACACAGAAGAATATGCCGGACGTATCCGTTCGGTGCTGAAAGATCCCGATTTGTTGAGACGGGTGGCTCAGGGAGCATCCGATTCATTGGCCCGTTCGTGGGAGGATATTGCCGGAGAAGTGGCCGACCGTTACCGTAATCTGATCAACCGTTATTCCAGAAAATAAGGTGAACGGAAAATGCAAGTGTTCTATTTCAATCCATTCCTTTTATGAAGAATGAAGTTTTATTCAATCCGTTTTATATTGCCATTCCGATCGTTTTGGGTTTGTCCGTGATCGGTTATCTGTTTTGGAAGGAATTTGACCCTTCGCTGTTTGAAACCTTGCGTCCCACAGCCCGTATGTGGATGGGTATCCTGTTAGCTGTATTTTTTATGCTATGCCAGAATTTTGCTTTGACGCAACGTTTCAAGGTATTGGTAGGACGGAAACTCTCCTGGAAACAGGCATTCCGGGTGAACATGCTCTGTGAGTTTACTTCGGCAGCTACACCTTCGGCTGTGGGAGGCAGCAGTCTGATTGCCGTTTATCTGCATCAGGAAGGATTGTCGGGTGGAGAGGGGACCTCAATTATGATCGCCAATCTGTTCTTGGACGAACTGTTTCTGTCTTTGGCTTGTATTCTTGTTCTTCTTTTGGTACCTACCGGTATTCTGTTTCCGGTTTCGGTACCTTTGGATGCCGGATTTCAGTTCATTTTTATTGCAGTAGTTGTCGTGGTGAGCCTTTGGACGCTTATTCTCTATATTGCTTTGTTTCATAAAGCGAAATGGATCAGCAATATGCTTAATGCATTGTTTTCTTTACCTTTGTTGAGCAGATGGAAACCCGCTGTGGAGAAACTGGGACAGGATCTGATCACCAGTTCCGAGGAAATCAGCAAGCGTTCGCGCGGATTCTGGTTCAAATGCTTCCTGATTACGGCCTGGGCCTGGTGCTCCCGTTATTGGGTTGTCAATGCTTTGCTTTATGGCTTTGCAACCGGAGGAGATCATGTTCTGGCTTTTGTCCGTCAGCTGGTCATCTGGATGGTGCTGGTGGTGACTCCTACTCCGGGAGGAAGCGGCTTTGGAGAATACATGTTCCAGTCCTATTACAGTGACTTTTTCCAAATCTCCGGAACAGCTTTGGTGGTGGCCTGCCTGTGGCGCATCATTACTTATTATTCTTATCTGATAGGAGGAGTCTGCATCCTGCCGGGATGGTTGAGACAAATCAAGAAGCAGAAATAAATCGGGTGGCACGATTCTATGAATCTATATCCGGATGCTTTGGAGTATTGTGCCGATCGTTTTGATTAGTCGTGCTGATCATTTTGAAAAATCATGCTGATCATTTTGGAATCTCTTCAGTGGGATAATTTATTACTCTGCTCGGAGTAATTTGTCAATGTCCGCCAAAAGAAGACTGGAGAAATAGTTTAATAGGGAAAAAGAGGGTGTGTCAAAATACCCTCTTTATAACAGAAGATCGCTATATAGCCGAACTTTCTTATAAAGTGGCCATA
>CALUIU010000051.1 GCA_944320795.1 Candidatus Paraprevotella stercoravium | reverse complement strand
ACGGTCTATGTGGAGAAACCGCAGAGCCAGGGACGGGTGGACGGTATCGTGGAAACAGCCGACTATGTCTATATCTTTGAGTTCAAACTGGACGGCACGGCTGCCGAAGCCCTGCAGCAGATCGAGGATAAAGGCTATACCCGGGAATATGCCGCCGACAAGCGGAAGATCTACCGCATCGGGGCCAGCTTCTCCTCCGAAACAGGAACCATTGACGAATGGGAAGTGCATTGATAACAGACGGTTGTTTTGTTTTTTGTTAAAAATAAAAAACAAAACAACCGTTTCTCTTTTCTTTCTTTATTTTTGCAAATATATTGCTAAATCTTTTTTATTAAAAACTACCTTATGAAAACGAAACTTTTACCATTAGTGGCAATGGCTTGGACCTGCGCGACAAGCATGCAGGCACAGCAGATTACGGTGTCGCCGCTGCCACAGGAAATCACCTGGGGAAGCAAGGCTTTTGACCAAGGATTCTGCTACACGCTGACCGGAGAAAGCGACGCGGACGCAGATGCCGTACGAGTGCTGAAAAGCGGACTGACCGCAGGAAGCGGAAGCAATGTAAATATCGTGATCGGTGAGCGCGGTGACGCTGCCGTAGCGGCTTATGAGGGAAATATCCCGAACAAAAAGGAGGGTTATTACCTGAAAGTGGAACCCGGAAAAGTAATCATCGCCGGTAATGACGAATCGGGTACCTTCTATGGCGTGCAGACTTTCCTGCAGATCGCCTCACAGCCTGAAGTGATGTCGGCCACCGTAACCGACTATCCGGATGTAATTGACCGTGGTGTGATAGAGGGATTCTACGGAAACTGGTGGAGTCAGGAGGACCGCATCCGCCAGTTTGAATTCTACGGAAAGAACAAAATGAATGTATATATTTATGCACCGAAAGACGATCCTTACCACAGAGGAAAATGGCGTGATCCATATCCTGCAAGCGAAGCTGCCAAACTGAAAGAACTGGTGGCCAAAGCCAAAGAGAACAAGGTGCAGTTTGTATGGAGTATCCACCCGGGTAATGATATCCAGTGGAATGAAACGGATATGCAGAAGGTTCTCAACAAGTTCGAACTGATGTATGACATAGGCGTACGCGCCTTCGGTCTGCTGTTCGACGACATCAGCGGCACAGAACAATCACGCGCTGACAAACAAGCGGAGCTCATCAACTATGTAACCGACAACTTCATCAAGAAATATCCGGAACTGCCACCGATCATCTTCTGCCCCACTCAATACAACCGCAGCTGGAGCAGCGGTACCTATCTTGACGTGTTGGGAGAAAATGCCTATAAAGAGGCACGTATCATGTGGACCGGAAACTCGGTAGTGGACATGATCAACAAGAGTGATATGGACTGGATCAATGCCAAATTGCAGCGTAACGCGTATATCTGGCTGAACTATCCGACCAATGACTATTGCATCGACCGCATGCTGATGGGACCGACCTATGGCAACGACAAGAATATCGCCGAGCAACTAAGCGGATTCACCGCCAACCCGAGTGAATATGCCGAGGCATCCAAAGTGTCGCTTTACAGCATCGCCGACTATACCTGGAACATGACCGACTACGATGAAAACGCTTCGTGGGAGCGCGCCATCAAATATCTGATGCCGGACCATGCCGAAGCGTTCAAGGTATTCTGCGAGAACAACATCGACTTGGGAAGCACCTCCCACGGACTGCGCCGCAAGAATGAATCCAAGCGCTTTGCCGAAGCCATCGAGGTATTCGAAAAAGCTACCGTCAATGGTCTGAATCAGGAGGCTTTCGACAATATCAAACCGATGTTCGACGAATTCGTGAACTCTTGCGAAGAACTGCTCGACCCGCAAGTGCAGGAGAACGATCCGCTGGCCAAGGAATTGGTAGCATGGTTCCAGGTGATGAAGCTGATGGGCGAACGCGGGCAGAAAATGTGCTCGCTCTACGCTACTCTGGAAAACAACCAGCCGGAAGAATTCCTCAAACTCTACAAGGAAATGGTTGCCCTGGAAGCTGAACAGAAGAGTATCCGCTCACGCGACTTCGAGGGATCCATCAAAAGCCCGAACCCGACCGTAGCAGCCGAAGTGGTGGCTCCGTTCATGAAACAGTACACCAATCTGCTGATCGCCGAATACAAGGAACTCTACAGCGAAGGATGGGAGAACTTCCCGGCTGTGCTGCTGAACGATGGAAAATACTATATCAAATACGACGGCAAATACCTGACCAACGTGAGCGGAAGCAGCTATCCGACATTCGTGGCCAACGAGGATAACATCAACCCGCAGAGACAGGAATGGGTGATCAGCATGGACTACAACACCAACCGCTACAAGATTGTCAACGCACAGGATCAGCGCTACCTGAACGAAAAGGGTGAATTTACCGTAAACGAAACCACCAACCCGTATGAATCGGCATGGCACAGTTACAACATTACCCGAATGAACGGCAAGTATGCCATCCAGAATGCCGGTAGCGCAGGTGACAAGTACTGGACAACCAGCAGCACACGCATCAGCACCGGCTCATCGAATGCCTACAGCCCGGACAACTTCAAGTTCGAGTTCGTACCGCTGGATGAGGAAGCCGTCACTTATCCGGTTATCGTAGACGGCGGAAACTATTTTATCATTGACCCGACCGACGGAACCTATCTGACCAACAACGGAAGCAACAACCCGAAATTCGAGGCTAAAAAGGATAAGGACCCGCAGAATACCCAAGCATGGACCTTCAGCGTGATACCGGCCGTGAACCGCTACAAGATCGTGAGTGTGGCCGACGGACGCAACCTGAACGAAATGGGACAGTTCGGTACCGCTTACGACGACAACTGGAATACCTACAAACTGCAGGAACTGGGCGGACAATTCCTCATCCAGAATGCCGGTAAAGCCGGAAGCAACTTCTGGAGCATCGAGAACAACGCCATCAGCAAAGGCAGCAAGACAGAAAGCGAAAGCTATATCTTCAAACTGGAGATGGCCGCAGAAGCGCCCATGGACGAAGAGGCCAAACAGGTTTTTCACAAAGAGGGTCTTGTGACGGACGCCAGCCAGATAGCCGACGGTGACTATGTGGTTCTGCAGAATGTAAATACTGGAAATCCTAACAGCCAGGGATACTTTTATTATCAGGACGACACCAAATTCCTGACTTACCTGAACGGATATTACCGCACGGAAATGACGGATATGAAAGAGTCTTTCCCGGACAAATATGTATTTCAGGTTGAAAAGAAAGGCGTAAGATTCGCATTCAAGAATGTAACGGCACAGAAATATATCCCGAACGATGTCACATCCGGAGGATACGCGCCGACCGCTGACGCAAGCAAGAGCCAGTTTACCATCTCTGCTTCCGGCAAGGTGAGCCTGGCATGGGACATCAAATCCACTGCCAACGGAAAATACATCAACGGCGAACCGGGATGTCCGGTAGCATGGAGCGACGGACATCCGATCAAAATCTATAAGGTGGCCAAAAGTGCTGATCTCGCCGAGAATATGCCGCACACATGGTTCCGTATCCAGACTACCGACGGAAGAAACACCTTGCGTCTGCACCTGGGAGACAATCAGGGAAATGATCTGGTGTGGATGAAATCACTCATCGGAGCTGCTGAAGACGGCGCGCTCTGGAGCCTGCAGGAAAGTCCGGAAGTAGCCGGAAGATATACTCTGGTAAACAAAAAACATGAGAACGGTTCTGTGGACTGGGAAAATGACCTGACACACGAAACACCGATCACCAAGTTCGGATATACCCTGGACAGAAAAGATTACGGTATCTACGTGAAGACACAGGACACAGAGGTTCTGCCATCATGGATCATGTACCGCATGAGCGAAGGCAGCTCTACCCTGCGCTTCCTGAACCAGCAAGGCACATACCTGAAAGAAACGACAGATACTGAAGAAAACGGAAAACTGTGGAAAATGATTCCGGCTGTTTCCATGCAGATGACTGAAGAAGGATATGCAGTGGGAGCCTTCAGCGCTCCGATAGCTACCAGCATCCCGAACGGAGTATGGGTCTACTCGGCAGCTACCAGCACCCAACAGACCGTAAACCTGACTCACCTGGAAGGAAAAGTCCTGCCGGCAAACACTCCGGTAATCCTGGTTGCCAAAGATGCCGGTAACTATGAAATGCTTCCGGCAAACGACAATGAAGAAGCCGTAACCGTAAAGACCAACCTGCTGAAGAGTTCTACCAGCGGAAGAATCCTGGCACCGGCACAGTGCTTCGCTCTGAAGCTTGATGGCCAAAAGGCATATCTGGCACCGGCTGAAAAAGGCAACATCATCGCCGGATATAGCGTATATATGCTGACAGGAGGAAATTCTCCGAAAACACTGGTATTTGACGAGCTGCCTCCTACAACCGGCATTCAGGATCCGGAAAACGGTGTGAATGTAAACAACGGTAAAATCTATGATCTGGGCGGACGCGAGGTAACCAACCCGACCAAGGGTGTGTATATCCGCAACGGAAAGAAGTTTATCGTAAACCAATAAAGAAGGTGTCTTTTAAACCGCCTTTAAATGGTTTTTAAAAGGCTTTTAAAAGCGCTTCAAAAAATAGTCTGAGAACGGCAATCCCTCAAAAAACGGATTGCCGTTCTTTTATTTTTGTAAGAAACATGAATACTACAGTACTACTGCATCGGGGAGAAAATTATCAGTGGAATCTGGATTCGTATTATGAAAAGAAATTCATTGTCGCTCCCAAAAGCGGATCCTTCACTCCCACTGGCAATCAGGATGAACTGATCATTGATTTTTCAGATTATACCAGAACACAAATTGATCTGATTCAGGATCTGGAGTCCATAACCACAAAAGATATTTTCCTTAATATCCACGGGAATCTATCCCAAAGCATATACAATGCGCCCACCTCACTCCCGGTATATCTGCCCAAGAACCAGACATACACCCTGGAATATTCCTATCAATTAGAGAATAAGGAATCTCAGATGTACCGGACTTTCCCTCTATGGATGGAACTGACTACAGATCAGGACAAACAGATTTCCATCAGAACATCTGATTTCCATAAGGTGAGCTTTATTTATGACAATCAACCCATCTATTCGGAAATCAGTCTGCAAGAATATCCAAATGGAAAAATGAATGGTAAAGAAATCTATACGCCGGACGGTTGCCTTTCATGAAAGTTTCCGCCGGAACATACAACGTGACCGTATCGGCTGACGGATATGAAACCGTACAGGGACAGATCGTCGTAGACCGGAGCATGTGTCCGGAAGGAAGCAGCGAAATCATCTATAAATTCAGCATGGAAAACGGATTTACCGGAGTACAGCAGGCTGATGCCGTGGAAACACTGGATATCCGTAACGAAGGAAAACAGATTGTGATTGATTCGGAAACAGACTGCCGGGCACAGATCTATACGCTATCCGGTGTCTGTGTGACTCATCTTCAGGGAAAGAACATACGTTCGGAAGCTCTGGCTCCCGGTATCTATCTGGTACTGGCACGAAACGCACAGGGCACCATCTCCCGAAAAATAATCATCGGACACTGATACGGAATGTATAAAACGGACAAGGACCTTACCATTTTCCATAAAAAGGAAGATGATAAGGTCCTTTTTCCTGTCTTTTCATCCGATTTTTATATCTTTGTCCGAAGAATAACAAACCTTTTGACAAAACTCTGGCTTATGACAAAAGAGAAGAAACCGGCCGTGCTGCTGCTCTATACGGGAGGCACCATCGGCATGATCGAGAATCCGGAAACAGGAGCGCTGGAGAGCTTCCGCTTTGACGAACTGCTCAAACAGGTGCCGGAACTGAAACGCTTTCACTACCGTATCGACACTTACTCTTTCCAGCCGGCCATCGACTCATCGGACATGGAACCGGAACTGTGGGGGCGCATCGTGCGCATCATCACCGAAAATTACGAGCACTATGACGGATTCGTAATCCTGCACGGCACGGACACCATGGCCTATACGGCATCGGCCCTGAGCTTCATGCTCGAAAACCTTTCCAAACCGGTCATCCTCACCGGATCGCAACTGCCCATCGGCAAACTACGCACCGACGGAAAGGAAAACCTGATAACAGCCATAGAGATTGCCGCCGCCAAACGGGAAAACGGACAGCCGATGGTGCCGGAGGTGTGTATCTTCTTTGAAAACGAACTGCTGCGCGGCAACCGTACCACAAAGGTGAACGCTGAAAATTTCAATG
Source organism: Candidatus Paraprevotella stercoravium (assembly GCA_944320795.1). Classification (GTDB taxonomy): domain Bacteria; phylum Bacteroidota; class Bacteroidia; order Bacteroidales; family Bacteroidaceae; genus Paraprevotella; species Paraprevotella stercoravium. The sequence continues at coordinate 677 of CALUIU010000051.1, read as the reverse complement.
CCTTCCGCTCGTTCAACTATCCCCCACTGGCCACCGTTGGGATTCATATCCGTTTCAACGAACATCTGATCCGGAAAAATGACTTTACCCAGCCGCTCAAGCCTCATTTCAACTTTAACAATCAGGTCGTGATGCTGTCTCTCTTTCCGGGCATCCGGGAGAGCATCGTGGCATCGGTGCTACAGGTGCCGGGGCTGAAAGCGGTGGTGCTGCGCACTTTCGGTTCGGGCAACGCACCGCAAAAAGAGTGGCTTATCCGCCGCCTGAAAGAGGCCTCGGAAAAGGGAATCCTCATTGTCAACATCACCCAGTGCCAGCACGGAGCCGTGGAAATGCACCGCTATGGCACCGGATTACAACTGCTGCAGGCCGGTGTGGTGAGCGGATATGACTGCACTCCGGAATGCGCCATCACCAAACTGATGTTCCTGCTGGGAAATGATCTTCCTCTGGAACAGGTGCGACAGCTGATGGACTCGGATCTGGCCGGAGAAATCACCCGGGACAAAGAGTGAAAACAGGAAGATCGCACAAAAAAGCCATTTTCCCCAACCAGGAAAGTAGCACATGAAACAAATGAACAGAGAAAAATACACAAAAATAAAAGACTTACCTTTGCAATTATGGACTTTGAAGCATTAGTAAAACATATCAGCACGATACAAAGCACGTTGCAG
>CALUIU010000050.1 GCA_944320795.1 Candidatus Paraprevotella stercoravium | reverse complement strand
CAATATATTAACTATAAAAATGAGAAACCCATTGGTAGAGTTAAATATGCGCTAATTTAATTCCGCCAACGAGTAAAATTAGGTATTTCCATAAAATAAACGAGTGTTTTTTTCACAGAAAAGTCGTTTTCCTTCTCTTTTTACATTACTTTTGCATATCTGCAAATCAAAAAAATTGCCTATGAAATGGGAACAACTGATATCCAACAAGCGTTTAGGACTGGAAGAACTGCATCTGAAGAAAAAAGACGACCGCACAGAGTTTCAACGGGACTATGACCGTCTGATTTTCTCGGCCCCTTTCCGCAGACTGCAAAACAAGACACAGGTGTTTCCGCTTCCCGGAAACATATTTGTACACAACCGGCTCACCCATAGTCTGGAAGTATCCAGCGTGGGACGCTCTCTAGGCAATGACTGCGCACGGATTCTGCTGGAGAAACACCCGGAGCTCCAACAGACCCATGTCACCGAACTGGGGGCCATTGTATCGGCTGCCTGTCTGGCCCATGATCTGGGTAACCCTCCCTTCGGACATTCCGGCGAGGAAGCCATCGGCACCTTTTTCAGTGAAGGCAACGGCCAGTGGCTGCAGCACTATCGTGACAAGCTGGACCCTATCGGACTAAGCGACGCCCAGTGGAACGACCTGATTCATTTCGAAGGCAATGCCAACACATTCCGTCTGCTGACTCATCATTTCAACGGACGCCGTCCGGGAGGTTTTGTCATGACCTATGCCACTCTGGCCTCCATCGTCAAATACCCCTATTCCTCTTCACTGGCCGGCAATCACCGGAAATTCGGTTTTTTTGAAAGTGAGCGCTCCGACTTTCTCAAGATAGCCCATGAACTGGGTCTTTTACAAAAAGAAAGTCCGGAAAACACCCTCTGTTTTGCCCGTCATCCGCTTGTTTATCTGGTGGAAGCCGCCGACGACATCTGTTATCAGATGATGGACATAGAAGATGCCCACAAACTGAAGATTCTCAGTACCGAAGAAACCCAAAGACTGCTCCTGTCTTTCTTTCCGGAAGAACGGCAGCAAAAAATCAGAGAAACACTGCAAAGGGTAACCGATACCAACGAGCAGATTGTGTATCTGCGTTCATGTGCCATCGGCTGTCTCGTACAGGAATGTGTACGCGCATTTATCGACCACGAAGAAGAGATCCTGAACGGCACTTTCTCCGGAACTCTGATCGGCCATATGTCAGAGCTGCCGCTAACGGCCTACCAGCAATGCTCCGCCACGGCCTTTCGGAAAATATACCGAAGCAAAGATGTAGTCGATGTAGAACTGGCCGGTTTCAAGGTCATCACCTCTCTACTGGATCTCTATCTGGAAGCCGTTACCCATCCCCAAAAAGCTCATTCACGCCTGCTGATCGATCTGGTGTCTTCCCAATACGAAACAACAGCCACCACACTTTATGATCGTGTAATGGCTGTTCTGGATTTTATTTCGGGAATGACAGATATCTATGCGTTGGATCTTTACCGCAAAATCCATGGCATCAATCTGCCCCACGTATAATGAAGATCTTGTTATTTCCGGGTTTCCTTATACATGACCTGAGTAGGACCTGCTTCGGGGAAAACCTCATCGGCATGTTTGCGGACAAAGGAATCAATGTGACGCACCCGCTTCTCCGTCAGGATTTCATCGACGGCAATCAAAATACCGGTTTCCTCCACATCGCCGAACTCATCATTGATAGCTGTGCCGAACATACGCATGGTCGGTGAAAGCCCCATATAGGCATTAACCAACGGAGGAATATTATAGCCCAATTTACGCACTTCGCTATTCAAGATCCGATAGTCCTCCTTAAAATTATCCTTGCAGAACAGTTGCCGCAGATATTCAGGATCCGTTTCGAGTTGTAAAGGCTGAATCGGTACAACCAAAGCATCCTTGTCCGCAAAATGTTTATGCAGGAAATACAATATCATGTCGCGGCCCTTACGGTTATAGGAAGGATACATGGTCATTTTCCCGAAGAAATACTTGATATTCGGCCGCAATACGGTAAGAGCCCCCAATCCGTCCCACAAGTTGTCCAAAGCGAACAACCCTTTGGAGCCGGCACGGGTACTCTGATATTCCAGCGTAACGAAAGAACGTCCCAGCTCAACGGTATAAGGCATGTAGTTCTGTACGAAGTCTTCAGAGAAATGAAACATATGCGAGGTAGCCAGAACAGGCTGACCGTTTGCATCAATCTGCACCTGAGATCCCAGGATATAACGATATCCCCCCAGAATTTCTTCCGCTTCGGGGTTCCATACAATCAGTTGCTTGTAAGGATTCTCCATTACGTCGAACTCATCCAGGTCCAAGGCTTTTCCGGTACCCCCGCCTGCAGCCCGAAACGCGATTTCGCGCAGACGTCCGATTTCGCGCACCACATTGGGCGCATCCTGCCAGGTTACAATATAAATCTCGTTATTACTTTTGTTTGTGCCTCTCAACTTCTTATCCTCGGTAAGTTCCGCCTTCAACACATCTTTCCCTACCGGAGCCATTATTTCTTCCATACTGTTCTGTTTCCTTCCTTGTTATTTCAATTTATAAACCTCATTCTGCACCCATTCGGCCCATTGCGCGGGCGATTTGGTGCGGTCGAACGTTTGCCATGGTATCGGTTCTCCAATAATCACCTCATAATTTCCATGCTGGCTTTTATACATTTCATCCGGCAACAGTAGCATGGCAAAATTAAATTTCAGTCTCAGCTTCTGACACAGACGGGCAATGCGATAGAAGCGCGGAGAGTTCTGTCCGACAAAATGAATCGGAACGACCCAACGCTGAGTCTCCACACTTTTGGTGATAAAAGTCTTCTTCCACGGAATATCCCGAATCAGGCCCTGATCGTTTTTTCGGGAACATAAACCTGCGGGAAACATAATGATATGACTGTCTGACTGGAACCCCGCCTCTACGATCTGAGGAAAGTTCCGAGCCTGTTTTCCTATCTTGTTTATCGGAATACACAAAGGCGCCAAGCCCTTAAGGTTCATCAAAAGATCATTGACCAGATATTTTACATTTCCATTAAATTTCCGGCCAAGAATCATACCCAAAGCAACCCCGTCAATTGCTCCTAACGGATGGTTACTGACAAAAGTATATTTTCGGGAATCGTCGGAAAGATGCTCCAGCCCCCTTACCTTTATATTTGCATCCAAATAACGAATGCACTCCTCACAGAAATCAACTCCCACATGGCCCCGTCTCAGAAATTCATTGATAAAATCCTGATGAATAAGACGTTTGAGAGCATTTACAGCCCATTTGGGAATATACTTAGCCTTGCTTCCGGCACGTGAGCGGATAATCTGCTCCAGATCGATTTCTGTTATCGTGTTATCTTGCATACTGAATAAATGTTCTTACGATATGCAAAAATAAAGGTTCTTTCTTAATTTACACAAGAATCTTTAAAAAAAATCAAGGAATAGATACCTTTCTATTATTTATATAATAGACCCCCTTGGGCAAACCACCAATCCAGTTGGTACCTTTATTCAGACGGAACATACTGTAAAAAGCGCCTTTTTCATTATAAACCGGCAGCAACTGGGTATATTTGCTGGTAATGCACAAACGGGTACCCTTCAACTGAATGGTTACCGGGAATGCAGAATTTAACATTTTTGTTTTCAAAACGTTGCCCCCCTCATTCACATTGCCATCCGATACGACTGCATTGCTACGCACAATCTGATGAACATTCTGTGCGTACAAAGTACCCATACAGAGCGCCAGCCCTGCAAACAGGCATAAAATCAGCTTTTTCAATGTTAATAAAGATTTCATAAAGACTACATTTATCAAAAACAATGCAAAAATAAATTGTTTTTTTAAAACGACAAAGTATTTTCTCATCTTTTTATCTATAAAAGATAAATTTTCCTCTTCCCGATTCTTCCGTATCCGACATTCTTATCCAATCTTCGAAAATATCATTTTTCCGAAAACGGATCTCCGTCGTCCCAAATAGAGTTGAACTGCGACTCTTTGTTGGCATCAGCCTCCCAGATTCCTTCCTCGTGATCAATGGAAACCCGGTTGGAACTAGCGGCCAATAAAGTACACGGACTGATATGTATATAACGCAAAGAAGGGTGAATATAGTTTTTCTTCTTCATAATATTAACTTATTTTATCTTATTACAACTTTATGTCCTCCAACGAGATAGCATCCTTCAGGTAAAGTATCCCGGCACTGTCCCCATAAACCCAGATAAAGTCCGCCAAGAGTATATACCCGTTCCTCTTCAGAGCATAATATTTCGGGAGCTTCAACAGAGGTTTCCCCAGATACGACCTGTATTCTCAGACTACCGGCCGGCTGTTCATCCAACACCGGTACCCGATCCAGATCAATATAAGCCTTATTGGCTCCCACGGAAGATCCTGCAGCACATTTGCGTAAGACATTGCCCAAGAATACATATTTCCCCTGCAAAGCCGTATTTCCCGGATTCTTATCTACGTTGATTCCGGTAAAACTTCCCTGCAATCCGTTCCGGTTCAAAGGCTCAGACACCTCTGTCCCGCTATAAATCAAAGTCAGCGCGGAAGACTCAGCATACAACACATAGGGCACACCGGCTTCCAGTCGGGTTACCGGCTCAGACAGCACCAAAGCCCTGGCCTCCCCAAATTCATCATTCAGACGTCCGGCTATTTCGAAGAAAAGCGCCCCTTTCAGGTCCTTGGCCAAAACCGTATATGGCACACAGAGCGTACCCCAACGTCCGGGAGTCAGTGTGCGCAGATATCCCAGATAAAGCGGCATATCCACAGCCGGCACTTGAGAATAAGCCGACAATCCCAGATTAGACAAAGCATAAAGTTTAATCTTATCCCGATAAACCATCAGGGCACGACTGTTATTGTTCTGATCTTTCATCCAATATCCCTTCTCTGGATCTTTTTTCCACACCCGGTCCTGAGGTTTCTTTACCGATGCAGAAAGTTGCAGCTCCACACTTCTGTTATCAGAATGCAGATAACGTCCGTCAGGAGTTTTCAGGAAGCCTTCCACAGGGTCTACCACCCAAATCAAATTCTGTGCCTCTTGCCCGGTTGTCACCGCTCTTCCATCCAATACATCCACACGGGCATAAGTCAGCGCGTTATCCACAAGCACTGTTTTTGCCGCACAATAAGTCCCCTCATATTCGGCAGTGACCAGAGCTGTACCCAAAGGTTCCTGCTCCGTCTCCTCCCCGACAGGACACACCTGGTCTGCGCTACGGACCCAAAGATACATTCCCTCGGAATCCCCTTTCAGAACGCCACGTAAGGTCATGCTCTCCGGCCAGGTCCATTCCTCTTCCGAGCTCCATGCGCCGGTTTTGACCCGCAGAGACGCGCCGGAATCCATACCGGCAGTAATGACCACCCCTCTTTCAGCGTCATAACTCACCTGATCCAATTGCAACAGGCAAGCCGAATATGCTTCCGGCTGACTAGCTACTGTAGCCAGACTGACCGTATATGGTACCGGATCAGATGATCCGGACACGATACGCAAGGCACGGAAAACTCCGTTTTTTACCCCTGTCATCCCAAATTTCGGATCCGGTGCCCCGATAAAGAAACCATTCACCCGATCACCGACTTGTGCAGAAACAGCATCCGGCGACAACAAAAGTCCTCCGGATGTAGTCTGGACACAAATCCCGTCAGAAGCCACATCCACCACCTCGGCCTGCTGCAAATCCAGACGGACATTTCCGGAAGCTTCTTTAAAATCAGCGACATCCGAAACAGACGGTACAATCATCAAATCATAGAAAGCCCGGGCCGTATCGCTCACCCCCTGTTCAGAACAAGCAACTGCTGTCACCGTAGCAGATGCATCCAGAACAAAAGGTTCCTGATAAAGAAGAGAATTTTCCGAAGGTATGCTCCCGTCAAGCGTATAATACACGGATGTACCGGAAGGGGCCGTAATACAAACCTCTACGGGACTCGTATAAAGACCCGGAAGGGGCGATATGACCGGTTTTTCAGGTGCAAGCGGCGCATCCGGAACGCCAGTTACCACCAAATCATCCAGATACAGATATTTTCCGTTTTCTCCGTTTGTCATTCGGATATCCATCACTTTTCCTGTAGCAGGAATCGTACGGGGCGTTAAAGAAATCCATTCATTGGTACTTTTCAATGTCGGATTATAGTCACGCTCCTTAACCCCGTCGACCCAGATTTCCACCTGAAGTTTTCCGGCGCTTACCTGCTCTTTTTTCAGATTATAAGAAAACTCCAGACCGTGATATCCGGAAATATCTATGTTTTTCACGATCAGATTCTTTATGGATGAGGTCGAAAAATACACATAGCCCGTTCCACTGCTTCCCGGCAAATCACAAGAATATTTTTGGTTATATCCTACACGTCCTGTCCCTTCGTAAACACAAGATTTATTGTCCCAATCCTGATAAGCTGTAATATTTACATTTGATTCACCCGGACCGAAACCTTCCTGATAAATCACCACACGCTCCTGTGCCAGCAATTGCATCAGGCAGCAACACATCATCCACAAAAAAAGAAATCTGGTTTTCATAACTAAAAAATTATCGTACGCAAAGGAATAACACACAAAACGTCCCATACACACCGTTCCTATCAAAACCGATTTTCCCTTTTGGGAATCTACAAAGAATCCAAATAAAATTAAAATAAAACAATAATCCTTCAAGTTTTACTATATTTGCCCCATGCAAAACATATTACTCATATCCATTGTATCCTATACAGTTCTTCATCTGATGATGAGTTCTGTATTATTTCTTTACTCCCGTTACAAGGTAGAATATCTGGCACCTGCCTGGATTACAGCCATCTTCGGTGTGGGAGGCTGTGTCAGCATCCCTTTTATCCTCAACTACGAAGGTAAAGAATTCGGTATCCTGCATCCCTATATGCTGATGATGCTGGTTGCCAATTCCTTTCTGCAAAGCCTGCAGCCGCTGGGCATCGCCATGCCGGGTTATCTGCAATGGCGCCGAATGTGGCAATATGCCACCCCCGCCCTTATTGTCCTGTCTATCTATGCCTTGGGGCTACTTTTCGATAGTGAGCCGGTGGTGATCCATAATTTTTCGGAGATGCCTGAGGCACTGCTGCAAAGTGACCTGATTCTGCGTATCGCCTGTGTGGGGGTGTCCATCTACTATATTGTCAATATATTCCGTTTGCCTCATTTGCTGGTGAAGCACACGCAAGTGCCCCGCTACGTCAAGGCCTACGGAAGCGCGATCGGCATCGTAGCCACCTATTATGTCGTGTCGGCCATATTCTTCGACCTGATCAATATCCTGATTTATGTGGGACTGTTTACCCTGCTGAACATGTATATTTTCTTCAGAACCCTGGAAACCATGGCCATGCATCTCCCGAAACCGGCCATTGAGCAGGTTCAGGAGGCTCCTACAGAAGAATGGATTGCCGAGGTAGAAAAGGAAGACTTCAACCAAGCCAACAAACAACGGTTTAACCGTGTGGAGTTTTTCATGCAGCAGAAAAAGGAATGGACGGACAATACATTCGGCCGGGACCGCCTATGCGAAGCGACAGGCATCAACCGCCATCTGATGCTGCAATGTCTGCGCAGCCAGGGATACAACAACATTCATGACTATATCAACTCATATCGGATCAATGCCCTGAAACAGAAAATCAAAAGCGGAGAGATCAAGACCCCGAACGAAAGTGTGATTGTGGGTTTCGGATCAGGAAAAACCGCACGCAACTGCTTTGAACGTATGGAAGACCAGTCGCTGGATGAATACATCAAAGAAAAAGGGCCACAATCAAGAGGGGGCGAATAAACACAAGAGGGTGTGTCAAAATACCCTCTTTATAACAGAAGATCGCTATATAGCCGAACTTTCTTATAAAGTGGCCATATA
>CALUIU010000049.1 GCA_944320795.1 Candidatus Paraprevotella stercoravium | reverse complement strand
CTTTAATCTGCTTTAAGACGGTTTTCAACTGTCTGCCCAACTTCTGCGTTTTTCTTCTAACTCCCTAATTATCAAATTCTGTTGCGTTAATCTGCTGCAATTCGGCGGATATTCCAGAGATTTTCAGTAAGTTTGTAAGACGTTTAAGCAAGGATATATGAAAAAATATGTGATTATAGTAGCAGGAGGAAAGGGTCTCCGTATGGGTGGCGAAGTGCCCAAACAGTTTCTGCCGATAGGGGGAAAACCTGTTTTGATGCGTACGGTTGAGGCTTTTTATCAGACCGATGCGGAAACCGGTATTGTGTTGGTTTTGCCTCAGGAGCAGCAGAGCTATTGGAAAAATCTTTGCTGTCAGTATGATTTCCGTATTCCTTATATATTGGCCGATGGAGGGTGCACGCGTTTCCATTCTGCGCGGAATGGGTTACAGGTGATTCCGGATGAGGATTCTGATTCTTTGATCGCAGTTCATGACGGAGTGCGTCCGTTTGTTTCGCCTCGTGTAATTCAGGAGTGCTTTGAAGCGGCAACCCGTTGGGGAGCAGTGGTTCCGGTATTGGATATGGTGGACTCGGTGCGTCAGTTATCCGAAGATGGCAGCAGTATGGCGGTGGACCGCTCTTGCCTGAAACTGGTGCAGACTCCCCAAACGTTCCGTGCTGATATTCTGAAGAATGCTTATCGACAGGAGTTTACGGAAAGATTTACGGATGATGCTTCTGTGGTGGAGGCATCCGGCGTATCTGTTGCTCTGGTATCCGGAAATCGTGAGAATATCAAGATTACCACTCCTTTTGATTTGAAAATCGCTGAAGCCCTTCTTAAAGAGTAAGCTATGCTGGATCTGGAACGACAGGATATAAAGTTTTTGCCCGGAGTGGGACCGCAACGTGCCCGCTTGCTCAATGACGAGCTGAAAATCTATACGCTGAATGACCTGCTCTATTATTTCCCTTATAAACATATTGACCGCAGTAGGCTCTACGCAATAAAAGAGCTTACTGCCGATATGCCGTATGTGCAGATCAAGGGGCAGATCCTCAGTTATGAAACAGAGGGTGAAGGGCGTAAGCGTCGTCTTGTGGCTCATTTTACGGATGGTTATGGTGTGGTGGATCTGGTCTGGTTCCAGGGAATCAAATACATCGCATCGCATTATAAGGTGCATCAGGAGTATATCGTATTCGGTCGTCCCTCGGCTTTCAACGGGCGTATAAATATTTCGCATCCGGATATAGAGCCGGCCGAGCAGCTTACTCTTTCTTCCATGAGGATGCAGCCTTATTACAATACCACGGAGAAAATGAAACGTAGCGGAATGAATTCCCGTACGTTGGAGCATTTTACTTCTACCTTGTTTCAGAAACTGGAGGCTCCGGTGCCGGAAACTCTGCCGCAATGGCTGGTGGACGAGCTGCATCTGATTCCGCTGGATCTGGCTTTGCGCCAGATTCATTATCCGGCTACGGCCGATGAGTTGAGACAGGCACAATTGCGCCTGAAGTTTGAAGAACTTTTCTATGTACAGCTCAATATCTTGCGTTATACGCGTGACCGTATCCGCCGTTATCGGGGCTTTGTATTTTCGCGTGTAGGCAATTATTTTCATCAGTTTTACAGTGACTATCTGCCTTTTGCCCTGACGGGTGCCCAAAAGCGGGTGATCAAGGAAATCCGTACGGATATGGGAAGCGGAAGACAGATGAACCGTTTGCTGCAAGGAGATGTGGGGAGCGGCAAGACACTTGTGGCTCTGATGTGTATGCTGATAGCGTTGGATAATGGATTTCAGGCCTGTATTATGGCTCCGACAGAAATCTTGGCAGAACAGCATCTGGAGACGTTCCGTAACTTCTTGGGAGATATGCCCGTTAGAGTGGAGCTTTTGAAGGGATCGGTCAAAGGTAAGCGCCGGCAGGCCGTACTCGATGGCGTACGGGACGGGTCGGTGCAGATCCTGGTGGGAACACATGCCGTGTTGGAAGATCCGGTGGTTTTCCAGAATCTGGGTATGGTGGTCATTGATGAGCAGCATCGTTTTGGGGTAGCGCAGCGGGCCCGCTTATGGGGAAAGAACAGCTGGCCGCCTCATGTGTTGGTGATGACAGCCACACCCATTCCGCGTACTTTGGCAATGACTCTTTATGGTGATCTGGAAGTATCGGTTATTGATGAACTTCCGCCCGGTAGAAAACCGATTCAGACTACTCATCGTTTTGAAAATCAGAGAGAGAGCCTGTATCAGGGCGTACGGCGTGAAATACAGCGCGGGCGGCAGGTTTATGTGGTTTATCCGCTGATTCAGGAGAGTGAAAAACTGGATATCAAGAATCTGGAAGAAGGATATGAACATCTGCGTCAGGTTTTTCCGGAATATCGTATCAGTAAAGTGCACGGCAAGATGAAGCCTCAGGAGAAGGATGAGGAAATGCAGCGCTTCATCTCTGGAGAAACACAGATTCTGGTGGCCACGACGGTGATTGAAGTTGGGGTGAATGTGCCTAATGCTTCGGTGATGATCATTGAAAATGCGGAGCGTTTCGGGTTGGCACAGTTGCATCAGTTGCGCGGACGGGTAGGACGTGGCGCGGAACAGTCTTATTGTATTTTGGTTACAAAATATGAATTGAGTAAGGATACGCGTCGGAGAATGCAGATTATGACCGAAACCAACGATGGTTTTGAAATCGCTGAGGAAGATTTGAAGTTACGTGGCCCCGGTGACCTGGAAGGAACACAGCAGAGCGGTATCGCATTTGATTTGAAACTGGCCAATCTGGCTCGTGACGGACAGATCTTGGAATTGGCCCGGCAAAAGGCACAACAGTTACTGGATGCGGATCCGGAGGAAAACCATCCGGAAAATCGGATTGCCTGGACGCGTCTGGAACATTTAAGAAAAAACCAGATTAATTGGTCTGCGATATCCTAGGGGGACTTATTGTTGTGTGTAAATGTTGAAAATAAGACATTTATGAAATCTTAAACGGATTAAGAAAGAGAGAATTCTGGTTTAATATATGTAAAAAAACTCTAAAAGCATTTGGTTGTCTTTCTCAAAAAAATTATTTTTGCAGCCGGATGTTTGTTACATGTTCCTGCTTGTATCATGAGGTCGGGTTGCGTACAACCCGTGTTTGTGTCAGGAACCGGACAAAAATCTGTTTTTGCTTTTCCTGTTTTTTTAAGAGGAATTTTCGAGAGTAGGAATCTTTATGGTATAACGAATAACAATTAGAAGAAAACGAAGTAAGGAATGTTTTTTAGAATGAAAATGTTAAAGACGGGAGCCATAGCCGTAATAGCCATGTTGAGCGCTATTCCGATGCAGGGGCAGGATCTTCTGGCCCGACAGGCACCCATCGACAAAAAAATGCGCTCCGTGGATTCGGTTGCATTGCAGAAACTGATTCATACGGATAATTTGCAGAATCCGGCCTTTGATTTGTATCAGGGATGGCATAATAACTATGTAAATCGTTATAATGTAGAAATGCCGAAAGAATACAAGATAGACTTACGTCATTTCTGTATGCCGACACCCAGTCGGTTGATTACATCCAATTATGGCTATCGTCGTACATTCGGCCGTATGCATAAGGGACTGGATATTAAAGTGTATATCGGAGATACCATCCGTGCAGCCTTTAGCGGTAAGGTGAGAATTGTGGCTTATGAGCGCAGCGGTTACGGAAAGTATATCGTGATCCGCCATCCGAACGGATTGGAAACAATCTACGGACACCTGTCCAAGCAGATGGTAAAGGAGGATCAGATCGTACAGGCCGGTGAACCTATCGGATTGGGTGGTAATACCGGACGTTCTACAGGATCGCACTTGCATTTTGAAACCCGCTTCTTGGGACAGGCAATTAATCCTGCAGAAATGTTTGATTTTGTAGAACAGGATGTTACGGGTGACTATTATCTGTTCCGTGCCAATGGTAAAGGCATTGTGCTGAATGGCAATGAACGTGTTCCTGCCGATTTGGCCAGCCTGAATACCAAAACAACTTCCGAAAAGAAGAAGCCGGCCAAGAAAGAGAATACCATCCGTATTCATAAGGTTAAATCCGGTGAGAGTCTGTATACGATTGCCAAGAAATTGGGAACTACCATTGAGAAGTTGTGCAAAATGAACGGTTTGAGCCGTAGGGCAACTTTGAGACCAGGTCAGATTTTGAGATATTCTTAAATTATAAAAAAGAGTCTGCTAGCATAGGTTAGCAGACTCTTTTTTTGTACTTTTCGCTAGAAAATACTACCTTTGCACATAATTTTAAGTAAAATAATCACTGAAAATGGATACCAAACAGCAGTTTGAACAGGTGATGGCTGAATGTCGGGATCTGTTTGCCAAGAAATTGCACGATTATGGAGCCGCATGGCGGATTATGCGTCCGATTTCTGTTACGGATCAGATATTTATCAAGGCCAATAGAATACGCAGCCTGGAGGTAAAAGGTGTGTCATTGGTGGGTGAAGGTATTTATCCGGAGTTTATGGCCATCGTAAATTATGGTATCATTGGTTTGATCCAATTGGAGTTGGGTTTTGCGGACCGTGAGGATTTGACGTCCGACGAGGCTTTGGCATATTATGATAAGTATGCCCAGCATTCTTTGGAACTGATGCTTAAGAAAAATCATGATTATGATGAGGCTTGGCGAAGCATGCGTATCTCGTCGTATACGGATCTGATTCTGATGAAGATTTACCGTACCAAACAGATTGAGCAGCTTCAAGGCGAAACATTGGTTTCGGAAGGAATTGATGCGAACTATATGGATATGATTAATTATTCGGTCTTCGGATTGATAAAACTGAAATTCGGTGAGTAAATTAAGGCGGAAACTGAAATGGGGCGGGGTGAATCTTTGCCGGTTGATACTGTCCTGTACTTTTATCTTGTCCGGATTTGTCAAGGCGGTGGATCCACGAGGGACACAATATAAGTTCGAGGATTATGCCGAGGCTTTTCGCCTGACAGAATGGATCCCCGATTACTTCTATTTGCCGGCAGCCATTGTATTGGCTATGCTGGAGTTTTGCTTGGGAGTTTATCTCTTTTTTGGTATACGCCGTAAAATGACGACCTGGTTCTTGCTGGTCCTGATGTCGGTCATGACTCCTTTTACACTTTATCTGGCTTTGGCCAATCCAGTGTCGGATTGCGGGTGTTTTGGAGATGCCTTTAAGTTGACCAATTGGGAGACCTTTTATAAGAATGTGGTCTTGCTGCTCGCGGCAGTCTGTGTGTTCCGTTATCCGCGGTTGTTGAATCGCTTTATCTCAGAGCGTAACCAGTGGATGATTTCCATGTATTCCATCTTTTTTATCGGATTCTTCTCCAGTTGGTGTGTTTACCGTTTGCCGGTATTGGATTTCCGGCCTTATCATATTGGAGCAGATCTGATTGAGGGAATGACCATTCCGGAAGACGCCGAACAGCCTGAATTTAAAACAACGTTTATTCTTGAAAAAAACGGAGTGCGGAAGGAGTTTGGCGAACAGGATTATCCGGACAGTACATGGATTTTTGTGGATAGCCGCACGGTAATGACAAAAGCGGGTTACGAACCGCCGATTCATGATTTCTCCATAACGACTTATACGGGTGGAGAGGATCTTACGGAAATGATTCTTCAGGATACCTCTTATACCTTTTTGTTGGTTGCTCCTTTTCTGGAAAAAGCTGACGATGGAAGCATGGACCAGATCAATGAAATTTATGACTATTGTCAGGAATGGGGGTATGGATTCTATTGTCTGACTTCTTCCGGACCGGAATCTGTGGCACGTTGGCAGGATTTGACGGGTGCGGAATATCCGTTTTGTGTGACGGATGCTACAACACTGAAGACCATAGTCCGTTCCAATCCGGGACTGGTGCTTTTGAAGCATGGGGTTGTGATCAATAAATGGAGCGTCAATGATTTGCCGGAGGAGAAAGAGTTTGTGGGCCGTAAATTGGAAAAAACCTCAATAGGGGTCCTGGCTCCTGATTCCTGGTGGGTACGTATGGCAAAGGTGATTTTTTTATATGTCATTCCTTTGTTTTTACTTACGGTGCTGGACCGTGTGTGGATCGCTTTTAAAATGTATCAGAGAGTAAAACATAAAAAACAAGTTTTCAATTTAATAAAACAACAAGAAAATGAGAAAGAAAATTGTAGCAGGTAACTGGAAAATGAACCTGAATTTGCAGGAAGGTGTTGCTTTGGCAACTGAGTTGAACGCAGCTTTGACTGCTGACAAACCAAATTGTGATGTTGTCATCTGTACTCCGTTCATTCACTTGGCTTCAGTAGCTAATGTATTGGACGCAAACTTGATTGGTTTGGGTGCTGAGAATTGCGCAGATAAGGTTTCTGGAGCTTACACTGGTGAGGTTTCTGCCGCTATGGTTAAGTCAACTGGTGCACAGTATGTAATTTTGGGTCACTCAGAGCGTCGTGCATATTATGGCGAAACTGCTGAGATCCTGAAAGAGAAAGTAAACTTGGCTTTGGCTAACGGTCTGAAGGTAATCTTCTGCATTGGTGAGGTTCTGGAAGAGCGTGAGGCTGAAAAGCAGAATGAAGTGGTTAAGGCTCAGTTGGAGGGCTCTTTGTTTGATCTGACTGCTGAGCAGTTCTCAAACATCATCTTGGCTTATGAGCCGGTTTGGGCTATCGGTACCGGTAAGACTGCTACTGCTGAGCAGGCTGAGGAAATGCATGCCTTTATCCGTAGCACTATCGCCGACAAGTTCGGTGCTGAGGCTGCTGAGAATGTTTCTATCCTGTACGGAGGAAGCTGCAAGCCTTCAAATGCAAAGGAAATCTTTGCAAAACCAAATGTTGATGGCGGTTTGATCGGTGGCGCTGCTTTGAAGTGCGCTGATTTCAAGGGTATCATTGACGCTTGGAAGGCATAATTTTTATAGGAAGATTCTTATAATATAACCAGTGATAATGCCATTCCGGGCAGGCGTCTGTCGGGACTGCCTTCCGGAATGGCATTTCCTTTCGGAGATTTTTTCTTCAATTTTAATACTTAATTATTTTTATATGAAGCACCTTTTTCTAGGATTATTTGGACTGCTGCTGACATTATCTGTCTCTGCTCAGGATTTTATGGACAGATTGGAACGGGTGGAGAATGGCAAAGGGCGTGTTGTGGTTCATCAGGATCCGGCTATCGAACGTTTGGTTAATGGGTCTCCCGAGAAGAAAGCAGGACAGCAGACAGATCGTGCGGTGCAGTCTCCTGTCTTGAAGAAAAATGATCCGGATTCCAGTACAAGTATTGTTAAAAGTGATACGACTACTCCTAAAGTCTATCGCTCTAAGTATACAACGGTGGGGTATCGTATTCAGGTTTATTCCGGTGGTAATTCAAGGGCGGCTCGTGAACAGGCTATGCGAAAAGGAAATCTGGTGAAGAAATACTTTTCGGGAATACCGGTGTATACTCATTTCTATAGTCCAAGATGGACTTGTCGCATAGGAGATTTTCGTTCTTACGACGAGGCTAGCCGGGCTTTGAGTGAACTGAAAAGTACAGGAGCCTTCGGTGAGGCAGTCATTGTAAAGTGTAAAATCCAAGTTGCTAACTAACTGCTGGTATGGAAAAAAAAGATAATGTGGATGTGACAAAACAGGATGAGTTGGCTGCTCATTATAAAGCTATTCTTTCTTTGTTGGGTGAAGATGCCGGGCGGGAAGGGTTGATAAAAACACCGGAACGTGTAGCAAAAGCTATGCTTACTCTGACAAGGGGCTATCACGAAGATCCGGCGGCAATCTTAAATTCAGCGAAATTTAAAGAAAACTATAACCAGATGGTTATTGTTAAGGATATTGATTTTTTCTCTCTTTGTGAACATCATATGTTGCCGTTTTATGGTAAGGTTCACGTTGCTTACATTCCGAATGGATATATCACCGGTTTGAGTAAGATAGCCCGGGTGGTAGATTGTTTTTCTCATCGTCTGCAGGTGCAGGAACGTATGACCTTACAAATAAAGGAGTGTATTCAGCAGGCTTTGAATCCTCTTGGGGTTATGGTTGTAGTGGAAGCACAGCATATGTGTATGCAGATGCGTGGTGTGGAAAAGCAGAATTCAGTTACGACAACCAGCGATTTTACGGGAGCTTTTCAACAGGCCAAGACCCGTGAAGAGTTTCTGAATCTGATTCATCATCAATAAACTTATTTGAACGGATCGTCTTCGGGAGTATAGAAAACGATTGCCGTTTATTTCGTTTGTGGGCTATTGCACGTTCAGGTGTAATAGCCTTGTTTTTTAGTGTGACTTTTCAAGTATAACGAGATGTCGTCTTTAAAATAAAGGAAACAACAAAGATTTTTTTGTTTGTGTTTATTCTCTTTTCGTTGCTCTTAATTTTCTGTAAATCATATTTTTATGCATGTCTGTCCTGCTTTCCATTTTTAGCGGTCATATTTTTTTTGAAAAATTTTTCTGGAAAATATTTGGTGGGAAAGAAAAAAGTATCTACCTTTGCAACCGCAAACGAGAAACAAACGCCC
>CALUIU010000048.1 GCA_944320795.1 Candidatus Paraprevotella stercoravium | reverse complement strand
GCCAAGATGACCCACGTCACCAACGACGAGGTGGACGACGGCTTCATCATGAACATGGAGTTTGAGAACGGCATCATGGCCGTGGTGATGAATCTCGAAGAAGATAATGTGGGTGCCGTGTTGCTCGGTCCTACTGATCAGATCAAGGAGGGAATGATCGTGAAGCGCACCGGCCGTATCGCTTCTATACAGGTGAGTGAGAACATGCTGGGCCGTGTCATTGACCCTCTGGGTGTGCCTTTGGACGGACGTGGTGCCGTGGGAGGTGATCTTTGTGAAATGCCTCTGGAGCGCAAGGCCCCGGGAGTCATCTTCCGTCAGCCGGTTTCCGAGCCGTTGCAGACCGGTATCAAGGCCATTGACGCGATGATTCCGATCGGCCGCGGACAGCGTGAGCTGATCATCGGCGACCGTCAGACCGGTAAGACTGCCATTGCCATTGATACCATCATCAACCAGCGTGCCGCTTACGAAGCCGGCAATCCGGTTTACTGTATTTATGTGGCCATCGGTCAGAAAGGTTCTACAGTGGCCAATATTGTGAACACACTGCGTGAGAAAGGCGCCATGGACTATACCGTGGTCGTAGCCGCTACAGCTGCCGATCCGGCCGCATTGCAATATTTCGCTCCTTTTGCCGGAGCCGCCATCGGTGAATATTTCCGCGACACCGGTCGTCATGCTTTGGTCGTTTACGACGATCTTTCCAAGCAGGCTGTGGCCTATCGTGAGGTGTCTTTGATTCTGCGTCGTCCTTCCGGTCGTGAGGCCTATCCGGGAGATATCTTCTATCTGCACTCCCGTTTGTTGGAGCGTGCGGCCAAGATCATCAACCAGCAGGAGGTGGCCGAGCAGATGAACGATCTGCCTCAAAGTCTTAAAGGAAAAGTGAAGTGCGGTGGTTCGCTGACCGCGCTGCCGATTATCGAAACACAGGCCGGCGACGTATCCGCTTATATCCCGACCAATGTGATTTCCATTACCGATGGTCAGATCTTCCTCGAAACCGACCTCTTCAACCAGGGATTCCGTCCGGCCATCAACGTAGGTATCTCTGTATCCCGTGTAGGTGGTAGCGCCCAGATCAAGAGTATGAAGAAAGTGGCCGGTACGCTGAAAATCGACCAGGCACAGTATCGTGAACTGGAGGCTTTCTCCAAGTTCAGTAGTGACATGGATCCGGTGACCGCCATGGCCATCGACCGCGGACGTAAGAACAATCAGCTGCTTATCCAGCCTCAGTATCAGCCGATGCCGGTGGCCGAGCAGATTGCCATTCTTTATTGCGGAACCCATGCCTTGATGCGCGACATCGCCATCAGTCAGGTGCGTGCTTTCGAACATGAGTTTCTGGAAACTCTGCGCACAGAGCATCAGGCCGATGTGCTGGACGTACTGAGTTCGGGTGCTGTGAACGACGAGGTGGCAAAGATTATTGAAAAAGTGGCGGCTGACACCGTCAGACTGCTCAAAAAATAAAAATTATGGCATCACTTAAGGAAGTAAAAGGACGTATCGGTTCCGTGAAAGGAACGCTGAAGATCACGTCGGCAATGAAAATGGTTGCTTCGGCCAAACTGCATAAGGCGCAGGAAGTCATCGAAGGTATGCTTCCTTATGAACAGCAGCTTTCGCGCATCTTCACTGGGTTTATGAGTTCAGGCAGAATGCCCGATACTCCCTTGATCAACGAGCGCCCGGTGAAGAACATTGCTTTGATGGTGTGTTCGTCCAACAACAGTCTTTGCGGTGGTTTCAACGCCAATGTGATCCGTATGGTAAACCAGTGGTTGCAGCAACATGAGGATTTGGGTAAGGAACATATCAAGATCTTTGCCGTTGGCCGGAAGGTGGCCGAGGCGGTCCGCAAGGCCGGCTATGAAGTGGTGGGTGACTATACTCATCTGGCTGACAAACCGTCGTATGATGAGGCCGCTGCCTTGGCCGAAACCCTGATGCAGGCATTCCTGCAGGGTGAGGTGGACCGTGTGGAACTGATTTATCATCATTTCCGTTCTACGGCATCGCAGACTCTGGAGCATGCCGTGTTCCTGCCTTTTGTGCAGCCTGCGGTGGAAGAAGCGGAGAACGAAAATAAGGAGGCTGAAGAGGAGGAATTGGCAGACTACATTGTAGAGCCTTCCGTTCCTGAGTTGCTTCAGCAGTTGTTGCCCTCCGTGTTGCGTACCAAAATCTACACGGTGGTGCTCGATTCCAGTGCTTCGGAACATGCGGCGCGCACCATGGCAATGCAGGTCGCTACGGACAATGCGAATGATCTGATTCAGGATTTGACTATAATGTATAATAAAAGTCGTCAACAAGTCATTACGAATGAGTTGTTGGATATTATGGGTGGTTCGATGTCCTGATGACGATTCGACATAAATTAGATGTGGATTTGTTTTATCTCCCCGTCAGTAATGTTCCTTTTGTTTGCGGATTCATTACTGACGGGGAGTCTTTTTGTTTGATACGGCTATAATCACCCGTAAGTGACCCTGTTGGTTCGCTGCATGGAAATGAGAATAACAGGTGTCCGCACGTTGTGAAAAGGGTATCAGAAGCATCTCGCTTCTATTCCTCTTTATTTTCCATAATCGGACACAGTTGTTTTACTTGTTCTTCAAAATTTTCTCGGTCACGTGCCCGGTTTCTTACCGCTGTACGATAATTGTAAATGGTTTGCGGAGAGTAGAAGAGCAGGGTAGCGATGCGTGAACTGTCTTTGACTCCCATTCGGATCAGCGCAAAGATACGCAGTTCGGTATTCAACAGATCGCCACGTTTTACCACGATTTCCTCTCCTTCGCGCAGCAGTTCATTGAACTCTTTGATAAAATTAGGGTAAAGGGTCAGAAATGCGGTATCAAAGTTCACAAAAAAATGTTTTGCATCCGATTCCGGCATTTTTGTGGAGTTGGCAATCTTCAGCAGATCGTCAATTTGTTTGGCCTTGACTTTTCGGCGCACCAGTTCCTGATATTTGCTCAGTTTGTCAATGTATGCGGCACATAGATCCAGAAACAGACTGATGTATTCTTCGCGTGAACGGTTGGTGTGTAACAGCTCCTGATTAAGCAAGCGTAGCTTCTGGTTCATTTCTGCTATCGCTCTTCGGCGCAATCGGATTTGTTTTACCTGTTGACGGATGAATATTAACGATACGATCAAACCGGCAGAGAGAATGCAGATAAAGACAAAGGCCCATGTCATTCTTCGGTTTTTGATATTACTCTGTTCCTGATAGGAACTGACTATGGAGGGGAACTTTCGTGCAATTTCAAGCATTCGTAACCGATTGTTGTAAAACATGGCGTCTTCCATGGAAACATTCAAGTAACGGTTCGCCCGTTCCAAGTCTCCATTCTTGTTTTTGAATATGTACATGGCCAGTTCCTGCATGGCCAGATTTTCCTTTAAAGGGCAGATCATATCCGATATGGCTGCCATAATCAGATAGCGTTCATATTCTTTCATTTCTCCGCGACGCATATAGGTAAAAGCTATTCCGCAGGTAACACAGGCATAGAGCCGAGTATTTTGCGGTAATCCTTTTAAAGCTTGTTGGTAAGCTTTTTCAGCTTCGTCCTGTTTTCCGGTACGCGCGAAATATTCTCCCTGCCAATAATAATATTGGGCAGATTTGGGAGGAAGAACGGAAAGTAGTGAGTCTGTATACTGAATTTCCAGATTCCGGTATGCGGGTGAATACAGATCATCATTCAGATATTCACTCCAGACGCTGTATACCCACTCATAAGCTTCGTAATATTCTGCCAATAGCGACGGAGCTATTTGGGATCTGTTGATGTGGTCAAGCATTTCTTTGGCCTGACTGAAATATCCGGTAGTGGAGAGTAACAAAGATTTGTGGATAGTGCATTTATCCAGATGAACCGGATCCTTTAATTGTAAGGCATACTGATAAGCACGGTCTATGTAATGTAATGCGGAGTCGGAACGGAAGGTATAGTATTCCTGGAAGATTTTGAAACAAAGGTCGTATTTCTGCTCCAGTGGCATGTGTCTGTTCCATTTCTTCTTGATACTGTCGATACGCGCTTCTTTGTATTGGGCATATTCCGGGCGTTTGGCCAGGCATTCTTCCAACTGTAAATATAAAATATCTACAGATGCTCCCATTGCAATGCCGGAAGTAAGGAACAGAACTAGAAATATAAAAATATGCTTCATTATTGATTCTTTTTCTGATATACAGCAAATATAATCAAAAGATTCTTATTCTAAAAATATCTACTTAAATATCTCACTTATATTTCTATAAATACCTGTATTATAGCGATATAAGAAATTTATTATATGTATATAGTCTACTTGTTTTCTACTTTTAATAACAACTTCACTTTTTGCTTATTACATTTGCCTACATCTTCGGAGGAAGCATTGATCGAATACCATGAAATGATAAAAATTACCCGAGAAACCCTTATAACAACTATCAATATGAAAAAGAATATTATTCCCTGCTTTGTAATTGTAGCCCTTTGGACTGCATTACCTGTTTCAGCACAGAAAGCAAAAAGATTAGAGAAAGCGAAGACAGAACAAGTTTCTGATACCATTCAGACAAAGAAAGCTGACGGTAGCGAACGCAATGTCATGTTGAACGCATCCGATGCCAACAAACCGCGTGAGATTCAGATCGGTTTGCCAAGTGAGGATGTCAATGTATACGAAAACGGTCTTCCTGCCGTATATTCATCTTCTGTTCATAAATTGTCTGCCCACTGGCGTAGTGATGCCAGCCTGGGAGAAGTTGGCTTGATGACTCCATCCGAGTCTGCCATTACCACCGGTAATATTGCTTATTCCGTGAATTCATTCAGTCGCTTGGGACAGAAAGATTTCAAAGGTGTTGTGAATTATCGTGCCAACCACTACGGCATGCAGCAGGTAGACATGAATGTTTCCGGAGGTATTGGAAACAAATGGCTTTATACTGCCAGTGTTTATCAGAACTTTGATCCCGGAAGTTTTGATGTCAAGTTTGATGAATATTCTGACCGGACCCAGATTTATCATGCCGGACTGACCCGTTTGTTCAATAACAATCGTGGTAAAATCAGTTTGCTTTATAAATATGCCTATAGCCGTAACCCGGGAAATATGTTGAATGCCGCTCCTTTTATATATGTAGGCGATGGTTCTATTAAGGAGCTTCCTGGATTTGAGCCGGGATTGGCATCGTACGGACCGGTAAGTGGTGACATTGAATACATGGACATCATGGACGGCAAGATGAAGAAAGCCAATCTGCGCGACTTGAACGACAATCGTTCACATGAAGTTTCTTTATTGACAGACTATACTTTCGATAATGGATTGAAATTCAATCTCGATATGAAGTATATGAATGCACCTGAAGCAAATTATGTGGATTTCGGTGGAAGTACCATTTCAAATGTGACAGCAGATCAGGGATATACTTATACAGACGGGACTCCGTATGCGGGATTGATCGATGGACGCCGTACCTGGCTGCATTTCGGTAAGGTACAGAATTTCCTGGTAACTTCAGAGTTACAGAAGCAGTTCAATAACCACAATGTGCGTTTAGGACTTAATGAGTGGTTTTATGACCTGGATTATCATTCTTCTTCATTCCAGTGGACGGGTTCTGTTAAGAACTATCCGGATGTGTTAGTCGGTCCGGATGGAAACCAGTTCCGAGGATTCAATGAATTGAGCCCGGAATACACCGTTGGAAATGAAAATAAGTTGGCTTTGTATCTGACAGATGACTGGCAGATTACCCCGAAACTGAATCTGTACTATGGTGGACGTTTGGAATATTATCACATGTCTGCCGATCAGATTGCTCATCCGCGTTATTCAGGTTTCTATATCGGCGGTACAGCACCAGACGGCACAGTCATCACTCAGGCTAATGTAACCAAGGACAAGCTGAACTATGCGGCAACAGCCCGTATTACTTACAATGTAGGAAAAGGCTTCGGTCTGACTGCTGACGGAACAGTGGCAACCCGTTTCCCAAGAATCAATGAATATGCCGGTACCGGTCCTACTGAAGAGCAGTACAATCGTGTGACTATTCCTTTGGTGCGTGGTGGTTTGTTCTACAAGAACAACTGGTTAGACCTGACTTCTATGGTTACTTATATTGCCAAGACAAACAACATTGACCAGCAGAACCTGACCAAGCCGGGTACTGACGAAGGAAAGACTGTGTTGTTGATTTATGATATCCAGACTTTGGGTTGGACCACTTCTGCCGAGATCGATCCGTTCAAGGGATTCCATTTGCATGCCCTCTTCACTTATCAGAAGCCGGTATACAAGAACTATAATGCCAGTGTGACGTTCAATGATGGCACCAAGATGTCTGTTAATGCCAACAACATGATTGTAAAGGAGATCCCACAGGTACTTGTGGAGTTGGATCCAAGCTATAACATTACGGATGATTTGCGTTTGTGGTTGAGTTTCCGTTACTTTGGAAAGACTTACGCCAACTTGCAGGAGGCTCTTTACTTCAACGGACGTTGGGAAACCTTCGGAGGTGTAAACTGGAAGGTGAACAAACATCTGGATCTGGGAGTTACTGTGGTGAACTTCCTGAATCAGAAAGGTGTGAAGGGAACAATCAGTGGTTCAGAACTGATTTCCAAGGCAGATGCCGGACAGTATGCCGGTTATTACATGAGTGGAAGCTATCTGCGCCCATTCACTGTAGAATTTAATGCCAGCATCAAGTTCTGATCCTTTTTCCAATCCGAATCTTAACAGAAGAAAACCCCTAAAACATTAACAATAATGAAGAATTTACTAATAGCAACAGCCCTGATGGCAGGTGTTCTGACCACACAGGCTGAAGAGAAAAAAGTGTTCCGTATTTCGACGGACAAGACAGACCTGGTACTCCAGGTGGGTGATAACGGTCGTTTGTATCAGACCTATTTCGGTGAGAAACTGCTCAACGAGGTCGATTACCAGAATCTGACTTGGGATGTACATGCCGGTTCCGACGGCAGTATCAGCCAGAGAGGATGGGAAGTGTATAGCGGTTCGGGCAATGAAGATTATTTTGAGCCTGCCATTGCCATTACACACAACGACGGTAAGAATTCCACCTATTTATATTATGTGTCTTCTACCACACAGCCGGTGGAGGGAGGAACACAGACAACGATTAACTTGCGTGATGACAAGTATCCGGTGGATGTAACGCTGCATTATGTGGCTTATCCAAAGGAAAATGTCATCAAGACCTGGAGCGAAATCAAGCATCAGGAGAAGAAACCGATCATTCTTTCCACCTATGCTTCTACCATGCTCTATTTCTGCAACAGCTCTTACTACTTGACCGAGTTCAGCAGTGATTGGGCTTGTGAAGCCAGAATGAGCAACCAGCAGCTTCAGTTCGGCAAGAAAGTGATCGACACCAAGCTGGGAAGCCGTGCTGCCATGCACACCCATCCGTTCTTCGAAGTGGGACTGGACCAGCCGGTAAGCGAACAGCAGGGACAGGTGTTGATGGGAACTCTGGGATGGACCGGTAACTTCCGTTTCACTTTTGAGGTGGACAACGCCGGTAATCTGCGTGTGATTCCAGGCATCAATCCATACGCTTCCAACTATGAACTGAAGAAAGACGAAGTATTCACTACTCCGGAATTCATTTTTACTCTTAGTTATAACGGAACATCAGAAGGTAGCCGCAACCTGCACGAGTGGGCTCGCAACTACAGTTTGAAAGATGGTAAAGGCAGCCGTTTGACTTTACTCAACAACTGGGAGAACACCGGTTTTGATTTCAACGAGGAAATTCTGGCCAACTTGATGAAAGAAGCCAAGCATCTGGGTGTGGACATGTTCCTGCTTGATGATGGATGGTTTGCCAACAAATATCCGCGTAAAGACGACAAGGCCGGTCTGGGTGACTGGGAAGTGACTCACGACAAGCTGCCTGGCGGTGTGCCGGCATTGGTGAAGGCTGCAAAGGAAGCCGGTGTGAAATTCGGTATCTGGATTGAGCCGGAAATGGTGAATCCGAAGAGCGAACTCTTTGAAAAACACCCGGACTGGGCCATCCACGATGAAAACAGAAAGATCTATTACTACCGCAATCAGTTGGTTCTGGATTTGAGTAACCCAGAAGTGCAGGACTATGTATATGGAGTTGTTGAGAAACTGATGAAGGAAAATCCGGAAATCGCTTTCTTCAAATGGGATTGTAACAGCCCGATTACCAATATTTACTCTCCGTATCTGAAGGAGAAGCAGGGACAGCTTTACATCGACCACGTGCGTGGCGTGTATAACGTAATGAAGCGCGTTAAGGAAAACTATCCGAATGTGCCGATGATGCTCTGTTCCGGTGGCGGTGCCCGTTGCGACTATGAGGCTTTGAAGTACTTCACCGAGTTCTGGTGCAGCGACAATACCGATCCTGTAGAGCGTGTATATATCCAATGGGGCTTCTCACAGTTCTTCCCGGCAAAGGCCATGTGTGCGCACGTGACCAGCTGGAACAAGGAAACTTCTGTTAAGTTCCGTACCGATGTGGCTTCTATGTGCAAGCTTGGTTTCGATATCGGTTTGAAGGATCTTACTGCAGAGGAACTGGATTATTGCCAGCAGGCTGTAGCCAACTGGAAGCGTCTGCAGCCGGCCATTATGGATGGTGACCAGTATCGTTTGGTATCACCGTACGAAACCAATCATATGGCTGTGAATTATGTAACTAAAGATCAGAATAAGGCTGTGCTCTTTGCTTACGACGTACACCCACGTTTCCAGGAGAAACTGATGCGTGTGAAGTTGCAGGGACTTGATGCACAGAAGAATTACAAGGTAGAAGAAATCAACCTGATGCCGGGAACTGAATCTACGTTCAAGGCTAACGGTAAAGTGTTTTCAGGAGATTATTTGATGAAAGTTGGTTTGGATGTATTTGGTTTTGCACAAACACAAAGTCATGTAATTGAAGTAACGGCTCAATAAGAAAGGAGTCAATTTCATTAGGTATTGGTTATTTGGGGAGGGTGTGTCAAAATACCCTCTTTATAACAGAAGATCGCTATATAGCCGAACTTTCTTATAAAGTGGCCATATAGC
>CALUIU010000047.1 GCA_944320795.1 Candidatus Paraprevotella stercoravium | reverse complement strand
GAAATCGCTCTCTTTGGAAATTGAACGATTTAAGACTTCTCAGAAGAGAGGGTTTAGCTTTTTATTCTAACCTTTTATTGTGGAAAGTAGCTCTTAAATAGGCACTATGAACATTTGCAAAAAGAAGAAGGTTATGAAAGAAAAGAACCTAATAGTGCCTGATGAGGTGTTAAGCAAGGAATTCCTTAGCCAGTTCAAGACAGAAGCCGATGTAAGCAAGTTTCTGAAGCAATTATCTGCTCAGGTATTGGAAAAGATGCTCGAAAGTGAAATGGATGCTCATTTGGGACATGAAAAGAATTCCGTGCCCGGTAAAAAACAGTGGCAATTCATGTAATGGCTGCTATCCGAAGAAAATCCAGACCGAACATGGAGAAACTGTCATCTCTATACCCGTGATCGTAACGGCCAATTTGAGCCAATAGCCGTGCCCAAACATGAAAGTCGTGGACTTTCGATAGAAAAGCTTGTTTTCTCCTTATACGCCAAAGGAATGAGTGTTTCTGACATAGAAGAAGAGATGCGTAAGATTTATGAAATAGAGCTCTCCACATCGGCCATTTCCATCATTACAAACAAGGCGTGGAACATTTTTTCCGGACAAGACGAAAAGGACCAAAATGGATTTATCCCGATTAAATGATCTCTTTAATTTTGCAGCTGTATTACTCAAGTTACATTTTTATACTACAAATTAATATCTAAACTACATGAAAAAGATTTTACTTTGTGCACTTGCTGTATTCTCTTTATCACTAACAAGCTGCAACAATCAGAAAGATCCGGAAAAAGTTGCCCAGGATTTTGTAGAAGCTCTCCAGAAGTCTGATGCCGAAAACATGGCCAAACTGATGTATGGTTATGAGGAAGCTTCAGAAGAAAACCGTGAAGAAGGTATCAAGAGACTTCAAGAAAAAATTTCTTCACTGGATCAGGACGAGAAAGAATTTCTGGAAAACATGACCATTGAGGACATCAACGTTAAAGAAGAAGAAGAAAGAGCAAAAGTTACCTTAAAGTATCAGGATGCCGAGAAAACTTTAAGACTTCGCAAAGAGAACGGAAAATGGGTGATTGTAGATTTTTAAGAAAATCGAGAACATGAACCAAAAAGAGCGGGCCTACTTGGGTCCGCTTTTTTTTGCCTCCAACAAACATTCTCCACCTCATCCTAATATTTTGGCTATTTTTAGCCGGATAAATTTCCGTTTTCAAAAGATATCACATACTTTTGCAGTCCGAAAGCAAAAAGATGTTTTTAGGATTTTAATTTTTGGGATATGGTTAAGCAATGTACAATCCTGTTCGGATGCCTTGCTGTCGGCGATTTTCTGGTATGGCTCACCGGAATCAAGCTTCCGGGAAGCATTATCGGAATGCTTCTGCTCACAGCAATCCTCCAGATGGGATGGATCAAATTGGAATGGATCAAGGGTTTTTCGGATTTTCTAGTCAGTAATCTCGGTTTCTTTTTCGTGCCCCCCGGCGTGGCGCTCATGTTGTATTTTGACGTAATTGCCGCTGAATTCTGGCCAATCGTCATCGCTACAGTAGTGAGTACCATTTTAGTCTTAGTAGTAACCGGCCACGTGCATCAATGGGTAAGAAAATATGGAATTCCTAAACGATAATTTTTTCATCATCGCACTGACTTTCGGTGTGTATTATGCAGCCAAGAAGCTGCAAGCCTACACGGGTTGGGTGATTCTGAATCCGATCCTGGTAGCAATCCTCGTACTGATCGGCTTTCTGAAGGTCACCGGCATCTCCTATGAAAGCTATTCCAAAGGAGCCTCAATCATAGACTTCTGGCTGAAACCGGCCATTGTCGCCTTGGGAGTTCCGCTTTATCTGCAACTCAAAAGCATCAAAAGGCAGCTGGTACCTCTATTGGTTTCACAACTGGTAGGATGCGTGATAGGCATCGTTTCCGTGGTGCTCACCGCCAAATGGTTGGGAGCCTCAAAAGAAATTATAGTGTCATTGGCTCCGAAATCAGTAACCACCCCTATCGCCATGGAAGTTACCCAATCACTAGGCGGTATCCCGTCGCTCACAGCCGCCATTGTCGTCATTGTCGGTCTGTTCGGCGCCGTATGCGGATTCAAGCTGCTACAGGTGGGCCGGGTAAAGAGCCCTATTGCCCAAGGACTGAGTATGGGTACCGCCTCTCATGCGGTAGGCACCTCAAAAGCTATGGAGTACGGCAGAAAGTATGGAGCATATGCCAGCCTGGGACTGATCCTGAACGGACTGCTGACAGCTATTCTGGCTCCTATAGTTTTACACCTGATGGGAATTGTATAACCTGAAGATAATCTCTATAAAAAAACAGTTTCGGGCCTTCTGCCGATTGGCGCAGAAGACCCGAAACTGTTTTTATACGCACCGGAACGATTATTCCAACCATTCCCGGATATCCTCTTTCCACTGACTGTAAGGATGAACACGCATGCAGGAGTTATAGAAGCGGCGGTCGCCGGTCACCTCACGCCCCAGAAAAGCGGGACGTTCAAAAGGCTCATCGGGCGCCTTCAGTTCCACTTCTGCCAGAATCAACCCTTCATTTTCCCCATAGAACTCGTCCACCTCAAAAATATGGCCCTCATAAGGCACCAGATAACGGGTCTTGTCGATAATTCCAGGCTCGCAGATCTTCATCAGGTCACGGGCATCCTGGAGAGAAATCTCCTTTTCAAACTCATAACGCACCAGTCCTCCCTGGTCCGACGGTCCCTTAATCGTGAGATAGCCCTTTTCATCGCGGATGCGCACCCGCACGGTGCGCCCCTTCATGCTTGAAATATATCCCTGCATGATGCGGCTGGAAGAAGAAGCCAGTTCCTTGAACGGACCTTTAACCAGAAACTTGCGTTCAATCTCAAAATGCATTTTCTATAATATTGAAAAGGCGATCAGACTCAGAATGCACAACAATATCAGCACACCGATCAATGACCAGATGACACGCTTTCCCTGCTGCTCCTGCAACTCTGCACGATGAACAGCTTTCTTTCTTCTTTTCTCACTCATGGCTATCCGTTTAAAAGGTTTATATATTCTCTTCGCCGGCAAACTCCATCAGATAAGCCTTGATGAAGCCGTCGATCTTTCCGTCCATCACACCGTTTACATCCGAAGTCTGGAAGTTTGTCCGGTGGTCTTTCACTCTACGGTCATCGAACACATAGCTTCGGATCTGGCTGCCCCACTCGATCTTTTTCTTTCCGGCTTCAATCTTGGCCTGAGCGGCCTTACGTTTCTGCAGGGCACGGTCATAGAGCTGTGATTTCAAGAGACGCATCGCATTTTCACGATTCTCCAACTGTTTACGGCTCTCGGTGTTCTCGATGAGGATTTCTTCTTCCTCGCCGGTATCCGGATCCACGTACTGGTAACGCAGACGCACACCGGTTTCCACCTTGTTCACATTCTGTCCACCGGCACCTCCGGAACGGAACAAATCCCAGGAAATTTTGGACGGATCCACATAAATCTCAATGGTATCGTCAACCAAAGGAGTAACGAACACAGAGGCAAAGGAAGTCATGCGCTTGCCTTGGGCATTATAAGGAGACACACGCACCAGACGGTGAACTCCGTTTTCCGACTTAAGATAGCCATAAGCGAACTCGCCTTCAATCTGCATGGTCACGGTCTTGATTCCGGCCTCATCGCCATCCTGCAAGTTACTGATGGTACATTTATAACCATGCGACTCAGCCCAACGCATATACAGACGCATAAGCATAGATGCCCAGTCCTGACTTTCGGTACCTCCCGCTCCGGAGTTGATTTTCAGCACCGCATCCATAGAATCCTCCTCCTGACGCAACATATTACGCAGTTCCAGATCCTCCAATGCACTGACAGCCTTGGCATAAGCCTCATCGACTTCTTCCTCGGTGACCATCTCTTCCTTATAAAAGTCAAAAGCCAGTTCCAGTTCGTCTGAAAGGGTTTTGACCTCATTATAGCCTTCGATCCATTTTTGCAGGCCCTTGACTTTCTTCATCTGTTCTTCCGCGGCCTTGGCATCATCCCAGAAACCCGGGGCCTGTGTTCTCAGCTGTTCTTCCTCTACCTGCACTTTCTTGTTCTCGATATCCAGATACCGGTACAAGGCGGCAGTACGTTCTTTCACATTCTTCAGTTGATCAATGGTTATCATAAATAAAAAAGCTTTTCTATATGCAAAGATAACGAATATTCATTACCCTGATACAGAAAAGCCTGACTTTTTATTCTTTAGCGCCTGTTACTCGGCATACATGGCATCGATCTGTTCCTTGTAATTGGCATGGATCACCGGCCGTTTTACCTTCAGGGTATTGGTCAGTTCCCCTTTTTCCATACTGAACGGTTCCGGAAGAATCGTGATGCGTTTCACCTGTTCATAATGGGCAAATTCCTGCTGCAATGTCTCTATGCGCCCCATCAGAACCCGCATAATCTCGGGTTTGGTACACAAATCTGCCATATCCGTATACTGAATATCCTTTTTCGCCGCAAATTCTTTCAGTACATTATAATCCGGTACCACCAGAGCCGACACGAACTTGCGCTGATCGGCAATAACCACAATCTGATCAATAAAACGATCGACAACCAGTTTGGACTCGATCATCTGCGGAGCGATATATTTTCCGTTGGAAGTCTTGAAAAGATCCTTGATACGCTCGGTTAAATAAAGTTCCCCGTCTTTCAGATAACCGGCATCCCCCGTGTGGAACCATCCGTCGGCGTCAATGGCATTACGGGTTGCCTCCTCCTTCTTATAATACTCCTTGGTAATGGTATTTCCACGCAACAGGATCTCATTCTGCTCCCCGATTTTCAGTTCCACGCCCTCGATGACCCGGCCCACCGAACCGATGGTCTTGACCTTTCCCTGCCAGTCGCACGACACTGTAGCGGTAGACTCCGTCAAACCATATCCGGCCACCATACGAATACCGGCAGAATGAACAAACTCCTCAATGACCGGCGGAATGGCCGCTCCGGCAGTCGGGAAGAAATTGGCGCGCTCCAGTCCCAACGTTTTCTTCAGAAGGGCTATCACCGTCTTCTCGAAGAAAGCATAACGCAAGCGCAAAGGCAACGGAGCCGGGATATTACGCAGCTTATATTTCACATTATATTCCTTACCTACCCGCAAAGCCTCATGGAGCAGTTTACGCTGCATCGGATTGCTGTGGCGAATCTTCTCCTGCACTCCGGCATAAACTTTCTCCCAGAAACGCGGCACGGCACACATACAAGTAGGATGCACCTCCTGCAAAGACTGCAGAATATCTATCGGACGCAGGTTAATCGCCAGCTGCACCCCTTCGGCAAGTCCCAGATAAGACCAGGCACGCTCAAAGACATGCGTAAACGGCAGGAAGTTCAGGAACACATCCTCTTCGGAAAGATTCAGAACCCGGTCATTGGCCTGTATGCCATGATGATACATCAGATAGGTGAGAACAACTCCCTTGCTGTTTCCGGTTGTGCCTGAGGTATACAGAATATTGGCTTTATCTTCCAAAGTAGCCTCCCGACTTCTTTTCTCCACCTCAGCCTGATAAGGCAGATTCTCTCCCAAGGCCAGAAATTCATCAAAATAAACAGACATCTGATCTTGTGGATTCTTGACTACAGACCGATCAAAGATAATCAGTTTCTGCAGGGTGTCGCACAAAGGAATTACCCGGAAGGCGATATCATACTGATACTGCTCACCTACAAAGATATAACGGATTGAGGCATCGTGAACCATGTACTTGACTTGTGCCTCGGAACTGGTAGCATAAAAAGGTATGGTCACTGCCCGTATGCCATAAGCTCCGAAATCCACGAACAGACATTCCGGTTTGTTTTGTGAAAAGACAGCAATATTTTCCTGTACCTCCACTCCCAATGCCAACAAAGCATTCGACACTTTACGTACCGTATCAGAGAAAGCGTTCCAGGATATCGGGACCCATTTATTCTGACTGTAATCCCTGTAAGACAATGCTGTCCGCTCACCATATTTTTTTGCCTGTTCATGAATCAGAACGGCAAAAGGACTCATGTTTACCATAATTTCTGAAATTTCATATCACAAAGATATAGTTTTAAGTGAAATTATTCGCAAAAGAATTCTAAAAAATTTTATCTATTTTTTTTATTCATTATATCTTTGTTCTAAAAAGATGGATTTATGAAGACAGACTTTGATTTTCTGACTCAGGAAGCCGTTGAGCTTCTGAGCGACCTGATCCGGATTCCTTCAACCAGTCGGGAGGAGGGCCAGGCCGCCGATCTTCTGGAAGGCTTCCTCCAGGCAAACGGAATAGAAACCTCGCGCGACGGGAACAATATCTGGTGCCTGTCCCCTTCGTACGATTACCGGAAACCCACTTTGCTTCTGAACTCACACATAGATACCGTTAAACCGGTAAGTACCTGGAAAAAAGCGCCTTTTGAACCGACACTGGAAAAAGGACGCCTATACGGACTCGGCAGCAACGACGCCGGTGCCAGTCTGGTATCCTTACTGCAGGTTTTCCGGGAACTTTCCAAAGAGGACCAACCCTACAATCTGATTTTTCTGGCATCTGCCGAAGAAGAAGTATCGGGAAAAAACGGTATCGAGAAAGTGTTGCCCCAACTGCCCCCCATTCAGGTTGCCCTGGTAGGCGAACCCACCCAGATGGAACCGGCAGTAGCAGAGAAAGGACTGATGGTGCTGGACGTCACCGCATACGGCAAATCCGGACATGCCGCCCGGAATGAAGGCGTCAATGCCATCTATCAGGCACTGGAAGACATTCAGTGGTTCAAGGATTACCGGTTCGCGGAAGAATCGGAACTACTGGGTCCCGTAAAGATGAGCGTTACGGTAATCCAGGCAGGTACCCAGCACAATGTGGTGCCCGACCAGTGTCATTTTATCGTTGACATCCGCAGTAATGAAAAATACAGCAACGAAGAAATCTTCAGTACGGTCTGCAAGCACATCAAAAGTGAGGCTAAAGCCCGCTCGTTCCGTCTGAACTCTTCTTCTATCTCTCCGGAACATCCGATTATCCGGAAAGCTGTCAGCATGGGGAAAAAGCCTTTCGGATCGCCGACACTTTCCGATCAGGCTCTGATGAGATTCCCATCTCTCAAGATGGGACCGGGCGCTTCCTCACGGTCGCACACCGCAGACGAATATATTGAAATCCGGGAGATCCGTGAGGCGATACAAACCTACTACGAACTGCTCCACGGACTAGATATCAGCAGATAGGGAAACCTCCTATCTGCCGATCCATTGTTCGGGATTCAGTTTGGTCCGTTCCTTACGCAACTGGAAGTGCAACACACACTTTCCGGAACCGTCCTCGGCGACAGCGCCGATGAGGTCGCGTGTACGCACCGTCTGCCCGTTGCGCACAATCACGCTGGAAAGATTACAGTACACCGAGATATAACTGCCATGGCGGATCAGTACATTATACGTACCGCTATATTGGAACACAGCCGTAACCTCACCGTCAAAGATGGCACGGGCACGGGCTCCTTTCTGTCCGACAAAGTTCGTACCCTTGTTGTCCAGGCGCACATTTTTCAGTCCCGGTACATTGT
Source organism: Candidatus Paraprevotella stercoravium (assembly GCA_944320795.1). GTDB lineage: Bacteria > Bacteroidota > Bacteroidia > Bacteroidales > Bacteroidaceae > Paraprevotella > Paraprevotella stercoravium. Next base: position 4,164 of record CALUIU010000047.1, on the reverse strand, counting down.
AAGTGCCGAAATGTCCGGAGATCATGTAACTTCCGGTAATCGGTACCGGTAAACGGCCTTTATTCTTCTGAAAATTACTGCTCAGTACATTATCCACCGGAGTACGCCAAGCCCCTCCGGCAATATCCTCATTCTTTTTGGTTGCAGTCTTCCGCGTATCAGTTTTTTGCGCACGTGTCTTGCTCTTCTTTTTCTGTGCAGCCTGGGCCCGCGCTTTCCGGGCCGCCTCTTCGGCAGCTTTGCGCTTGCGCTCTGCTTCCGCACGCCGGCGCGCCTTTTCGATCTCCTCGGCTATGACCGCATCAATCTTCCGGTCCAGTTCGGCCAGCTCACGCTGCTGACGGTTGATCTGATCCACGAGAACCTTCTCATGTTTCTGCAGGCCGGCAACGGCCTCTTTCTGCTGCTGTTGCTGTTCAAACAGCAGTTTACGCTGCTGCAAGGTTTCCCGCACCAAAGCCGCCATTTCACCTTTCGCGGCCAGCAGTTTCCCCCGATCGGCCAGCAACCTTTTCTGTTTCTGTCCGATCTGTTCGCCCAAAGCTCTCTGATATTGGGCATACTCACGTGCATAACGCGCACGCCGATACATTTGCGTGACACTTTTTGCCGAGAAAATAAAAATCAGCGGACTTTGTACCGCTTGATTTGTCCGTGCATAAACCAGAGACTGCTTATAACGTTTCTTTACCTTTTCAAGATTCTCCTCCTGCGTGCGGACCTGCTGCTCCAGATCATGAATCCGCTTGTCTACCGCCAGCATCTTCTGTTCCATCTCATTGATGTAGCGCAAGCGGCTTTCCAGCTGCACATCAATAAAATTGATAGACTTGATCTTGGAATCCACATCCTTACGGGTGCGATTCAACTCCGTTTGAGAACGGTTTATTTTCTGCTGTACCTCGTTTTTCCTGACCTTGAGCGCCTTTACCCGGGAACTGTTCTGGGCAGAAAGAATACCAGGACACAAGGCCAGTCCCAGAAGCGCCATTTTCGCACCGTCCATTACAACTGCAATAATTTCTTAAACAATGTAGAAGCATCAACACGCTTATACTTATTCTCAGGAATCTGCGTCAGTGTCCAATCAGCATTATTGCGGATGTTCGACAATGTCATGACCGCCTTTGCCTCTTTGCCCAATCCGGCCACACTCATCTGCATCTTATCCGGAATACCGTTACCGTCAAAATGCAGATAATGCCACTCAAAGTGCTGTGTCGCATTCTGTGGTGAAGCGATACGGGTTTGAAGCAGCAGATTGCCTTCCGGTTTCACGGCAAACTGCAAGGAAAAGAGCGACACCTCTTTTGCCAGCAAATAAACCAGACCATTCTTTTTCTCCACGGTAAAGTCCTGATCCGCAACGGTCTTTTTTCCCGGAACAAACAATTCATTCCAGAAAAGTGCCTGCAAGGCATTGAAGTCCAGCCCGCTGCGTTTCAGGAAATCCACATCCTGATAAGCAGCCTTGACATATTGTTTTCCCATACGGTCAAGTACCAGCATATAATCCGGAGTAAATTCAATGCGTCCTACCTCCATAAAGAAAGCCGATACAGACAGCTGGATAGCCTCATCACGTTTCATCTTCAGGTTTCCGCCCACAGACACCCCCTTACCGCCCATTTGCAGTTCGAGCGACAGTTTGGCGGTCAGCGGCAATGTACGCTCCACTTTTTTCCCGTTCAGAGCGCTCACGATTTTCTCCGTATGTGCAACAGTCTCGGGAGAAACCTCCGTAATACCTTTAGTTGAACGACAGGAAGAGACCAGCAGTGCCAAAACGCAGACCACTCCCCAGATATATTTGTTTTTTCTCATGGTGCAATATATTTCTTCTGTTTAATCTTTTCTTCCAACAAATCCGAAGTTCCCTCCAGTTTTTGTGCCTTCTTCCAGTATTCCAAGGCTTTTTCGGGTTCGTTGCAATGATAATAAATGTCGCCGGCATGTTCCAGCACTCCTCCATTGACTGATTCCCGGTTTTCTTTTTCCTTCTCCGTCTGAGGCTCCTTCTCATAATACCCCACCACTTTATCCATATAGATTTTGGCTTCGGTATATTTACCCTTCAGGAAAAGGATCCAGGCATATGTATCCAGATAAGTCACATTATCAGGCTCTATCTGTACTGTCTTATAACTCATTTCCTGAGCCTTATCCAGTTCACGGTTTTCCAAGGACAGGAAATATGCGTAATTATTCAAGGCCCCCAGATTGTCATCCTTGTAAACCAAAGCAGAATCATACGCCGCATAAGCCTTTTCATTCTGATGCAGCCCATGGTACAAGTCACCCAGAATGCTATACATATCCGATACCATTCCCTCATCTCCGGCCTTTTTGTCCTGACGAAGTCCCCGTTCAAAGGCATCGACAGCCTGTTCCTGCTCATCCAACTGATAATGCGCCAGTCCTTTATAATAATAGAACACCAGCATATCCGGATAATATTGGATCGCTTTCTGGCATAAACGGGTCAGCTCCGGGAAATTCTGCTGTCGGATATTGATCATGATCAGTTCCTGCAAAGCCACCTTGTTATCAGGCTCCAGATCCAGAACCCGGTTCAAAGTAACGGCAACAGAATCCTGATGATCCTTTTTCAGGGTCTGATAAGCCGCATACATCATCCACATATCCGATCCCGAGCGCGGATCTGCAAGCAAACGGCGGAACGTATCCCGAATACGCACATCATGCAGACTATCCTGTGTCTGACGGCTTACATAATCCTTCATGACACGCACCCGGGTCGCCTCGTCTGCCGCCTGTCCGAAAAGCAGGCTGTCCAGACTGGCCTGATACAGCGAATCATTCTGAGTTGCCTGGGCATAGTCCATCAACGCCAGACGCAAGGTTTGGTTTTCCGGGTCCTTCCGTTCCACTTCATCCAGAATCCGTTTTGCCTGGTCAAGCTCATCATTTGCCATATACTGAGTAGCAAGAATCACCCGATAAGACCAATCGTTCGGAAACTCATCGGCCAGGGCCCGCAATTCGGCATAAGCACGTTCCTTCTCTTTCAGCTGCATATACAGCCAATATTTATCCATAGACACCTGGAGGCTTTTTCCCTCAAGCGTCTCAATACGATTGAGCACATCTATCGCCTGAGCATACTTTCTGTCATTCTGGTACAGACTCACCAGACGCATCAGCACGTCCGAGCGTTTCGGATTCAGCCGGGCCATCTCTTCCAGATAACGCTGCGCCTTGGCCCATTCACTGCGACTCAGGTAATAACTGGAAAGAGTTTCACGATACCAGATATTATCAGGCTCCAGCGCCGCAGCCCGTTCCAGATACTGTTTTCCCAAAGAATCATTCTGCATATAGATGGCATAGAGTCCCAAATCATACAAAGCCTCTCCGGCTTTCGGATTCAGTTCCAAACAATATTGCAACAAAGTATAAGCCGCATCATGATTGCCGAGAATCTTCTGCTTCACCGCCTCTGTATAATAAGAGTCATACAGACGGTTTTCATAAGGTGTACGCGGTGTTTCTGCCGTGCCTCCCCCTTTTCGGGCTGCCCCACAGGCAGCCGTCAAGATTACCAGCCCGAAGGCCAGTGCCACTTGTCCTAAATAATAACGAATCTTTTTCACTTGCTTATTTTTGTCCTGAATGTCCGAATCCACCTTCTCCACGCTCTGTGTCCTCCAGGGAGTCCACTACGTTCCAAACAGCCTGTTCATAGCGTGCCACCACCATTTGAGCTATACGCTCCCCATCTTGAATGACAAACGGTTCCTGTGACAGGTTGACCAGAATGATACCTATTTCTCCACGATAATCCGCGTCAATGGTTCCTGGCGCGTTCAATACCGTAATACCTTTTTTCCATGCCAGTCCGCTACGCGGGCGAATCTGCGCTTCAGTTCCGGGTGGCAATGCGATAAAGAGTCCTGTGGGTACCAGACAGCGCTGTAAAGGCTGTAAGGTGATCGGTTCATCCAAATTTGCCCGAATATCCATACCGGCAGACTGCAGGGTTGCATACTCAGGAAGCGGATGATGGGATTTATTAATTACTTGTATTTCCATGACTTATTTTATTTTCGTATATTATTGCAAAATTAACCCGTTGGCGGAATTAAATTGATAAAAGATTTATGAATAAAAAGTTGTGCATATTGTTGATATTTAGTAAATTAA
>CALUIU010000046.1 GCA_944320795.1 Candidatus Paraprevotella stercoravium | reverse complement strand
GGAGCTGTATGCGGTGAAAATCGCACGTACAGTTCTTAATGGGGAAAGCGGCAGCAATGCCGCTGACCTACATAACAGTTTGTTAGGAATAAATTGTAGAGTAGTTGCGATGGAAAATTCCATTTTTGAGACATTGCTTGAACTCCCTTTTTTTCAGGGTATGGGCCGAAGTGATGTCATTCAGATTATGAACAGCTTGCCGCTCAAGACCAAAAGTGTACCGGCAGGCCGTAATATCGTGATGCAAAACGAAAACTGCCAGCATTTGATATTTATTCTGAAAGGAACGTCCCGCATTGTCACTCAAGCTGAACAACATCTTTTTACAATGAGCGAACGGATCCAAGGACCAGCAGTAATCCAGCCAGAAGCGCTCTTCGGTATTTACCCTCATTACCGAAGTACTTACCAGGCACAAACCGAAGTATGGATGATCAACATTCCTAAATCCGCAGCGCTTCAAATCATTGCCACATATGACATTTTCCGTCTGAATTATCTCAATTACCTTTCCAGTATCATTTTCAAGAAACAGCGCCCATGCTGGAATATTCTTCCAGGCGAATCCCTAGAGCAGAGAATCGTGCGCTTCATCCTACAACATATCCAATATCCGGCAGGAGAAAAAACACTCACAATACGTATGATAGATCTGGCGGATATTCTGAACGACACCCGTATCAATGTGTCACAAAGCCTGAACCGGATGCAGAAAGAAGGAAAACTGATCCTAAAACGAAAAGAGATTATTATTCCCAGCATCGAAAAGCTGGCCGATATAACGAACTGAAATAATTAATATATGAGCAACGAAAAAAATCAGACACGCCACGAGAATCCGTTTTTTAATCAACCATACGGAACTCCACACAATACCGCTCCTTTTCAGGACATCAAACTGGAACACTACGAACCGGCTATCCTCGAAGGTATCCGTCGCGAGAACGAAACCATCGACAAGATTATCAATAACCCGGAAGCTCCTACATTCGACAACACCATAGCCTATACTACTCCCGACAATATGCTCTCACGCGTCACCGAGGTGTTCTTCAACCTGTTGAGCGCCGAAACCAATGACGCCATGGATGAACTGGCACAGAAAATGTCACCCATCCTGACGGAGCACGCCAACAACATCATGCTCAACGAACAGCTGTTTGCCCGTGTTAAACAGGTCTATGAAAACCACGGCCCGCTGGATGCCGAAGAGCAGATGCTTTTGGACAAGATGTACGATGGTTTCATCCGCAGCGGTGTAAATCTGAGCGCCGAAGATAAAGGGAAATTCCGTGCCATCAGCAAGGAACTGAGCCAGCTCACACTTCAGTTCTCGCAGAACCAGTTGAAGGAAACCAATAACTTCCAGCTGCACCTGACCGATGAACAAGACTTGAAGGGACTGCCGGACAGTGCCATCGAAGCCGCCCGTCTGGCTGCCAAGGAAAAGAATCTGGAAGGATGGGTGTTTACTCTTCATGCTCCGAGCTATTCGCCGTTCATGACCTATGCCGACAACCGTGCCCTACGCGAGCAGATGTATCGTGCTGCGAACACCATCTGCACCAAAGACAACGAATACAATAATCTGGAAATCGTGAAGCGCATCGTCAACCTGCGCCGCGAGAAAGCCCAACTTCTGGGTTATCGCACCTATGCTGATTTCGTATTGAAACAGCGCATGGCTGAAACCAGCGAACAGGTTTACCGCCTGCTGAACGATCTTCTGGAGGCTTATCTGCCTACCGCCAAGGCAGAAGTGGCCGAAATCATCGCACTGGCCAAGAAACTTGAAGGCGACGACTTCGATTTCCGTCCGTGGGACTTCTCTTACTATTCCCACAAGCTACGCATGGAAAAATACAACATCGACGCCGAGATGCTACGCCCTTATCTAGAACTGGAGCAGGTGAAGAAAGGCGTATTCGGTCTGGCTACCCGACTTTACGGCATTACTTTCCGTGAAAACAAAGACATTCCGGTATATCATCCCGATGTTCATGCTTACGAAGTGTTTGATGAGGACGGCAGTTTCTTAGCCGTGCTCTACACAGACTTCCATCCGCGTGAAGGCAAGCGCAGCGGTGCCTGGATGACTTCGTACAAGGAACAGTGGATCAGCAAAGAGGACGGAAACAGCCGTCCGCATGTATCGCTCACCATGAACTTTACGAAGCCTACCGAAGACAAACCGGCTCTGCTCACCCTTGGTGAGGTGGAAACCTTCCTGCACGAGTTCGGTCATGCCCTGCACGGCATCTTTGCCAACACACGTTTTGAAAGTCTGAGCGGAACTAACGTATACTGGGATTTTGTGGAACTGCCTTCACAGATCATGGAGAACTTTGCGATAGAAAAGGATTTCCTCAATACCTTTGCCCGTCACTATCAGACCGGCGAACCGATGCCTGACGAACTGATTGACCGTGTAGTACGCAGTCGCAACTTCAATGTAGCCTACGCCTGCATCCGTCAGGTAAGCTTCGGTCTGCTCGACATGGCCTACTACACCCTTGACCATCCGTTTGAAGGCGACGTGATGGCCTTTGAACGCGAAGCCTGGAAGCGCACCGTCCTGCTGCCTCAAGAACCGGATACCTGCATGTCCGTACAGTTCGGTCACATTATGTCCGGAGGTTATGCCGCAGGCTATTACAGCTACAAGTGGGCAGAGGTGCTGGATGCCGACGCATTCTCTCTGTTCAAGCAACACGGCATCTTCAGTCGAGAGATCGCTACACGTTTCCGTCAGGAAATCCTTTCCAAGGGAGGTACCGAGCATCCGATGACCCTCTACCGCCGTTTCCGCGGTCAGGATCCAAGCATCGACGCTCTACTTGAAAGAAACGGAATCAAAAGACAAGAACAATAAAGAATCATATGACACAGGAAGATAAACAAACAGAATTGGACCTGCGCTATCTGCGCATGGCTCACATCTGGTCGGAAAACAGTTATTGCAAGCGCCGTCAGGTAGGAGCACTGATTGTTAAGGACAAGATGATTATCTCCGATGGTTACAACGGCACGCCTTCGGGTTTTGAGAATGTATGCGAGGATGAAAACAACCAGACCCTTCCCTACGTACTGCACGCCGAAGCTAACGCCATTACCAAAATAGCACGTTCGGGCAATAACAGCGAAAATGCAACACTTTATGTAACGGATGCCCCTTGCATTGAATGTTCCAAACTCATCATACAGGCCGGTATCAAGCGTGTGATTTATTCACGCAACTATCGTCTGGAAGACGGCATCAACCTGCTTCGTAAAGCCGGAGTGGAAGTATGTTATCTGGAGCTGCCCAATGATTCAATATCTAATGAAAAATAACCAATAAGCTAAAAACACATGAGTAGAAATCGTAGTCCGCGGCTTATGCCTCTTTTCCTGGCATTAAGTCTGGTGGCAGGTATTCTGATCGGAACTTTCTATGCCAACCATTTCTCCGGAAACCGGCTGAGCATCATCAACACCGGCAGCAACAAGCTCAACGATCTGCTGCGCATTATTGACGAGCAGTATGTCGATACTGTCAACGTAAAGGATCTGGTGGAATCTGCCATGCCAAAGATATTGTCTGAGCTCGATCCGCATTCGGCCTATATCAGTGCCCAAAATGCCGAAGAATCCATGGAGGACCTGAAAGGAAGTTTCTCGGGCATCGGAGTAATGTTCGTCATCCGCGAAGACACCATTCACATCATGAATGTAGTCAAAGGCGGTCCTTCCGAAAAAGTAGGTCTGATGGCAGGTGACCGCATCGTGAGTGTAGACGGTAAACCGTTTGTCGGCAAGGAAGTGACCGATGTCACAGCCAAGAAAACATTAAAAGGTCCTAAGGGATCGAAGGTTAAATTGGGTATCAAGCGAAACCACGAAAAGGAAACTCTGTACTTCGATATCGTGCGCGGTGATATCCCGCAGCATAGCATCGATGCTTCTTATATGGTAACTCCGGATGTGGGATATATAAAGGTACGTAGTTTCTCGGAAACCACTTATCCGGAGATGCTGGTAGCCCTGGCCCAGCTCAACCGTGAAGGATTCAAGAACCTCATCATTGACCTGCGCGGCAATCAGGGCGGATACATGCACACCGCCATCCAAATGGCCAATGTGTTCCTGCCGAAAGATCAGCTCATCGTCTACACGGAAGGACGCAAATCGCCGCGCGAGAATTATTTCAGCGACGGACAGGGTAGTTTCCGAGACATTCCGCTGGTAGTTCTCGTGGATGAAGGATCCGCATCGGCCAGCGAAATTTTTGCCGGAGCCATTCAGGACAACGACCGAGGACTGGTTATCGGACGTCGCTCGTTCGGAAAAGGTCTGGTTCAGCTGCCTATCGAATTCAAGGACGGAAGTATCATCCGCCTCACTACGGCACGCTACTACACTCCGTCGGGACGTTGCATCCAAAAGCCGTATGAGAAAGGACACGGCCAGGAATACGAAAACGATTTGCTGATGCGTTATGAACGCGGTGAATTCTTCTCACAGGACAGCATCAAGCAAGGCGGAGAGAAATACAAGACCCGTTTGGGACGCACCGTATATGGCGGTGGCGGCATTATGCCGGATATTTTTGTTCCGGAAGATACGACAGACGTCACCTTATACTATAAGGAGGCGGTTTTGAGCGGTCTGGTACGCCAGTTCTGCTTCAACTACTCTGACCAGCATCGCGAGGAGATCAACAAACTGGAAACAAACAGCGACATTGTGAAATTCCTGGAGAAAAAGAATGTAATTGATCAGTTTGCCACTTATGCATCTCAGAAAGGACTTCGCCGCCGCAACCTGATGATCCGAAAGTCGCGCAAACGCTTTGAGGAAACCATTTACGGAACTATCATCTACAACTGTCGCGACATGGAAGCCTATATTGAATATCTCAATGAAAGCGACCCGACCATCATGAAATCGCTGGAAGTTTTCGAAAATGGTGATGCCAAACCAAAGGCACCCGCCCAGAAAACTAACACGCAGAAAAACAAGAAAAAGAAATAAATCATCCCTATCTCAAGGCCCGGACCGTGCACCGCAGCATGATCCGGGCCTTTTTGAAAAAGCAGATTATCCCATGAACGATAAACAGGAACTGAGAAAAGAAGTCAGAAGAAAAAAACAAAGCTGCCCCAAAGAGCAGTTGGAAAAGTGGTCGCAGGCTGTATGCCACCTGCTGGAGCAAACAGAAGAGTTTCAAAATGCTGAAACCGTATTGTTGTATTACGCTTTGCCCGATGAAGTGGATACCACTCCGCTGATCCGGAAATATGCCGGCTGCAAACAGATTCTGTTGCCGGTGGTGTGTGGCGACGATCTGGTGGTACGCCGGTATCAGAACGAACAAACCCTCTCGGTAGAGAATCCTTTCGGGATTCCGGAACCGGAGGGCGAAGATATAAATCTGAGTAAAACAAACATAGACTTGGTTGTGGTGCCGGGCATGGCTTTTACAGCCAATGGCTGTCGTCTGGGACGCGGCAAGGGTTATTACGACCGTTTATTGAGCCGTCCCGAATTGCAAAGCGTGCATCGCATCGGTATCTGCTTCCCCTTCCAACTGCTATCGGAACTGCCGGTCGAAGCACACGATATCCGGATGCACCGGATCATCTCGGCAAGCGCAGAAGAGAAGTGACTGCTGATATGCGTCCAAGTGACAATACCGCAACGCCAAAAACAGAACTACAGCAACACTAAAGTCTAGTAGAACACAATCTGCGTGATGACCTGTGCGCCCACCGCATCATTAAGCTGCTGTACGAGCTGCGCCCGGTTCATCATCAGGTTCGATTTGAGCGAAGGCGACTTGAGCTGTACATAAAGCGTCTGGTTCTTCACAAAGATATTTCCCGTGTAATAGGAAATCCCCTGCCCCATCACCTGCGGCCATGCCGACACGATACGCCGCTCGTTGAGCGGAGTCTCCAGTCCCTCGCTGCGCAGGAACTGACGCAGCAAGTCGCCAAACATTTCGGATTTGTTGCGTCTCATCGGCAGATCTCTCCTTTCTGAACATGAAACAAACGATATTCCTGATCCATATTGCGGAGAATCTGGTCCAAATGGTCGCGGTTGGTGTCGGTAATGAAAATCTGTCCGAAACAGTTCTCCGATACCAGACGCACAATCTGCTCCACACGTGTGGCATCCAGCTTGTCGAAAATATCATCCAACAACAATAACGGTGTGGTACGGCTGCCCGTACGCTTCAGAAAATCGAACTGCGCCAGTTTCAGGGCAATCAGGAAGGTCTTGTTCTGCCCCTGCGAACCTTCGCGCTTGATGGGAAAGCCCGAAAGTGTCATCTCCAGATCATCCTTATGCACTCCATGCAGCGAATAGCCCATGACGCGGTCCTTGGGCCGGTCACGCTGAATCACCTCCAGCAACGGTCCGCGCTGGCAGTGCGACACATAGTGCAGCCCCACCTGTTCCTTATCCTGCGAAATGCGTGAATAAAAACCTTGAAATATCGGAACGAACTCATTCACATACTCCTGCCGGCGGGCATAGATATATTCCCCTTCATGAGCCATGGCCTCCTCCCACAACGACAACAGTTCGGCATCCGGTTCCTCTTCCTGTTTGAGCAATACATTGCGCTGCTGCAACGCCTTGTTATAGCGCACCAAGGCATCCAGATACGGACGATCGTACTGCGAAATCACCAGATCCATAAACCGGCGGCGCTCCTCGCTACCGCCCAGAATCAGATCGGCGTCCGAAGGCGACACCATCACCAGCGGAATCAGCCCGATGTGTTCCGACAGCTTCTTGTATTCCTTCTGATTGCGCTTGAAACGCTTTTTGGCCTTGCGCTTCATACCACAGAACACCTCTTCCGGATCGCCGTTTTCATGCTCGTAAAAGCCCTGGATCACAAACATATCCTGATCATGGGTGATGTTCTGCGAATCCACCGAATTGACATAGCTCTTGCAAAAGGAAAGGAAATACACGGCATCGAGAATATTGGTTTTCCCTTCACCGTTGTGTCCGATAAAACAATTGATTTTAGGCGACAGTTCAATGTCTGCCTCACGTATATTCTTATAATTGAGGATGGATATTCGTTTCAGTATCATGCCTGGAGGTCGTTAATCTTTGAATCATACAAAATTAGGTTTTATCAAGAATATGTGAAAATAATAAGCCATAAATTTTATAAAACGGGGGATTTTGTATAAATTTGCTTCGCCTTTGTCGCGAACGGCACAAAGCGCGCTTTCAACCAAGGAAATAATAACAAAACAGTTCTATAAAAATGACAAACAAAACAACTCATGGTCATGATATGGACCATCACCTCAAAAGCTCTGAAGCTTTGATTGACAAGTACAAGAAACCCGTAATGGCCGGACTGGCCGTTGTCGTTGTGGCTGTAGCCGGATTCTTCCTCTACAAGAGCTTCATTCTGGAGCCAAAGAACCAGAAAGCCAACGAAGCCCTGTTCAAAGGCGAGCAGTACTTTGCCATGAACGATTATGACAAGGCACTGAAAGGTGACAGCACCGGTTACAAGGGATTCATTTACATTGCCGAGGAATACAGTTCAACAAAGGCTGGAAATCTGGCACGTCTGTATGCCGGAATGAGCTATGCGCAGAGCGGCAACTATCAGGAAGCTGTGAAGTATCTGGAGTCATACGACGAGTGCGATGACGAAATGATCACTCCTGCAGCCGTTGGTGTTCTGGGCAACTGCTACGCTCAGCTCAACCAGTTGGACAAGGCTACCGAAACTTTGCTGAAGGCAGCTGAAATGGCCGACAACACCACTCTGTCTCCGATGTACCTGCAGCAGGCCGGTGAGATCTTCGAATCTCAGGGCAACACCGACAAGGCACTGAACTGCTACAAGGAAATCAAGAACAAATATCCTCAGTCTATGCAGGCTGTAGAAATCGACAAGTACATTGAACGTCTGAGCAAATAATCCGTAACTGTATGGCTACCAAGTTTCACAATCTGTCAGAGTATGATCTGAACTCTGTTCCTTCGGCTCAGGGCATGCGCTTCGGCATCGTGGTGAGCGAGTGGAACAACAACATCACCGGAGCCCTGCTTCAGGGTGCCTATGACACACTGACTAAGCACGGTGCCAGCGAAGAGGACATCACCGTGATGACCGTTCCGGGCAGTTTCGAACTGGTGTTCGGCGCTTCTCAGATGGTCAAGAGCGGCAAGATGGATGCAGTGATTGCCATCGGTTGCGTGGTGCGTGGCGACACTCCGCACTTTGATTATATCTGTGAGGGTACCACTCAGGGACTGGCTTCCCTGAACGAGCGCTTTGACGTACCGGTAATCTACGGATTGCTCACCTGCAACAATATGGAGCAGGCACAGGATCGCGCCGGAGGTACCTTAGGCAACAAAGGTGACGAATGTGCCGTAACCGCCATCAAGATGGTGGATTACTACCGCAAGATTAAAGGATAAGCAATAAGCTTGTAGGAATTTAGATAAAAAGAGTATAAAAATTAGAGAATATAGGCAATAAGCTTGATTCTCTTCAAAAAAAATGGTTCTCGTAGGAGATGCACTCCAACGAGAACCATTTTTCTTTATTTTATTGTATCCGCAGCCCCAAACTATCAAAAACAAGTACCAGATCTTTTGGCTCGCGGTCTATCTGAAAACGATAGGTTGTTGACGTAGCCGTTTCTACACGCTCAATCTCTTCAAAGATATATTGCTGGTATCCGGCAGCCTCAACACCGGAACGTACCTCTTCCGGCAAGGCATTCCAATAAGTATCAAACTCTGTACGTAACCACTGATATTTTGAGTTGAAATAAATTTCCGCTTCTACTCCATCCACAAAAGCCGAGACTTCATATCCTCCTACAACCCGCTCACCTTCTATAATGCTGGCATTCGGATATTTTTCCATAATCAGTTGAGGAAGCTGTGTATTCCACACATTAATATCATCCTCACGGTCACATGACGGCCACAAAACCAGACTTCCCAATAACAATGTTGCAATAAATCCTTTTTTCATCATAATCATCTTATTATTCAGTTTGTAATTCTTATTTCTTTATTGTGACATAAAGGAAATACTGAAAATGGGAATAAAATGGGAAAATCCTCCGGCCTGTGTAAATTTCATATATTTTAACCCTACCTTTAATAAGACTGCTCCTCATCAGACGGATAAAACTGACAGGACATTCATCATCTTCCAAAAGCAGAGCGAGTACGGAAGCACCCTGAAAATGCTCAGGGTTACTTCCGTACTCGGATCAAAGTTCCAGCTCGGTAACCACCTCACCATCGAACAGATTGATGATGCGCTCGGCATAACCGGCATCGTGCTGTGAGTGGGTTACCATAACAATGGTTGTACCGTCGCGGTGCAGTTCGCTGAGCAGCTGCATCACCTCCTTACCATTCTTGGAATCCAGATTACCGGTAGGCTCATCGGCCAGAATCAGCTGCGGTCCGGCCACCACGGCACGGGCTATGGCCACACGCTGCTGCTGACCGCCAGAAAGCTGTCCCGGAAAATGCTTGGCACGGTGAGCAATGGCCATACGCTCCATCACCTCCTGCACCTTCTGTTTGCGCTCGGCCGCCGGTACCCCCATATAGAGCAAAGGCAACTCAATATTCTCATACACATTCAACTCGTCAATCAAATTGAAGCTCTGGAACACAAAACCGATGACTCCCTTACGCAAGCGGGTGCGTTGTGTCTCGGTATACTTCGATACCTCTACCCCATCCAGATAGTAAGTACCACTGGTAGGATTATCCAACAGTCCCAATATATTCAGCAGGGTAGATTTGCCACAACCGGACGGCCCCATAATGGCCACAAACTCCCCCTTCTTAACCTCAATATTCACCTTATTCAAAGCCCAGGTTTCCATCTCGTCCATATAAAAGACCTTTCTTAGATTCTCTGTTTTTATCATATACTTGCAACAAAAATCCATTTATTTAATCTCTTAACATACATTCTCTAGTCATATTTAATCACTTCAGAAGGATTCTCATGAGCCACACTCCATACTTGTCGTGCAATACACAACAAGATCAAGAACCAAAGCAAAATGAAGATCACAGCATAAAGCCACCAGGATAAAGAAATACGATCTACATATTGGTTCAACCAATTTTGCATGCCCCAAGTACCTAAAGGAAAAGCAACGACACAAGCTAGTGACAACAGTAAGAAATACTCTTTCAAAAAAGCAAACATCACCATTAATGCTGTTGCCCCATTAACTTTGCGGATAGCTATTTCTTTTCTCCGATGCTCACAAATCATCGAAATATGTGCAAAGACTCCCATAAACGATACCAATACAGAAGCCAAAGATATAGCTACTAGTATTTTCAGAAGCATATTCTCTGATTTCAAATAATCTTCGTATATATCACTTAAAAAATGTACATTAACATCTGTCTGTGCTTTTTCCAAAACGATTAGAGAATCTACCTGCCGCTTTAGTTCATCCTTATACTGCTCATCAAAACGCACCATGATACTAAGTGGGTTAGAACTATATCCATCATGTGGTTTAAAAATAATCGGAATATTCGGCAGCGTCGGTGACATAACATGAAAGTCTTCTATGACACCAACAATTGTATTATCCTGAATTTGTTTACCAACAGGATTTACCATTCCGAGTCTTTGGGCGGCAGTTTCATTAATCATAATCTCCTTTGAATCCGGATTCTGTGAAAAGAAACGCCCGGCCAATAGACGTATGCCATAAAATTTATAGAATTCCGTTTTTTCCTTAACTTCTTCCATAAACATTGTTTGATCACTTTCTTTCTTCCCCGTCCAAGAATCAATCAGGCTTGACACCCCTCCATAGTTAGGTAATAAAGAAGAAAGCATTCTCACCTCATTAACATATGGTTTATCTGACAACTCATGCAATATTGACTCTTCCAAATTCTTTAAATGCGGATCCTGATAAGACATTCCGATATGTATGGAAAGCAATCCCTTGCTATTAAAGCCATAATCAGTCTGACGCAACAAGTAATCCAGTTGCCCCAATATTACGGACAGTACAAACAGAACCAATGCACAAATTATCAGTTGCCAGACAATACAAATCTGATGAAAAGTAAAGCGACGATGCTGATATTGTATAACCTGTTTCCGTATAATTCGACGACAATAAGTAAAGACAATCCCCCAACCGATTAATATACTTACCGCGACCAAACAACAAAAATAACCGAATGCAGGGCATAAGATACTTTCCTGCAAACCTGTGAGCGCACAAAATTTCCTTTGGAACAGTTCAGCTAGAATCATACTTCCAAAAACGGAAACTCCTAGCAATACGACAAGTTCTGTAACAAATAAAGACACCAAACTGGCCAACCCGGCCCCACAAGTAATGCGTAAGGCAATTTCCCGACGACGCATCCGTATACGAATTATTTGTATGGAAAAGAAATTAATCAAAGCCAACACGACCAATAATAATCCCAGTATGGCAAACATACGAATATAGGAAACCGATATTGAAGCATCTCCTTTCAGAATAGAATTGTGACTTTCTATTAATGGCTCCAACCTGATTCTCTCCTTGTCAGAAATTACATCAAAATCTATCCGATTCAGTTTAGCTTCCACAGAATCCACACTAGCATCCGGAAACAAACGTATACATGTTTGAAAAACACCGTAAGCAGAAAAGTTTCCCCTCATGGACTCATTAAGCCTGTGCATCAGATAAAAGGGAAAACAAGAATTCTGTTTCCAACCGGAGATTATTGCTGTCACCTTACGCTTCCCATCACCGCAATAGATTTCCTTTCCCAACACGTCTGTCGAACCGAATATTTTCCGGGCTCCCTCTTCTGTCAGAGCAATTTCTGAATCATATTCCAGAAAATCCCAAGTTCCGGATATCAGCCGGATATCAAACATACGAATAAAGGACTTATCACATCCTATACCTTCATAGTATACAGCCTGATCTCCGGCTTCTTTTTTTAAAGAATAACCTGAATAACGAAAGGCCGAAGCATCCTCTATCTCTGATATATATTTATAAAGGTCTTCTATTTTAAAGGAAATAAATAATTGTTTGCCGTCATATGAATAAACATTGGGAGTTCCCAGATCAACACCCTTATATAGCAAATACATACGATCTGCCCCCCGATGAAAACTATCATAAGACAATTCATAACGAGCCCACACCATAGAAAAAGCAAAGCAGACAAAACCCAAGACCAAACCCATAATACTCACTAGATTCTGAATCCAACATTTCTTCAGATTACGTATAGCCAGTGTTATATTATGCCCAATCATCCGACTCAAAAGTTAACAAGTTAAATTACTTAAAGATAAACTGTTTTTGTTATTTTCAAGGAGTATTCCATTAAAACGAGATTTCTTTTATTATTTATTAATATAAAAATCAAAATTTTGGCTTCCCTATAGAGAAACCATCAAACTTATGATAAAAAGATAAGCTATCATAGAACACAAAAAAGAGGGTGTGTCAAAATGTATGTTAATATGCATTTTGATGCACTTTCTTCATTTTTATGAAAAAAGGCCC
>CALUIU010000045.1 GCA_944320795.1 Candidatus Paraprevotella stercoravium | reverse complement strand
TTTAGGCTACTGTTGACGGAACAACAGGTTCAGACATCATGCTGAACAATTACTTGTACGACTTCTTGTCGCACATATCTACGCAAAGATACGAAAAGAAAAGTTATCCTTGCGGTATAACTTTTCTTTTATGCGAGTCTTTAACTATTTTTGAATCTACCGTTTAACCGGCATCTGTATGTCTGTTTCCAACCTGTAACTGATAGTCTTGTATTTGTTTTGCTTTTATAAGATCAATGATCATGCGGTAGACACGGGCACTTACAGAATCAGGAGATGTCGCGGCACTATCGCTCTGCAAAACATGTTCCAGACCTTTACTGATATTTTTTAGTTCCGTATGCAATGCTTCGCGTTCCTTTTGGCTGGAACGACATGATAAGGTATAAGGTATTCCATGAATGCTACCACTTTCTGTCCATTGGGTTGAAGGACCGTTTTTTTGTGTCAGAGTGTAATAGGTTCCCAGGATCAGAAACAGCAGGAACGGAATTTGCCAGCTTAGTTTTTTTATATTCTTCATTTTTATGCTTCGCTTAAATGTTCTATGAGAATCTTTACTCCGATTCCGATCAAAATAAGTCCTCCTAAAGCCTCAACTGGGAATTTGATACGTTTTCCGGCAAAAATGCCCAAACCCAAACCTAACAGTGTAAACAGGGAAGATGCCAACGCTATAATCAGACAAGCGCCATACAGATCGTTATTTTCAAGATTCAGAAAAGCGAAGGATACGCCTACAGCCAAAGCGTCGATGCTGGTAGCGACAGCCATGGTGATGATGTTTTTGGTGCGGAGCAACCCTTTATTACAAGTTGAACATTCTGCTTCTTCTTTGGAATGCGTCGCATATACTTCGTAAATCATTTTACTTCCTAAATACGTCAGAAGGGCAAACGCGATCCAATGGTCAACCGGTTGCACAATATGGCTGAAAAGTGAACCTCCGTACCAACCGGCCCATGTCATGCCTCCTTGGAATATTCCGAATAGCAGGATCATGCTGATCATGGGTGTGCGGACAATCTTTTTCTGTGACAGGCCGCAGGCTATGCTCACGGTAAAACAATCCATGGCTAATGCTATGGCTAGAACAATGATTTCGAATAGTGTCATATTATCCGTTTACTTGTTACTTGCGATTAAATTTCGAAGATTAGATTGAAAGTTCCTCCAAAGCAGGTGGATCCGTTTTTTCCGAATCCGGGCAAATACCAGGGAGCGCCTTGCTTGCTTACGTGTTGGGAAAAACGTTTTTTATATCTTAAGTTCCATCCTAGCTGAATAAATTTCCACAAACGGGTTTCCAGTCCGAAAACCGCTTCTCCCCATTGTGCGTTTCCGGCTTCGCCATTTAAATAAAAAGGCAAAGGCTGATTCCATACCGGGTCCCGATACGAGGCATCAGCCAAATCATATCGGAAATGACTAAATCCATAGCGTATTCCGGCATACAGGCGGTTTCCGTTTCTTTTCTTGGTGAAATTGTAGTCCATTCCGATACGCATATATGGGGCATTGGTCTTGGAACATTTGTCTGTTTCTTCAGATACATAATCAGAGAAACCGTATCCCAATTCGAATACCGGAAAATATTTTTCTTTAAAATTCAGGCGTAAGGCCGCTTCGGTCTGTGCAAAGTTGCTGTTGATTGCTTTCATGACTGCGCCAACCAGATCTACGGACACTGATAAACCACAAAATACCGGAACCTTTTCTTTGTCGGTACCGATGATGATTTTCTGTTTAGGCTCTGGTTGGGTTTTCGTTTCCGTGTTTTGTGCTGCCGCAGAAACGCATACCGCACTACTCAGTAGTATAAAACACGATCTTAAAATTTTCTGTAGCATTATAGTTGATGTTCGGGTTTACGATTTGTACCGTATCAATGTATTGATGGGTTGATTTGATCGCCTTGATGTTGTGAAAGGTTACAGTGGGGCATTCCGGTGCCTCAAAATTTTGATAGCTTTCTTTTTGGATGATAATGGTATCGTATATTACCGTACCTCTGTTACTGGCATATCGGAATGAAAGCGTATCAGTCGGTCGGGCATAACTTAGTGGGATTTGAAGCTCGCTGACACCTAGATCACGATTGATCAGTATCGAGTCTGTTCCTACTGCAGTTACAGTCAAAGTGTCTGTGAGTCGCGCCTTCTGAAGTTGACCGTCGGCCATCTGATAGAAATTGAATTCCGCAACTACTGTATTATTTAAAGGGCAACCGGCTTCATTACAAGATACGAAAGCGGAGCACAGAAGTCCTGCGCTCCATACGGACATGAAATGTTTGATACTCATGTTAAATCTCTTTTTCAATCTGATAGTTGTTTCGTTCGGGGGCGTTCCGGGATACTAGCTCACCGATAAATCCGGCCAGGAATAACTGGGTTCCGATGATCATCATAGTCAGCGCTATGTAAAAATAGGGGGAGTCTGTTACCAGGCGGTAGGGTTGTCCGCTATGCAAGGCGTACAGTTTATCGACACCGACAATGACAACTGCGATGAATCCAATAAAAAACATGATTGAACCCAGCAGACCGAATACGTGCATCGGCTTTAGTCCGAAACTGCTTAGGAACCAGAGGGAAATCAGGTCCAGGTAACCGTTAAAGAAACGGTTCCAGCCACCAAATTTAGTGCTTCCGAATTTTCGGGCCTGATGGTGCACTACTTTTTCTCCGATTTTGTTGAATCCGGCATTCTTAGCCAAATAAGGGATGTAGCGGTGCATCTCTCCATACACCTCTATATTTTTGACTACTTCTTTGCGATACGCTTTCAAACCACAGTTGAAATCGTGCAAGTTGTGGATGCCGCTGACTTTACGTGCCGTTGCGTTGAAAAGTTTGGTTGGTATGGTTTTTGAAAGCGGGTCATACCGTTTTTGTTTGTAGCCTGATACCAAATCATATCCGTCTTCAGTGATCATGCGGTAAAGTTCCGGGATCTCATCAGGTGAGTCCTGTAAGTCGGCATCCATAGTGATAACGACATTGCCTTCTGCCTTTTTGAATCCACAATATAAAGCCGGACTTTTTCCGTAGTTTCTACGGAATTTGATTCCTTTTACGCAACCGTTGCCATTTTTCTGTAAATTTTCAATTACGTCCCAGGAGTGATCCGTACTTCCGTCATTTACAAAGATGATTTCATAAGAGAACTTATGTTCGTCCATCACTCTTTTAATCCATGCATACAATTCGGGCAAGGATTCTTCCTCATTATAGAGAGGTACGATAACAGATATGTCCATATAACTAAAGTAGTGAGTTTTTTATTGTTTAATGATTTTTTTTCTTCTTCCCAGTAATGCGGTCGGCAAAGACAGAAATAGTCCCAAAAACAGATTGTAAACCAATAACTGGAAAGTCATCTGAATAGGAGTGATGCTATAAAGCAGGTTAATCATATCCTGTATCAGATTGGTGTCACTGGTCTGAG
Organism: Candidatus Paraprevotella stercoravium; assembly: GCA_944320795.1. Lineage (GTDB taxonomy): Bacteria > Bacteroidota > Bacteroidia > Bacteroidales > Bacteroidaceae > Paraprevotella > Paraprevotella stercoravium. The sequence goes on along the minus strand of CALUIU010000045.1, from coordinate 10,796 downwards.
GTAGCATTTGCTGGAGCAGCTCCTGATATTCGGGAGCCGTGAGCAGCTGTTCATAAGTCTGTGCCAGTGTACCATGATCCATATATTCGAAGTAAATGTATTGCACAATGGCGGTCAGCAATGTGGCGCATAAATATAAGGTGATTGCCATCCACCAGGCTTTACCGAAGGTCAGTGACTGGCACGCGTTATGATAATAACGTATGATATTTCCGGCCACGAAAACAGAAGCGATTCCCAGAATCAAACCTATATCGGCAAGAAAAGGAGTTGTCAGTCCACCCATATAAGATAGAAAACTGAGAATCCAGCAAAGGCCTACAATAGCGCCGTATCGACTGGCATATGTTCGGGCTTTATGATAGTCAAAAGTGTTGTCCATTTTGTATAATTGTTTAAATACGCCTACAAAGGTAGTAAAAAAAAGCAGAATGCCATTATTTAATACTTTTTTTTTGAGATGGACAAATGGTTGATTATGAGAAATATTCTGCCTTTTATGAGTTGAGTGACAAAAAAAATATAAAAAAAAATAACGGAAAGTTTTGCAGGTTTAATAAAAATGCATACCTTTGCAACCGCAAACGGGAAAGTCCTGTACGGCCAGCTCCCTTCGAATCCCCCAGGGCTTGATCGCAGCAAGGGTAGTTGGTTGTAGCGGCGCGATGCAGATTGCTTTCCCACCCGCCTCTTTAGCTCAGTTGGCCAGAGCACGTGATTTGTAATCTCGGGGTCGTTGGTTCGAATCCGACAAGAGGCTCAAGTTAAAGATGAGGCGAAACTTCAAGTTTCGCCTTTTTTGTTTTTATGGCAAAAGAGAGAGCTTATAATCCGATATTGCACAAGCGTTTGGCCGCACTTATTTATGCGGCTGATTCTGGTGCGTTGCTTTCTTTTCTGGATTCGTTAAGCCATTCTTCTTTCCGTTCGGTGGGAACAATCTTGTCTTTACATATTTTGCCGGAACTCAGTGAAGAGCAGTATTGGTCATTATGTTATGATTTGTGTGATTACAACTCCAAGGCTTTTCTGGTAACCTTTCTTAAGGCTGTCCCGGCACGTTTGTCAAAAGACGGATTTCACCTGGAGCATCCCGGATTCCTCCGCTTGTGTGCCTATTGGCATGAAAGGCAATGTGAGATAGACAAACGAAAATTTTTTCTGTATATTTTTCCTTTGTTGACGAGACCCGAACAGGCGGAAGCAATGATACGAGGATTGGCTTTTTCGCATGTAGAGGAAATTCTGGAACTTCTGTTACGTTGTGAGCTTACGCTGCTAGGTGGTTTTGTATTGTTCCAAACGCTACGTCAGTTGGAACACGAAAGGAAACGGCTATATCAATGTTGTGTGTATCTGATGAAGCGGGGCGATTCTTTGTCTTTTAATTTGGTTAGTTTTTTCAAATCTTATTTTGATCTGTCTGATTTAAAAGGAACCTTCTCGTTGCGTTTGACTACTTACCAGTTAGGATATATGGAAAAATCTTTTGATGCCTTTTCCCGTATGTTGCAAGGTTCGTAGACAGATAGGGGTAACGTTTCTCGGATCATCGGCGAATTTATATACATCAAAGCAGCACTTTTATAACAACCAGACTGTTACAAAAGTGCTGCTTTGATTCTTATCCATTATTTTTTAAAAAGCCAGCCAACCCAATTCGTTCAGGAAAATAAGTAGGATGCCCAATGGAGCCACGAAACGCAGCAGGAACAGGAACGCCTTGAAACCATAGAAGCGGATACTTCCCTTGTTGGTCAGCTCGTCCCAAAGAATCTGTCGGTTCAGGAACCAGCCGGCAAAGATGGCTATGAAAAATCCTCCCACCGGCAGCATCCATTTGGCCGTTGCATAGTCGAAGAAATCAAAAAGCATCATGCCACCGATGGTCCATTCCGAACCTGCTCCCAATGAAAGAGAACACAGGGTGCTGAGCACAATACAAATTGTGGTGACCAGAGTGGCGGCCGCTTTGCGCGACAGATGGTGCACTTCGCTGATGTAAGCCGTAATCACCTCGTGCATGGAGATGGTCGATGTGAGTGAAGCCAGTACCAATAGGAAATAAAAGAGAAACGGCACCAGATAGGAGAGCAGTGGCAGTCCGCCAAATACATCTTTAAAGATGTGCGGTAGTGCTACGAAAACCAGTTTGGGGCCTTCGGTCGGTTCCATACCCGGTACAGAGAAAACGGCCGGAAAGATAATGATACCTGCAATGACGGCTACCATCGTGTCGATACCGGCCACACTGAAGGCTGTTTTACCCAGATTGACATCCTCTTTAAAATAGGAAGCGTAAGTACAGAGGCATCCGATTCCCAGAGAAAGCGAGAAGAAAGCCTGGCCCATGGCTGACAGTACTACACCCGGATCGATTTTGCTGAAATCCGGCTGGAAAAGGAAACGCAATCCTTCAGCAGCTCCTTCCATGGTCAGTGCACATCCGGCCAGTACGAGTAATAGAATGAACAATAGTGGCATCATCAGTTTGGAAAACCGTTCAATTCCCTTTTCTACACCTAGTACTACGATGATATGCGTTAGCAGCATGAATCCGATCAGATAAGCCACTGGCTCATAGGTTCCGGTTACGAAGCTATTGAAATAGTCGGTAAACACTTTTGGATCACCGCTTTCACTCATCCGGTTGAATCCGTTACCCAAGGCGCATACCGAGTAATTGGCGGTCCATCCTGCCACGACGTTGTAAAAACTCAGAATCATGGTGCCGGTCACGACGCCCAATCGTCCGATCCAGTGCCATTGTTTTTTTCCGGGTGCCAGCTTCTCAAAAGCTGTGGCCGCATTGGCATGTGCATGTCGTCCGATCATAAACTCCGAGAGCATGACCGGTAATCCCAAAAGCAGAATGCAACAGATATAGATCAGTAAGAAGGCTGCTCCACCGTTTTCTCCTGTTTCTGTAGGGAAGCGCCAGATATTGCCCAATCCTACCGCTGAACCGGCCGAAGCCAGAATAATACCTAATTTACTTGCAAATTTTCCTCTAGGTTTAGTCTCCATAAATCAATTTTTGTTATCCTTTGTTGTGTTGTACTGTGTTAAACCAAATCTACGACTGTAATGCCCGCACCGCCAAACTGCACATGCTCGTCGCGGAAACTCTTGACTCCCGGTGTAGCGTGCAGATATTGTCGGATGAGGGTACGCAGGATACCCGATCCGGTTCCGTGCAGGATGCGTACACGACTCATGCCTACTAAGATAGCATCGTCGATGAAATACGTCACGGCCTGTATGGCTTCATCACCCCGCATACCCCGCACATCCAAATCTTGTTTGAACTGCAGTTTCCGTTCGTATACGGCGTCCTGAGTCTGTTTGCTGACATACGTAATCGCCGGAGTCTCTTTCTTTTCCGGTGCCTGAGCCGCTTCGAGACGGTCCAGTTTCACATTCGTGCGCATCACGCCGAAGGTCACAATCGCATTCTTTCCGTTCACTTCCTCGAGCACACCGGTAGTGGTCTGTCCTTTGATACGTACATAGTCGCCCGGCATCAGAGCACGTGTTGCGACTTCTGTCGAACGTGTCGTGCTGCCTGTCTGGATGCGTGCCGCCTGTCCGTCTGTGCCGTTTTCTTTATTTTTCTTTTTCTCCGCCTGTCGTTTCTGGCGCTCCATGATCTGCTTCATCTTCCGTTCGATGCGGTCCTCCTCCTGTTTCTTTTCGAACTCGCGGAGTTTGTTCTTGAAGTCGTTCAGATCCTGACGGATGTCTTTCGTCTTCTCCTTTTCTGCCTGGATTTCGCGAATGCTCTTGATGGTCGATTCAATTTTGGCATTCGATTCCCGGATCAGTTGTTCAGCCTGTTCCTTGGCCTGTCGGATAATCTCCTTACGGCTGCGGTGCAGTTCCTCGATTTCGGCTTCGTAGCGGGCGATGGTTTCCTCCATCTGCTTTTCCTTGCGGTGAATGTTCTGGCGTTTGTTTTCCCAGTACTTCTTGTCGCGTACGATGTCCTGCAAATATTTGTCCGCATTGATATATTCCTTACCCACGATGTCCGAAGCATCCTGAATCACTTCGTCCGGGATGCCGATCTTTCGGGCAATTTCCACGGCGAACGAACTTCCCGGATTGCCGATCTGCAACTGGAACAGCGCCTGCATGTGCTGGCGGTCGTAGAGCATGGCACCGTTCACCACCCCCTCGTGGTCCTCGGCAAAGTGTTTCAGGTTCTGATAGTGCGTGGTAATCACGCCGAAGGCCTTCTTCTGGTTGAAGCGGCGCAGCACCGCCTCGGCAATGGCACCGCCGATCTGCGGTTCCGTACCGCCACCGAACTCGTCAATCAGCAGCAGGGTGGTTCCTCCGCAGAACTTCATCATATTCTTCATGTTGAGCAGATGGCTGGAGTAAGTACTCAAATCATCCTCGATGCTCTGCTCGTCGCCGATGTCGATAAACACATTGGTAAAGATACCCGTTTTCGAATTTTCACCCATCGGTACGGGCAGACCGCATTGCAGCATATACTGCAACAGACCCACTGTCTTGAGGCATACCGACTTACCACCGGCATTCGGTCCCGAAATGATGAGGATGCGCTTGGCCGATGTCAGTTCAATATCCAATGGCACTACCTTTCGGCCCTGTTTGGCCAGCGAGAGCTTGAGCAGCGGATGTTCAGCCAGCGTCCAGTCGATGAGTGGCTTGCCGGCAATCTGTGGCGTGATGCCACCGATCTGATGAGCCAGATGCGCCTTGGCGCGGATAAAGTCCATTTCGGCCAGAAACTCATACGAATCCAGAATCTCACGGGCATACGGACGCACCAGAGCCGTGAACTCCTGCAGGATGCGGATGATTTCACGGCGCTCTTCCGCCTCTAACTCACGCACCCGGTTGTTGGCCTCCACCACTTCGGCCGGTTCGATGAATACGGTCTTTCCGGTGGCCGACTCGTCGTGTACGATACCCTTGATCTTTCGCTTCAGTGCCGGAGCCACGGGAATAACTAGACGGCCGTCGCGCAGGGTAGGGGCCACGTCCTTCTCCACCAGTCCGTCCTGTTTGGCATTGCGCAGGATGGCTTGCAGGCTTTTGGAAATACCGCTTTCCGTCACCACAATCTCGCGACGGATGCGCGCCAGTTCGGGCGATGCCTGATCCTTTATCTTGCCATATTTGTCTAAAATCTCATCAATTCTCCGTGCCAGATGCGGAAAAGTCATCACTTCCGCCGCCAGACGGTGCAGTGCCGGATACTTTCCGTTGTACACCGTTTCGCGTACTTCGCCGTTCTCCTCGTCCTCATGGCAAATCTCTTCTTCACCCTTGTGCAGGAAGCTGACGATGCCGGCGATCGTTTCCAGTGAGCGCTTCAGATCGAAGAGTTCCTGCTCGTCCAGATACGTACCTTCGATGCGGATACGCTTCACCGAATCGCGCACATCAAAGAAATATTGGTCCGGAAAGAGGTCTTCCTCCTCCATGATGCGCAGAAATTCGCGGGTGTGTTCCTGCTTTTCGCGAATATGCTTCACATCGGTCAGAAAAGTCATTTGGCCCACGCGTTCCTTGCCCAAAGAGCTCAGACATTGCTGCTGGAGCAGGGCACGGATCTCGTCGAAACCTATTTTTGATTCAAAATTTTGCGGATAAATCATATCAATATCTTGTTTTTCTTTGCAAAGATAGTGCATGAAACGCTTTTTGCCACTATTTTTGGCCTACTTTGCAAAAAAAATCGCTGAAAAGTTTGCAAGTTCAGAAAAAAGCCGTACCTTTGCATCACTTTCGAAAAACAAAGCCTTCTTAAAGAAGTTTGGAAAGGTGGTAGAGTGGTCGATTACAGCGGTCTTGAAAACCGCCGTGCTGAGAGGCACCGGGGGTTCGAATCCCTCCCTTTCCGCGGAAAGAACAAAAGGTGGTCAAATTCTTGATCACCTTTTTTGTTTTTCTCCGTTGCGAAATATTCACCATATTACGATTGCAACCAATGAAAACAAACAGGGAAGCTATTTTGCAGCATGCTCTTCAGCTTTTTATGTCCATGAACTATGAGCGTGTCAGTTTGCAAATGATAACCAAAGCGGTAGGACTTTCGAAAACCGGTATATTCAATTATTACCCCACGAAGCAGGATCTGTTTATTGCCGTAATCGACAAATACCTGTTTCATGCGCAGAATCCCGAAAACAAATATGGTTTGACTCACGCCAGCCTGGCCGACTTTCTGGAGAATTATGTGCAGGGAGTGCGTCGTACCATGGAAGAGATTGTTGCTTTGGGAAGCTTGCAAAAAGAAACCATGCGCGTAGAATCTGCCAATGCCGGATATTTCCATCTGTTCCAACAAGCACTGTTCTACTATCCCAATGCACAGGCCAAATTGCGTGAAGTGTTCGACAGTGAGTATCATTTATGGCATTCCGTGCTTGGTCAGGCCCGTGAACAGGGGGAAATCAAGCCAGATACAAATGTGGAAGAAGCCACAGCCCTTTTCCGTCAGGTATTTGTCGGATTGTCTTATGAAATGTCTTTTTTTGAAGGTTTGAATGTAGAAATTCTTCAGAAACGCTTTCAGTACATTTATTCATTGTTAAAAGCATAAAGATATAAATCTATATTGTATAAAAAAAGCAAAATATGATCGGTCGGTCATATTTTGCTTTTTTGTTTTTCTATATTTGCCGATATAAAAGTTACCGACCGGTCATTTTTTTATAAAAAGTGATGAAATCTCTGCTTTCTTTGCCGGCTCTGATTCTAATTTGCAGGATGCATATTTAATGGCGCGCGACACGTTCTGAAGATGAAAATTGGGGCTTGTTGTAGAAAGGCAGAAAGTATGAACCTTTTAAATATTCGTATCATGATGACTAATTTAATGAAATCCCTTTTTGCAGGTTCTGTTGTTCTTTTGGCTTTTTCTGCATGTAATTTGGATGGTGGAGGCATGGATATGTCTTCTGAAGAGACGGTTGCCAAAGTAAAGGAAGTGATTGCAGAACATGTGAATCTTCAGGAAAACAAATTGTATGAGTTGAAGTGGTCGGAGCGTCAGGATGAGAAGAAACTGAAAAATGAACTGGGCGAGATTCATATCAATTTTGTCAATCAGGACGACCAAAGCTTTTATCAGATTATCTCTTGCGAGGGGAGAGAATTCAAGGCCGATGATGCCCGTCCCCAAAAACGTGCGGTTTCGTATGAACTGACGGAAAGCCTTCCTTTGGATTCCATTACCTCTGCCTATATTCAGAGTATGACGGCTGAAGGCAAGAAACTTTTTTCAGAAACAGAAGACAGCGAGCAGTATGAATTCAAGTCTGTTGAATTCTACCGTTTCTCTATGAATCCGGTTTATAAGGAGAGTATAGGAAATATCATGGGTGGTTTCCATTTGAAAAAAGAAAAGAAAAATGAGACCATGCATTTTTATATGGATCAGAATTATCTGAAAAAAGGTGAGGATAGTGAGATGCATGGAAAGCATATCTGGACCAATTACTATACCATTTCCTTCAAGCTGGATGACAGCGGAAAGCTTACACTCTTTTCATAAGAAGATTTTATAGAGATACGTTCCATTTATTTATAAAAAGATGAAAGAATCTTAATTTTATATCAGGAACGTGGAATGAATTTTATGATTTGAATTATATTGCGTTGTCGTGACGCAGATGAATTTCTTGTAAATACAGAAGCGTATGAGTATTGAATTTTATGTGATGTCCACCATTATGGGTATTTCCTTGTTAGTATGGCTCTATCGGAAAGGTAAGCGAACCATAGCTTGGGTGCGCAAAGTACGTCGTGCGTTCCGAGGAATCTGTTTTAATCCCAATTCAACTCTGAATGAAGAGTGTTGCCGGAAAATAGCAGTCGGTGCGTTATATGCAGCTCAACAAGGAGCTTATCAGGATTCTTTGGAAACCGGGATTCGCGATGTGTTGCCTCAGATTTTAGGTGAATGGTGGGGTATTTCTGGCACCGTATCGGCTCGCAAGGAACTGGATTATCTCTGCGAAAAAGGTTATCGTTATTATTATCCTTTCCTTCTTCAGGCTTTTCATGAAGAAGATGAGGAACGTCAAGAAACCATTTTTCAGGAGAATATGACCTCGCAAGAGGACTATGACAAGATTATCTACCTTTATCAGAATTTGTGTGAAACGTATGACGAACTGATCGATTGTCATGTGATTTCCGGTTATGAGGATCTGGTTCGTTTGGGAGTGGCCGGTTGGGATGCCGGACGTATCTGTTTTCTGGCACGTGCCTGTTATGATATGGAGTATATTTCTGAGTCTGAAGCTTGGAGTTATATAGATCGTGCCTATGTATTGGCACATCAGGAATGTGCTTCATGGCAGGATTTTGCCATGAGCTATATCATCGGACGTTCGCTTTGGGGAGGAAAAGAAGCCTGTAATTCTGTGATGAAGAATACAGCAGACGAACTGCTGTCGGTAGAGAAGAGTCCGTGGGTACGTTATGCCTGGTAGAAACTTTTAAAACGAAACGAGTATGAGGAGCAAACTGCTGTTGTTTTTGACTATTCTTTTTATGGGATACTTCCAGGCTTTTGGACAAGTGGATTCCGGAGGAACTTATCCGAAAGACTTTTTTACGGAAACAGATTCAGTGAAACCGGATTTTCTGCAGCTTCTGTATCCGCATCAGGAAGTAGAAGATACGGCATACTGCACACTTTCCGTTTACCTTCCCAATAAGTTTGAAGAAAGATACGTGCGCATATATTTGGAATGCGACCGGAAACCTGATCATGTTCCGCCGGTGCTTGTGATAGACGGACGGGAGATGAAATGCACCAGCAGGACTTCTTCGTTGACAGTTCAGAACGGAGTAAAAACAAATCGTTATGGATACTGGTATTATTTTGAACCTGTAGACAACGGTTCTTTTATTTGTCGTACCCGAAATCTGACATTTAATCAAGTGAGTTATGACGACAAACTGTTGTTCTCGGTTACTTCACTTCCCGAAGGTGGACAACATCTGTCAGCTGTCAATCTCATTTTGGTCATGGCAATTTGTTTTGGCTCCGGTTATCTGATATTGTGGTTGCGTTATCATCGTGAAGCAGATGAAGGGCTGGCTGCTTTTGTGTTGCGCACGCAGCGTTTACCTTTGAGTGTTTCCTGGGCCTCGACGCATTTTATGGTCCCGCTTTTGTTGTTTGGTGTGGCGGCATGCCTTATTTTGTCTCCTTTTCTGACAAATCTGAGAGAGGCGCGCTTTGCCATATTGGACTACCGTATGGGAGCCATTCTTTTTCTGTTGGCGCTCGGTTTATTCCTTTATTTCATCCAGAATTGTAAGTTACGTTTTCGGGAGGTATCGACCACACTGAACGATGATGAAATCTTTGAGGCTTTTAAATCAGTGGGGCAGAAGTACCAGTGGACTATAGACCATGCCGGGATGGATTGTCTGGTAGCTCATACCAACCGTAGGTTCTGGACTCCTACCTGGGGCGAACAGATTTTTCTGGTGTTCGACCAGGGACGCTTCTGGATAAACAGTGTGAACGATTTGACTGAGCGTAGCTGCCTTTTTTCTTATGGGCGCACCGAGCGTAATATATGTCTGGTAATAGAAGCAATTCGAGAGAAAGAAGGTCATTTAAAATAGTGTAGAGGGCATAGTCTTGTTTCGGTTAAGATAAGAGCCATATCATTACTCTGGGTAGAGGGTGATATGGCTTTTCTGTTTTTATATTGCTTCTGTTCCAAAATGTCTACAAAATTTTTAGGTAAATATTATTTCTTTTTTGCACTTTTGTCCTACAAATTTACTTGATGATAGAGCGGATATCTGGGTAAACTGTATGCCTTGTATGCCGTTACATCCAGGACGTCGTCCTATGGTAAGTCCTATTTTGGGGTTCCGTGGTGAATATTATAAAGAGATCAAGAACACCATCCGTGAGCGGGAGAAAATGATGGGAAAGCCTAATAATCAATAAAATGAAATATATTATCTTTAATACATAATACGGTCATGACAAGAGTTTGGGTTGCTTTATGTTTTTATTGGGTGTGCATCCTCTCGGGATGGGCACAAAAACAGAGTGAAACAACTATCAGGCTGGCAGTTGTATATCCTGAGAAAACCGTAACTGATACGGTTCCGTGTTTTGTATACTTGGTCCGGCCAACGGAATTCCGTTCCTATACGAATAATCTACGGATTGTTGTGAGTTGCGGGCAATTTCCAGATCAGTATCCATCCAATATTTTGATAAATGGAACGAAAATTCCTTGTTCCCGTTTCTTCCAGAGTGATGACCAGATGGGCATGGAAGGAATCAGATTTTCTTATGAGTATGCGTTTCAGACCAACAATTTTGGAGAATTTACAGTGACTGTTTCAGGTCTTGTTTTTCAGGGTGTTCATTATCATGTGGAGCAGCCCTTTTTCTTGTCTTTCTCAGGAGAAAACCAGATTAACCGCCGGTCTCCAGCTTCGGATCACCAGTCCTCCTGGTTCAGTAAGTTTATGGAAAGTAAGTTTTTTTCATGGTTCCTATGTGGGGTACTGATTGTCGTGATCATGCTTTTTAGCCGTTTGGGAGGTTTTATATTAGCTTCCAGGCTGCAAGGAAGTTTGGCTAGAACAGTATTGGCGTCTCATAGATTACCTTTGACTTCACGCGAAGCTTCCAATTATTATGATACGTTTCTTGCATTTCTGTTTTTTTCGATATTATTTTTCTTAGGTAACTCGTTGGCGGAATTAAATTAGCGCATATTTAACTCTACCAATGGGTTTCTCATTTTTATAGTTAATATATTGCA
>CALUIU010000044.1 GCA_944320795.1 Candidatus Paraprevotella stercoravium | reverse complement strand
ATTTATTTCTTTTCAAAGGTAGTGTATTTGTATTGCGCAGCCAAAGAAAATAATGACTTACTACTATATTTTTTGCGTTTGTGGGGAATATGTGGAAAAAATCAGACAAGCAAAAAAGGCTAAGTATTGAATTATCAAATACTTAGCCTTTCATTCTGTACCCAGACCCGGGATCGAACCGGGATGGGTTTCCCCACTGGTGTTTGAGACCAGCGCGTCTACCTATTCCGCCATCTGGGCATCTTTTCGATTGCGAGTGCAAAGGTAGTACATCTTTTGTTTATTTCCAAATAAAAATGACTTTTTTTCTTTGAGAAATGAAAATTTTTAATGTTGAGGGGGTATTTTTTACTTCTTGATATAGTCTCCGGCCAGACTTCCTCCGCCTCCGCAGAAATACATCAGTTCATAGAGTTGGTCTATTCGGGACACAAAGACATTCATTCCGGTACCTTCCGGGTTGGGGCGGATAACCATTGTGGCGCTCAGTTCCGGATCGGTTTCCTCCAGATCTACTTCTATCTGGTTGTTGATGATGCGCCCGGTACCGGTAAATGTACATCCTTTCCCTTTGCCTCCGCTTTGGGCTATGTTTACCTGTACCCGGTTATTGTCAGCCTCTGAAAGTGTCAGAGTCTGTGCGTAGGCTCCTTTTTGTTCCCCTCCTTGAACATAGGTGCCTTTAAAGTCTTTCAGGGTGAGTGGCTGCTTTTTCAGAAGTACATTTTCTGCCTTTATGATGTTGTCGTTTCCCATCAGGGCTATCTGTTCGTCCGGTAATACCTTGAAAACGAAACTTTCCTGAACGGGAATCGAGTCATTGCTGTTGGTCATTACCGTAAATGTGCTGTCTTGATAGACCCAGGTGCCGTATTCGGTTTCCGAGGTTCCGTCAGAATCCAGATACAGACGGGTTATGGCTGCGGTGCTGTCTGGAAGAAAAGTGACTTTGGTCTCGATACCCGGGCAGTCGCCGCAAGGCAAGGTTCCCTGGAACAGGCACAAGTATTCTGCCGGTACGGTTTGCGGTTCGTTTTCCTGTTTGCTTTTCCGGTTGCAGGCAGTCAGGCCTGCGCCTAGCAGAGCTATAGCCGCCATTTGAATCATTCTTTTTGCTTTCATATTCTTTTCTATGAGTTTAACTGGTCATGGATGATGCCCTTCTATGAAATGCAAAAATAGGGAGATTTATCAGACCGGAAAGAGTATATCTCATGATTTACGTTTTTTTGTCTCTTGCGTTGTCTCTTCTGAAATATTGTTTATCAGTGAGTTATAAATAACTGTAATACAGGAATACTTCATTGAAAACGGAGATAGGGCGTGAGTCTGTCCAGATCTTTCGCTGTAAATTCTTCATATAGGGACAAGTCGTTGAGGCTTTTGATCGTACCGTATTTTCGGCGGTGCTCCAGTATGGTACGGCACTGGTAGAAATTGAGATAAGGGTGGCGACGCATCTCTGTCAGTGTCGCTTTGTTTATATTGATTTTTTGGATACTTTTAAGATCGCCTATTTCAAACCAGGAAAGCAGACTGTCCGGAAAATGAGGGATTTCTTTCAACTGTTCCACGGAGGCATATCCTCCCAATTTCCGGCGTCGGCGTACAATCTGAGAGGCGAAACCGTGACCGATTCCCGGAATACGTTTCAGCAAAGCGGTATCGGCTGTATTCAGATCTACACATGTCTTTTCTGTAAACTTGTTGCTTGGATTTTTTGGAGAATGCTGTTTTTCCGATTCTTCAGCAGGAGTATCGAGATACTGGTATTTGGGGGCGATGCGTACCAGAGGCATCAGGTGTTCCAGCAGTTCACCGGTCATCCCATAGATTTTCCGGATTTCTTCTGCCTGACGGAATCGTCCGCCTTTGGCCCGATATTTATAAATGTTCCGCACCTGCCAGGGAGCGAATCCCAAAGCCAGCAGTTGTGTGGAATCTGCCGTGTTGGGATCAAAGGGGAACGAGGCCCAAGGGGTTGTTGCAACTGCGTAGGAGTAAGGCTTCTTTTCAAAGGTTTTTTTCCGGGACGGTTTTTCTTTCCCGGTTTCTAGGCTGCGGCATAACTCCTGGTAGTGCCGGCGTTCCGCTTCTGTGAGCAGATATCCTTTTTCTGCCGGCAGGTGGGTTAAATAAAGCAAGGCTGCTCCTGTCAGAACAGCCAGACACAGACTGAAAGCAAGAAGGACCTTTCTGTCTGCCCGGGGCAGATAGAAAAGGTCCTTTATCTGTTTCAGGAATAATCTGTTTTTTCGTTTATTTAACCAGCTCATTCACAAATATAGTCATAATTGCGATGGGGGCAAAGTATTTCAGCAGGAATATATAAACCTTGAACAGAGGCATACGGATACTTCCGTAATTGGTCACTTCTTCGCGTACCAGTTTCTTGTCGAGATACCAGCCGGTAAAGATCGCGATCAGCATACCGCTCAGAGGCATCAGGAATTTGGCCGATACAAAATCGAACAGGTCAAACAGGTTGAGGTTAAATACCGTAGCTCCCTTCAGAACCCCGAACGACAAGGCACAGAGGATACCCAGTAGGGTGCAGGCCACAGTCACAATATAGGCACCGGCCTTGCGGGTTAGCTTGAAACGCTCGTGAATGTATGCGGTAACCACTTCATGCAGGGATATGGTCGAGGTGAGTGCGGCCAGAACCAGCAGTACATAGAACATCACGGAAAAAATGTAACCCAGAATCGGTGCGTTGTGAAACGCGATATTGAATACGTTTGGCAATGTCACGAAAACCAGGCTGGGACCGGCGTCTACCGAAAGTCCCGGAACGGAATAGACGGCCGGAAAAATGATGATACCGGCCATGACAGCCACCATGGTGTCAATGGCTCCCACACTGGCAGCCGTACGCAGCAGATTGGTGTCGCGTCCGAAATAGGAGGCATAGGTACAGAGACAGCCCATACCCAGACTCATGGAGAAGAAAGCCTGTCCCATGGCACTGAGTACCACTTTCGTCGTGATCTTGGAGAAATCCGGTTTGAGCAGGAAATTCAGTCCTTCGCTTGCGCCCGGCATGGAGAATGCGCAGATGACCAGAACACAGATGATGAACAGCAGTAAGGGCATCATAACCTTGGAGAACTTTTCAATACCGTCGGTCACACCCCGGATGATCACCACATGGGTCAGCAGCATAAACAGAACGACGTAAAGAGAGGATTTCCAGGGGTTGCTGACAAAATCATTGAAGAATCCCGTATAGTCGGTTCCGTCGGTAAACTGGTTGGCTGCGGCCGCTACAGTATATTCCAGGGTCCATCCGGCCACAACCACATAGTAACTCAGAATCAGGAAAGCCGAGAATACACCCATTAGTCCTACCACATGCCATTTGGTGCCCGGAGCCAGCTTCTGATAGGCCGAGGCGGTATTTGCCTGAGAACGGCGTCCGATCAGAAACTCCGAAACCATGACGGGCAAACCCAATAAAATGATGCATAACAGATATACCAGCAGGAAAGCCGCTCCACCATTGGAACCCAGTTCGCTCGGAAAGCGCCAGATATTGCCCAAGCCTACGGCTGAGCCGGCAGATGCGAGTATGACTCCGATTTTACTTCCAAAATTTGCTCTTTCATTAACAGACATAGAAATGTTAGTTTTTAGTTAAACATGACAATTAGGGACAAAAATATAGAAAATAAACGTATTTTTGGAGCAAAAATGAATCAAACAGTATGTTATGATAACAAATTTATTTAAAAAATATCCTTTAAGTATATTTTTGATAGCTATAATCTGGTTTTTGTGTATGTTTACTCCTCCACATACACCGCTGGAGCACGTTCCCTTTATTGATAAATGGACGCATCTGGTGATGTATGGCGGTTTTTGCTCGGTAATCTGGTTTGAATATCTGCGTCGGCACAAAACACTTTGCTGGCGGCGCCTGGTGATATGGGCTTTGGTGGCACCGGTGTTGATGAGTGGGGCGGTGGAGCTGGCACAGGCTTACTGCACGGCAAACCGTTCGGGCGAATGGCTCGATCTCGTGGCCAATAGCCTGGGAGTTCTGGTTGGAAATCTATTGGGATACTTTGTACTTCGTCCTGTGGTCTGGAAATAAGATGATGTGGAAATAAAAGGAAAAATATTTGCTCAAGCCCGCATTTTTGTGTAAATTTGTAATCGATACAAATTACGATAAACTTTTAAAACAAACATTTATGATCAGACTTAATGTATTTATTCAGGTAGAGGAGGCTAAGAAGGCCGAGTTGGTTGATGCGGCAAAAGAACTGGTTGCGGCATCGGTAAAGGATGCGGGTTGTATTGCCTATGATCTTTTCCAGAGCGAGACACGTGCGGATGTACTGATGATTTGCGAGACTTGGGCCGATGAGGCTTCTTTGAAAGCGCATGAGCAGTCGGCTCATTTTACGACACTGGTTCCCCGTATCCAGGCATTGGCTGCCATGAAGATCGAGAAATTCAATTTCTAGACAATAATTTCATCAAAAAAGAAAGGATCACCTTCGGTAATACCGGCAGGTGATCCTTTTTTATGTGTTCTTTTCTGTGTTCGGGAGTTTTCAGGAGATCCGTAACTCATGCATGCAGGCTTCCACTTCGGTAATGCTGCCCATATGCTTGCCCAGATCGTCCGACAGCTTGATGCATTCGCGCCATTGTTGGTTGCTGTTCATGCGGCAGCGGCTCAGTTTCATCACGATATTGGCCGGCGGATAGCCGGTGTCGTTGGTCAGGTTGGTGCCGATGCCGAAAGAGCAGCGGATGCGTCCCTGACAGTAACGGAACAGTTCCAGTGCTTTCGGGAAGTCCAGCGCGTTGCTGAAGATGATGGTTTTGGTCGTCGGATCGATGCCCAGCTCCTGATAACGGTCAATCAGCTGGTCCACAAACCGGAATTCATCACCGGAGTCACAACGCACACCGTCAAACAGTTTGGCCTGTTTGCGGCTGAAGTTGCTTAGGAATGATTCGGAGGTATACGTGTCCGACAGGGCGGTTCCCAGGTCACCGTCGTATACATTTACCCAGTTCTCCAAGGCCATATAGTTGGCGTGCTTGTAGCCGAACTGGGCACCATGGAACATGAACCATTCATGCGGATGGGTACCCATCGGGCGCATATCATATTTCATGGCCAGATAGCAGTTGGAAGTTCCGGTACAGTAACGGGCCTGCTTTTTGAGTTCCCGGATCACGGTTTCGTGTACTTCTTTTGAGAAGCGTCTCCGGGTGCCGAATTCTGAAAACGGCAGTCCGTTTTCATTAGAAAGGGCAATTTTCGGCGCCAGTTTCTCACGTACCACGGCCAGATCCACTGTCTTTTGTTCGAATTTGTTTTTTACTTCCGAGATGATGGCCAGCAGCGGTACCTCGTATAAGGTTACTTTATAAAGCAGATCGGTCACTTCCATGTGCAGATGTCCTTCCTCATCCAGCCGCAGATCTATCTTTTCCGGATTGAAACGGAAAGAAGCCAGCCATTCCCAGTATACTGGGGGCAGGAAGCGGCAGTGGTGGGTCATGAATTCCTGTTCCTCACTGGTAAGTTTCACTTCGCGCAGTTTCTCGATTTCTCTTTTGGCTGTTTTGAGAAACTCTTCTGTATAGACGGTCTGGTCACGGTCCTGGAAGGTGAAAGTACCCTCGGCATAAGGAAACAGTTTGATATAGGCATACGAGGTCGTGAATTTATACAAGTCCGTATCTAAAATGTTTTGTATAATCATATCTCTGTTTATTTGTATGTATGGTTGTTTATGATGATGTAAAGATACTCTTTGTCTTTGTAAATCTTGTCTTTTCTCCATGTTTTTTTATAAAAAGCCCTGATTTAGTCCTTTTTTTGTTCCACATGACTCTTGTTTGGGGCTGAAAAATAAAATGGACTAAAATGGACCACAGGCGATTTTAAGTATCTGTCTATATTTGCAACGTTTTGTTAAGGAATAATTGTTAATATGGACCTTGATAAGTGAAATAATACACATGAAAATTATGTTTTAATTAAAATATTTTATTATGAATCCAAATGTAGAAACATTTCTTACGATTAATTCCGGTAAGTTTACTCCGGCAGATTTAATGATACTGAAACAAAAAATGGAAAATCTGGATGAGAGTAGAGTGAATATTATCCAAAGTGTTGAACTGAAAGATCCCACTACATTACTGATCATATCTTTGTTGATCGGTGGTTTGGGCATTGATCGTTTCATGCTTAAAGATACAGGTATGGGAGTACTGAAGCTTTTAACCTTTGGTGTTTGTGGTATCATGACCATTATTGATTGGTTTACAATTTCCGAGCGCACCAAGAAGTATAATTTCAATACGATCATGTTACACTTGTAATTTTATATGAAGAGTTGGTTCTTCTGTTATTGTTTCGGGAGAGTCAACTCTTGTCTTTTTTATATCGTGATGCGTTCTTCCTCTGTCTCCCCTAAGATTTCCTTCTGGAAACTTTCTGTGTTTCTGTTTTTTTTGTTTATTCTGCTTCAGTTATTACCTTATCTGCCTGTTCAGCCGTTTTGTCTTTTTAAGAAAGTTACGGGTATCCCTTGTCCTGGTTGTGGTTGTACTCGTTCTTTAAGCTTTCTGATGCAAGGAGACTGGAGACGCTCCTGGAATTATAATCCGATGGTTATCATTCTTGTTGTATACTTCTCTGTAGTCTATTTGTTTTCGCTTTATGACCAGATCATGAAAACCGGATTTTCCTGGAATTTGACTCATTTCCCGATTGGGAAATGTGGATATATCTTTTTGATATTTATGATGCTTACTCTTTGGATCCGTAATATTCTCTTAGGTATCTGATATTCTCTTCTTTGATGTTCCGATCAACCTTTTCTGCCTTACGTATTTTTTTGTAACTTTGTCGACAAAAATGTGAAAAATTGATTAAAAGAACACGATTATGAGGAAACTCTTTTTGTTGCTTTTGCTTGTTTCCCTAACCTCCTCGTTATATGCCATTGATTATACCGTGCGTGGGCGTATTATCGAGCAGCAGTCGCGCGAGCCGGTGCCCGACGCTTATGTCTGGCTGGCCGGTAAGGACACCTTGCGTACCGTAACCGATTCTCTGGGCTGTTTCCGTCTGGAGCAGGTTCCTCCCGGTATCTTTCATTTTCTGGTCACCTGCATCGGCTATGAACCCTTGCGGACTTCGGAATACCAGATTTCGGCTACCACGCCCTTTATTGAGATTGAGCTCAAGGAAGATACCCGCTTTATTCAGGATGTCACCGTGCGTCCCGACCTGTTCCGTAGAAGTACGGAGAGTCCGGTAAGTATGAATGTCATCTCTACCCGGGAGATTGAGAAAAGTCCCGGAAGCAACCGTGATGTATCCCGCATCGTGCGCAACTATCCCGGTGTGTCGTTTTCGCCTATCGGTTACCGTAACGACCTGATCGTGCGGGGTGGCGGTCCTTCGGAGAACCGTTTCTTTATGGACGGCATAGAGATTCCCAACATCAACCATTTTGCCACGTTGGGCGCTTCTGGCGGTCCGGTGAGTATTGTCAATGCCGATCTGATCCGTGATATCAATTTCTATACCGGTGCCTTTCCGGCTTCACGTGCCGGTGCCATGAGTTCGGTGCTTGATTTCCGTCTGCGCGACGGTGATCCTGAGAAGCAGACCTTCAAGGCCACTCTGGGCGCTTCCGAGGTGTCCTTCAGTGGCAGCGGACATTTTTCCGACCGCACTACCTATCTCTTTTCCGTACGTCAGTCCTATTTGCAGATGCTTTTCAAGATTTTGGGATTGCCCTTCCTGCCGAATTATATCGACGGTCAGGTCAAGATCAAGACACGTCTGAAGAATAATGACGAACTGATGTTTATGGCGCTCACCGGTATTGACCGTATGAAACTCAATACCGATGAAGAAGGTGAGACCGCGCAGTATATGTTGAGTTATCTTCCTGAAATCAATCAGGAAACCTTTACCGTGGGAGCCACTTACAGGCACTATGCCGGCAGCCATGTGCAGACCTATACTCTGAGTCATAACTATCTGAACAACCGCAACCTGAAATTTGTCAATAACGATGATTCGGATCCCGCCAACAAAACCCTCGACCTGAAGGCTGTGGAACAGAAGACTACGGTCAAGGCCGAAAACAGAAGTTATGCCGGCAGTTGGACGCTTAAAGAAGGGGTAGAGCTGAACAATTACCTGTACGCCAACAACACCTACCAGCGCTTCTTCCTGCAGCAGATACAGGAAAACCGTTATGAAACCGATCTGGATCTGCTGGCCTGGGGACTTTATGTGTCGGGAGACTATGCGCCGGCCGGAAGCAAATTTTCCGCTTCGGCAGGTATCCGTTTCGATGGCAACAATTATTCTCCGAAGATGCTGCGTCTGTGGAATCAGGTTTCTCCCCGTGCCTCCATGCGCTATGCTTTCACGCCTCATTGGTCTGTAGGCCTGTCAGCTGGCTGGTATTCCCAACTGCCTCCGTTCTCGGCTTTGGGATTCAAGGAATCCGGTATCGGTTATGTCAATAAGCCACTTGATTATATGCATGTGGCCCAGACCGCTTTAGGTGTGGAATGGCGGATGAACCAGAATTTCTCTCTTTCGGTAGAAGGCTTTTATAAATATTACACCGACATCCCTCTTTCCGTGGCCGATCAGATACCGTTGGCCTGCAAGGGAGCCGATTACGGTTCGGTGGGCAATGAAGCCCTGGTGTCTACCGCTACCGGCCGTGCCTATGGTGCCGAGGCCCTGTTCCGTTATTCTATTCCCGAGCGCCTGAATCTTACCGCTTCTTTCACCTGTTTTAAAAGCGAATACCGTTCGGCACCGGGTCAGGACTATATCGCTTCAGCCTGGGACAACCGCTATATACTCAATGTGGGCGGTACGTATGATTTCCCCAAGCAGTGGAGTCTGGGCATGCGCTGCAGTGTGATCGGCGGTTCGCCATATACTCCTTATGATCTGGAAAAGTCGGCTTTGGTCTCTGCCTGGGATGTTTCCGGGCGTCCTTATCTGGATTACAGCCGTTATAACACCGAACGCTATTCCAGCTTTGCTCAGGTGGATCTCCGTATCGACAAGGATTTCTATTTCCGTAAGTGGCGCCTGGGTTTCTATATTGACATACAGAATGTGCTCAACACCAGTCTGAAACAGCCCAACGCCTGGATCAGCACCGGTGAGATTGTCAATCCCGAGGCACCGAAAGAAGAGCAGCGTTACCGCCTGAAACCCATCAAGATGGAGAGCGGTTCCTTAGTGCCGACTATCGGACTTACCGCCGAGTTCTGATATCCTACGGAAAAAACGCGGATATTCATCTTATTATAAAAACAAGCGCCGTATCTCGCACAACAGTGTCTGATACGGCGCTTGTCATATTCGTCCCTCTTATCTGGGATTGTTTCCGATATTATTTTCTGTTCTTGTTTACCATGGCGTCAATGACTGCCACAGCAGTGATATTGATGATGTCACGGACAGAGCTTTCAAAGTCAGTAAAGTGGATCGGCTTGTTCAGACCCATCTGGATCGGACCGATAAACTCAGTACCCTCTTCCGACATGGTCTGCAGCATCTGGTAAGAAGCGTTGGCCGATGACAGGTTCGGGAATACCAGCGTATTCACTTCCTTGCCATAAAGGCGGGTAAACGGATATTTCTGGTCGCGCAGTTTGTTGTTCATGGCAAACTTCACCTGCATTTCACCGTCAATCGGCAGTTCCGGATATTCCTTCTGCATATATTCGAGTGCCTTGTGTACCGTGGCCGGGCTTCCGATCTGGTCAGAACCGAAGTTTGAGTAAGAAAGCATGGCGATCACCGGTTCGTGGTTGAAGAAATGTACCTTGTCGGCAGCCAGACGGGCCACATCAATCAGCGTATCCGTGTCCGGATGACGGTTGATCAGCGTATCTGCCAGGAAGAAGGTTCCCTTCTTGGAATTGATGATATGCATGGTTCCGAAGTGATTGTATTCCGGCTGGATGCCGATCACCTCCTTGGCCACTTTGATGGTGTTTGAATATTTAGTATAAAGACCCGTGATAAACGCGTCTGCTTCGCCGGTTTCCACCATCATCATACCGAAGTAGTTGCGCTCATACATCTTGTCAATAGCCTCGTCCAGTGTATATCCCGCTCTTTGGTTCTTTTCGGTCAGGATTTTGGCATAGCGCTCTCTTCTTTCTGTTTCGCGGTCATGGCGCAGGTTGACAATCTCGATGCCCTCCAGATTCAGGTCCAGTTCATGAGCCAGCTTCTGGATGCGTTCCTCGTTGCCCAGAATGATCGGGTAGCAGATACCTTCCGCTTTGGCCTCAACAGCGGCTTTCAGCATATTCGGGTGTGTACCTTCGGCAAAGACAACGCGCTGCGGACTTCTCTTTGCCAGAGCGTGCAGCTGTCGGGTCAGCTTGGATTCATAACCCATCAGTTCCTTCAGTTTCTGCTTGTATTCATCCCAGTTGGTAATGGTCTTGCGTGCCACTCCCGATTCGATGGCCGCTTTGGCCACAGCCATGGAAACCTCGGTGATGAGGCGTGGATCCACCGGTTTCGGAATAAAGTATTTCGGACCGAAAGTCAGTCGGTGCTCATGATAAGCCTCGTTTACGGCATCCGGTACCGGCTGTTTGGCCAGGTTGGCGATGGCGCGTACGGCAGCCAGTTTCATTTCTTCGTTGATGGCAGTAGCGCTGGTATCCAGGGCGCCTCGGAAGATATACGGGAATCCGATCACATTGTTGATCTGGTTCGGATAGTCTGAGCGTCCGGTAGCTATCAGAATGTCCGGGCGAGAGGCTACGGCATCTTCGTAAGAGATTTCCGGAACCGGATTAGCCAGGGCAAAGACGATTGGATATGGAGCCATGCTGCGCACCATGTCCTGACTCAGCACATTGCCGCGTGAAAGTCCCAGGAACACGTCTGCTCCCTTGACTGCTTCTTCCAGAGTGTGGATGTCCGTACGACTGGTGGCGAAATACCGTTTCTGTTCGTTCAGGTCCGTGCGGTCTTTTGAGATGACGCCCTTACTGTCCAGCATCACGATGTTCTCCAGGCGTGCGCCGAGCGATACATACAGCTTGGTGCAGGAAACGGCCGATGCTCCGGCACCGTTTACCACGATCTTCACGTCTTCTATTTTCTTTCCGGCCACTTCAAGGGCATTCAGCAGTCCGGCGCTGGAAATGATGGCCGTACCGTGCTGGTCGTCATGCATGACCGGGATGTCCAGTTCCTCTTTCAGTCGGCGCTCGATTTCGAAGCACTCAGGAGCCTTGATATCCTCCAGGTTGATACCTCCGAAAGTCGGGGCAATGGCTTTGACGGCCTGAATGAATTTTTCCGGATCCTTTTCATTCACTTCGATGTCGAATACATCGATTCCGGCATAAATCTTGAAAAGCAGACCTTTACCTTCCATCACCGGTTTACCGGCCAGAGCGCCGATGTCTCCCAGTCCCAGTACGGCGGTACCGTTGGAAATGACAGCTACCAGATTTCCTTTGGCGGTGTACTTATAGGCGTCCTGCGGATTCTTTTCAATTTCCAGACAAGGTTCTGCCACTCCCGGCGAGTAAGCCAGCGACAGGTCCTGTTGTGTGCTATATGGCTTGGTCGGTACCACTTCGATTTTACCCGGTTTTCCCTGGCAGTGGTAGTTCAGAGCCATCTCTTTTGTAATTTTAGTCATTGTGTATGTATTTTAATCTTGATGTTTAGTTCTATGCAAAGATATAAATAAAATCGGATCACTGGCTAAGGAATATTATAAAAACCCCGCTGTCGGATGATTTTGTTTATTTGTTTCGGGAAAGTGTCGTTCGTTTCATTCCTTTTCCGTATGTTTGTAGATAAGAATCAAAACGTAAGGAAATATGTTGGTAAAGATTTATCCTGAAAATCCGAATCCGCGCGAGGTAGATCGTGTGGTTCAGGTATTGCGCGACGGTGGTCTGGTGATTTATCCCACCGATACCGTCTATGCGATCGGTTGCGATGCTCTGAATGTGCGTGCGGTAGAGCGTATCTGTAAGATGAAGGGAGTGAACCCTCAGAAGAGCAATCTCTCCATTATCTGTTCCGATTTCTCTAATTTGAGCGAATACGCCCGGGTGAGCAATGCCGCCTATAAACTGATGAAGCGCAATCTTCCCGGTCCGTTCACCTTCATTCTGCCCACCAGCAGCCGTTTGCCTAAGATTTACAAAGACCGTAAGGAAGTGGGCGTGCGTGTGCCCGACAACAACATCATTCTGACTCTGGTCCGTGCGTTGGGCAATCCCATTCTGACCATGTCCATTCACGATGAGGATGAGGTGGTGGAATATTCCACCGATCCCGAGCTTATTCATGAGAAATACCGTGATGAGGTCGATCTGGTGGTTGATGGCGGTTATGGAGCCCTGGAGCCTTCTACGGTAGTCAGCTGTCTGGACGATGAATTTGAGGTGATCCGTCCCGGTAAGGGAACACTCGTCTAGTCCGGTTCGGATGTTCCGGGTTGTGGAAAAAGCGGAGCCCGCATACCGAAGGCATATGCCTTTCGGTTGCGGGCTCCTGTTGTTATAGATTATTATGAGAACTCTTCTCCCAGTTTCATTTGTGCGTCGGTCATGATGCGTCGCAAGGCTGCGGCATCATTCTTGGGACAGATCATCAGCACATTTCCTTCTTCGGCTACAACGAAGTTGTTCAGGCCGTCAATTACCGCTACCCGGTCTTTAGGCATCCGGATAATGTTTCCGGTGCTGTTATAAAGCAATGCCTTGCTGTCCATGAGGACATTATCCTGCGGCTTGCAGCATTGTGCGTCGTCATGCAGTGAGTTCCAGTTACCCAGATCCGCCCATCCGAATCCACAGATTTGCAGGCATACATTTTCGCTTCTTTCCAGGATACCGTAGTCGAGCGACAGGTTCGGCAATGCCGAGAAATGTTCCGGAATGCAGGCCGACAGATCCTTTGGAGTATCCGGTGTGCAGGCAATCAGATCCTGAATGTATTCCGGGGCCACATCATGAATGGAATGAAGCATGGTTTTCACGTTCCACAGGAAGAGTCCCGTATTCCAGTAAAATTCCCCGCTTTCCATGAACATACGGGCAAAATCCAGTGCCGGTTTTTCGGTGAAGGACTTTACGCGGGCAAAGTGCGGTTCCTTCATGGTTTCTCCAGCCTGGATATATCCGTATCCGGTGTCCGGTCTGGTCGGTTTCACACCCATGGTCAGCAACATATTCTGTTCGCTGACAAAATCCAGTCCGTTGAGAATATCCTGGCGGAATACATCCTCTTTGAGAATCAGCTGGTCAGCCGGTGTTACCACGATGCTGGCATTCGGATTCAGGTGAGCGATGTAGGCAGTGGCCCAGGCCACGCTCGGCAGTGTATTTCTTCGGATCGGTTCGGTCAGAATCTGGTTCGGCTTCAGTTCCGGGAGCTGTTCGCATACCAGTTCCTTGTAGTCCATGTTGGTAGATACATAGATATTTTCCGGTGTGATGATTTTGGCAAACCGGTCATAGGTTTGTTGCAACAGCGTTCTTCCTGTGCCGAACAAGTCCAGAAACTGTTTTGGTTTATTGTGACGGCTTACCGGCCACAGACGGCTTCCGATGCCGCCGGCCAGAATGACGCAATAATATTTTTCCATAATCTTATGTTAGTTTAATCGGTTTCGTAGATTCCTTTCTGCTAAGGTAGGGTTAATTTGCGAGGTTTACAAGAGTCTTTCCGGATAAAAAAGACAAAAATATATGAATTAAAATAATTCTATTTTTCCAGTTTCGGGATAGCAGGTAAAAAAATGGTGATAAATTTTGCAGAGTATAAAAAAAGTATTACCTTTGCACACAAGTTAAGGAAATGCCCAGATGGCGGAATAGGTAGACGCGCTGGTCTCAAACACCAGTGGGGAAACCCATCCCGGTTCGATCCCGGGTCTGGGTACTAAACAAAAGGCTAAGTGATTAATTACCAATCGCTTAGCCTTTTTATTTGCTTAAATTTTCCCCACCTTTTCCCCACTGGAGTAATAATGGATTAGCGAAGATTCCGGGACAACGGAAATTCTCGGTTGGTGTCCCATGCAATATTGGACATATTGCGTACCTTTACCACATGAAAGCAGAACAATTACAGAACAGTAGAAAACTGATTATGAAAATATGCGTTTACATATGATATACGGAAAATCCGTTTCGTTCGAAGAATTAATGAGTCATTTTAATGAAAACGGATAAATAAGATGTTATAGAATTTATAGGGTGAAAATTACATGGAAATTTTTTTTTAGACAAGCCTTGACCATCGTCAAGGTTTATATGATATTTTTCACGAAAAAAGAAAAGTGAAATCTTATT
>CALUIU010000043.1 GCA_944320795.1 Candidatus Paraprevotella stercoravium | reverse complement strand
GCTGCGTATCTCCCTGAAAGCCCAATAGTTTACATTATTCTTCCTAAATCCATCCGAAATCGGGCGAGTTTCCCTATCTTTGCGCCTTCTTTGCCCAAGCAAGGAAAAACAAGTTATTCATCATTATTCAATCACTTATGCTTAAAAAACTTTTTGGTTTTGACCCGGCCGTATCACAGATTCGCATTGAAGTGCTGGCAGGGTTGACGACATTCCTGACCATGGCCTACATTCTGGCCGTGAATCCGAACATTCTGAGTGCCACCGGAAGATTCTGGTCGGTCTGATGATGGTGTCGGCCGTACAGAAAATCGATTTCTCGGACTACTCGGAATCTATCCCGGCCTTTATCTGTGTCCTCTTCATGCCACTGGCCTACAGTATCTCCGACGGTATTGTACTGGGATTGATCAGCTACGTACTCATCAATATCTTGTGCGGAAACTTCAAGAAGCTCACTCCGGGCATGCTGATTCTGGCTGCCATTTTTGTATTGAAGTTCTTTGTATAGTTTCATAAAGACAACCGATAACACCCCGTTTCTGAAAAAGGACCAATCTTTCAGGAACGGGGTTTCTTGTACGAAGCCGGAAAAGTCTGATAAAAACAGACTG
Source organism: Candidatus Paraprevotella stercoravium (assembly GCA_944320795.1). Classification (GTDB taxonomy): domain Bacteria; phylum Bacteroidota; class Bacteroidia; order Bacteroidales; family Bacteroidaceae; genus Paraprevotella; species Paraprevotella stercoravium. The sequence goes on along the minus strand of CALUIU010000043.1, from coordinate 14,694 downwards.
ATTGTCAACTTGCCCGCCAAGTTTTATGCGTTCCGATGAGAGTTTTCTGAAATAAGATGACTATCTTTGAAACAAAATCGTTAATATTGTATATTATATTTCTTACCCGAATTTTATGAACAGAATCAAAACACTATTCCTTATGGTATGGACTTCTTCTATAGTTTGGGCCTCTCCTATTGACAATCTTCTGGAGCGCATTGACGAGGGAGCTTCCAAAAAGTTTATCACCGAAGAAATAAACGGCTCCTCCAAACAGGATTTCTTTGAGCTGGACCAGAAAGGCCAGAAGGTGGTGGTGCGCGGTAACAATCCCGTCAGCATTGCCACCGGTATCAACTGGTATCTGAAATATTATGCCGGTATCCATCTTTCGTGGAACAACATGAAAGCGGATCTTCCGGAGGTTCTCCCTCCCGTAACTCAAGTGGAACGACACAGTACCGATCAGGTGGAGCGTTATTATCTGAATTATTGCACGCACTCCTACTCCATGGCTTTCTGGGACTGGGAACGCTGGGAGCGTGAAATTGACTGGATGGCTCTGCATGGCATCAACCTGCCACTGGCTATAGTCGGTATGGAAGAGGTGTGGTATCGGTTACTCGACAAACTGGGATACTCCGAAAAGGAAATCGGAGAATTCATTGCCGGACCGGGATTTCAGGCCTGGTGGCTGATGAACAACCTGGAAGGCTGGGGAGGACCGAATCCCAAGAGCTGGTACAAAGACCGTGCAGACCTGCAGAAGAAGATTCTGAAACGGATGCGCGAACTGGGTATCAAACCGGTGCTTCCGGGATATTCGGGCATGTTGCCGCATGACGCCCGGGAACATTTAGGTGTCAATGTATCAGATCCGGGAACCTGGTGCGGCTACCGCCGTCCGGCATTCCTGCAACCTACGGATCCGAATTTCGAACGCATCGCCAAACTGTATTATCAGGAACTGACCCGCCTCTATGGCAAGGCGGACTATTATAGCATGGACCCTTTCCACGAAGGGGGAAACGTGGCCGGTGTAGATCTGAACGCTGCCGGAATAGCCATCTGGAAAGCCATGAAACAGACCAACAAAAAGGCCGTGTGGGTGATTCAGGCCTGGCAGGCCAATCCACGTCCGCAACTGATAGGCGGCATTCCCAAAGGGGATTTGATTGTGCTTGACCTGTTCTCGGAAAGCCGTCCGCAATGGGGTGACCCGAGCTCCGGATGGAAACGGGAGAAGGGATTTGACGGACATGACTGGCTCTACTGTATGCTGCTGAACTATGGCGGTAATGTGGGACTGCACGGAAAGATGGAAACCGTAATCCGGAAATTCTACCAAGCCAAGGAGAGTCGCTTCGGGGCTACCCTCAAGGGCGTAGGTCTGACCATGGAAGGCATTGAGAACAATCCGGTGATGTACGAACTCTTGTGCGAACTGCCTTGGCGCAGTAATTCCTTTACGAAGGAGCAATGGCTGGAAGGTTATGTAACCGCCCGATACGGGAAAAAAGATGAGCGCGTGCTGAAAGCATGGACAATCCTGAGCAACTCCATCTATAACTGCCCGGAGAAGTCCACACAACAGGGAACACACGAATCGCTCTTCTGTGCCCGTCCGTCGCTGAACGCTTACCAGGCTTCAAGCTGGTCGGAAATGAGCGACTATTACAACCCGCAGGATGTGATTCAGGCCGCCCGTCTGATGGTAGAGGCCGCTCCGTCATTCCGGGGAAACAATAATTTTGAATACGACCTGGTGGATATCGTGCGCCAGGCTGTGGCCGAAAAAGGACGGTTGGTCTACCCGATTGTGGTCAGCGCTTACAAAAGCGGTGAGAAAAAACTCTTCAATCAGGCGGCCGACCGCTTTATCCGTCTGATAGACATGCAGGACAAGCTGCTGGCTACCCGTCCGGAATTCAAGGTAGGAACCTGGTTGCAGGCGGCCCGCAAGCTGGGACATACCGAAGCGGAAAAGAAACTGTATGAATGGAATGCCCGTGTACAGATCACCACTTGGGGAAACCGTACGGCAGCCGATCAGGGCGGATTGCGTGACTATGCACACCGGGAATGGAACGGTCTGCTCCGCGATTTCTATAAAATGAGATGGAATACCTATTTCGACATTCTGCGCCAGCGTCTGGACGGCAAACAGGTGGCCGACCCGGATTATTATGCATTGGAAGAACCTTGGACTCTGCAACATAATCCTTATTCCTCAAAACCGGAGGGGGACGCAGTAGAAACAGCAACAGAAGTTTTCCGAAATTTATAAATAACCAAAAAAAATCATTATGAATAAAAAGAATCTGTTAATCATGTTCTTGTTCTGTCTGTTCCCTTTCTGGATGCAGGCGGACGAAATTGCTTGTATACTTCCCAAACCCGCTCATATATCCGTACAGGATGAAAAAGGGTTTCTGATAAATACTAAGACTGTGATTTATACCACTCCTCAGGCTTCGGCCACTGCCGAACTGTGGGCGGCTACCTTGCGCCAAGGTACCGGTCTGGAACTGCCGGTAAAAGTAACCTCACGTGCCGCCAACAAACAAGGTATCTGTTTCGTACTGCCGGAAAAAACGACCGACACGGAAAGCTACAGCCTGAATATCACCTCCAAAAGAGTACTGATACAAAGCCAGGGAGAAGCCGGATTGTTCTATGGAGCCCAGACATTAAATCAATTATTACCGGCAGAAATGCTGGAAGGCAAAGGAAATATCCAGGAAATGTCTCTTCCTTCACTCGCCATTCAGGACAGCCCCCGGTTCAAATGGCGCGGCTATATGCAGGATGTGAGCCGCACCTTCTATTCGATAGATGTTCTGAAGAAATATATAGATGTCATGTCGCTCTACAAACTCAATACCCTGCATCTGCATCTGACCGATGATCAGGGCTGGCGTATTGAAATCAAGAAATATCCGCGCCTGACCTCGGAAAAGGCGACACGATTCCCCGATGAATACAAGCAACCGGAGAAACGCAGCGGATTCTATACTCAGGAAGAGCTGAAGGATCTGGTGGCTTATGCCGCTGCAAGGCACATCCGGATTATTCCCGAAATAGACGTTCCGGGACACTGCTGGCCGGTTCTCATCAATTATCCGGAACTGGCGGTAAGTTCCAACCTGTATCCGGACTATGTGATGCCTTTCTGTGCCACATACCATGTCTGGGGACATCAGTTCACCCCGAACACACTCGACCCGACCAGTGAGAAGGTATATCAGTTTCTGGATGACGTATTTACCGAACTGGTCGAGATTTTCCCATCAGAATACATCCACTTCGGTGGAGACGAAGTGGTGCACTCCGTATGGCAAAACGAACCGCGCATCAAACAGTTCATGGCCGACAAAGGCATGAAACGGGTAGAAGAACTGCAAAGCTACTTCGTAAGCCGTGTTTCCAAGATCATCCGAAGCAAAGGAAAGCAGCCTATCGGTTGGAACGATATTCTGAGCGATGCCAAGAATCTGCCTAAAGGCACGAATATCATGTCGTGGATAGGAAGCTCTGCTGTAAAGGACGCCGCCCAATATGGTTTCCCGACCATTGCGACACCGAGCAGCCATCTGTATTTCGACATCCGCCAGGGAAGCCGGGACGATGGTTTGCTGGCAGATCTGGCTTATGCCCATGTCATTTCGTTACAGAATGTATACGAATATGATCCGGCAAACGGACTGACAGATCAGGAACAGAAATGCCTGTTGGGCGTACAGGCTAATATGTGGCCGGCCGTACCGCAGGAAGTCAAGGACATCAATGTACAGAATTTCCCCCGTCTGCTGGCACTCGCCGAAATCGCCTGGGCCGACGGTAAAAAGGATTTCCAGGATTTTGAAACGAGACTGGCTCCGCAATATAAACGTCTGAATGCCCTGAAAATTGACTACTATCGTCCGGGCGGACATATCATCGCCACCTGGGAACCCAAAAACGTCAAGACCAATGATTATGTGGTTTGGGAATGGGATGTAACCCCAAAGGTATATGCCAACGGAAGAGCCATGGCCGGTCTGTTCTATACCAAAGGAAAAAACAAACTGAACATCAAAAAAATGCAGTTGCTGGAAAACGGAAAAGTTATTGCGGAAGACACACACCGTGGATTTGCCGACGAAACCCGTGCCACCTCAAAACCTAAAAACTATCTGTACTTTTTGGATGTGAAAGACTATAAGCCTCAGGCCCGATATACCTTGCGCGCGGAAGTATCCGGATATGCCGGTACGGAATCATACGGAAACGTCATCTTCTCGCTGGCACCCTATCAGGATTTCTCGGCCGTAGAAGCAGACAAATAAACGGAATCACCTGTATTATTAACTTTTTTCTAATCAAAAGACATCATGAAAAACATACAATATATAAACGGTAAAAAAGTTCGCGCCCGATACTCAGAAGAAATTCAAGGAATCATCATCCCGATCAAGAAAACGGACATTCGAAAAGAAGTATAGATTCGTATTCAGGAAAAAAAAGCATAATATAACAAAAACAGCTCGCCCGAAAGCCGAAGCCTTCGGGCGAGTCTATTATCATTAAAGTATCCCAATTTTCACAGAGGAATCAACCTTATCAGTTCATAAAACGATCAAAAACCTTTCTTCGTGCCAATGTGCAGGCTCCAATCACACCAGACTGCTCCTGCAAATCCGATAACACGATTTTTGAATCATGATATATCAAACTTAATGTATTTTTCCGGGCTGAATTTCGTAGCGGAGCCAGCAAAAACTCACCGGCAGCAGCCAATGTTCCACCAATTACCACCAGCTCGGGATTTAGCAGGTTCAATAACGCAGATAAGTAACGCCCTAACTTAACGGCAATTTCTTCCAATAGCTCCAGGCATAAAGGATCCTCTGCACAAATTGCTTCAATAATATCCGCAAGAGTCAGGTCTTCATTCGATGCAAATTTTTGCTGCAAAATAGAAGCTTTTCCATTTTTAAGACTTTCCAGAACCATACGATGCAAAGCCATACCGGAAACTTCCGTTTCCAAACAGCCTTTCTTACCGCAATGACACAAAATCTCATTGTCAAAAACATTACAATGCCCCAATTCTCCGGAAAAGCCTGATCTGCCGGTATATACTTCACCATTCAAAATAAAACCGGCACCAAGCCCCCAACTCAAATTGATGAAAATGACATTCTCATACCCTCTGGCACAACCGTTCAACTGTTCTCCATAAATCATGGCACGAGTATCATTATCTATCGTTACCGGAACTTTCAACCGATCGGAAAACCACTTGGTCAAAGGAATCTCCGTCTGGTTGAACCAACTGTAGCTGTAACCACTTATCGGATTTACCCGTCCTGGAATATTGATACCCACATTCAGAATATTTTCCTTACTCAAATGAGAGTTCTGAATAAATTGTGCAATATACTGACTGACCTGATCTCTGGCTATATCACTATTCTCCAGACGATAAGGCAAATTCATGGAAAGCTGTTTCAATTCTCCGGAAAGATCCATAATCCCGATATTCAACTCAAAAAGATGGACATCCACCCCTATAAAATAAGCTATGTCCGGATTCAGTCCATAGAGTGTAGGAGGACGTCCTTCTGTGGTCTCTACTTTTCCATAGTTCAGGATATCCCCTTCCGTACACATTTCCAAAAGTGCCTTGGTTACCGTAGGAACACTCAACTTCAGTTCACGTGCCAGATTGGGAATTGTTGATGTCTTATGATGGGCATAATAAGAGATTATCCTTCTTTGAATCAAGATATTCTTATTTCCGTTTTCCTGTTCTTTTAATAAATCAAGTAACATCCTTTAAAGGGCATTAAAATTAAATCTGACAGTATATTTTCTACAAAAGAAATCTATCTGCAACAAAATTAATATTTTTCCAAAAAAAAACATGGTAAAATATCCATAACTTGTTCTGCAAAGCCTGTAATGAACAAAAGAACTGCGATATACAGAATCTTACTTTATCATCACTTTACGAACTTCAGAGCCGGACAGGAATAAATAAATCCCTTTTTGAGTGGGGCGTTCAAAAAGTTCACGCCCGTCTAACGTAAAATATCTTCCTTTAGCGGAAGGATCGGGAAAAGATGATTGCGGAGTGTAAATCTCAGTGGTTTCTCCTTCCTCCTTCCCCCAAAAGGTAAAGGCAAACTGGCATCCGGTATCTGTAATATTCTTGCCTTCTCCCCAATTATAGATCTGATAATCATGTCCACCGTTTGTCTGGTTCATTTGACTTGATCCACTGACTATAATGTAATAACCTTCCGTATTTGCCGGCTGCAACTTCCATCCTCTTTCCGGTTCTTCGGTAACTGTATGCAATGGTGTATTATTGGGTGCCTCAGGCGAAATAAATGTCTGATCCTGTCGGTTCACCAAATTAAGATCCCCATCTTCACGTTCTACCAGCTTCCAAAGAACCGCATCGGAATCCTGATTCTGCGCTCCGATCAAGGAATTATTATCTCCTTTTGACGTAACAAACAGATTATCCCGAAGCGGAGTGGAAATCTTATACCAATAGAACACCTTATCAGAACTTGTTTTCGGAGCAGCCGGCAAGCTGGTCCGCTCTACCTTATATTTGCATCCCGTATCCGTTATATTTTGTCCGCCTCCCCAATTGAAGATTTTATATCCTTGCTGAGCATTATTGGTCTGATTCCATTGAACAGTACCGGAAGTCAAGATAACCAGGCCCTTTTCATCCGAAGCCGAAATACTCCAACCCTTATCCGGCTCCGTAGCGGACATTTTTAAAGGCGAATTTTCTGAGGCTACAGGAGAAACAAATCCACCATCGGCAGCATTCACAATATTATAGGTTCCGTCTTTTCGCAAAACAAACTTCCAGGTAGACGACTTTCCGGCTCCTGTTTCCCCCACCAGATCCTTACCTGCACCTTGAGAAGAAGGATAACGGTTTCCACGTAACGGGGTACTCAAAACATACCAGACCTCTTCTACATCAGTAGAAGCTACCGGCTGATTGATTTCAGCTTGCTGCATCTGATTTTTCAGAGATCCCAGCAGATTCTGTAAATCCTCTTTCTGCTCCCTGCGCTCGGCCTCGGACATAGATACTCCCAAGGAAGCATATACTTCTTCCAACTTTGATTTAAGAGGTCTGGCCAAGGCCTCATCATAGTATCCTACTTCTGTCCTGAAATTCTCAGCGACATAACGAAACAAAGAATCCACATAGACGGCAAGTTCCTGAGAACTGTCATCCATGGATTTGGAAGGCGAATAAATCAATCCGTCTACCGCATCCTTACCTTCCGGATCGGTAATCACGAAAGTAAACTGCCATTTGTCTCTTCCTGTACCGCCATTGCTGGCATGTGGCAATTTCATAAAAATCTTATTCCATCCTTGTTTCAAGGTTAGAGAAACAGGCGGACGTGCTGTAAAGTTTTCATTAGTAAGTCCTTCTGTTGCATGATCCTGTAAAATATTCTTTCCCGGCTGTTTCCATTCCGGAGCGGCAATCTCCTGATCATTCACCCAAAGACGCGACCCTCTGCGGTCCCAACATCCCTTTTCCGGAGCTTTCTCATTACCAGAACGACTGTAAGTATAAAACTCCACCTGTGCACCGACCTGTTGCTCTACGGGAGAATAAACATAAGTCCAAGCATAAGCCGTCAGTCCGTTATCCGGAGATGAATAGAAAGAAGGTACACGCGGATGCCAGATATGCTTCAGATAAATACCGGCACCGGTTGCCACAGATGAAAAATACTTCTTACCGTCATAATCAAAGGAAACAGGTAACAGATCACTGTCATTCGTTTCAGGCGGCAAAACCTTTTGAGGGTCCCCTTCGTTCGGAAACGGGTCAGTAATCCGCCACTTCACATTACATTGACGTACATAAGGAATCGGCTCGTCTTTCAAAGAATGATTCTTATGGAAGAGAAAACGCCGCTCCCAATCAGCAAATTCCTCATATTCTTCACCAGACGAAGGTAAAGAAGTTCCTCCAGTCTCGATATACTGTTTTCCACCACCAATCCAAGCTCTTTCCGCCGTAGCCAGTGCGTTGGCGTATAAGTTGTTCTGGCGCACGATATCTTCCTGAGTTTCTGTCTTGGTATCATTCCATATAGCTGTAATTGTTCCGGCAATATCCTCATTTCCTTTCTCTTCATAATAAATATTGCTTTTATAAATACCGACAACATCGGCATATACATCAAAATGATTGATGTAATTATACCGGCAGTCAATATTCGGAATACCGGAAACCTTCTGACCGGAACTGGCCCACATTTGCGTCATATCCGCCACTGCCGTAGTCGGAGGACCGGAAACCAGACGATTCCAGACAACAACCTTCCGTCCCTGTCCCCTGACATAGGCTGCCATCGTTTCCAAGAAATTCGGATAAGTGATTCTTACTTCATCACCTCCAATATGAATATAGGGTGCCTTAGAAAAAGTACGGATCACCTCATCAAGAATATTTTTCAAAGCGGCTACTCCCTCATCAGTCTGCATATCAAACCCCATAGCCTTGCGGAAAGCGTCACTATGTCCCGGCATATCTATTTCCGGAATAACTGTTACGCCACGTTCTGCCGCATAATCCTGCAGTTCGCGACATTCATCCTGAGTGTAATAACATCCCGGATAACGGACCATATTCTCGGCAGCCGTAAGTTGTGGATAAGCTTTCACCTCAAATCTCCAGGCCAACTTTTCCGTCAAATGCCAATGAAACACATTGATTTTAAAACGGGAAAGCAAATCTATCTCCTTTTTCAATTCTTCTATACTGACAAATGAACGGCCCACATCATGCATCAGTCCACGAAGTTTGAAAGCCGGCCAGTCAGTTATAGTAAGCGACTCCAAAGCAGGAGTAGCAGAATCATAACCTTCAGCCATCTGTTGCAGGGTCTGCACGGCACGAATCACTCCCACTTCTGACAGAGCCTTTATAGAAACAAGGTTCTTTTCTATCTTGATTTGGTAAACTTCACTCTCAAACCCCGGAAGCAGATAATCATAACTTCCTGGAATTTCTGTACAAAGTTCCACCTGAATACGTGCCTCAGCTCCATCATCTAAAGTACACTGATGCTGTTGCAAAAACAGTTTCAACAGACCACAGTCCGTAGGATCTTCCAATGCAACAGACCGATGCAGAAGAAATGACTCATTTTCTGCAGACATTTCGATTTGCTGAGGGCGTGGCAACAAATCTTTTACCTTACCTTCCGTATAAACAGGAAAAAGCAAAGCAAACAAAAAAGACGCAGATAACTTTATTTTCATAATTCCATATCTTATTTAAAAACTTCTGATTTAAGAATCAGAAAAGACAGTCCTATTTTACAAGACTGTCTTTCCTGACTGATCAGTACTATTTTATGATAAATTTACGTCCTCCCTGAATATAAATTCCCTTTTGGAGAGAAAGCACCCTCCTCCCGGTCAAATCATATACAGGATATTTTTTCTGTGCATCCGGAGAAAGTAGTTCCACATCCGTAACCACCTCTGTGGGCTCAACAAACCATTGTGAAGCCTCCGAAGACATTGTCCAAGGCACCAGTTTACCCGAAGCATCCAAATGTATGGAAGCATAGGATGCATTCACTCCATTGTTACAAGTCACTGTGCTTAACCCTTTCAAGGTTGAACTGACAGAAAAAACTCCGGCTCCGGTAACAGATTCTGTTACTGGTATTTCGGCATATAAATCCGGAGTTGTTCCAATATAAAGTTCATTATCCTTACAGATTACACGATATCCTTCTGAGGACTCATCTTTCTGAAACAGAAAAAGCTGGCGCGTATCTTCCCGTTCTAAGAGAGAAGCACTCATGCCCTCCGGATCGAGTACTAAATACAGCGTTCCTTCCTGACGTTCCGCATTTCGCAAGCGATAATACTTTCCAGACTCAATTTCAACCCGTTCAGCTGTCTGTACAGCCTGATTGAATGCCTCATAAGCTGCCTTTGACGGTTGTTGCAGATATTTTTCACCGGCCGTTTCAATTGCAGAAGCACAGGTTTCCTTTATGTTTCCGACATTCTTTCCGACACATTCTTTAATCGCATTCAGTTTCTCTTCAAATCCATCCTTAACAATATCGTCTGCAACAACTTCCTCATCATATACATATAAACTGTCTGTAATGGTTTCCAGACTATAGTTCTTATAGATAATGGTATAGTCACGGCCATAGGTAGATTCCTCGAACAGGAAGCCTATTGTATTGTCTGCCTGCAAAGTCATTGTCGAATAACCGGAATTCATTACACTGGCCTGATGCTTTCCGTCCCATTCTTTTGCAAAATGCTCCGGATCGGAAAAATCTTCAAGACTTTCCAGTTCTTTATAATAGATACCGACATTAGAACGTCCTGGTCCGAAAGGCACAGACTGCAAGGCCACATACAGCTTTTTCTGATCGGATTTACGACGTGCCGGAACAATCATGATTTCTCCGTTACAACTATTTGACTGTGCCGTAACTCCCTGATTGGATTCTCCGGAGAATGCCATGGTCCCCCAGCAACCCAATGCCTTTTCACTGTCAGAGAAAGAGAATATATTATAATATCTTCCTCCGCTACAACGTGAACTGATCAATACGCTTCCATCCGGAAGTTCTTCTGCCTTAGGCTCGTCACCGCCACTTGGAATGGCCGGCACATTCGGATCACCCAAAACCTTCCATGTATCACCAAAGTCATCAGAATAAATCACGTAGTTGCAGTTTACTCCATTGACATCTTTCACCAGAACAGCCGCATACAAACGATAATAATCTTTCACCTTGGTCCATCTACTCTGATGAATCTTACCGGAACCGATAAACATAGCACGCACCGGTCCTCTCTGACTCTTGTCAAACTGAGCATATATACTTTCGGACACATCTTTTGGTTCTGCCCAAGTCGTTCCGTTATCTTCACTATGGAACACCGCAATACCCTGATGATGATTTCTTGTTCCAGCCGGGAAACTTACATTTCCGGCACAACTCATCAACAACACACGGTCGCTCTCCCTGTCGGCTGCAATGCAAGGATCACCGAATGCCACCCAGAAATCGCTTTTCCCTGCTTCCGCATAATTGGCCCCCAAACCTTCTACAACAGGGAACAACTCCCCCCAAGTTTTTCCGTTATCTTTTGAAATTCGGGCATGCAGGTCTATTCTGCCATTCTTGACAATACCGATATCCTGTCCGCTATGACGGTAATCGGCCACCGCTATCACATCTCCGTTGTGCATTCTGGTTATGGCCGGGATACGATAAGGTATTGAGGCACCGGCAGCCGTTGTAAAGATCTCTACACGTGGTTCCTGCGGACGGTTGTCCTTGATTACATGTACCCGGAAGTTCTTAAATATAATACCCTTGTTCGCTCCACTCAAGGTAAATGTGGCCACAGATTTATCCAAGCCACTTACAGTCACAGACTGATCTTCCGTTTTTGAAGTATAAGTCTTTCCGTCAACGGTCAGAGTAATCGGCGTGCCATTGTTATGAATACAGAAATCAAAGGTATATCCCTCAATGATATATCCGGCCGGAACCGACAAGGTATAGTTCTGAGGACTATACAATCCCACATATCCCACAATATTGTCCCCACTGGAAGTCATGTTGTTATAACCGGAATCAAAGGTCAGCAGTGGTGAATCACTCGTACTCTGCCAGGTTTTGTTCCAATTTCCATTACCAGATACAAACTTTCCGTATCCCATACTTACCGTAATAGAATCTCCTTGTTCCGGTTTTTCCTGATTTTCGTATTCCAAAGCAGCAATTTCTGATGCGGAAAGTTTTCTGTTATAAAAACGAATGGAGTGAATCGTACCTTTAAATGCGAACTTGATGTGGTCTTCTGTAACAATGCCTCCAAGGAAAAGTCCGGTCACTCCCGGCACGTTTCCAAACACACGGTAGCCATAAGCTCCCATTCCCGAAACGGTACGGTCCAGCTTGCCGTCTGTATAATAAGCATACGATTCGGTTTCTCCGTCCATCGTAATCACCATCTGCTTACGTTGGGAAAAGTCTATACCATTTTGTGTATACCATCCTTTTAAGCCGTTATCACCAATATACTTCACACCGTACTTTGTACGTTCCTGAAGCACTACTCCAAAATAGTTTTCCTCATTCTCATTACTGCTTGCTACCAGAAAAGCCGTATCTACCGGTAAGGATTCGGAAGTAAAGTCAATCACAACACTCAATGTTCTCGCCTTCATCACTTGTTCGGCATCGGCATCCGGAATTCGGAACGGTGCAGTACCGTCCATTTCTATATTTGTATAGGTCAACATCGGTTTTTCATCTACCACCGGTTCTTCCGTAGGTTCACCGGCTTCACTCAAGGCAAACTGGCATCCGGAGTCTGTACGGTCTGTTCCGGCCTGGTTGCTGCTCCAGTTATAAATTGCATAATTCATGTTCTCTCTGGTCTGATTCAATTCCACGGTTCCGCTCGTAATGATATAGGTACCCGGAGCATTAGAATAACTCAGAGACCAACCTTTCTCCGGCTCATCCTTTTGAGTAGACACAGCTGCATTGTAAGCAGCATTCGGGTTAAGATAGGAATGATCCGCACGGTTCACGATATTATAGTCTCCGTCCTTTTCTCTCTTCTCAAACTTCCACATAGCCCGCGCATAGTTCCGGTCCGGTTCTCCGACAACAGCATTTCCTGCACCGTTGGAAGTCAGATAACGGTAGTCACGGTTAGGAGTATAGATCTTATACCAGTATTCCTCTCCGGCTGTGCTGACTTTGGGCTGATTAATGCCCTGCATCGCTTCTTCTTTCAACTGTAACAGTTGAGTTGCCGTTTCATTCAACTCTTCAACGACATTCTGATCCTGACTCAACATCTTCTCGGCCAAGGACACCGCCTCTTTCAGTTTCAGCCCTTTCTCTGGATCAATCTCTCCCACCTCTTTTCCAAAACGGAGTTTCTTGGATTCAATAACTACATCTGCCAGATTCTGACGGGCAGAAATCAAGGCATATATTTTTTCCGCTTCCTGTTCAGAAACGGGATTTACATCATCCCCCATATACTGAGCCAGTATTTGGGCCAATTTGACATAACCCTTTCCGTACAGATAATTACCGGTAAAATAGGTACTCCGTGCCGCATGGTTATCAGCCATTTCCGTATACGTATCTACATAAGTTACCTTTTCATATTTTCCGGCTATTTCCTTCAACATCTCATTAAAAGGTTCCGTTCGACTCGTATTGGTAGCCGATGCAGCAAACGGTAAAACCGACTGAATATAGATTTCCGTATTGGGTGCCAGTTCACGCACCGCTTGTACCATCTTATCGTATGAATCCTTGAGTGTTGACAGGGCGGCAGTCCCATTAATATCAGCAGCACCTACAGAAAGAAATATTTTCTGAGGTTCTTCATTATCACTGCGTCCTTTCAGAATTACAGGAATTTCCCGCGTTACATCTGCGATTCCCGGTCCGGGCCATCCCCAACCGGTACCTCTGTTCTTTACCTTAGCACTTCTGAACAGTTCATGCCATTCTCCTCCATGAATCACTTCATCTCCAATCAACAGAATATCTTCGGCATTTACCTTCTGCATACCAAAGGCACTAAGACGCATGCCATATGAACCACCCAATCCTCCAGTCTGGTTCTGTGCATCTTCAGGATACATACACGAAGAACCTACATAACCGGCAATTGTATTACACCATATTCTGTAACCCGTAGCACTCAGATGCAAACCATCCAATGTATGTGTATTGTTTTGGCTTACACTCAACAGTTTTTCCCATAAATCTATATAAGTTACCTCAAAATCACGGCAGATATTCTTCAACGAATCATTGGTTTCCTGCTGAAGTTCCAAGTTTCTCAACCTGCTTGGTAAGATACTCTGTACATAAATCTCAGTTTCTGGAGATGTCTTTTGAATATAATCAATAATCAGGCGGGCATTACCTGCCACATGAGCCGCATTATTGATACCGGAAGTACCCAAATCATTCGTACCGATCATAATGAATGCCTTCTTGGGATTTCCGGCTATCATTGATTCCAGATTATCAACCACTTCATCACTAACGGCTCCAGAAGTTCCACGATTGATCACATTATGATTACCAAAGGCCTCACACCACTCATGCATATTCGTGATGCTATTCCCGATAAACACGATCTGCTCGCCATTAGTAGGCAAGACTTTGAAACCATCATAACGATGATTCCTGAAGGCCTGATCTGCTTGAGCAGTTAACCCTCCCCATAGGAAACAGGCCAAAACTGTTGTCCATTTGTTTTTCATGCTAAAAAACATTTTTACTCTGTACACATTCTTCAACAGAGTGTTGGTTCATAAATAAAAGATAAAGACTCAGATTATATTATTTAAAGTTTTAAAGACTTATATAGCCGTAAAATATTTATCTACCCTTTATTTAATAAAATATTTTATTTAATAAGGCAAATATAGATAATATTCTACATAAAAGAAAACTCAAAAAGAAAATTACATCATTTTAAATCAAATAAATATTATTTTGCATTAATGCCTTCTATAAAAGGAAACTGGTATGAAAAGGAGTTCTTATCTACAAAGAAGAGGGTGTGTCAAAATGTATGTTAATATGCATTTTGATGCACTTTCTTCATTTTTATGAAAAAAGGCCCGTACTT
>CALUIU010000042.1 GCA_944320795.1 Candidatus Paraprevotella stercoravium | reverse complement strand
GCGTAATCGGGTCATCGGGATTTCTGTAAGTCTTTATATTGTTTTCTGCCATATTATTATACGTTAATTAATTGAGAAAATTCAAGTTCAAGACGTTTTACATCTTCATACGCCTGCTTGAACTCAGCCAGTACTTCAGAATATGGACGAATTTCTTCCTTATGATACTCCACAAATCGATTGGGAGACAAGTTATAGTCCTTTTCTCTAACTTCCTGCAAAGTAACTACCTTAGAGAAGTCTTCTACATCCTCATACTGTTTATACAATGCATATAGTTTATCAACATCTGCAGGTTCTAATACATTTTGGGCACGACGCTGAGTAAGAATCTTGGTTCCATCAATCATAAGTATCCGTCCAGAATGTGCTGCAGGTTTCATCCTTCGCAAAATCAAGAAACATGGGGACAATCCTGTTCCATAGAACAACCTGTCTCCAAGAGTTACAACAGCTTCTATCAAGTCGCTTTCTACCATTTTTTTTCTGATTTCGCCGTCTTGATTGCCACGGAACAATACACCTTGTGGCATTACGACCGCCATTCTACCATGAGCGGGAGCCATTGATGCTATCATGTGCTGAATCCATGCAAAGTCGCCACAGCTATCCGAAGGTGTTCCCCAAAGATTACGTCTGTATTTATCTGAAGTCCACTCAGTAGCCCCCCAATTCTTCAATGCAAATGGAGGATTGGCAATTACACAATCAAATTTGGCAATATTTCCACTCTGCAAGATTTTCGGATCTCGCAGTGTATCACCCTGAAGCACATTAAAATCAGATGCACCATGCAGAAATAGATTCATTTTGGCAATTGCTGCATTGATTACGTTTTTCTCTTGTCCAAAAATGCTTCCGCAACAAAGCGTATCATCGTGCATATAGCGGATGGCTTCAATCAACATACCACCACTACCACACGCGGGATCATACACCGTTTCTCCTGGTTGTGGATCAAGTATGCGAACCAATAACGAAACGACGGAACGAGGGGTATAAAACTCGCCAGCCTGAGCCTTACTGTCATCAGCAAATTTTTTCAAAAGGATCTCATAAGCATCACCCATAAGATCGGCCGGATAATTCTTGTTACCCAATTTACGTTTTGAAAGATGCTCAATCAAATCTCTGATTTTACCATCATTCAGAATTGCTTTATTTGTCCATTTCTGAGCAGAGAACATAGACAGAACACCATATAGCGTATCTGGATTTGCAATCTCAATCTGTCGCATAGCTCCAACTATTGCAGCGCCAAGATTCTCGCTGCGTTCGCGTACCTCCTGCCAATGACAGCCATCCGGAATAATGAATCGATGCTGCTCTGGTAGGGATGCATACTCTTTATCACCACCGCTGTCACTCAAAGCATCTTCCGTTTCTTCATCATAAACATCGGATATACGCTTGTAATATAGCAATGGTGTTATATAGTCTTTAAAGTTATCCTGACTAACAGGACCTCGTATGATATTGCAGGCCTCAAACAAGAAATTATATAAATCTTGCGCACCTGTAAGTTCTTTTTTTATTGTTTTCTTTGCCATAATTATTTTTTTAATGATTCTACAAAGGCTTTACCTTTTTCTGTCAAGATATAACCGCCTGTCTTACGAGAACCTTGATATTCTATCAAATTAAGATCTTCCGAAATAAGCTGCTTAAGGATTCTATCAATGGTTGGCATTGATATTTTTATAGCCTCATGCAAGTCTTTTCTTTTAGCGATTCCAAATTCGGAAATCTTCAACAGGACACTTTTTATCTTATCATTTATCTTATCATTTATCTTATCATCATCTGCGGATATAAAATCATTCCCAATCAAAACCTTATCCCCAAAACCTTCTCTACAAGGAATTTCAATCAAGAAATAGCTTCTTTCTTCATTAGTCTCAATTACAGCAGGACCGGAACCATTTCTTCTTAATTCGTCTTGTATGGTTGGAATACCGGTTCCTCTACCTTCGGATAACTGAAGCTCTTTGAGATAATCGCCCAAACGACGATTACGATAGCGGCGTGACTTCAATCGTTCAGCCTTGTGAATGGCATCAATACTGATGGAACGATCCGGACCGACATAGCTAAGAATAGAAATCTTGTCTGGCTCAATCGTAATCTCAACCGGCTCCCGTTCTTGATAGTCTCTATGATACAGCGCATTAACCACTGCCTCTTCAATTGCCTGATAAGGGTAGTTGAAAAAGACTATAGATTCAGCCTTGTCCTTCTGCTTGATGATACGTTTCTTGATAACATTCGTCTTGATATAGTCCAATGCTTGTTTAATCATATCGGGCACAGGTCCGACAATCTTCGGAACCTCAATCATATTGTTGGGATCCTTGATACAACCTTCTGGGAAAATAACAATATCCACCTGTGTTGTCGGGAAAAATTTTGCAGGATTCTTACAGAACATCATGGCAGCTACATTCTTGACCAGTTGACGTTCAACGGGCCCCACCAGCAGGTCCATCTGCGACAATAACTCAGAGAGGGACAGTTTCTCGAAATCAGCAACCAAACGACTGTTGACTGTTTGCAAGTAATCCAGAACCAAGGCTCTTGAAATATCTGTTATCTCTATACTCTCATTACCCCTTTCATCAAATGGAGTACGATTCGCCATCTCACGCAATTCATCCAAGACTTCACCTTTCGCCTCAATGGTGTTAGTTCCACTACGAACATACCACTTACATGGCGACTGATTATTTGCCGTGACTCGTTCACGCACATTATACGGACGATTCACCCCTGCCGGCACCCAGATAAGCAAAACGTATTTTTCATCAACCTCCTGTACGTCGATTCGTGGCAAATAGAATGGATCAATCTTGTGATTGAAACCAATCATGTCACGCTGTATCTTATCGAGCTCTTCTATAGGAACACCTGTTACCGGACGTTTTGCGATGCCTGTGTTTTCTTCTTCTTGAACACCTACAACAATGTATCCTCCGCCAATGTTATCAAAATCATTGGCGAAAGCGCAGATGGTACGATAAATCTTATCAGGATTCCAACCTGTCTTGAACTCAATACGGGTAGATTCTATCTTACGCTTATGAAGAAGGTCTTCTATGTTTATTGGAACAGCCATCTTGATATACTTATTTAGGTTTATCCTTTTCTACATGAAGCAATTCTCTTACATCAACATCCAAAAGTTCCGCTATGCGAAACAATGTTTCCAAATCCGGTTGTGAAGCATTCGTACACCAACGGGAAACAGATGTCACATTCCTACCGACTTGCTCAGAGAGCCATTTAGCTGTCTTATTCTTTTCAACAAGCACTATTTTAATCCTATTCAATTGCTTCATAATTGAGATAATTTATAGTTTAATGCAAATATATCAAAATTCAAAGTATTAAACCAGTATTATTCAATTTATTTTTCATCACAAATACCACCAGAAATCACAGAAACTGTAGTAGCTTCAAACAGAAAGTATTCATAAAAAAATAATGCGAGGCTACACGTTATACATCATGTAACCTCGCAATCTATCTACCCCTTTTGACCACCTCAAAAAATCCTCCCAACGTTTTTCTCAATTTCTTTAGACCGTTTAAAATTTTTGTCGGGATGAATTTTTCCGGCAAAACCCGTTTACCGTTTTTCGGTTTACAGGCGGGTCAGCGTAAAGTCGGCTGCCGACAGCCAGGTGCCGCGCCACGGCTTACCGGTAAAGGCCGGCACGTTGGAAACACCATAACGCAACTCGCCGGGCTTGGTGACGACAATGCTGTCCACAACCACACGGCTCCAACCGTGTCCCTTACCGTCATGGCGCGCGCAGATTTCATGATAACGAATGCTGTCCGACACGGAAAGTCCTCCGGCAGCAATGCGTTTCTGAGCATCCAGCCAGATGCTTCCCTGCTCTTCTCCGCAAACCGGAATCTCCTGCTTGTTGACCGAAGTTCCCTGCTGGGCGTAAATATAAGCTCCCGCACCATCGGTACGGCCTACGGCTTCCAGACGATACAGTCCCGGAGTTACCTTTTCTTTCCGCTCCAACTGGTATTCCATCTGTCCGTCCACATTACGGCCATGCAAATAGCGCTGCCCGTCTTTGCTGTAATAATGTCCCCAGCCAATATAATCGTCCGAACAGTTTTTATGTACCAACACATTCCAGTCATTCTGTTTCAGGTAGTTGTATTCCCATTCGGGCACATAGAAACCGTTAATGGAATAGAGCTTTCTCTGATTCTCCTGATAGCTGCGGGCTACGGTAATAGAGGTTGTAGTCGTAAAAATACCAAACAACACCAACGCTGCCAGCCATGAAACGATTAGTGTGGTACGTGCCTTCGGGGCAACCCCACCTCCACGGCCCCAGAAACGGCCCAGCCAATGCACGAAAACATAAACCGGAATGGCCAACAACACCAGCAGACTGAGTGCTGATACCCAAAAGCCCAGATTGGCCGTCAGAGGCAACTGCTCCAAGGTTTGCAACAGCACAGCATCGGTATTGTGGAAGAACAGCGAACCGAATCCGGCTATCGAAGCATACAGAGCCATGCCGATGCAGCAGATCACCAAAAGCAAACCGAACACAAACAACACGGCCAGACCGCCCAAGAACACAAACAGGAGCAGCTTGAACAGACCGGCAAACAGATCCACCACCGTGGACAGACAACCGCGTGCCTTGCTCTCCGTCTGCGGTGAACGCACGAAATCCTCTACCTTGCCGGCTCCGTTCAGAATCTCTTCGCGCAGGCTCTCCATATTGACCGGTTCACCACGCATGCGCAACTTGTCTTCGGGAGTCTTGGCCTCGGGGATAATCAGCCAGCAGATCAGATAAACCAGCAAACCTACTCCTTTAGTAAGGAATATCAGCACCAGGGCAATGAGGCGCAAAGCCATCGGGTCTACCCCGAAATAGGCGGCCATACCGGAGAGAACACCGGCCAGTTTCTTGTCGTCGGGGTTACGGAACAGTTTTTTGCGGGGCTTCTCCATCCGCGGCTGCGCATCGCTTTCCTCCGCGTCACCGTCCAGTTGCTCGGGACTTCCGATACGGCGGACAATGGCCTCGATATGCTCTATCGTGATGGCCTCCACACCCGAAGCTTTCAGCTCCGCCATGAGTTCCGCCACGCGGTGCTCGATGTCGTCGGCAATCTCTTCGCCGCCTTCGCGTCCGGCAAAATAACGCTTCATGTCCTCCTGATAGCGGAAGAGCAAGTCATAGGCATCTTCATCAATGTTATACAATGCCCCAAACAGATTTATGGTAATGTTTTTCTTCATTGCGGTTCAGTTTTATGGGTTTCCTGATTGTTTTTCAGATGCGTCACCGTGTGCACCAGCTCGCTCCAGGCCGCATCCAGACCATCGAGAAAGATTCTGCCCTCGTCGGTCAGTTCATAATACTTTCGGGGTGGTCCCTGTGTGGACTCCTTCCATTCATACGTAAGCAGTCCGTCCTTCTTGAGACGGGTCAGCAAGGGATAGAGCGTACCTTCCACCACGATCAGTTCCGCCTCTTTCAGGCGGCTGATGATGTCCGAGGCATAAAACGCTTTCTCACGGAGCAGGAGCAGCACACAGTACTCCAGCATGCCCTTGCGCATCTGCGATTTAGCATTTTCTATATTCATAGGCTTTTCATTTTAGGGAGCATTGTTTTGGCCAAACATTTTCCTTCATGCCGCAAATATAGGCAATACTTTAGTACTATGCAATACATAGTAGTATATTTCTCAACTTTTTCTTTTAAAAAACGGCACACAGATCCGGTTTTCCTGAAACACCGGATCCGTGTGCCGCTAAAGCTGCGAAAATGATTTTTATTTCTTTTTCCAGAATGGAGTCACAGAGAAACCGAACTCAGTCTTCCAGAAAGCGTCTGTAATATCGGAGTTGATACCCGACTGTTTGATGGCAACCACCGGAGCGCCTTGGGCCGTTCCATGAAGCAAAACCTGTCCTACATGCGAAACATTGTCTTCCCGATACCAGAAAGCCGGCTCATTTTGATATTCATGCAGACGGCCGATCACCGTATTGCTCAGAATCAGAGAGTTCAATTCCCGGTTTTCCTCTTCATCATTGAGGCATCGGGCCGTAACCCAGGATGAATCCGCCTGAATGCTCAGCGCCTCCATCCGGCAATCGTACAATCTGAAGGAAGTACCCTCCAAAGCCAAAGAATCTGTTTTCCAACCAGACAATTCCACCACGGTGTGCATGCGGTTCTGCACAGAAAGCAGCGTGTCGGTACAAATATGAATACCGTTTGCGTGGAGGCGCATCGCCTTCAAATACTCCTTTCCTTCGTGACGCATCTTTTCGCGCGCCGGATAATCAAAGAACAAGTGCAGCGTGTCGTGACGTAATTCTGTTTTCAGATAGGGATATAACTCCGGAGTGATCAGGATACCCTGTTTCTTTCCATCCATAGACGACTCCCCGGACACAGGGCAAACCGACAGATTCAGATCCAGTCGTACTCCGCTAAGTAACTGCCGATGTATTCTTCCTGTGCCGGTAGAATCCTTAGAATTCACTTCCGAAACCCACTCGGCGCAATAGATCTCCAGACTGTCTTCCAAAACCAGATGCTTGAAATCTGGTAAAGGATACCACACAGCATTCTGAACATAGTTCGGGTTGTCATTGGGAACACGATTATTTTTCTGTAACAAGAACACACAGAGGATACTTGAAAGCCAGACTACGGCTACCAAACCGATGACAACCTTGGTACTGCAACGCACCCGGGCATACGCCAGTTGCATATCCCCAAAGCGCCAATAGGCCAATGCGGTACACACAACCCAAACCAACAAAGGCATTCGCATTCCCCAATTCAACAGGTTCTGTATCCATAACGGATAAAGGATTTCTGTTTCGGGATTCTCATATTGACTGATCAACGCAAGCGCAACGGCAACCCATAGGATGGCATAGGCAATAAGGCACGCCGCAGTCTTGACAAATCCGTTCTTCTTCCAGAACGTGCTGCCCAGAATAAACAAGGACTGACCGGCCAGCGACAGTACCAACAACTCCCCGTCCAACGCTTCTCCTGTCAAAAGATGGAAAATCTTAAGATCGGGAAAAACCGCAGAACAAACCAAAAGCCGGACCAGATCGGCCGCAAGGAAAGCCATATAAAACAGCAGATATGTGAACGGCACAATAAAGAACCAGCGCACCAGAAACTTTTCTCCGGTAGAAGCCGGAAGCGACAGATCTGCCTGTAATCCCTGCCGGTCTGTAGCGCCGAACATAAAGTCCGAACCGCGGCTGGACACAGCCAGAAGCAGGAGCATTATATAAAAAGGATAGATAAAAGACGAACCTGTCCAGAACTCGTCCTGAGTAGAACTCACCGCATAATATCCGTCGCTTATCTCATCCTGCACATACATCAGCGAGCACCAGGTAAAGATTACGGCCATCACACCAAAATACACTAACCAGACCAGCAAATAATGCTTTTTCTGTTCGTCCCATACCTTTGCCATGAGGGACTTTATACGAAATAGATTCAAATTCATAATTCCATGTTTTTTCTTATAATACAGTCAAAAAGACAAGACCGCCTAAAAAGACATTCCGTTTTCTTCAAAAAACTTTTTGGTAGCCTCCACGGTCTGCACATAATCCTTATATAAAGAGGTGATTTCCTCTATCGGGACGCCCAGTGTGTAGATCTCATGGAAAAAGCCATTCAGCTCTCCGCCGATAAAAGCATTTTTCCGATACTCCAGCACCAGTTCCCGGGCACCGGACGAAACAAAATATCCGATACCGCGCTTCATATAAATAATGTTCCGGCCTTGCAGGAACTCATACGCGCGCATCGTGGTATTGGCATTCACTTCCATCAAGGCAGCAAACTCCCGCACAGAGGGGATGCGCTCTTCTTCCTGATATTTTCCACTCAGGATATCATCTCCAATCCGGTCGGCTATCTGCCAGTAAATCGGTTTTCCTTCTTTAAACATCATACAACTTACGTTTTTATCTTGCAACATGATCATCTTTCACACCGGTAAAAAGTGCGGTCACCTCTTCCCGCTTTTCCATCAGGGCATTGAACAGCAGTTCCAGATCAAGGTTGCTTTCCACCCCATCCTCATTGGGCAGCAATACCGATGCACCCTGAAGAGACGGCAACTGATAAATAGCCCGGCGTAACAAATCCGGATCGGATGTCTGGGCAAAGCGGACAGTTTCACACACCTCGGCCACCGTTTTCTGCAACAGCGCCTGTCCCTGATCCACGATGAGCAAACGATCCAGCAGATGCTCCACATCCTGCACCTGATGGGTGGAAATAACCACTCCCCGCTCCTCGTTCATCTCCTGCACCAGAATCTTGCGAAACTGGCGCTTGCCCGGAATATCCAGCCCATTGGTCGGCTCATCCAGCAAAAGCCACTCGGTATTGGCTGCCAGCGCAAAGCTGACAAACACCTTTTTGCGCTGCCCCATAGACAAGCGGTCCAGATGCAAATCGCCCGACAGTTCGAAACAATCCAGCGCACGCTTCAGAATCTCGGCACTGAAACGCGGATAAAAAGGTGCCATATAGCGCACATAGCGGTCTAAAGACACGGCGGGCAAGGAAAACTCCTCGGGCACCAGGAACAGACTCTGCAACGAAGTGACCGAGCGCTTGCTCATCTCCTCTCCATGAAGCAGCACCTTACCTTCTGAAGGAGCCACCAGACCGGCCATCAGATGCAGCAAAGTGGATTTACCAGCTCCGTTCTTTCCCAACAAACCGTAGATGCCTCCCAGTTCCAACCCGGCATTGAAATGCCGGAATACCTGCTTCCGACCTTTGCGGTAAGCAAATGAAATATCCTCTATACGTATCATATTATTTATAGATTTATTAATTATTGCTAGTGTATTAGTTTACTAGTACACCACAAAACTACACGATTCTTTTTAACAGGCAAAGTTTCGAAAAGAATATTTTTCAGAAAACACATTATTTAACATTAACTGAATATCCTGCTCAAACTCCTTCAGGAAGAATCTTCCCCTTCAAAAAGTCGACCTACCGTAAAATCCCTATATGATCCGAATCAAAGCGACAATCAATCTCAAGTTAAGAAATACAGAAGTCATAACAAACAACAATTCTAAGTACCGGAAAGAAAAAAGTTGGTATTTTTATTAGGTCATATACCGAAAAATAGTTATTTTTGCATCAATAAAAACGAGATACAATAAAACGATCTCAATTAGATTACCTATAATAAATTAATGTAATTATGGTTTATTCACACGAAGTAGAAAACATGTGTTGTGTTGCCAAAGGTCCTAATCACGGACCAGCCCCAATTCCAGAAGAAGGAAAATGGGTTAAGGCAAAAGAGATTAAAGACATCTCAGGTTTGACTCACGGTATCGGTTGGTGTGCTCCTCAGCAGGGTGCATGTAAGCTGACTCTGAACGTTAAGGAAGGTGTTATCCAGGAGTGCTTGGTTGAGACTATCGGTTGCTCTGGTATGACTCACTCAGCAGCTATGGCTTCAGAGATCCTGCCGGGTAAGACTATCTTGGAGGCTTTGAACACTGACTTGGTTTGTGACGCCATCAACACTGCTATGCGTGAATTGTTCCTTCAGATCGTTTACGGTCGTACTCAGTCAGCTTTCTCTGAAGGCGGTTTGATGATCGGTGCTGGTCTGGAAGACCTGGGTAAGGGTCTGCGTTCACAGGTAGGTACTTTGTATGGAACTTTGGCTAAGGGTCCTCGTTACCTGGAAATGGCTGAGGGTTACATCAAGACTATCGCTTTGGACAAAGACAACCAGATCATCGGTTACGAGTTCGTACACATGGGTAAGTTCATGGACGAAATCAAGAAGGGAACTGATGCAAACGAAGCTTTGAAGAAGGTAACCGGTACTTACGGTCGCTTCACAGCTGAGCAGGGAGCTGTTAAACATATTGATCCACGTCACGAATAATATAAGGAGGAAGTAAATTATGATTAGAGAAGTAAAATTTGAAAGCCAGGACCGTCGTATCAAGCAGATTCTTGCTGCATTGAACGAGTACGGTATTTCTTCTATCGAAGAGGCTAACGAGATTTGTGAATCATACGGACTTGATCCTTATAAGACTTGCGAGGAAACTCAGCCAATCTGCTTCGAGAACGCTAAGTGGGCTTACGTAGTAGGTACTGCTATCGCATTGAAGAAGGGCTGCAAGACTGCTGCTGAGGCTGCTGAGGCTATCGGTATCGGTTTGCAGGCATTCTGTATCCCTGGATCAGTAGCTGACGACCGTAAGGTAGGTATCGGTCACGGTAACTTGGCAGCTATGTTGCTGCGCGAGGAGACTAAGTGCTTCGCTTTCTTGGCTGGTCACGAGTCTTTCGCTGCTGCAGAGGGCGCTATCAAGATCGCTGCTAAGGCTGACAAGGTGCGTAAAGAGCCTCTGCGTTGTATCCTGAACGGTTTGGGTAAGGATGCTGCTCAGATTATCTCTCGTATCAACGGTTTCACTTATGTTCAGACTCAGTTCGACTACTTCACTGGCGAATTGAAGGTTGTTCAGGAAATCGCTTACTCAGACGGTCCTCGTGCAAAGGTTAAGTGCTACGGTGCTGACGATGTTCGCGAAGGTGTTGCTATCATGTGGAAGGAAGGCGTAGACGTATCAATCACTGGTAACTCTACTAACCCAACCCGTTTCCAGCACCCGGTAGCTGGTACTTACAAGAAGGAGCGTGTATTGGCTGGTAAGCCATACTTCTCAGTAGCTTCAGGTGGTGGTACAGGTCGTACTCTGCATCCAGATAACATGGCAGCTGGTCCTGCTTCTTATGGTATGACCGATACTATGGGTCGTATGCACTCAGACGCTCAGTTCGCTGGTTCTTCTTCAGTTCCTGCTCACGTAGAGATGATGGGATTCCTGGGAATCGGTAACAACCCAATGGTAGGTTGTACTGTAGCTTGCGCCGTTGACGCTGCTACTGCTCTGAACAAGTAATCAAAATACTGAATCAGAATATAACTCCCTGTAACTCGTAGAGTTGCGGGGAGTTTTTTGTTTGCCGTTGTCACAATAATGGGCATGTTTGTCTTGCTCTATAATCTGTCATTTGTCTATGGAAATGGTGCAGTTTCTTGCTATAGCTCATATTGTATATAAACTACCTTTATAGACTTATTTATCTATATTCTATAGCTATAGATTATTTAATCTATAATTCTTGGTTGAATAAAAGAAAATTCATACTTTTGTTATCAAACTAATGGACAATAATATGTTTGCAACAATTTCAGCGGATATAGTAGCATCTACTTCCTTGTCTGTGAATGAGACTATAGAATTAAAGCAAAGGATAGAATCATTATTTGGCTTGTTAAAAGTGAGTTATCCTGATTTTGAAGGTCGCCAAATAAAAGGGGACTATATAGAGTGTGTCATGCAAAATGTATCAAACGTATTCCGGATAGCCTTTATAATCAAATCCTGCATCAAATCTTTTTCCATAGCTAAAAATGATAAGACGAAAAATTTCCATACATACGGAATACGGATGGCCATTGGTATTGGAGGTATGAGAATAGTGAATACCGAACAAGGCATTTGGGATGGTGAGGCCATATATCTATCCGGACGTGCACTTGAGGGAATGAGTTCCCTGAATAAGGGAACGATGTCTGTCCATACAAGTAAAAAGCAATTATCAGCCC
This sequence comes from Candidatus Paraprevotella stercoravium, assembly GCA_944320795.1. Taxonomy (GTDB): domain Bacteria; phylum Bacteroidota; class Bacteroidia; order Bacteroidales; family Bacteroidaceae; genus Paraprevotella; species Paraprevotella stercoravium. Next base: position 5,978 of record CALUIU010000042.1, on the reverse strand, counting down.
CTTTACAAACAATAGCCCTGTTGACCGATGCCATATTGAATGATATGACTGTGCGCCAAAGTGAAGTCGTTTACTATAAACTGCTTGGCTTCAAAGAGGCAGACATTGCCAAGAAACTGGGTATATCACAAGCCAGTGTAAATAATGCTTCTACAGCCACAAAATGGTATTGTATAGAAGAAGCCATAAAATGTTTTGAACAGATAAATTTTGAAGAATATGAATAGTTGGTTGTTTCTAAGTCTGTTATTGGCACATGTCGTAGGTGATTTTTACCTGCAAAATGATAAATACTGTGCACAGAAGGAGGAAAGGAAACTCAAAAGCTGGTTCCTGTATGTGCATTCACTTATTATTGGTGGCGTGTCATGGGCTGTTGTTTCTGTTTATGAATTCAGATTGTATGCCCTTGCCATCGCTTTTTCCCACCTGCTGATAGATGTTATCAAAACATATAGCCCCAAAGGATTATGGAATTTTATGATTGATCAGATTGCTCATTTGGCGATACTGATTATAGTGGCATTTTCTTTTGACACTACAACAATGTTGCCAATCCAATCAATGGATTGCAATGGCAATTACTCTATCCCTCTGTTCATATTGGCCTTACTATTATGCATCAAGCCTGCCAACATCCTGATTAAGCTGGTCTTAAAGAAATATCAAGTTGGAGAGACACCGTCTTGTGAAAATATCAAAAATGCAGGAGCGTTGATTGGAAATTTAGAGCGAATTCTTACAATCATATTCGTTATCATTGGGCAATATGAAGCAATTGGTTTTATCATAGCGGCAAAATCCATCCTTCGATTCAAAGATACGGATACCGCAAAAACGGAATATGTCCTTGCCGGAACATTTTTGAGCTTCGGAATTGCATTGTTATGTGGCTTAATGGCAACAAAATAACCGGCTAGTCCGTATAAACGAACATTTTCTAATCACCCATAAAAACAAGACCTATGTTACATTTAAAATCCTTTAGTATCTTTATTGCAGCATTTCTCTGCATGTCAACTTTGACGTTTTCACAAAATTTCACTGACAAAGACCTGAAAATGTTTGATGAGGGCTATGTAATGACGGAGAAGGACATTCGTCCTGCTCATTTGTCCTACGAGAGGGGCACCGACACAAAGCCGCGCCTATATTCCATTGAAAATGATAAGGATGAGACAAAAGTCACATTCCTGCAACCCATTTATTTTGACAGTCAGTGGTTGCATTATGGAAAAGGGTTTAAACTCGTGGATGTGAAGACGGGAGACCAGTATCTGAGCAGAGGTTATGATGGCGGATTGCCTAATGACCGCTTGCTGATTGTGAAAGGTCATCGGGGAGAATACATTTTTATCACGCTCCGGTTTCCGAAACTGAAAAAGAGAGTGGAGGTAATCAATATCATCGAACAACCCATGCCTACAGACCTGATTCCCTCCAATGACGACGGGATACTCAAATCGTATTATGGGGTTCATGTGAAATCTTATAAAGTAAATACACGGAAGGAGCCTAAGATTTATAAATAATGCTTTGTTTTTTTATTACAAAGAGTTTTTCTTATCTTTATCCTGATATGAAAAAATAAAACTCCCATGAATTCACATAACCCAAATACACAAAACCCAGAAAGCACTCCTCAAAATGCTCTGGACCGTTTCCTCAAAGCACAGGAAACCATCTATCCCCAAGCGCTGAAAGAGATACGCAGCGGAAGGAAACAAACACACTGGATCTGGTATATCTTTCCGCAGCTGAAAGGACTGGGACACAGCTACAACGCCAATTATTATGGCATAGCTGATGTCGAGGAAGCCCGACAGTATCTGAATCATCCCGTTTTGGGAGCACGACTCCATGAAATCACTCGTGCTCTGCTCCTTCTTCCGGATGGTCTTTCGGCAGAAAGCATACTCGGAAGCATTGATGCCCTGAAGGTACGTTCCAGCATGACACTTTTCGACAAGGTAGCACCCGACGGAATATTCCGCCAGGTATTGAAACGCTACTATCAGAACAAGGAAGACCGGCTCACCCTAAAAGCACTGAACATTCCCGAAGAAGGATTGTTGCTGGGAGCTGTAGCCGGCGACATCATCGGATCGGTATACGAACATTATTCCATAAAACGGACAGACTTTCCGCTCTTCAGCGAAGCGTCCCGTTTTACGGATGATACGGTGATGACTGTGGCGGTGGCAGACTGGCTACTCGGCACGGATGATTTAATCCCTTCTCTACAGAATTATGTCCACCGATATCCGAAAGCCGGATATGGAGCAATGTTCCAGCAATGGGCCACATTCTCCAATCCAATACCCTATCACAGCTTCGGAAACGGCTCTGCCATGCGGGTCAGTCCCATAGGCTGGGCTTTCGACACACTTGAGGAAACTTTAAGACATGCTGCAGAAAGCGCGGCCGTAACCCACAATCATCCTCAGGGCATCAAAGGAGCACAGGCAGTGGCAGCCTGCATTTTTCTGGCCCGGAAGGGAGAAAGCAAAGCAAATATCCGCACCTACGTAGAACAAACCTTTTATTATGACCTGCACCGCACCTGCGATGAGATTCGCCCGGACTACCGGTTTGATGTGACCTGTCAAGGCAGTGTACCGGAGTCTATCATCGCCTTTCTGGAAAGTACGGACTTTGAAAGCGCCGTCCGTCTGGCAGTGTCTTTAGGTGGAGATGCCGACACCATGGGAGCCATAGCAGGAAGCATTGCCGAAGCCTTTTATGGTGGTGTACCGAAGAATATACGTCAGGAATGTATCAGGCGAATGCCGGTGGATCTGCTTTCCGTATTGCATCGGTTTTCCGAACGGTTTATGTGCCAGTAAGACCTGCTTTTATACCCTCAACAAAACAAAAACAGACGGCATTCCGGCTGGATTCACATCCCACACGGAAGCCGTCTGTTCCTCGCCACAAAATGCTCTACACAAACATAGATTGCAGGGCGGTCAACATATGGGCATGCTCCCAGGAGTTCAGACCCTCAAACCAGACCAGACTATCTTGAGTCAACCACCCGTCTTTTACCCCTTCCCGACACTGGTCATAACTATAAGGGCCATAGTGGCGGTTGTTTCTGGCTATAAAAACCTGTATACTAAAATCCTGCTCTGCAGCTTTCTGCAAAGAAGACAAGATGTCCCCTGTCAGTTGTTTTAGGAAAAGATCTTCCAGACCGCTCAACAAACCGGCACGCTCCCAGGAGTTCAGGCCCTCAAACCAAACCAGACTATCCAGAGTCAGCCTTCCGTCTCTAACCAACTCCCGGCACTCATCATATTGATAAGGGCCATATTGCTGATTGTCTTCTGCAAAAAACAACCTAAACGCCAGCTCTGCCACATCACGGATGACAATGGAAGGAAACTCTGTCCCGTCGCCTTCACTATGTAACAGACAGGCATTCAAATGGTTTTCTTCCGGTACACGGGTATGAGTACAATTATAATAGCTGGTATGATAAGAAGCCACAGAAGCTATCGCGCGCATCGGGAAACAATAGCATGCAGAAAGCAAGTAAAGATCATTTCTTGAGGATTTATCATAAAATATCTCTATTGCGATTCTATCCCTCATTTTGGAAAGAGTCTTTAAAAAGGCTTTTTTCAGTTTCTCCGCAAATTCACGCAGATGTATATTATCTTCATAAAAAGGAATACCTATAAAGACTACTCTCCGATCAATATTCTCTCCCGGAACAGGACTGTCATTATTATTCAGATGAAGATTGACCTGGTCTGAATCCAGTTGCAGCAAAGGTCCCTGGTGCTCAAGCCATTTCCCGGCAAAAGTTTCGATCTCCTCATCCGTTTTCAGTCTCTGACTAAGTAAGGACAGTATATTCACATCCAATAAACTTCCCTCAGAATAGGGTCGCATAAAGTCTTGCTCTTTTACGGATTCAGACAGCTGACACCAGAAATCTGTCAGAATACGCTCCATATCCTTTTCCTCCGGCAGTTCCTTGAACCGATTATACTCATTCTCGGTTACAAACATTTTACGCAGGATTTCAGCCTTACCAAACTGGAATAGTCTGTCTCTCAGCATCTCCTGAACAAAAGCATCGACCTTCTCCTCGTCATAAAGTTCTGCCCAGCAAGAATCACCGATGTTCTCAAACTCCGTGGTCATTCCGGCACACGCAGTTACCTTATTCTCGGTAGCAAGATATATATTTAAAACGTTCTGACAGAAAGAAGAGAAACTTGCAGACAGATTCTGAATCTCCAGAATCAAATGCTTCATGAGCTCTTCTGCAAATGCCAAAGCGACAATCTCCGTACGACAAACATACAGGTCTTCCAATACATTCTTATACCGTTCAAAAAGTTTACGGCCCTTACTGATTCTGGAAATGATACCCTGCTCTGCCTGCTCCTTCAGACAGGACAAACGCTCCCACTCTTTTTCTTCATTCCGTTTCTTTTCCTGTTGAGCCGAAGCCTCCAATGTAGTACGAAGAACGGTCAATTTCTCCAAAAGGAGGCTGACAACCTCTTGTATTTCCATAAGACCGAATTCTCTATCCATCCACATGCATAACAGTTCATGTCTTACAGTATTACACACTTGGAATATCATCTCCGGAATCCGCTTTTTTTGGTACTGGAAATACAATTCAACCCCCGAATTACGAAAATGACAGTCATATGCTTCGGACAAAAGTTCATCCAATCTGCAGAACGGATTATCAGACGATTTAGCCTCTTCTGCACCATCACAGACCTTCTCTTGCCAATAATCCTTAAATCCCGGATAACAATCCTCTGAGTCAAGGATATGTGTTTCAAGCGTCAAATGCTTCCGGTCGAAAATCCCAAAAGACATCCGACTCTCGGACAGATACCGCTTACATGAATCTGTATCGCGCCTTGCGCTGACAAAACCTTGCCCTTCTTCCCAATGATTATACAGTAACTGTCGCAATACACCTAGCCCCACCGAAAAAGCCAGAAACCTCAATATACGTTTTTGGGGATAGAGAATACGTTTCAGACCCAATGATCCAAGTTCCTTGGTACGAATCATCCGCTCGCAGGAGCCTGATGCCGGGTATTCGTCATTCTCAAAACCCAGATAACACTGTGACCTGCATTCCATAATCCGAGCCCATATCCCATGGATACTACCATCCTGAAAACAGGGGTTACCAAAAGACACACTGTAAAAAATGATATCACTGACCGCCCTGTAAAGTTCCGGCATTGACAACACCCTATCCCCTTTCTCCGGTTGGTTTGAAAACAACTGGATACGATGAACCCGACTGATTTCATGGTTATAAAGACTCAGCCTTCCCGCCCCCGTTACATCCCACGGATTCCACTGTTCCATTTGCAAGGCATTTAATTCGGTCAATGCGGCATAAGCATTCCGATATCTGTATTCCATTACAGATTCCGGCTCGGATGAGTTCACTTCCGGCATAACCGCATACAGGAAAATACCTGAAGCTGGAAACGCCTTGCTGGCCTGATGCATCACATCAATCATTGCGCCGGAACTGAGTCCATCAGCCAAGTCTACCAGAAAATATATATCAGTAGCGGAAGATCCTGATCTCAGACTACAATGTTCTTGTGCTTCCCGAAGTTTGTCCACAAAGGCTGTCGCATGGACTGCAAAACGCAAGTGCCCGATACGTCTCTTCTCACCAACCTCTTTTTGAAAACCGTCAACCGCCAAACGTACAGAAAACTTATCGTCAATAATATTTTGTAAATAAGGATAAGCGTCCGAATCATTCAATACCGCCTCCCAATCAACAACAGCAATATTCAGAAATTCATCCGCATTCAAACACGTCTCCTCTGTGTGCATACCCCACCCGGAGGCATTTGAATCATCTTTAGAAATCAGGTCATCCGATGAATCTATATAGTCGTCCCTTAAAAAGCCCATTTTTGCGAGATATTGTTCACAGACAGTATCTCGCAAATTTTTTGAATCATACC
>CALUIU010000041.1 GCA_944320795.1 Candidatus Paraprevotella stercoravium | reverse complement strand
TCTCTTACGGACAAGACTCCATTAAGGGATCTCTTCAGCAAAACTAAATTCAATGATGTCAAAGAACAAAGCGGTCTGGATGGACCTAATTTATTTAGTAATCATAATTTTTAACTCGTCCTCTAATTTTTAGTGGACACTAGTGTAAAAATATATATTAAAAATCTTTCCCTCTTAGACCAACGTTTCAGAAGGACTCAAACCTTCATTAAAAACAAGGCCTTATCTTAAACACGCTGGCAAGTTATAAAAAAAAAGATATACGAGCAAGAAAACAATAAATTTTTTCTAATATAGTATTAAAAAAAATACTTTTTCATTATCTTGGTGAATTATAATTACTACCGTCAACAAACTGCAACAAGTGATACGAGCTGCTGAAATATATTCCTCAGATGGCATACATAGACACCACAGAACTCTTTGCTGATACCAAAACTATCTACTTTGCCTTTTCAATATCAGAAAATAAAATATTTCTACCTTATACAATAATATCTATTTTTCTTCCAGAACCATACGACTACGCATACGGCTCAGTGTTTCGGGAGTCACCCCGATATACGAAGCAATGTCTTTCATGCTGACACGATTCAGAATATCAGGAATACGAACGATCAGTTGTCGGTAGCGCTCTTCAGGAGCTTCACAACGGAAAGACACATTTTTCCGCAAAAGATCAAAGGCTAAACATTCTATAAAATCAGAAACAAAAACAGTACCATCCTGTTCTATCTGTATCTGGGAAAGAACTTCCTGAAGAGGAGCAACCAAAAGGACCGACTCTTCCATAGCCTGCACACTGAGCAGGGCCTTGCAACCATAACGGGGCGGCAGATAGCAGGCCACAAATTCATGATCAAAGGAAAAAGACAGGATCTGTTCCTTCCCCCGATAATCCGATGTAAAAAGTTTAAAGCTTCCTCTTAAAATATAGGCAATCTCGGCATGAGAATCTCCCTGACGGACAAAAAATTCCCGTCTCTTCAGTATCCTTCGTTCACCTTTGCTTTTCAAGAAACTAATTAGCCTGTGTAACCCCTCGTTATTATGTAATAGATTAAGATCTGCCATGGTATTAAACTGATGTTCTTGCAAAGTTAGAGAAAACCCTTTATAAAAAGATTGCTTTAATATTTTTTATAAACCAACAGCAACTTTCAATTCGTTTTCCGGTAGCCCAGAATAGCCCAAGTAATCATCACCGAACCAATAGTAAGCAGTCCCAAGGCATCTTTCCATAAATCAAAGAATGTACTTCCTTTCATATAGATTGCGCGCATGGCATCGGCATAGTAGCGCATGGGGTTCAGATAGGTCAGCACCTTTGCCCAAAAAGGCATGGAAGCTATTGGAGTAAAAATGCCGCTCACCAGCATGAATACCATCATAAAGAACCAGGTGATGAACATGGCTTGCTGGGCATTGTCGCTATAATTGGAGATGAGCAGTCCCATGCCGGCCGTCACCATTATATTGAAAGCAGTGAAGAGATACATCAAACCCACGCTTCCGGCGCAAGAATAGCCATATACCAGCCAGGCAATGAGCAGGCAGGCAGAAAGCACGAAAAAGGCCACCAACCAGTAGGGAATCATCTTACACAGAATGAAAGCACTGCGACGCACGGGAGTGACGTTGATTTGCTCAATGGTGCCCCGTTCCTTTTCGCTCACGATATTCAGGGCCGGAAAGAAACCGGTCAACATGGTAATGGCAATGACTATCAGAGCCGGCACCATGAATTTCTTATAATCCAGAAACGGATTGAAATAGTATTTCGGCGAAACATCCAGAGAAAGAGAAGCCGCACTCTCCCCTCTCCCGGCTTTCTTGCGGGCGTAAAACTGGCGTACACTACTGGTCAGATAACCCGCACCGATACTTCCCTTCGTTCCGTTGATGGTATTCACCTTGATACTGATAGGCAGGTCTTCTCCACGTCCCAGTTTCCGGCCCAGATCGGAACCGATGGTCAGAATGGCATCTGCCCGGTTACGGTCCATCAGATCCATAGCCCGCTCGGGATTGGAACTGACCTCCACCAGATTGAAATATCCCGATGCGGTACAGGTCTGAATCAGTTCGGATGAGACTTCCGTACGGTTTTCGTCCACAACCACCAGATTGATGTTCCGGATTTCCATACTTACGGCAAAAGGAAACACCAGTATCATCAGCACCGGAAAGGCGATTGCCATCTTGGGCAATCCCGGATCCCGGAAAAACTGCTTGAACTCTTTTTCGAGCAAATACCACAATGTCATAACGCCCTCCTTCTTTATAATCTTTTCCGAAACAGTCCGATACTTACGGACAACAAGCATACCGTCATTGCCAACAGCACTAGAAACTCCTGACAAATATAACCGAAACCGACTCCCTCTATCATCACTTTCTTGACGATAATGATATACCACTTTGCCGGAATGATATCAGAAAAATACTGCAAGATCACCGGCATGCTTTCGCAAGGGAAGATAATGCCCGAGAAGATCATCGTAGGCATAGTGAGCCCCATACCGGAAATCAGCAAGGCGGTCTTCTGAGTGGAGGCAATCACTGAAATCAGCAATCCCAATCCCAGAGATGCCAGAATGAACAGCACGGATACAAGCAGCAAAAGCAACAGACTGCCCCGCATGGGCACATCGAGCACCCACCGCGCCAGAAGCAGAATTGTCAGCAGATTCACCACCGAAAGCACCAGATAAGGTACAGCCTTACTAACAATCACGCTCATCGGACGCACAGGCGATACCAGCAACAGTTCCATGGTGCCGTACTCTTTTTCGCGCACAATGGAGATGGCAGTCATCATGGAGCATACCAGCATCAGAATCAATCCCATCACTCCGGGCACAAAGTTATAAGCCGAAAGCACCGAAGGGTTATACATATATTGTACATAAGGGAATGATGCCTCGCTTGCCGGTTCCGGCCGGTCCTTCAGCAGCAGATCGCTTTGGGCATCCGTAAGCACCCCGTTGACATAATTCACAATCATCTGGGCCGTATTCGGGTCGGAAGCATCACTCAGCAGACGCACTTCGGCCCTACCTTCATGGCGCAAGCGGGCATCGAAATCGCGTTCAAAGCACACCGCCACATCGGTCAGTCCCTTGCGGAAGCGCTCCGGCACATCGGCCACCGTTTCATAAACCGACACCACACGCAGATAATGATTCTGCTCGATCCGTCCGGCAATGCGGCGCACAGACGGGTCCGACCAGTTGCCCACGATATCCACACGGGCGTCGTACACCTCCGTACTGATGGCAAAGCCAAACAGGATGATCTGCACCACCGGCATCACCAGCACAATCAGAATGGTTCTTTTGTCGCGGAAGATGTGCCGGAACTCTTTTCTGACAAATGATAAAAACCCTTTCATGGTGTCCTATTTTTATGGTTTAACCTCTATTGTCACTCTCTGTCACTGGCGCTTGGCTTTCAGAGCCAGCTGCCGGAACACGGCATCCATGTCGGCGGCCTTATAGCGTTCTTTCAGGGTGGCTGGGGCGTCCAAATCGGCAATCACACCATCGACCATGATGGACACCCGGTCGCAGTATTCGGCCTCATCCATATAGTGTGTCGTCACGAAAATGGTAGTGCCCCGCGAAGCCGTTTCGTAAATCATCTCCCAGAACAGACGGCGCGTCTCGGGGTCGACACCTCCGGTGGGCTCATCCAGGAAAACGATTCCGGGTTCGTGAATCAGCGCAATGCTGAATGCCAACTTCTGTTTCCAGCCCAAAGGCAGATCACCCACCAGTTCGTTGCGCAGGTCCGTCATGTTCAGATAATGGAGCATCGACTCCGTCTTTTCACGGATTACCTTACTGCTCAATCCGTAAATGCCTCCGAACAGACGGATGTTCTCCCACACCTTCAAGTCGGCATAGAGAGAAAACTTCTGGCTCATGTATCCGATGTTCCGTTTGATCTTCTCCTGTTCCCGGCAGAGGTCAAAACCGTTGACCGTTCCGCCCCCCGAGGTGGGCAGGCTCAGTCCGCAGAGAATCTTCATGGCTGTGGTTTTCCCGGCTCCGTTGGCTCCCAGAAAACCGAATATTTCCCCACGGTGTACCTCAAAACTGATATGGTCCACCGCCGTAAAATTGCCGAACTTCTTGGTCAGTTCGCGCACCACAATAATCTCATTATCCTTGTCCATAATCATTCTCCTTTGCCAATTCCATAAAACAATCTTCAATATTAGGACGGATATCACGCACGGACACGTTCCGGAATCCGGCTCCTTCGATCGCAGCCTGCAAGCCTCCGGCTGTCAATACTCCCGGCTCTGCCGCCACATGATGCTCCGAACCGAAAGAGAAGCAGCGGAGCACTCCGGAACAGGTGCGCAGGAACTTCAGCAACGGATAGGCAGGCTCGCCACACACACCGAACAACTGATGCGGATAGCGGCCCACAATCTCGTCGGGCGTTCCTGTTTCGATGATCCTTCCTTTCTGAATAAGGGAAATGCGGTCGCACAAAGCCGCCTCGTCCATATAAGGAGTAGACACCAAGATGGTGACTCCCGAACGGCGAATGCGATAAAGCATATTCCAGAATTCCTTGCGGCTGATGGCATCCACACCCGTGGTCGGTTCGTCTAGAAACAGCACAGAAGGGCGATGCACCAGCGCACAACACAGCGCAAGCTTCTGCTTCATACCTCCCGACAGCGCCCCCGCCTTACGGTCCTTGAAGGGTTCTATCTGGGCATAGATTTCTTTGATATTCTCATAGTTCTCGGCAATGGAAGTGCCGAACATCGTGGCAAAGAAATCAAGATTCTCCTCCACCGACAGATCCTGATAGAGCGAAAAGCGTCCCGGCATGTAGCCGATACGGCTGCGGATCTTGCGATAGTCGCGCACCGTATCCAGTCCGTCCACCTCAGCCTCCCCTTCGTCCGGCAACAGCAGAGTGACCAGAATCCGGAACAGAGTCGTCTTTCCGGCTCCGTCAGGACCGATCAGTCCGTAAATCTCGCCGGGATTCACCTGCAACGATACGCCGTCGAGCGCCACGCAAGAGCCATAACGCTTACTGATCTGCTTTACATTGATTACAGCCATAATGCATGATTATTTAAAATGAACAAACGCATACATACCCAATTTCAGATAGCCGTCGTTGCGGAGCGCAATCTTCACGGCATAAACCAGATCGGCTCTCTCGTCCTTGGTCTGTATGTTCTTGGGAGTAAACTCCATCTCATCAGCAATCCAGATCAGTTTTCCGGTATAGGAACGCTGTTTTTTCGTGCCGTCGTCGATAGTGACCCGAAGCGAATCGCCCAGTTTGACTTCGCTCAACTGCGGTGTAGTCAGATAGGCACGCACATACACCTGATTCATATCGGCCATCTTGAACAGGGATTTTCCGGCCGTGGCCATTTCGCCGGCTTCGGCGAATTTGGTCAGCACCACCCCGTCGATAGGAGCCACGATGCGGCATTTAGCCAACAGATCTTCCTTCTCGGCTATCTGCACATCATACAGATCCATCTCCTCCTTGATGCCCGCATTGTTTCGCTCATAAGTCTGTTTCTGGGCAGCAATCTCGCGTTCGGCCACAGCTATCTGCGAAGCCAGATCCTCCACTTGCTTGCGCGTACCGGCATCCTTGGCTTCCAGAATGCGATAGCGCTCATAGTCCACCCGCAGATTGTTCAACCGTTCGTATTGCGAAGCCAGTTGCCGCCGAATGTCCACCTGTTTGGTGCGTGCGTTGGCTTTCTTGCGCAGCAGTTCCTGCTTTTGCAGAAATGTCTGCACGGAGTCAATGACCCCGACCACCATTCCTTTCCGGAGCCGGTCACCCTCGGTAAGATCCAGCCGGACAATGCGTCCGTTGCTCTCGGCCGAAACCATCACTTCCGTAGCTTCCACCTGACCGCAGGCATCAAACTCTCCCGATTTGTCCGTGCAGGCTCCGCAAAGCAGGAGCAACAGCAACAGACTGTGATATAAAGTTCTGCTTTTCATATTCTGATTCTTTTTCAAGTTTCTTCTACTGTCCCAACGTATTTCTTAAATCATAGACCGCCATGATAAACTGCACCTGATGGATCGACTCGGCCACCCGGGCATCAAACTCGTCGTCAATCCGATCCATCAGTTCGGTCATTCGAATCACTCCCTGGCGGTATTGCTCCTCACCGGCCTGGCGTAGCGACTCCCGCAAACGGATAATCTCGCGGTCCTGCTTCCAGATACGCTCCGCCTTGTCCACCGCATTCATCTGTTCCGTTGCCTCAAGCATGGTATTGGACACGAAGGTTTCCTGCTCGATCTTTACCCGGCGTTCCTGAGCCTTTACCTTACGCAAGTCCTCTTTCCGGGAATACAGGGCTCCGATGTTCCATTGCAACTTCAGACCTACCGTGTAGTAAGGCTCAAATTCATTCTTCAGCATGTTCAGGCCCGGACGGCCCAGTCCGCCCTGAAAGGAAAGATTCAGTTTTGGATAAAGATAGGTCTGCAATTCCTTTCGCTGCACCTCTGTCTGCCGGAGCTGTGCCTGATAGAGCCCCATCTCCGGGCGGGCCAGCCGTATACTGTCTGTCTCAACCGTCACCTCGGGTTCAGAGAACTGTGCTCCGTCCAGATCTTTTCCGGTCAGTTTTCCCAGCATCGCCACATAGGTCTTCCGGTCGGCACACAAGGCATCTTTCTTTTGCTGATAATCCAGAATGCGCACCCTTACCTGATCCACATCCGACTGATAAGACACTCCCTGTTCCAATCCCACACGCGCCTCTTCCAGACTGCGGTTCAGGCTCTTGATCACAATCTCGTTCTGGGCAATCTGCTTGTCCATCAGCAGAACTCCCAAAAACAGGTTCTGTACTTGCTGACGGATGGCATACAAAGACACATCCAGCTGACGGTGCTGCACTTCGGCCTCGGCACGCACCTTGCTCTTCTGACTGGCATTGCTTCCTCCGTCCCACACAGTTTGATTCAGTTCGCCCACCACGGAATACTGGTCGTGCGGCAAATCAAACTCATAGCCGGGAATCTCGAAAGGCATCTCCACCACCTCAGACTGATACTGAGCCTTGGCCGATACGTTCAACTGGGGCAACCAACCCTTGCCAATGCGCTTCAGGTCGTATTGCTCCACTTCACGAATCAGATCACGCTCCTGGATCAGAGGATAATGGTTGCGTGCGGCCTCCAGACATTCGTCCAATGTCACCTGTCCGTACACCCCGCCACAAACCGCCGAAATCCATACCATCAAAAAGAAAAGCCTTTTCATATTCTCCTCCTTTCTGAGTTTATCTTAAACATTTCTTATTAACAACCCTGTTAATTATCGGATACACGGATAATCATTTTCTTGCGCCGATCATAAACTAACCTTTCACCGGGTCCTTACCATAAAGACGGAGATAAATCAAAGTAAGTATTTCCTCGTGTCTCCGCTTTAGCAGGGCATCCATTTCCGCCTTTCCCAAACGGGCTATCTGATTAATGGCCGGCAGAAACATATAAGTAGAGAAAACCAGTGTCACAATATCCAGAAACAGCTGTTCGAAAGTGACCGGATTGCATTTCCCTTCGGCTATCTCGTGCTGCAACAATGCCTTATGATGCCCTCCCAAGGCACACATAAGATTGGTGACATTCTCCTGATAGCGTTCCAACAGGTCGGGACTGTGTTTTGCCACTTCGTAAAGCAGACCGGCCAGTTGCATATGCTCATCCAGAAAAGCGAGCAGCATGGACACACCGGCACTCAGATTCTCCCAAAACGACTGTCTCTCGGCCGACATGGACTGACGCACCGATGAAAACAGCTCATGCAGATTCTTGTCCAATACCTTGAAGAAAATCTGCTCTTTGGTATTGAAATAATAATGAAGCATGGCATGCGTCACCCCTGCTCTGCGGGCTATCTCGGTGGTCGTGGCCAACAGATAGCCTTTTTCGAGAAACAGCTCTTCGGCCGCAACCATAATCGCTTCTTCCGTATTCTTTTTTGCCTTGTTTATCTTCCTTGTATTCATGCCTTTACATATTAACAGCCCTGTTAATTCCCAAATATAGAAGAATAAAACAAAACATCAAACTTTTATTCTGGATTTAACACTTAAAATTTTCATTCAGATTCATCTTAAAATTTCATCGGGACGGTTCTTTAAAACCGTCAGGAGAAAATCAGAATTTCATCAGGACGGTTTTTTAGCCGTGCTTCCACAAAAAAAGGAGATATACCTTTCTTTCGGTACATCTCCTTTATAATAAGATTTTTTGAGAATCCTTTATCCCGATCAGTTGCCAACGGCAGAAAGGCGCAGTTTGTAAGACAGCGGCTTCTTAGGTACCCGGTATTTCACCAAAGTATCCACATTCTGACCACAGCTGGCATTTCCCACACCACGCATCACAGCATCCAGATGCATCACGATGTAAGGACGCTTCTTCAGTTCCCACATATGATTGGTGTTCATAAAATCGGCATCAGTATAACGCAAGGTAGAAAAAGACACATTTCCTTCAGTTTCAATTTTCACGCCTTTACCCTGCGCATCAGCCAACACCAGCTCACGCAATCCCTCACGATTACCCATACTTTGGGGTTTGACATACTCGACAGTCATACTGTCAACCTCTGTAGTATAACGGCCAACCAGACAACCGTCCTTGCGGTCGTTATAGTTCTCCCATGGACCATAAGCGTAATAATCCACACGCTTCAAGGTTGAATCCATCATGCAAACCAGTCCGGCACGGCGCAGATCCTCGGTCTGCGGATCGAACTGCACATCCATGTCTACCACACCCTGAGGATAGAACTTGTAGGTGATTGTCGTAGGACACAATGAACTGCCCCGGAAAGTCTTCACCACCACACAATCGCCTTCATTGCTCACGGTGCAGGTTCCCTTTTCATCCAGTTTGGCATCGGTCTGTCCGAAACGGTCATTCTCAATCCAACGGTGGTTGTCGTAAACAAAGCCCTGTCCGTCGGCAATCACATTCTTACCCTTCATCAACAGGGTAGTCATCCGTCCGGTACGCACATCAAATGTAGCCTTGATATTTTCGTTCTTAATGACAACTTCCTCTGCCCCTTCGGCTACATCCAGCTGACTGCCCAAAGCCTTCACTTCTTTCAGTCCGCCACGCTCGGCAATGACAAACTGCGCCATAGCCTCTTCGTGATTCTTCGGGCTCCATACGGTAGCATTTCTTCTCTTGACAATCATATTCAGTAAGATCTCGTCGCCCTGTTTCCGTACATTAGCCAGTTTCACTTCATTCAGTTTCACAGCCATAATGAAAGAATCCTTCGGAGCAATATCCGACAAACTGAGTTTCTTGGTACTCACCTTCACTCCATTCTTCAGCACCTCGGCATAGAGATCAAACTCTTTCAATGAGGTGAAGTCATATTTGTTCCTGATAGATATAAAGGCAATATTCTTTCTTTCATCCAGTTTCTGCAAACGGAAACCGATCCACTGATGAGCGGCTTTCACCTCTTTCAGTTTGGCACTCTCATTACGTGTGGCCGGAATCACACCGTTGCTGCAGAAGTTTCCCTGATGCGGACCCGGGAAGTCATATCCCGTGTGCAGGCGTCCTTTCCAAGTGCCATTCTTGATTTCCTTGGGTTCGTAAATAGCCTGGTCCACCCAGTCCCAGATACATCCGCCCGAGGTGGCATTGCTGTTTTCTATGCTCTCCCAATATTCTTTCAGATTACCGATGGCATTACCCATAGAATGCGCATATTCACAAATGAACATCGGCTTGTCCATATTGCTGGTATACTGAGCCATCCAGTCCATACCCGGATACATTTTTGAATACATGTCGCTGTAAGTGTTGCCTCCATACGGCAATCCGTTACGGGTTCCCTCATAGTGAATCGGTCGCGGATCGAGTTTATGGGCAGCCGCATAACAAGCCTCAAAATTGCGTCCATTACCGGCTTCATTACCCAAACTCCAGAAAATCACACTCGGGTGATTGCGATCACGAAGCACCATCCGGTCTATACGGTCCACAAAGGCCGGAATCCACGACGGACGGTCACTGATGCTCTGATTGGCATGATCTTCCAGATCGGCCTCATCCATACAATAAAGTCCGTAGTAGTCGAACATGGCATACATCTTGGCCGCGTTCGGATAATGTGACGTACGGATTGTATTGATGTTGTTACGTTTCATGAGCAATACATCCCGCAACATGGATTCGGTAGTTACCGCACGTCCGTAAAGCGGATGTGTATCGTGACGGTTCACCCCCTTGAAGAACACGCGTTCGCCGTTTACAAAAATCTTTGAATCCTTGATTTCAATATGACGGAATCCATATTTTGTAGAGAAGGCCATTTCAGCTTTCTTGGATGTATTCTCAGCATACTGCACGATACGCACGGTATACAGATTCGGATGCTCTGCACTCCATAGATCCACCTTTCCCGAAACATCCAATATTACATCACGAACCAACAACGTGTCAGCATCAGTCAGTGTCCCCCCGACCAGATCCAAACGCAGTTCCTTTTTCGTCACCAGTTTATCATTCGGATCATACAATGCCACTTCAATACTCTTATTAAAAGGCACACGATCGCGGTTATCTATTTCCAAACGAACATTCACTTTAGTTCCTCCAGCAGGAATTCCGTCAAAACCAGCCACCTGCGCGGTAATATAATGATCACGGACGGCCACCTTCGGAGTGTTGTACAAATATACATCACGGAAGATACCACTCATACGGAACATATCCTGACACTCCAGATACGAACCGTCGCTCCAACGGAATACCTGCACCGCCAGTTTGTTCTCACCTTTCTTCAGATATTTGGTCAGATCAAATTCGGCCACATTGTTCGAACCCTGAGAATATCCTACATATTGTCCGTTCAGATAAACTAGAGCTGCGCTGTAGATACCTCCGAAATGAATAAACGTACGCCCTTCATGCCAATTGGCCGGAATCTGAAAGGTACGGACATAAGAACCTACCGGATTGATACCATAGTTCTTTCCCCCATCATTAAATCCCGGACGAGCTTTAATAAACGGAGGCGTATTGGCATGCGGATATTCCACATTGGCATAAATCGGACGGTCGTATCCCTGCATCTCCCAATTCGAAGGAACCGGAATTTCATCCCATCCAGACACGTCGTAGTCTTCTTTATAGAAGTCCAACGGACGCTTGGAAGGCTCATCCACAAAATTGAATTTCCAGGTTCCATTCAGCAACTGATAATAACTGCTGTTGGGTTGTACCCATGGGGTACGATAGAAGTTCTTGTCAGCCAACATCGCCTCTTCTGTAGGATACGGCAAATAAGTGGCATGCGCTTTCTCCTTGTTCTGCTCAAACATGGTTTCATCTTCCCAGAAAGGAGATTTCAACTTTGGTTTCTCAACCTGCATAAATCGGAACCAGGAACTTTCACCAGCTTTGGCACTCTCCATACGCTGTAAATTACCTTCCTGTAAAGCATATACATAACCTTTCTTTTCAGGATTGGCCGAACATATCTGGAACACATCCTTTTGTCCCTTTACAGGCAGAAACTGAAACTGGGCATTATTCCATACCCCAGGTACAGCAGGCCACTGCAACAGGTAATCAATAGACGGATTTCCACCTCCATCATCAAAATTCTGGTCATAAAAAGCATTACCGATCACACGGCGCTGCAAATCCAGCATCTTTATGGTCCAGTATTGTCCACGATTCTGGGCGTCCGATTTCTCCGGACGGATACGGGCATTGTTTTCACCACTGTCACCGTTACCTAATACCCATTTACCGTCGGCACTGATAATCTGATAAGTCAGATCCTGATCAAACCCAGCAATGGCACTCTCCTTTACTTCAAACCAGGCAGCCTTAGTATCTTTTACAGCCTCTTTGTCCTTCAAGACCAGTGACCCGTCCGCTTCACAGATTACAGCCATTTTAGGTTTATTGGCAGGAACGAGCAAAAAGATATCCTTTTTAACCGATTCCAGCTTCCACAATTGTGATTCGTCACTACCATTATTCTCAGCCATACGTACTTCGCCATTGCCTGTAGTATGAATCGCCAAATTGTCAAACGGATTCATAATACGGAAACTGCCGGAAAGTTCAGTAACAGTCCAATAAAGCTGTTTATCCGTTTCTTTCCATTCCATGGCTTTTGCCACACTCTCTTTACCGCCTTGATATCCAAGAACCATTTCCGGTTTCAGTTTTGGATAAAGCACATACAAACGCCCCTTCTCAAAGGTCTGCGCCCCCCATGCAACCATAGAGCAACAAAGATACCCGATAAGAGCACACATCCATTTTGTCAGATTTTTCTTCATCCGATCTTTTATTTTTAGTTAAACAATAATATTTCTACTTCTTGAATCGGCCTTTTATTTTCTCCCATAACCCAGTATTTTCCTTTAAGAAAGAAAAAGTGTAAAGTGCAGAAAATAAGAAAAACAAAATTCCGAAAACAAATTTCATAATTCCTGAAGCACATAGACATAACACAGCTGTCATCAATATCAGCAGTCCCTGAATCAGCATATTCAACAGGACTTCACGGTATAACAGAACGCCATAGCGCCATCGGTATGTAAGCAGCAACATCAACATCTCCAACAAACCAGTCAAAGCAAGTGCGATACCGCCCCCTATCAGTCCCCACGACACAAAACCGCCTACAACAAGCGCTACAAAAAACACATTGTACAAGAATTCAACAATCAGATATATTTTCAGATCTCCTTTTACCAAAGGCAAATAAGCAAGAGGAAGTGTTACCCCCCGAAACAACATATACAAACTTGCGCAAACAGCCATATCTACTATCGGCAAAAATTCACGTGTATAC
Organism: Candidatus Paraprevotella stercoravium; assembly: GCA_944320795.1. Classification (GTDB taxonomy): domain Bacteria; phylum Bacteroidota; class Bacteroidia; order Bacteroidales; family Bacteroidaceae; genus Paraprevotella; species Paraprevotella stercoravium. Next base: position 6,556 of record CALUIU010000041.1, on the reverse strand, counting down.
AGCAAAGGCACTATAACAGGTAACAGCAACACAAAGGCAATCAGAATGGGAGCTATCAACATGACACAAACCTTGATCTGCTGATTTACCGAATTCGTCATATCGCCCAAGTTCTGGTGCACAGCAGAAAGACGGGGATAATAGTCTGCTTCCAAAGCCACAAACACCATACCCGGATAAGTAATCATCAAACTGAATCCCATTTTGAAAAAAGCGACTTCTTCCAAAGAAGCGTAGCGCAGAATAACTATCGAAATTACCCACTCCGCCAAACTGGCAAGGACGGAAGAAATAATAAAAGCCAATCCTAACCTTACTACCCCTATACCTTGCCTCCAAACCTTGTCCGACAATCTAAGAACCCGCCATGGGAAGACCTTATTTGCATGATATATATACACACACATTACTGCAAAAGTACTGCACAACAAAGCCGGAACGATCCCTTTTTCATGATAATAATAATAAAAAGGAATAGTGGATAATAATGCAGCTCCACTACATAACAAAGCAGTCCAAGCGATACTTTTAAGTTTTCGCGCAGCCTTAAGCAAAGCCAATTCTCCCCCGGTTACAGCCAGAAAACCAACCATCGGAGACAACAGCACAATATCCCAAGTATGATTTCCTTTATCATGAAAAGAGATCTGATTTAACACAGGAGCCAACAAAACGGTGAACAAAACTCCGATTATGGCCGTAGCCACCACCCATGTACGTATTGTCGACACATAACTCTCCACATAATCAGTTGAACGATGCTCCATCCTGTCTGAAACATGCTTGATCGTACTCATTGGCAGTCCTAAGTTTGTTATATTAGAAACAAACGTCATCACATTCTGATATAAAGCCACAAGTCCCATACCTGCAGCACCAAGGAAAACAGTAGCCAATTTATTCCGCACTAATGATACGACCATCGTTAGCATTTGTGTTCCTCCCAAGACTCCCGTAAATTTAACAATCTGCCCGTATGTCGTAGATTTTTGTTGCTGTATGTTTTCTCCATCAGGCAAATCTGTTACATTTTTTTCATCCATGCAGCAGCAATAATTAATTAAAACTTAGCAAATATACATCATTTATGCAAATATTCAGTAACTTTGTCTCAAAAGATATTTGGATAAACAATATTATATGAAGATATTACTGATTGGAGAATATAGCAATGTACATTGGACTCTTTCGCAAGGTCTTCGTGCGTTGGGACACGAAGTAACCGTCCTGTCTGATGGAGACAGTTGGAAAAATTATCCCAGAGACCTGGACCTGAAACGAGTCTCATATAATCATCTGGACGGATTGCATTATCTTATCCGTTTGATTCGTCTGCTTCCTCATTTACGTGGTTTTGATGTAGTACAGCTTATTAACCCCATGTTTTTGGAAATAAAAGCTGAACGCATACTTCCAATCTACAAATACCTCCGTCGGAACAATAAACGTGTTTTTTTGGGAGCTTACGGTATGGACCGATATTGGGTTATGGCAGGATGCGATGGAAAAAGTTTTCGGTATTCGGATTTTAATTTCGGAAACCAACTGCGCGAATCCGCAGAAATCACACAATGGAAGAATGAATGGCTACTGGGTAGCAAGGGAGTTCTGAATCAATATATTGCAGAAGACTGCGACGGAATCATTGCCGGCCTTTATGAATATTGGAAAAGTTACTATCCCCATTTCAGCAACAAGACTACATTTATCCCCTTTCCCATCAATCCAAATGAGATTACACCGATACACCCCCGAAATGACGGAAAGGTAAGATGTTTCATAGGTATCCAAAAATACCGGAATGCCTATAAAGGAACAGACATCATGTTGCGCGCATTGGAAAATATAGCACAGCGCTATCCCAACTGCGAAATTGTCAAGGTAGAATCCGTTCCTTTCGCCCAATATCAGGAAATGATGAACGACAGTGATTTGCTTTTGGATCAGCTTTACAGTTATACTCCAGCCATGAATGGTCTTTTGGCCATGGCAAAAGGACTGGTTCTGGTTGGTGGCGGTGAACCCGAGGCTTACGACTTATTGGGTGAAACAACGATACGTCCCATTATCAATGTGCAACCTGATCAGGAAGATGTGGAGCAAAAACTTGCCCAAATCATGGAGCATCCGGAAATTATCCCCACTTTGTCTGAAATGAGCCGGAAATATATTCAAAAACACCATAACTACATTCAAGTAGCTCAATCCTATATAAACTTCTGGAATACAAGCAGCAAGAAATAAATAAACGAAAGATTCAGGGACAACAAGAAAATAAAAGCCATAGATTCCGCAAAAAAAATGCGCTGAATATTTGGATATATAAAAAAAAGAGTCTACCTTTGCATCGCAATTGAGAAAAACAACACGATTCAAAATTGCAAAAAGGAAGGAAGTTTGGGTGAGTGGCTGAAACCACCAGTTTGCTAAACTGACGTGCGGGTTACCGTACCGGGGGTTCGAATCCCCCAGCTTCCGCAGAAAATTTGGCGTCTTCGTCTAGCGGCTAGGACACATGCCTCTCACGCATGGAACACGGGTTCGATTCCCGTAGACGCTACAAACAACAAAAAAACAAAGCATCTGGCGTCTTCGTCTAGCGGCTAGGACACATGCCTCTCACGCATGGAACACGGGTTCGATTCCCGTAGACGCTACAACATTACATTATGGAAGGAAGTTTGGGTGAGTGGCTGAAACCACCAGTTTGCTAAACTGACGTGCGGGTTACCGTACCGGGGGTTCGAATCCCCCAGCTTCCGCAGAAGAATTAAAGGTGATCATTTTGATCACCTTTTTTTATTTTCACCCATTAAATATCGGGTGAGCTCCAGCCTGAGCTGCTCTATACTCATTCGGTGTACATCCCACCACCTTTTTGAACATCCGGCTTAAATGATGAGGATATTGAAAACCTACCTCGTAGGCTATCTCACTCACGGTCTTTCCGGTACTTGTCAACAAATCCTTTACACGATTAATAACGATAAAATGGATGTACTCTATAGCAGACTTGCCTGTTTCTTTCTTGATAAGATCTCCGAAATAATTAGCTGAGAAATGCAGTTGGTCGGCACACCACGCTACAGTAGGCAAGCCTTTTTGTTCCGGCTTGTCTGAATTAAAGTAATCAAGCATCAATGCTTCAAAACGGGTAAGTACATCGCAATTAATAACCTCACGTGTGGTAAACTGACGGTCATAAAAACGAAGACAATGATTGAGCAGGACTTCAATATTAGAGGTAATAATGCCCCGACTATGCTTGTCGATAATATGATGCAGTTCTTCTTGTATTTCAACAAAGCAATTGAAAATAGTCTGTCGTTCACGCTCGGACATATGCAAAGCTTCATTTACTTCGTAAGAAAAAAAAGTATATTCCTTCATCTTACGGGCCAGGCTTGTGCCACGCAACAAATCTGGATGGAATAATAGAGCGTAACCTTCAGGATTGAGTGTTTCTCCGCCATCATCAATACCTGCTACTTGCCCTGGAGCCACAAATACCAACGTTCCTTCCTTATAGTCATACTGGCTACGACCATAGGTCAGTTTACCATGTATCTTTTCTTTCAAATAAATGCCATAGAAGCCGTAATACTTGCGTTTATGCTTTAGTACCTTAACTTCCCGAAAATCGATAAACGTAACCAATGGGTTAAGTGTTTCAAGCCCCAAGAACTCATTGTAATCATGAATGTTACTGATATTTACTATGTCGCCCATTTTTTCCTCAATTATTTTAGTTAGTGTTACAAAAATACTCTTTTTTATGGTCTTATTATCGTACTGAAAGTCAAATCTGTAAAATCGGTGTAAATTTCAGTGATATATGTTATCCGATAGACTAGAGATTAATTCTATAGTCGGAATTTCGTTGATATTGGTGTTCCATTCTGTAATCTGTGTATGGACAGAAGACCTTTACTGACGTAACTTTGCATCATAACCTTGATTAATACATTAAAATAAAAAGGATATGGATACAGTAAAATTGAGAAACGGTGTGGAAATGCCTATTTTGGGTTATGGAGTCTATCAAATTTCACCATCGGAATGTAAACGATGTGTAAAGGATGCCATCAGTGCAGGTTACCGTCTGATTGATACGGCACAAGCATATGGCAACGAACAGAACGTGGGTAATGCCATCCGGAATTGCGGTGTGCCCCGAGAGGAACTATTCATCGTGACGAAGGTATGGATTTCCAATGCCGGCTACGAGCGTGCAAAAGCCTCTATTGATGAATCTTTACGCAAACTTCAGACCGACTACATCGACCTGCTGCTCATTCATCAGCCGTTCAGCGATTATTACGGCACATGGCGTGCAATGGAGGAAGCGTACAAGGCTGGCAAGCTGCGTGCCATCGGCGTATCAAACTTCTATCCCGACCGCTTCATCGACCTGGCGGAGTTCAGCGAAATACCTCCTATGGTCAATCAGGTGGAAACGCACGTGTTCAATCAACAGATAGAGGCGCAGAAGATTATGGAGCAATACGATACACACATTATGGCATGGGGACCGTTCGCCGAAGGGCGCAACAACTTCTTCGGTAACGAAACGCTGATAGCCGTCGGCGCAAAATACAACAAGAGCGCAGCACAGACCGCCCTGCGCTACCTCATTCAACGCGACGTGATTGTCATTCCGAAATCTATCCACAAGGAACGTATGGAGCAAAATATCAATGTGTTCGACTTCACGTTGAGCAAAGAGGACATGCAGCGCATCCGCCATTTGGACTTGGGACAGAGCCTGTTCTTCTCACACTATGACCCACAGACGGTGAAATGGCTTTGTAATTATGGTAAAAGCAAATAAGGACAAGCAACTGAAAGTGCCGCTGGTGAACGGAAGTCCGCATCGCAGTGGAAATACGTTTACCGCACTTTCGAATATACCTCCCACATTATTTACGGCACGGAAGATCCGTTCTACCTACAGTCCATCGCTAATGCCAACGCCGTGCGTGATGCCGGAGTACAGGTAGAAGAACATGTACTGGATGGCTGGCCACATGGTTTCGGCGTACAGGAAGAACGGACTACGGGTTCGACGACTTTTTAACACAAATAATATCGCATTGAATGTTATGGATAACTAAAAACGAACAGATATGAACAGATTGAAAAAAATCATCTTCTCCGCCATCTTGCTGATAGGCGCCTTGTGTGCAATGAATGCACAAGAAAAGACGACAACCGCCGGTGTACCCGTGGTTAAGTTGAACAACGGTGTGGAAATGCCACGCTTCGGACTGGGTACCTTTCTGCAAGGCTCCAACGAAATATGCAAGCAGTCGTGTCTTACCGCTTTGCGTGCAGGTTATCGTCACATTGACACTGCACATGCTTACTACGATGAAGAAGGTGTGGGTGAAGCTGTTAAGGAAAGCGGCATTCCACGCGAAGAAATCTGGATAACCAGCAAGCTCTGGCCTACAGAATACGGCGAAGGTAAAACGCTGAAAGCCATTGATGAAATGCTTGCCCGGCTTCAGACGGACTACATAGACCTGCTCTATGTCCACCAGCCCGTTGGCGACTTTGTGGGTGCGTGGAAAGATATGGAAAAGGCCGTACAGATGGGCAAAGTACGTGCGCTCGGCATCAGCAACTTCGATGCCAATGACGAGGTGTTTAACGAAATAATGGAGAAATCCACCATCAAACCCGCTGTACTCCAAATAGAATGCCATCCTTATGCTCAACGGACAGAAATGCGTAAGAAAGCTGCCAAGTACGGCATCCAGGTGGAATGCTGGTATCCGCTAGGAGGTGCACAGAGTCAAGGCTTGTTACTTCGTGATTCGGTCATTAAAAAGATAGCTGATAACCATAGCAAATCACCTGCCCAAATCATTCTGCGCTGGCACATTCAGGAAGGCTTCTCCGTCATACCCGGTGCCACCAATCCCGATTATATCAAGGAAAATATCCAGATATTTGATTTTGCCCTCAACGACGACGAGATGCAGCAGATACGTTCGCTCAACAAGGAGCAACGCATCTTCAACGCTACACTAGATGATGTAAAGCGAATGGTTTGGGGTACTAAAACGATACGGCATTAACTATTTTGACACTTTTATCATCAAAATAAAATATTGTCAATTTAAAATACTTAAAAAGAGAATTTGGGAAGAAACTGAAGCTAGCTTTACAGCCTGGATTGATTATGGCGACTTGAGATGAAAACAGTATACCTGATGCTATAGATACCGTACGTATAGGCTATTTCTGCTCGCCATGTTGACCATTGTCTTTCGACTCATTGACACGTACTACCATGTGCAGGGAAACATTCGGAACAGCTTTCAAGAATGGGGGAAAACTATTATAAAGGAGATTAAAATATGAAATACAGAGACTTAGGAAAAAGAGGACTGCGTGTTTCTGCTATAGGCTTGGGTTGTATGGGTATGAGCCATGCTTATGGTGCACCAGCCGACCATCGGGAAATGACGGAACTGTTGGCAAAAGCTGTGGATATGGGTTATGACTTCTTCGATACAGCTGAAATCTATGGTACGCCTGACAATACTCA
>CALUIU010000040.1 GCA_944320795.1 Candidatus Paraprevotella stercoravium | reverse complement strand
AAATAAATAAATAAATAAATAAATAAATAAATAAATAAATAAATAAATAAATAAATAAATAAATAAATAAATAAATAGTATTGTTAATGTTTTCAATGCTTTTTATCTTTGTGTCGTAAAAAGCCTTTTGAGTAGTTTTTATGATAAAGTGGAAAAGTATTGATAAGGTCGAGGGTAGTTTGCTTTATGTCCCGGAACATCAGGCCTGCCGTTATTATGGTGATTTTCATCCCTACATATTTCGCTCAGCTGTTTTAAAAAAAGGAAATAAGTTTCATGACGGATTAAGCCGAGAAAGTTTTATTGTCTTTCTTTTAAGTGGGGTTATGAGAGTTTCTTGTTCCTCTGGTGGAGGGGAGATGAGTTCTGGAGAAATGAAGCATATCTGTAAGTCTTGTCAATACGTTTTTTCTGCTCTGGAGGATTGTGAGCTAATGATTTGTGAAACTTCTTCCAGTTTGAATTTGTGTAGTCAGTTTACTTTGGATCATTTAAATAATGAGGAATTAAGCGAGAAAGAAGTGAAAAATTACGTGAGCTTGAAAATCTGTAACCAACTGTGGGAAATGCTGCTTCATTTTCGCGCAGTTTACAATGCTGGTTTGAAATGTCTTCATTATCAAAAACTGAAACGCGATGAAATGTTTCTATATTTGCGTGCTTATTATAAGAAACACGATTTGGCATTATTCTTTCGTGAATTTTTAGGAGAAGACCATAGCTTTAAGCGCTATGTGCTGAGTAATGTAGATGACTGCGCTACTTTAGAGGATCTAATTGCAGGTTCTAATATGTCACGTAGTACCTTTATCCGTCATTTTAAGGAGGTTTTTAAAGAAGCACCCTCAAAATGGATGCTTCGGCGCAAATCGGAAAATATTATTCAGGATATACGTTTTACTATGATTCCATTTTCTGAGTTGTCAGAAAAATATAAATTCTCCTCACCTGCCTATTTTACAACCTTTTGTAAGAAGAATTTTGGTAAGACACCTCAGCAACTTCGTGATGAGCAGACTGATTAATATGCGTTATGTTCCTGTATTATGAAACAAAATTGAAAGTTAATGAATTATTTTTATAATATCTGCCCCTTTTAAATGTCATAACTTTGCAACCGAAAAAGTAAGGTAAAAAGGTATGCTAAAACGGAAGATATTTTTAGTATTATGTTCGTTCTCAGCATTGGTCTTGCAAGCACAAAAGATTGCTTTAAAGACCAATGCTTTATATTGGGCGGCTACGACACCAAATTTGTCTTTGGAATTGGGAGCGTCTTCAAAGACTACGGTGGATTTGATGGCTGCATATAATCCCTGGACTTTCCAACATGACAAAAAAATGCGCTTCTGGTTGGCTCAGCCAGAAGTAAGATATTGGTTTTGTGAAGCATTTGAAGGGCATTTTGTTGGATTTCATTTACATGGAGCTCAGTATTATGGCGGTTTTAATGAAAAAATTTACGACGGCTATTTGGCTGGAGGAGGTTTTTCGTATGGATATGATTGGATTGTTTCGCCTCATTGGAATATTGAAGCGACATTAGGAGTGGGGTATGCGCGTTTGTGGTATAAGGAAATGCCTAATATTCCTTGCATGAAATGTTATGAAAATAAGGCTCGGAATTATTGGGGAGTAACCCGTATCGGTTTGACAATTTCTTATCTTTTTTAAAATCAGAACTCATGAATCTTAAGAAAATATATGGTTGTTTGACCGGAGTTGCTACACTCTCGGCCCTTTTAGTTAGCTGTAATACATCTGAGGCTGGGATAAAAGTAGCGCCGGAAGTACAGAAGGTTGTTCCGGATAGTTGTGGTAAGATTGCGTTGGATTTGGATCTGGAGGTTCCGTCCGGCTATGTCTCTCCTCGCAGTAGATTGATCGTTGTGCCTCAGTTATGTGATAGCTCACGTATCCTTATGGATTTGGATCCTCTGGTGCTTGATGCTCCGATTTTTACCAAGAAAATGCAGCGTAAGCAGAAACTGGATGGATATTTGGATCCTTATGCCGGTTATGCTCGCAATATTGAAAATCCTCGTCGGGCACAAAAATTGAACTATGTTGCACAGTTTGATTTGCCGGAAGGTGAGCATAATGGGAACCGTATTTTAGGAGTGGTAACGACCGATGGATGTGGTGAATGTTCCGCTATGGATACAGTTCTGATGGCTGTCATTGTAGATCCGGTGGAACTGATCAGGAAAGAAGCTTTGCAGTTGGAATGGATTGAGCCTGAGTTTGTGATTCGTCCCAAAATAAGAAAAGGAAGAGGAGAAGCCCGTTTGCAGTTTATCATCAACCGGTATGATATCCGCTTGGATTTGGGTGAGAACCGTCAGGAAATGGAACATATGCTTCAAACTCTGAAACCGATAGTGGAGGATACACTGGCGCAGCTTACTTCCCTGGAAATTTACGGTTTGGCTTCTGCTGACGGTCCGCTGAGTTTTAATACACCTTTGGCGCGTAACCGTGCCAATTCTGCTCGAAAGTGGTTGGAAAATCAATTGCAACTGAGTCGGGAGCAGCGCTCAGTCATTACTTCCGACTCACGGCCGGAAGGATGGATGCCTGTACTTGAAGCTATGGTTCGTGCTAATGATCCGGATTCGGTTTCAGTGAAGGCGATATTGGAGAAGTATGCCTCTTTTAATGATGATGTTCAGGAACGTTACATTCGAAAGCTTCCATGTTGGAAAAATATCCGTGAACGTTATTTGCAGAAAGATCGTAAGGTGGAGTATGTGTATACCTATATGATTCGCAGTTTTACCACGGATAAAGAATTGTTGGAGATGTATCAGAAGCGTCCCGATGCCTTTAATGAGGAAGAATTGCTGCGAGTGTCTACTTTAAAAACAGACCCCCATGAAAAAATGGAGGTATATCGCACCATATTGCATTATTTCCCTCAGTCACAAGTGGCTGCAAACAATTTGGCTATCTTGTTGTTGAGAGAGGGAAAAGGTGAAGAAGCGGAACAGGTTCTCCACAGTTTGGACAGCTTGACAGATTATGCTTTGAATACTTTAGCTGCAACCTATGTTTATCAGAACCAATATGAAAGGGCGATAGAATTGCTGGATACTAAAAAGGATTCTATGCGAGAAGCTCGTTATAACCTGGGATTGGTTCGTGCCATGCAGCGACGATTGGGTGAGGCCTATGAATTGTTGCGTCCTTATGAAGATGTGAATACGGCGATTGTAGCTTTGAGTTTGAACAAGAATCCGGAGGCGGAAGATATAATGCAAAAGGACGCTTCTACGACCCCGTTGAGTAATTATGTACGCGCAATGATCGCTGCTCGCCTGCAAAAGCGAAATAGCATATTCGAACCTTTGCGAAAGGCGATAATTGATGAGAAATTGCGTATAAGAGCCGTAGGAGAATATGATTTTATGCCATATCATGATGATGTGTGGTGGAAGGATTTGTTTGATCAAAAATGATGGGACCTATGAGAAAATTATTTCTTTTGACCGGTATTGTTTGTCTGATGTCGTCGTGTATCCGTCAGGAATTGGCTCCCTGTCCGCCTTTGCAGATTAATGTGGCGGTAAAAGACAAAAATTATTTTAATGCACAGGATGCTGCGGAGATAGTAGGTGTGAAGGATGAAAATCTTCCGTTTAAGGATTATGTTTCTACCTTGTATTATATTATAACCGAAGCAGAAACGGGAAAGATCATTGAGGAACGGACGACTTTTGAGGTTACCGGTTCGGAAAAAAACTACAAGATAATCTTACCTGAAGATTTGCCATACGGTAAATATGTGGTTACAGCTTGGGGAAACCTGAAGACAGAAAGACCGATTGGAGATGATGGAGCATATGAGGATATGCTTTCTGAAGAAACGTTGAACCGAGATGTTTATGTCACTCATGATACACTGGATTATCAGGTCGGTAAGGAGATATTTTATACCGATCTCGAAAGGACTCGTGGCAAACTGTTGATACAGGCACAGAATATACCTGATTATGTAAATCGCTCTGCTAAAAGTATCAGTAATGTGTTTCAGTATGTAGGTAGAAAACTGAATTATGCCGTAGCAGGAACGGTTCAAACGGATACACTTTGGAATGAGTTGAATCAAATCCAAACAGAAACATTGCTGTGTCCTTCAACCTCTCTTAAGGAATCCAAGTTAAAGGTTCGTTTTGAGAACTCTCAGACCGGAAATGTGTTGACTCCCGAGGACATACAGATTACCATGAGCCGAAATATGCTGACGATAGTGCGCTACGTGTATCAGGAAGAATCGGATGATTTTGGCATTTATGTATTTATTGATGACAACTGGGAAAAAGTACATGGAATGGAGATTGAATAGAAACAATTCTATATTACTTAATATTAATTCTTAAATTTTATTTTTATGAAAAAAGGTTTAGTTTTTAGCTCTGCCATTCTGGCTACAATGGCTTTGGCTTCTTGTAGTTCGAATGAAGTGTTTGACGGCGGAGATGGTTCTCAGGCATCTTCTGGTCAGGTGATTGAAATTGCCGTAGAGAATGCGGGTAGCGGTTTGGAAAGCCGTTCTGGTCGTCCTTTGTATTCTTCTGAAGCCGCTCAGGACATTGACAATGTCAAGGTGGTTATTGTTGATGCTAGCGGTAAGGTTGCTGCCGAGGAGATGATCGAAAACTGGATGACTTCTGACAAAGTCATTGCTTATGATGACGCATCAGGTCACGGACGTAAGATTCGTATTGAGTTAACCGGAGATGATAAGATTGCAGATGGAGACTATACAGTTTATGCAATTGGTTATTCTGGAGATACTTCTTATAAGGTAGGAACTGAAAGCCTTCATGGTTTTTTGAATTCTGTGACTAAAGGTTCTAGTAAGGATTTGAAGGATCTGGCTTTGATTAATCAAAATACCAATCGCGCTCAGGCTGAAGAAATCTTTGCTGGTTCTACAACTCTAAATGTTGTAAATAAAAAGTTCAGCCAGGGTGTAACTTTGCACCGTCAGGTTGCCGGTATCTTTACGTATGTGAAGAATATCCCTTACATCTTTAATAAAGATGGTGTTGTTGGAACCAAGCTGCAGTTGGTGGCAGCCAAGACGAACCTGAATTTGATTTTGGGTAACTACTATGGCATGACTTTGTCAAACAATGGCAATCAGGATGCGAGCAAAGAGCCAAATAAATTGATGAATGTTGTCAACGGTACTGCGGATCGTGGCGGTGTAGAGAAAGTGGTTTATACCATTGACCTGAATGATTGGTTTACAAAACTGAAGGATGTAAACAATGACGGTATTCTGGACCGTTATGAATATAAGCAGGACGAAAGTGGAAAATTGGTTGAAGATAAAGGTGATGGAAAGCAAATCTGGAAGAATCCTCTTAGAGGAGAAGGTCAGGATCAGCCAGCTGCTGCAACTTTCGTGAAGGGTTCTGCTTTCGGTGGCGAATTCATTATTCCGTTCCAGCAGGTGAGTGGAACTGTAACATTCCAGTTGCGTATGGTTAATGCGGCAGAAAATCAAGTTTTGCGTACATGGAGCATTAGCTTGCCAGATGATGATTTGATTAAGTCATCAATTCTTCAATGGTGGAACGGTACTGCTTGGACTTATCAGGAAAATATTACAGAATCTAAGAGCAATTACAGCGTATTGCGTAATCACTTGTATGGAGTCGGTACCAAGGATAGTGCAGATCCAGATACTGATGGTAAAAATCCTGATCCGGAAACTCCAACCCCAGATGTAGACGATCCACAGGATTTGAACACCAAGCAGGATATCATGCTTCAGGTAAATGATAACTGGGAAGTAATCCATAAGATGGAAGTAGAATAATTTATTTAATAAATAGTTGATTAGAAAGTCCCTCAGACGAATCAGAGGGTGTGTCTGCATGGAGCGCGCACTCGGAATGCAGATTCTTTTGAGGGGCTTTCTTCTTTTTGAATCTCTTATAGAATTAATCATCCAAACGTCACAAAACGTTTTCACTTATGTTTCAGCAGAATAAAATATTCAGAGGTTTGTGTTTGGCATGCTTGCCATTGCTGTGCGCTTGTTCCGATCCGAGTTCATCGGATGAGTCATTGTATGGTGCGGAAGAGCAGAAGTTCATGGTGAAGGTTGAAAGCATTGGAGAAACTCCCAAACTGTTGAGGAATACAAGCAGTAGTTCTATTACTAGTATCACCCCGGTGCAGTCCATAGATCAGGTCGTAGTTCTGATTATGAACCGTGCTGACGGAAGAGTGGTTTATAAGAAGACCTTTTCCTCATGGAGTGATACTAATAATAAGACCAGTGTGCCTTATGTGAATGGAGAAAAGCGCGGACGTGAAGCTGAGATTGTTCTGCAAGGTGCAAACCGTTTAAAAAAGGGAGTAACGTATGTGGTCTATGCGGTGGGTTATCATACCGGCACGTATAATAACTATGTACCTTTTGAGAATGTGCAGGTAGGCGATTTATATAAGCGAACAGAACTGGCGGAATTGGCTCCGAATGAAAAACCGAGTGAGATTTTTGCCGGAGCCCAGACTTTGGTGAATGAAAACGGTCGTCTGGTGGCCGATGCCCGTGATTCGGAAATTGCTACAGAGCCGGCTATCCGATTGAGAAGACAGGTGGCCGGTACCTTCGGTTATTTTACCAGCATTCCGGTACGCTATAATGATAAGCCGGTTGCAAGTCTAAGACTGGTTGCCTCTCGTAGAAATCAAGGTCTTATTTTTGCCGGTTTCCGCTCGCAAGAAGATCCGAATGCCTTTAATCAGGAAAATGTCATCAATGGTTTTCAGCCACGTTCGGATTATGATGCGGTTCTGCATGACGCTTCTTCGCCGAATGCTTTTACAATATATGAAATTCAGTTGAAGGACTGGTTCCCGGGTGAGACGCTTTATCCGAAGGATCAGAATGGCGACGGCTTTCTGGATGGGAGTGATGCGAACTGGACGGTTCCTCAGGATGTAAGTGAGGATCAAATTAAACTGGAACGAGGGGCTGTCTATGCAAGCCGCTATCTCATTCCGGTGGCTATGACTACTGAAGAGGTGGCACAAGGATTGCCTACCTTTGAGCTTCAGGCTTTGGATGCCGAAGGCAATATCTTGAAATATTGGCGGGTAGACGTTCGTGCACTGGGAGTACTGCGTGCGGAGCGTACACTCGTAGAGATTGATCCGACTGCTTTGGGACAAGTCATTGTACGTACAGAAAGCAGTCCGGAATCGGAAACAACCTATAGTATCTCCAGAAACAGTATTTATACGCTTGGAGAAAAGAACTCGGAACAGAGCTATGGAGAAGATACACCGATCATCTTGTCTCAGGAACAGATTCTGGTGGTGGATATCAATCCGGAATGGAAAACATTGGATGCAATCATCTTTAATTGATAAGAACTATGAGAAAATTAAATCATATATTCCTTGCTTGTTGCCTGCTGCTTGCCGGCATGGCAACAAGCATATCCATGCAAGCACAGGATAAAACACCAATCACAGTAGACGGCTGCCGCCCTCTGCTGGCTCCCGATTGTGTGATTGATGATATTATAGATGAGGTTGGAGTCCTTTCTGATAAGCATGCTACCTATTCTAATTTGTTGGACGCGGATCTGACGAATGGAACTACAATTAATACGGTATTGGCTGATATTGGCCTTGGTTATAAACCAATTGTCAGTATTCGTGATATAAAGAATGTGTATAAAGGAGGAAATGGAATGAAAGCCGGTTTTATGGTGGCTGATTCCAAAGTATCTTTATTAAGTCTTGATTTGTTGAAGACCTTTGTAATTTCTTTATATAATGATAATCAGTTGGTTTATACTGCTCCAATCAATGATCTAGATGGTACCTTGTTGAATCTGGGACTGGTTGATTTTGGTGAAAAGGGTGGGAAAATGGAATTTTCCATTTCTGTTCCTGAAAAAGATAAAGATGGTAAAGAACTTATTTTTGATGAAATAGCCTTAGGGACAACCGGAGTAAATCTGGACGTATTAAAAACTTTATCTTTTTATTATGGCTTTGTGGGAGAGTCACGGACAGAAATCAATAGGGCTAATTTTGCAGATGCTGGACTCACGTCGTCTCCAGATATTCCTCTCATTGGGACACCTCAAAATTATTTAGTAGATGGAAATTCAGACACATACCAATCATGGAGTCTTATTGGGGGATTATTAGGTAAAAGTTGTTATATAAAAACAAATGGAATAGTTCAACAGTTACAACAGAAGGAAATAGGATTTGTTTATTCAGCCCATGATCTGATAAGTTTGTCGGTATTGCCAACGGTTACTATTACTTTTATAAAATCAGGTTCAGGACTATTTAATGATAAGACAGATAAACATACTGTTGAAGCACAGTTGTTGGGGGCAAGTGTACTGAGTGGGCAACAGATTATTTATTCGGCTGCTCCAACAATGGGTTTTGAATGGGATAAAGTTGAAATTTCTTTTGGTGCTTTAAAGGTAGAGGCTGGTGTTTCTCATTTACATTATGCTTTTGTCCGTAACATCCAAATTCCGGATGAAGCTAAAAAGCATAGACTGAACTTAAGTTCTGACGCATTGCTTTGTGAGAATGAAACAGAATATACGCTAACCAGCGATGTTAATGTAACATGGTCTTTGAAGCAGGTGTTGGATTTGGATGGAGAGACCGATAAAACAGAGGATTATAAAAGTGGAGTAACAATCGATCCGACTACATTAACTAAATCGGCAAAAGTTACTTTTGCCACTCCTGCCGGTGCCGGAATCTACATCTTTGAGGCAAAGGATGAGGACGGTTGCACCGGAACGGTTACCTTGACCCGAGGCAAGACTCAGGAAATGGAGGACGCTTCAGCCAGCTGGTTCTGCGGCAATATTTTGAATAAAGAAGCGGACAAGGTGCATCTGGAAAATCCGAAGGGCGGTGCGTTGATTTCTATCGACAAACTGAATAATGCGGAAAATATTCTCGACGGTAATCTGAACACGTATGCCAGTTATGCCAAGGGATTGCAACTGGCGGCACATACCGGCATTGTCAGTGTAAAGAAGGACGAGGGGACTTTTGGAGCAGATGCTTCTGTGGTGGGCTTTGTGGCCGAAACTCCTAATTCCCTGCTGGGAGCCGACGTACTGAAATTCTATAATATCGTTTTATATAAAGACGGAAAACAGGTTTACAGTTCGGTGGTCAGCGAGAACAATACGGTGCAGGCTGCCTTGCTCGGTGCGCCGGGTAGCGCCAAAGTGCGTTATGCCATTGAAGTGCCTCAGGAATATGTCGGACAGTTTGATGAGTTTACGCTCTTTACTTCCGGTGTGTTGAATCTTGACCTTACGGGAAAGAGTCTGAAGATATACGGTGCTTTTGTTTCAGATGTTCCGACCTGTATCAAGCCTTCTGATCCGTTGGATCACCTGGGCGTTACTTCCATTACTTCGCAGAATACCGGAGCTACCTTTAATTATAACAAAACCGGAAATGCCGGATTGGTTGAGGCAGTTACCGTGCTTGCCAATTTGGGGTATCTGCTGGACGGAACATCACTGACTGATGATGGCGCCGATAAAGGAGCAGTCTCTTATGCCGTAGCCAATATATTGGGATCAACGGATATTACCGTTAAGACCGGACGCAAGTTCAGCGGCAAGCGTTGGGTCGGTTTCGTTATCAAAGTGCCTACCGGGATCGGTGATGTGAGTCTGCTTACGGATATGGAAATCAAGGCCTATAATAATGGGAAACTTGTGGGTGATAGCGAAAGCGGAAGTTTCCTTTCGGCAAATTTGATTGGATGGACAGACTATGCTTACGTCAGTTGCTATACAGATCAGCCTTTTGATGAGGTGACGTTTACGAACAAGAAGTTAATTGAGGCTTTGAAAGGTGTACAGTACCTTGGTTTCTATACTTATGCCGATAAGGACGGTGACGGAATACCGGATGAAGAGGATCCCGACTTTTGCGAGCCGCCCATTGATATAGAGTGGGGAAAGCCGGAAATTGCCGCTGATATGAATAGTTTGTGTGCTTCAAATGAAAAGGAAAAACTGTCGGTAATGATTAAGGCAGAGAATGCCACTCAGTTGTATTATACCTTGACAAACGTTGATAAGGCAGAACTGGTGACCAGCGGTTTTTGGGATACTGAAACACCGGGCAGCATTGATTTTGAGGCATTGCAAATGGAAGCCGGCCGTTATAAACTGGAAGTGAGTGTTGTGGGACAGACTTTACTCTTGCCGGCATCAAAAATATTTGTTATTCATGCGGAACAGACCACATGGGCACCAAAGGCCAATTCTACCGATTGGAATGTCTGGGAAAACTGGACGAACGGGGTTCCGGTCATTGGGTGTACGGATGTAGTCATTCCTGGTCAGAGTGCGGTCTTCCCTGTTTTGAAGGCTTATGACAATGGTGCTGGTAGTGAAGAAAAGCCGACGGACTTTAACAGTTGCGAAGGATTGCATTTTGATCTCGGTGCTGAAATGCTTGGCAGCCAACATCTGGATTATAAAAAGGCATGGGTAGAACTGGAACTCTCTCTGAACCGTTATTATATGCTTTCTGCTCCGCTGAAAGGAATGTATACGGGCGACTTCTTTGTGCCTCAGGATATGAATGGCACCCAGAATAATCCTTACTTCACGGATCTGGATGAAACGACTTCTCCGGATTACCGATTTGGACCGCGCGTATATCAGCGTCTGTGGGAATGTTCCGCTCCGGTGGTAAATCCGGTGGAAGATATAACTGGAGCAACCGATGCGAATAATGGAAACGGTAGCACCGTGCAGGTTGATGAAACCCGATGGACACCTCCGTTCAATGCTTTGGCGCAGTCTTATGAAGAGGGTGAGGGCTTTTCTCTGAAAGCCGGAAAAGAAAATTTGCCGGTCACTAAGGTACGTTTCCGCTTCCCGAAAGAGCATATGAAATACTTCTATTACAATGAGGACGGATTTAAAACTGATTTGTTTGAAACTCTGGACCGTACGGATAACGGGCGCCTTTTCACAGACGGGATTACATGGCCTTTGGTTTTGAATTACACTTTGGAAACGGAGAGTAATACCTTCTTGGTCGGAAATCCGTTTATGGCGCATATCAATATTGAGAAGTTCCTTAAAGAAAATTCCAGTGTGACTTCTGTGAAGGTATATGACGGAAATGCGGCAAATTCGCTGATTCTGTGTGATGGTAAGTTGCTGACCAATGGAGCAGATGAGGATTGGACCAGTATAGCGCCGATGCAGTCTTTCTTTGTTACCTTTAGCGCTCCAGCAAAAACAGCGCAAATCTCCATTACAGAAGATATGCTTGAGACCAAGGCCGGTGGTGATCAGCCTTTGCGTATCGCTCCGCAGGCAGATGCTTTAAATGAAAAGGATGAACTGATGATCGAGGCTTGCGCCGACAGCACTACAGCCTGTGCAAAAGTTGTCTTTAACAATACATCGGAAGCAGCTTATGTACCAGGAGAAGATGCGGTTTTGCTGGTTGATGACGAGGTGAAGCCTCGTGTGGTTGTCTACACTATGGCTGATGACCGTGCTGTAGATATTCAGCAGACACCGGATGCAGACCGTATTTCAATCGGAGTGGCTATGAGTAAAGCGGCACCGTTGACATTAAAGTTTACCGGTCGTGCCATCAGTCAGTGGAAACTATATGATGCGCAGACCAGACATTTGTATGATTTGAGCGTTTCCGATTCTGTTTCTCTGGGACGTGTGGACTGCAATGCCGGTCGTTTCACTTTGGTGAAGGCCGGAACAGAAGACAAGGTAAATCTGGAAAATCAAGGTCTGTTGGTTTCTCGCACCGCTCCGGGGGCCATTACAGTAGCATCTGCCGATCAGCTTCCTATAAAACATTGCGCCGTTTATGCGGCCGACGGACATCTGATCAGTCAATGGGAAGGAGAAGCCATGTCGGTTGAGGGCATTAAGGCTGAAGCCGGAGTAAATATGGTGCGTGCGATAAAATCAGACGGGTCATCATATAGTCAGAAAGTAATCTGTTATTAATGAAACTGAATAATATAGTAACATAAAATGGGGAAGAATATATTTTTAAGAGTCTTGGGTATTTCCTTTTTTACTGCCATTTGCTATGGATGTTCCAACAATTTGGATATGCCGGATGCAGATTCTGGCAGAACTTTGGAATTGCGTATTTCTTCCGGCTTGAATCCGGCATCGCGTACTGTATTGCCGGGAGCAAATAATGTGCAACATGTTACCAAAGTGGCTCTTTATCTCTTTAAACATACCCTTGCGGAGGATACATTAGGAGCAAGTTTTGTTGGAATGATGACATTCGATCAGGTTAATTGGCAACAGGCTATCGACGCGGCTTCCACAACCGGTGCGTCTACCCAGCGTCAAGCAGTAAAGATTCCTAAGGAATGGATTACGGAAGAAGATCGTGACAGTTGGTTTACGTTTCTGGCAATTGGTTCGGATGAAACCGATAAAAGTCTAAATTCAACAAAAGCCTATGGATTGGAGCCGTCTTCCGAAGGAAAAACTTTGGGCGATTTTTATGCCGAGCTTCAGACAAGTTGCACTATGAATGATATTCATCAGTCAGAACTGTTTGCAGGAACACTTACTTTAAAAGGTGCTCAAGTAAATAGTAGTACAGTCATTAACTTATATCGACGCGTAGCTGGTGTAAAAGGTTATTTTTGTAGAATTCCCGATCAGCTCAACGGTGTAGAAGTAGCTTCCGTACGTGTGGTTTATTGGAACAAACAGCTTACTGCGGTACCGTTCTTCAAAAGATATCCTAAAGACGGTATTTTCTGCGATTACGACTGTAGAAATACATTGCCGTCAACATCGGCGATTCCGGACAAAGGAGAAAAGTTTCCAGATGAGGCTTTGGAAGCGTGTACGTATTTCACTATTCCTAAAGATTCTTTTCCGCAAAGCATTAAAAATTATGCAACAGCCGGTTCTTATGTCTTGCCGGCTCCAGGTGCAGTGGGAAATGAAAATGCAACGCTTTATGTGCTGCTAATGAGTGCAGATGGCACGGTTTTGGATAAAAGAAGAGTATTCTTCAAATCTTCTTATGCCACACAGTCATTGACTAGAAGCGCTACCGATCAAGGTACCGGAATTATTGAGGGACAGCCTGGTGATGAAAATGAGCTGAATCGTCAGCGTCGCTATCCGATTATTGCCAATAATTTTTATTCTATCGGAACAGCGGACGAGCCTATTGATTTGAGTACCGGCGAAACAGAGGTGAATCTGTATGTTGACCCGACTTGGGAAGGTTATCATGAATGGAGTGAGATTATTAGTGTTACGGAATAATGATGATTAACAGGAAATCGTATATGATGAAGAAAACATATTTATATCGGTGCGGAATATTGTTTCTACTTTTGGTGGGAATGTGTTCTTGCAGTGAGAATAGCTATACCGATGGACAGCCCGAAGAGAACCCGGACTTAAGAAAGCAGACAATAAAAATTTACATTGGTGGTAATTCTGATCCTGCTGATATTCTGACGCGTGATTTGCCACCGGGAATTGAGGGCGAAGGAGTAACCGGAACTTGTAATGTGAACGAAGTGGCGTTGATGGTATTCCGGCGCAAAGCAGGGAGCGGGGGAGACTTTCTTTTCGACAAAGATAATTCAGCTGCCTTTAACAGCGACGGATTTATTCAAGATGGCGGCAATACTTTGAAAGAAGTAAAACCGGTAGTAGGGTCTACATCTAATATGAAAGAGGCGCATGGTACCATTACCAAAAGCAAGGATTATGAATATCGGATTTTTGCTTTGGGTTATAATACAGATCGTGTAGATGATCACCCTGTTAATAATCGTAATATAAATGAGCGTGAAGATTTTAAAATAGTAGATGCTCAAGGTAAGGGAATCAACGAGAATACGACCCTGTCTGAAGTAAAACTTCAGTTGGTGAAAAGAAAGTATTCAGAATTGAGCGAATTTTTGGCTCATCGGGATTATAAGGGGTCTCATAGTGTATTAGACGCATATAAAATAAATAACCATATCACTGGTTATTGGGTGCGCACTCCGGAAATATTTTACGGAACATGCTATACAGTTAATAAGCAAGACGAAACCATTTCTTTTCAGGACGATAATGAGGTGACCGGAACTTTATATCGTGGTGTAGCTCGGGTGGATGTAACTATTGCGAACCTAAAAAATATATTGAATACTCCCAATATTCGCCATGTCTGTGAGTTTTCTTTATTGGTAGATTCTTTAAGAACTGAGGTATATTTAAATTCTTATGATAATTTTAAAACACCGGAGGCCTTACTTTTACAGCCTTGTAATGATGATGGTTCAAATGACTATGGTTCCGATGCGAATTCCAGTAATTATATGACATTTACAGCTGTTGCCGGTGAAAATACATGTATGAAGTCTTCTTCTTCTATTACGCTATCTTTTTTTGTATTACCGACGATTACTCAAATGAGGACACGTTATGCAACAACTGATAATGGGCATTCTAGTATTTGGGTAAAATACTCTTATGAGTCCTATATTGCTGTTCCTTCTGAATCTAATGGAAATCAGGCTACGGGAGTAATTGATCCCGGAGCGGCAGGTAAGAAATTTTATTTTCGGAGGAATCAGAAATATGTAATCAACGGAGATGGGCAAAATATTAAAGATAATGAAGAAGGAAAAAGTTAATTGGATTATGACACAGATATTTAAAAATATAATCGGAATCGCTTTTCTGATGTTATGCCTTCCCCTCGGAGTATTCGCAGAGGAAACAGGCGATAAGGTAATCACTCAGGAGGACTTGGGTGGACGAAGAGCATTGGTCGGTCCGGGATGTGTGGTAAACCAGTTTGCAAGTAATATACAGTTGTTGAGTGGTATTTCCGGGCTGGAGAATTTGGTTGATGAAGATCTGGACAATTTTGCCACGTTTACAACCGGTGTTGCTGTCGGTGTTACGGAGCAGCCTTTGTTCAGTGTGAAGGATATGAATCACACTTATGCAGCAGGTACTGAAGCCGGAATCTGTATGGTTTCCAGTGAAAGTGGAGGTTTGCTGAGTCTGAGTGTTATTCAGCTGTTTACCATTCGGGCTTATAATAATGGCAAGTTGATTGCGACCTATCCGGTTTCAAGCGGACAGGCCGGTAGCGGAGTCGGTCTGGATTTGATCAAGATTCCCGGAACGGATAATATGGCGGTGAATCTGACTTGTACTCCCGAAGAAGATTTTGATGAGTTATATGTAGATATCAGTGGCGGTTTGGATGTCAGTGTCATTAAGGAATTGAAGTTCAAATATGCTTTTGTGGGCAAACCCCGTCAGTGTCTGCTGACTACAAATGGCTTGAAGCAATATGCCAAATTAACCGGTCAGGCTGGCGAAGATGGAGCAGGGGCAGTACTGAAACCAAGAGGCGCGGCAGTTCCGGTTCTGATTCCTCTCCCTATTATTGACAGTGAGCTGAATAAGATGGTGGACGATGATTTGAGTAACTCATGTAGTGTGACCAATATTGTTTCTATCGGATACAAAGGAGCCGCAAAGCTCTCTACCGATCCGGATGAGCCTCTTTGCGGTATTACCAATGATTCTCCTAATCCAACCGTGGTATTTCCGGCTGGAAGTGAAGTGGGATTTGTTTATCAAAATGCTGCAGCATTGAATCTGAAGTTGGGAAATTATGTGGAGATAAAAGTATTTAATACGGATGGAACCACACAAACCGAGCGGGTTGAAGCCGGCGTTCTTTCCCTGTCTGTGGCAGAAGGTGGTAAGATGACTTCTTCTGTAATTGCCAAAAAAGAATTCTATGCAGCGGAAATTGCTTTTTATACCGGAGTGAGTGCCAATTTAGGTAATCTGGGTGTATATTACGGTTTTGTTAACGAAACACCGGAGGTTCCGCATCGTTGTCCTATTAACTCTTCTGTCAACGCCGAGATCTGTGATGTTCAGAGTACTTATCAGTTATTATCCAATCCTGCCCTTGCTGTGGAATGGAAACTGGTCAGCGCAAAAGAATATGGCACGGATAAGGATCTTCCAGAAGGGAGTGTAACTGTTACTCCAAGTGGTAAGGTTACATTTTATGATGTAGATGGGAAGAATATCCCTGGTGAATATGTGTTTGAAGCCACTTCCGTAGGCTGTACGCATACACCAAAATGTACAGAGCGCGTAATGATTCGCCGAGGAATTGTTTCGTATGACGCAGGTTGTTCCGAACCGATTTTTAATGATGATTCTCAAAATAATCATGAGTTATCAACAGATATTTATGACAGTAGCGGAGCCTTGATTTCTATCAGTGATTTAAAAAATGCTGAAAGTATTTTAGATAAAGACTTCAATAATTACGCATCTTATACCGGAGGACTCTCTATTGCCAGCAATATTCGAGTGGTTGGAGTTAAGAAAAAGGAAGGTATATTTACAGTTTCCTCTGAGAAGGAAGGGGGTAAAGTGAACAAACGCATCGGTTTTGTCGTTGAAAGTAAATCAACTTTTCTGAATGCTGATGTTCTACAGTTCTTTCAGATTCGTTGTTATCGTAATAAAAAGGAAGTCTATCGCAAACTGATTGACGAAACGAATGCTGTGGGAGTGGGCTTGATCGAAGGGGATCAGTCACAGAAAGTTCGCTTCAGTATTGAGGTCCCGGCTTATGATGAGGATGGAAATCCGATTGAATTTGATGAGTTTATGCTGTGGACAGCCGGAGTGTTGAAACTGGATATATCTGTCCTGAACATTTATTACTCGTTTATTGAAGATGCATCTTTTGATTGTGGTAATCCGCTGAAATGTGCCGAAACGATTTCTGTAGACAATGGTGCCACTGCTTATCCGGACATGAAGTTCCAGACGGCATCTATTGCAGGTGTGGTTCAGAATTTGGGTTATCTGATTGATAATGATCTTGATTCTTATTTCCTTTATCAGAACACGGTGCAAGCCGGTTCGGGTATGGTGGTATCTGTGAAGTTAGGTAAGACTTTGGATTATCGCCATCAGTTTGGTATCATTATGGATAACCAGACTTTCTTGGCTGGAGTGGGATTGGGTACCTGGATGACGGTGGAAACCTATTATAATGGAGTCGCTACCGGTGACAAGTTTGACAACTGGGGCGTTTTGGGACTGGATGTGATCGGTTATGGTGATAAAAGTTATCTGATTAATAATCCTACCCGTAATTTTGACGAGGTGCGTATCACCTTTGCCGGAATTGCGAATGTACTGAACGGATATAAACTTTATGGTCTGTTTATTCGTGGAGATAAGAATCTGAACGGTATTCCAGACTGTATGGATCCGGATACCAATTGTGCAGAGGACTTGGGCTTGAGTACATCCAAGGTTTGTGTGGGCGAGGAGATTACTCTTTCCGGACAGGTTCAAGGAGTAGATAATGACTATAAAATTATCGTTTATGCTCCGGAACAAATGATCGAAAGCAAGATATCTGAAGGTAAGGATACATTAGTATCTTTCCGAGACACTGTGCTTGTCGGTTCCAGTTCTTTTTCTATAAAGATTCCTTCCTCAACAGCAGGTACCGGTTTGAATATTATGGTGTATGATGAGACGGGCCGGTATTTGGACGGTATTACCTATACCGTACATCCTCAACAGACCGAATGGCGTCAGACTCCTCTGAGCACTGACTGGAACGAGCCGAATAACTGGGTTGGCAATGTAAATCCTTATTGCTGTACCAATGTGATCATTCCGGACGGGGCAACCCGTTATCCGGTACTGCCTACTTTGGAGCCGGTTCAGAGTGAAGACGGAACAGAAGTGCCTGTACCTGCAGATACTTATTGCTGTGATGGTATCTATTTCAAATCATCGGTGGATGCCGATGAGGATAATCCGGCTCAGATTGTGAATGTTCCGGAACTGGCCTATAATAAGGCGTGGGTGGATGTACGCATGATGCCAAACCGTTATTATATGTTTGCGTCTCCTTTAATGAATACTTATACTGGTGACCTGTTTGTGCCAGCGGATATGAATGGTATACAAAAAGGTATGGAGTTTGAAGATCTTACCCAGGAGAATGCTCCGCAGAACCGTTTCAATCCTTCTGTATATCAACGTATGTGGAAAACTAATCCACAGGTTCGTTTGTTGGATGATATTGTTTATAATGGCAATGCAGAGAATCGTACGGAGAAATGGGGCAATGCAGGTATGGAAACTCAAGGAAAACTTGCTGATTGGTCACGTATTTTCAATTCGTTAAAGGAACCTTATAGTGATCAGAAAGGTTTTTCTGTATGGGTTGATAACGGAAATCTGTCAGCAGATAATCCGGTTATTATACGTCTGCCTAAGCAACATGTTCGATACAATTACTATACTAGCGATGGTATACTTTTACCGGAAAAAGATGAGGCTTTGGATCGGGCAAACAATACACGTTTCATTTATGAAGAGGGAAAAGGCACTATTCCTGCTGCTTATGAATCTAAAAAAGTGGGAGGTCTGTTTGATTCTGCCGGAAAGCTGACATTGAGAGTGCAGACAGAATCTGCTGGAAAGAGCTTTGTTACCAGTAATCCGTTTATGTCGGATCTGGATATTCAGACTTTACTGAAGGATAATCCTCGGATCTTGACACTGCGTCGTTATGATGGAAATGCTTACATTTCTTATGTGTATGATAAAAATACACAAAGTCTTCTGACAAACAGTAGTGAAGATCTAAACAGACAGAATATTAAAAATGTCATTCATCCGTTAGAGGCATTTTTTGTAGATATGGCTGTTGATGGAGATGGTGGGACAAGTGATGAAATCGTTTTATCAAGGGATATGATGTTGAACACCGTTTCTCAAGAGAAAGTTTCGCAGACTCGAGAGGTTCCTCTTATTCGTATTCAGGCTGAGGCTTCCGGAAAGCGGGCATCTGTTGTTTTGGCAGATTCTACATTGAATTTGCAGGTGGAGACTCTTTTGGATTCTGAAGTCAAGCCTACTATGGCTTTGTTTGCAGCTGTAGACAATACAGCCTATGATCTGGTCCGTATGACAAAGAAAGAGATACCTTTGGGCATATTGCTTTCTGAAAAGGATTCTTTGGTATTGCATTTTGAAGCAACCGGTGGAATGGATCTTTCTGAATGGGAACTGATCGACGTGGCCAGCGGACAGGTATATCCTACGGATGCACCAGTTGTATTGAACCAGTTGGGTAGTAGTATCGGGCGTTTTATTTTAAAATCATCTGCTGACCGTGAACTTGAGGAGAATCATCGAACCTATGTAGAATATATGGGAAACGGACAGATCAGAGTCGCAGCTCTTGCAGATACCATTCAGTCTGTTGCCGTTTATACTATGGCAGGAACTCTTTGTTCCAAAGTACATTCACATGCAACGACTGCAATGTTAGAAGTTTCACAGAATGAACCTGTGTTGATAAAAGTAGTTATGGACAGTGGGCATGTTGATACTTATAAAATGATAATCCCCGTCCAATAATAGGTGCAGTCTTTATGATTATATTGCTGGAAATGAGTCGGAGCATTTTGTCCGACTCATTTCTTTGTATGCTCGGCATGAGTATTAGCTAACGGGTGCAAGTCCCCAATGAGCCCTAATAGCGGGAATCATACAG
>CALUIU010000039.1 GCA_944320795.1 Candidatus Paraprevotella stercoravium | reverse complement strand
CTGTATGCGGTGAAAATCGCACGTACAGTTCTTAATGGGGAAAGCGGCAGCAATGCCGCTGACCTACATAACTTAAATATATCATTATTTTTTGAATAATATAAATCGTTTGTTAATAGAAAGTAAAATAAATAGTTCTTTTTAAACCATATCATATATGATATGTCTTTTTAAAAAAACCAAAACAAAGGAATAATGAATAAGAAAATCAAATGGATTCTGGTATCGGTTATTGCTGCCGGAGCTATTGGGTGGGGGATTTATACCCAGATGCCCAAGCAGAATGCGGAATTGACCGATGCCGATCAAGTCATGAAAGACCGTAAGAAAACAAAAAGTAAGTTGAATGTTAATGCTGTTGTTCTGAAAAACGGAACACTTACCGATGAAATTCAGGTTACCGGACTGCTCCTGCCGGATGAAGAGGTTGACCTTTCTTTTGAAACCTCAGGCAAAGTGGTGGCCATCAATTTCAAGGAAGGAGCGCATGTAGCCAAAGGACAGTTGTTGGCCAAGGTGAACGACCGACAGTTACAGGCCGAATTGAAGCGCCTTAAGGCCCAGGAGAAATTAGCTATGGACCGTGTGTACCGCCAGCGGGCTTTGTTGCAGAAGGATGCGGTGAGCCAGGAGGCCTACGAACAAGTGAAAACAGAATATGCCACCCTGCAGGCCGAGATTGATGCCGTAAAGGCTCGGATCGAGCAGACCGAACTGGTGGCTCCTTTTGACGGAATCATCGGTTTGCGTCAGATCAGTGTGGGTGCCTATGCCTCTCCTTCGACGGTGGTCAGCAAGTTGACCCGTATATCGCCTTTGAAGGTAGAATTTTCTGTCCCGGAACGTTATGCTCGTGACATAAAGCCCGGATTGCCTTTGGATTTCAATGTAGATGGTCATCTTACTCCTTTTCAAGCAAAGGTTTATGCCAAGGAATCATCTATCGATCCCGAAACACATACATTGGCTGTGCGCGCTCTGTTTCCGAATTCAAAGGGGCAGCTTACTCCCGGACGTTATGCCAGCATCCGTCTGACGAAAGAAGAGATCAAGAATACCATTGCCATTCCGGCCGAGGCAATTGTGCCGGAAATGGGTAAGGACAAGGTATTCCTGTACAAATCCGGATTGGCACAGCCTGTCGAGATAAAGACCGGAATCCGAAACGAATCGCATGTGCAGGTCTTGAAAGGACTTCATATAGGAGACACTTTGATCGTTTCCGGAACTTTGCAGTTGCGTACCGATCTGCCGGTTGTTCTGGATCATGTTAATTAAAGGTTTTTGCGTATGAATATTTCGGAATTAAGTATCAGACGACCGGTGCTGGCCACAGTGCTTACAATTATCATTCTGCTGTTCGGTTGCATCGGTTATGCGTATCTGGGAGTGCGCGAATATCCTTCGGTGGACAATCCGATTATTTCTGTGACTTGTTCCTATCCGGGTGCCAATGCGGATGTAATCGAGAATCAGATTACCGAACCTCTGGAACAGAACATCAACGGTATTCCGGGTATCCGTTCCCTCTCCAGTGTGAGTCAGCAGGGTCAGAGCCGTATCACGGTCGAGTTTGAATTGTCTGTCGATCTGGAGACGGCGGCTAATGATGTGCGCGATAAGGTATCCCGTGCGCAGCGCTATCTGCCCGACGACTGTGACCCACCGACCGTATCCAAGGCCGATGCTGACGCATCGCCCATTCTGATGGTGGCATTACAGAGTGAGAAACGCTCCCTGCTTGAGTTGAGTGAGATTGCTGATCTGACGGTAAAAGAGCAGTTGCAGACTATTCCCGATGTGAGTAGTGTATCCATTTGGGGTGAGAAAAAGTATTCCATGCGTCTATGGCTCGATCCGCTGAAAATGGCTGGTTTGGGAGTGACCCCGATGGATATCAAGAGTGCCATTGACAAGGAAAATGTGGAGTTGCCTTCCGGAAGTATTGAGGGTAACACTGTGGAACTCTCTATCCGTACGATGGGATTGATGGACAATGCCCAGATGTTCAATGACCTTATTGTTAAGAAGAACGGAAACCGTATCATCCGGTTCAGCGATGTGGGACGTGCCGAAGTGGGTGCGGCCGATCTGAAGAGTTACATGAAGATGAACGGAGTGCCGATGGTCGGTATCGTCGTGGTGCCGCAGCCTGGTGCCAACCATATCAATATTGCCGATGAGGTATACAAGCGCATGGAGCAGATGAAAAAGGATTTGCCCGAGGATGTGACCTACTCTTACGGATTTGATACCACCAAGTTTATCCGTGCTTCCATCAATGAGGTGAAGCAGACGGTATACGAGGCTTTTGTGCTGGTAATCATTATCATCTTCCTCTTCTTGCGCGACTGGCGTGTGACTCTGGTGCCTTGTATCGTGATTCCCGTGTCACTTATCGGTTCTTTCTTCGTGATGTATGTCGCGGGATTCTCCATCAATGTGCTTACCATGCTGGCTATTGTATTGGCGGTAGGTCTTGTAGTGGACGATGCCATTGTAATGACGGAGAATATATATATACGTATTGAACGAGGCATGAAACCCAAGGAAGCCGGTATTGAGGGAGCCAAAGAGATTTTCTTTGCCGTAATCTCAACCACGATCACGTTGGTGGCGGTATTCTTCCCGATTGTGTTTATGGAGGGAACTACCGGACGCCTGTTCCGTGAGTTCAGTATGGTGATATCCGGTTCCATTATCATTTCGGCCATAGCCGCGCTGACCTTTACTCCGATGCTGGCCACCAAACTTTTGGTTCATAAAGAACAGAAAGGATGGTTCTATCGCAAGACCGAACCCTTCTTTGAAGGACTGAATAACGTCTATTCCCGTTCTTTGGCCTGGGTGCTTCAGCATAGAGTATGGACCATACCTTTCATGGTGCTGATGTTTTTCCTGATCTTCTGGCTGTGGAACAAGATTCCGGCAGAGATGGCTCCGCTTGAGGACCGTTCTCAGATTACCATCCGTACGATGGGACCGGAAGGTGCTACTTATGAGTATCTGCGTGACTATACCGAGGATATCAATCAGCTGGTCGATTCCATCATTCCCGATGCCGAAGCGGTTACAGCCCGTGTATCCAGTGGTAGCGGTAATATTCAGATCACCTTGAAGGATATGGCAGACCGAAACTATACCCAGATGGACGTGGCTGAGAAACTGTCTAAAGCCGTAAAAACGAAAACCAAAGCCCGTTCGTTTGTGCAGCAGCAGAGTTCTTTCGGTGGCCGTCGTTCCGGAATGCCGGTACAGTATGTCCTTCAGGCTACCAATATCGAGAAACTCGAGGAGGTTTTGCCCAAGTTTATGGCCAAGGTCAATGAAAATCCTACTTTCCAGATGGCGGATGTGGATCTGAAGTTCAGCAAGCCCGAGGCGCGCGTGGTGATGAACCGCGATAAAGCCAATGTGATGGGGGTAAGTACCAAGGAACTTTCCCAGACCTTGCAGTATGGCTTGAGCGGTCAGCGTATGGGATACTTCTATATGAACGGAAAGCAGTATGAGATTCTGGGAGAGATCAACCGCCAGCAGCGAAACAAACCTTCCGATCTGCGTTCCATTTATCTGCGCAGTGCCGATGGTAATATGGTTCAGATGGACAACCTCATCGAGATGGAAAGCAGTATCTCTCCTCCGAAACTCTATCGTTACAACCGTTTCGTTTCGGCAACCATATCTGCCGGCCTGGCCGAAGGCAAGACTTTGGGACAGGGACTGGACGAGATGGATAAGATTGCCAAGGAAGTTCTTGACGATACGTTCCGAACTTCTCTATCCGGAGACTCCAAGGAGTATCGTGAGAGTTCTTCCAGCCTGATGTTTGCCTTTATTCTGGCACTGGCATTGATATATCTGATTCTGGCGGCTCAGTTCGAGAGTTTCAAGGATCCGTTTATCATTATGCTTACCGTGCCATTGGCCATTGCCGGAGCGTTGGTGTTTATGTTCTTCAATGACATTACGATGAACATCTTCAGTCAGATCGGAATCATCATGCTGATCGGTCTGGTGGCCAAGAACGGTATTCTTATTGTGGAGTTTGCCAATCAGAAACAGGAGAGTGGCGAGGATAAGATGATGGCCATCAAGGATGCCGCGCTTCAGCGTCTGCGTCCGATCTTGATGACCAGTGCCTCTACGATTCTGGGTCTGATTCCTCTGGCCTTTGCCAAGGGCGAGGGTTGTAACCAGCGAATCGCGATGGGTATTGCCGTTGTGGGCGGAATGCTGGTATCCACATTCCTGACCATGTATATCGTACCGGCCATTTACAGCTATATTTCTACCAACCGATTGAAAAAACAAGAAAAAGCATGAAAAAGAAAATGATATTTCTGGCTGCCTTGTTTGTTTCGGCAGGTGCAGTCGCCCAACAGAATCTTCCGGTATATACGCTGCGGCAATGTCTGGAAGTGGGTCTGGAGAACAATTATTCCGTTCGTCTGGTCAAGGTGGATGAAAAGATCAGTGAAGAAAACGCCACAAAGGGAAATGCCGGGCTTTTGCCAACCGTAGATCTTACCGGAAGCTATGGCGGTGACTTCGGCAGCACGCGTACCGAATCGCGTGCCACCGAGGATATAACCCGCGAACAGAACGCTTATGATCAGAGCGTCAATCTGGGAGTCAATGCCAGCTGGACCGTGTTCGACGGATTCAATCTGATAACGAACTACAAACAGCTGCAGTTGCTCAAACGGCAGGGTGAGCTCAATACGCGCATTGCCATGGAGGATTTTATTGCATCTTTGGTTGCAGAGTATTATAACTTCATCCAGCAGAAGATCCGTTTGAAGAACTTCCATTATACTATGCGCTTGTCCAAAGAACGTGTCCGTCTGGTAGAAGCCCGATTTAATATCGGATCCTTCTCCGGTTTGGATTATCAGCAGGCAAAGGTGGACTTCAATGCCGATAGCGCCCAGTATATGAAGCAGCAGGAGGCTTTGATCACTTCAAAAATACGTTTGAACGAACTGATGGCCAACAAGAATGTGGACCAGTGGTTTGAACTGGAAGATTCTCTGATCAATCTGGACGCCAGTTTGAACTATGAGGATTTGTGGCAAGCCACTTTACAGGCCAACACCTCTTTATTGAAGGCTGCCCAGAATACACAGCTTTCTGAGATGGATCTTAAAAAGGCCTTGTCGCGCAACTATCCTTATGTGAAGTTGAATGCCGGTTACGGTTATACCTTTAATAAATATGGCTTGTCATCCACTCGCATGCGCGACAATTGGGGACTGAATGCCGGAATTACGGTTGGTTTCAATCTGTTTGATGGCAGCAAGCGCACGCAGCAGCGCAATGCGCGTCTGACTCTGGAAAGTCGCAAATTGGAAAAAGAGCAGCTGGAACTGGCCTTGAAATCCGATATGAACACACTCTGGCAGGCCTATCAGAACAATCTTCAGATGCTGCAATTGGAGCGGGAGAATGTGATTGTTGCCAAAGACAATTATGAGATAGCCCATTACCGTTATATGAAAGGTGAGCTTTCCGGTTTCGAGGTGCGCGAGGCTCAGAAAAGTTTGCGCGATGCGGAAGAGCGTCTGCTTACCGTGGAATATGATACCAAGATGTGTGAGATCTCCTTACTGCAGATTAGTGGAAATGTTCTTGCCTATTTGCATTAAGAGTTAGAGGGTTCGTTTTTATATAAAACAAATGCGTTCCGGGCTGGTGATTTTTTAGCATCACCAGCCCGGAACTGTTTGTATCTAACACGTTTATAACAAAAATTTAATTTACAACTTTTCTCAAAAATAACAACATTTTTATTCCTATCAGATAGTTTTCCGCATAAATAACTCATCGAAAACTAAAAAATATGTCGATTTATTATTTCTTTTAAATAGAATATTATAATTTTGCAACCGTTTTTTGCAAAATTCAAGCAAAGAGTCAGTATGCTATGTCATGAGAGAATTTTTAATTTTTTAATTTAATGATTTATTTTATGAGGGAGGACAAAAAAATGAGGGACTCAGTAAGGCGTCCGTTTTTGTTCGCAAGTTGCCTGCTTGCAGCTCAAATTGCTATGGCTTCTCCAGTGTGGAATGGAGGTCAGGCCTCGATTTTCACAACGCAAACATCTGCAGATGACCAGCAGGAGCGAAAGCTTACCGGTGTGGTTTACGGATCGGATGGAGAAACATTGCCGGGTGCTCATGTTTACGTGAAAGGTGATAAACTTCGTGCTGTAGTTACAGATCTGGATGGTCATTTTACCATGAAAGTGCCAACTGGAGCCAAAGTCCTGGTCGTATCTTTTGTTGGTTTTGAGCCAAAGGAAGTGCCTATCACCAAAAAAGAGCGTTATTCAATAACGTTGGAAAACAGTTCTTCTATTGATGAAGTGGAGGTTGTGGCAACCGGTTATCAGTTGTTCAAGAAAAATTCTTTTACGGGAAATGCAACAGTTGTAACTAAGGATCAGTTGTTAAAGACAAATAATAAGAACGCTATTGCCGCCCTTCAGGCTTTTGATCCTTCTTTCCGTTTAAAAGAAGCTAATCTTTGGGGTTCAGACCCTAACAGTCTGCCGGAATTCACCATTCGTGGTGAGAGCAGTATTGGTATGAACCGAGGCTTGGACGTGGAGGCTGCGCGCCGTTCACAGCGAACCAATCTGGCTGACAATCCGAACCTTCCGATTTTCATTTTGGACGGTTTTGAGGTTAGTGTCCAGAAAATCTATGATATGGATATTAACCGTATTGAGAGCATGACCATCCTGAAGGATGCTGCGGCTACAGCGCTTTATGGATCTCGTGCGGCAAATGGTGTAATTGTGGTGACTACTGTACCTCCAAAGCCAGGAGAACTGCGTATTAACTATAACTTTACAGCCGGTGCTGAGTTTCCGGATTTGTCCGACTATAACTTGTGTAATGCCTGGGAAATGCTTCAGGTAGAAAAAATGGCCGGACTGTATGATGCGCCGGAAGATAATCCGGCCGGACAGATTGATAAGGATATTGCTTATAATAATTTATTGAACGAGGTGCGTCGTGGTGTGAAGACTGATTGGTTGGCACAACCGGTACGTAATGTGTTCAATCATACGCACAGTATGAATCTTTCCGGAGGTGTTGAGTCTATCCGTTATAGCGTAGACTTGAACTATAGTACACATAATGGAGCGATGAAAGGTTCTTATCGTGACGTTTATGGAGCTGGACTGACTTTGGATTACCGCTACAAGAAATGGTTGCAGGTGATGAATCAGACCACTTTTACCGTTACAAAATCAGAAAACTCTCCTTATGGTGATTTTTCAACCTATGCGAAGCTGAAACCGTATTATGCTCCTTATGATGATAACGGTGAGCTGCTGGAAATATTGAAATCATCTAATAATGTGGCCAATCCGCTTTACCAGGAGCGTTATTTGGGCAGTTATTCCGGTCGTTCTTCATTGTATGACTTGACCAATAACCTGAGTATCAACATTGATTTCACTTCTGATTTCCGTTTCAAAGGTCAGTTCTCTGTTACGCGTAATGATGTAAGCACTGAGTCGTTTGTTGATCCGAAAGATCCTTCTTTCCTTAATGTTCCGAATGCGGAGAAGGGTACTTTGCAGACCAACAGCGGAACCGGACTGAACTGGAATGTGAATGCTCTGTTCTATTATAACAAATCTTTGGGCAAGCATTTTATCAACGCGACAGCCGGAGCCAATGCACAGCAGAATCAGAATACTTCAACCGATATTCTGTATCGCGGTTTCCAATTAAGTAATTTGCATTCTCCGAGCTATGCGGCCGGACAGCCGGATAAGGCTAATGTAAGTTTGAGTATGGACCGTTTGATCGGTTTCCTGGGAGCCTTGAACTATTCTTACGATGATATCTATCTGGCAGACTTCTCGTTCCGTACGGATGGTTCTTCCAAGTTTGGTAAGGATGACCGTTTCGCTCCGTTCTGGTCAACCGGTTTGGGATTGAATATCCACAATTATAAGGCATTGCGCAAAAGTGAGATGATCAATACCCTGCGTGTAAGAGCTTCTTATGGTGTAACCGGTAATGTAAGCTTCCCTTCCTATGCGGCAGTTTCTACTTACCAGAATTCGGATGACTGGTATTATTCAACTCCTGCCTATATCCTGATGGCTTTGGGTAATCCGGCATTGACCTGGGAAAAAACAGGTACTTGGGATGTAGGTATTACTTTGGAACTTTTCAAGCGCCGTTTCTCTGTAGAAGCGAACTATTACCGCAAGGAGACCGACGGACAGCTGTCACAGATGAATATTCGTACCTCTTCCGGTTTTACTTCCTATTATACCAATGCCGGTACGATCCTGAACAAAGGTTATGAATTGAAAGTGAATGTGGTTCCTTTCCAGAACCGTGACTGGATGGTTGCCTTGAATGCAATGGTGAACGGAAATACAAACCGTATTACAAAATTGGGTCAGGATGCAGAAGAGTACAACAAGAATATCCAGGATTTCCATAACGGAAAGGGAGAAAATTCTTCTGAATATGCCGATCTGATGTATGTGCCGTTGACCCAATATTATGTTGGAGCTTCAACTACAGCTATTTATGCTGTACGTTCATTGGGTATTGATCCGTCAACCGGTAAGGAACTTTTCCTGAAGAGAGACGGTACGGTGACACATACCTGGGATGCTGCCGATCAGGTGGTTTGCGGTGATGCCAGTCCGGATGCTCAGGGATCATTTGGTATCAATATCGGTTGGAAGGGATTTTATGTAAATGCCAACTTCCTTTATCAGTGGGGAGCGCAGCAGTATAACACCACACTGTTGAATAAAGTAGAACAGGCTGATATCGCCAACAGCAATGTGGACCGTCGTGTGATGACTGACCGTTGGCATAAGCCGGGAGATGTTGCGGCATTCTATGATTTGAAGTCGACACAGGAAACCCGTCCTACATCCCGTTTGGTTCAGGATGACAATTATGTATCGTTCAGCAGTTTGTCATTTGGTTATGATTTCAATCCTAAATTGGTACAGAAATGGCATTTGGCTTCTTTGGGATTGCGTTTCAATGCCAATGAAATAGCCCGTTGGTCTACCATTAAGGATGAGCGCGGTACAAGCTATCCGTACGCAAAGAATTATAGCTTCACATTAACCCTTGGCTTATAATAATTTGAAGATTTATGAAAAAAATATCTTTTAAAATACTTTTGTCGGCTGTAGTCCTTTCATTTACCTCTTGTGCTGACTGGTTGGATATCGAACCCGATGGTCAGGCCACCAATGATAAGCTGACTGAAACCGGCGATGGATACCGCTCTATGTTAAGTGGTGTATATAAGGCAATGACTTCAGCCTCTTTATATGGAACAGAACTGCAGTTTGGTATCGTGGACTGTATGTCCCGTCAATACACGTGGGAATGGTATACCAATAGTGACGGTGCCAAGACTATTTACAACGAGGCCCGTAATTTCAACTATACGGATGTGAACCTTCGTAAGAAAATTGACGAGGTGTGGTTGAAAGGCTATAATGTAATTGCCAATACCAACAATCTGATTCAGTGTATTGAGAAAGAGAGTTCGGATAAGTTTGCCGGTGGTGAGGCCGAAAGAAAAATGATTTTGGGTGAGGCTTACGGATGCCGTGCCCTGATGCATTTTGATTTGTGCCGTTTGTTTGCTCCGGCACCAATTGAACAGGAAGAAGGTGAATATCTTCCTTATGTTCTGAAATATCCGAATATTCAGCCTCAGGCTATCAGTGTGGACGAATTTCTGAAGAAGGTTGTCGAAGACTTGCAGAAAGGACGTCAGTTGACAGCCGCATTCGATACCACAGCATTGGGTATGACCTTGAATGCCACTTCCAATGCCCGCTTCTACGATCAGTACGAAATGGGCATGGAAGGTAGTGATGCTCCTGGACAGATTGACGGTTTCTATAAAGGCCGCGGTTACCGTCTGAACTACTATGCGATGACAGCCCTTTTGGCTCGTGTATATCAGTATATGGGTGAGGATGAACTGGCTTATGCGTATGCGGATTCTGTGATGAACTTCAAGGCATATGGTCTGACCGGAAATGAATATTCCATGTTCACGAATGAAGACTGGTGGCCGGTACAGAGTGCCAATAATGATAATGAGCGTCGTGAAGACATCAAGGTCGTTTCTACTTTGGTATTTGCTCTTTATGCAACTGATGGATACGAGGATTATAATCTGGAAAGCTATTTCCAGAAAAAATCTGAGAACTCTTTTGGAAACGCTCAGTGGATGACTTTGGACTTGGAAGGACAGGAAATCTTCAAGAATCCGATTACTCAGGAAGATGAGTCTGAGAATGACTACCGTTCCCGCTATCTGTTATTTGATCCTAATTTCTTCCAGGAGAGACCATACCGCTTGTCTGGAAAATGGTATTGTAGCGATGACAGAACCTTGAGAACCAAGAATCTGCAGACTTTGCCTATGATCCGTACAACTGAGATGCGTTATATCATTGCCGAGCATAAGGCCAAGACCGGTGATTTTGAAGGCGCTTATCAGATTCTGAATGAGATTAGAAGCAACCGTGGTTTGTGGGATCCGATGCCTACTCAAAATGATATGGAGTCTTTCCAGAGAGATCTCATCCGCGATGCACAGCGTGAATGGATTTCAGAAGGTCAGCTTTTCTATATGTATAAGCGTTTGGGTGCCAAGATTAAGATTGGTAAAGAGGTTAGAAAACTCAATAAATCTGAGTACATGCTGCCAATCCCTGAAGATCAGAATATGTAAAAAGATAAAATGAAAAGATTATGAACAAAATATTTCTTTTATTAGCAGTAATGGGGGGACTCCTCTTTACTTCCTGTCAGGAGGATGATATAATGCTCTTTGGTTCAGATCACTATATCTACTTTGACAAATTCTGGAAAAATGCTTCATATCCCGGCACAGAAACAGCAGATTCTACTGAGGCGACTTTTTTCTTTGTTGGAGATGATGAGACAAGCACTACAGCAGATTTGATTGTTGTTTTGGCCGGTCGTCAGCTGGAACAGGATCTGGATTTCAAATTGCGTGTTGTGCCGGAAATGACTACCGCATTGCCGGAGGAGTATACCTTGCAGGATAAATATACCTTCCACGCACGTCCGGTTCAGGAAGGAGATACTCGTTTTCAGGATACCATTCATATCCAGCTAAACAAGAGTGCACGTTTGGATGAGATGCCCGAAGGTTATCGTCTGGTACTTGAGATTGTTCCGGATGAGCAGGTTAAGGTCGGTCAGTACGAGCGTTCCAGAAGTATTATCCGTATTGTGAAGGATCCGGTTCGTCCTGCATGGTGGAATAGTGAGGTGGATATTTATCTGTTGGGTACTTATTCTGCCACTAAGTATAAATTATTCTTGGAGAATGTGCCTGGAGCCGGTGAACTTGATGGCGAAATGATTGAGCAACGTCCGGATGAGGCTCGTAAGCTGGTTTTGGAATTCAAGAAATGGCTGATGGAGAATCCGTCAGAAGATGAGTTCGGTCCAATTGAAGTTCCGGTTTAATTAACGCTAAAATTCTTATAGTATAGCATTATGAAAAATTTGATATATATGATGCTGGCAAGCATGTTGTTGCTGACATCTTGCTTTGAAGATGAGGGTAATTATGACTATGCAGAAGTGAATCCTCCTCATTGGTTGATAAATCCCAATAATCCGGTTTCTATTGTAGCCCGTCAGGGACAGGACGCTGTGTTTGATGCTAGCAAATATTTTATTTGGGACAAGGATTCTGCTACTCGCGCTCAGGAAGTCCGTTTTGAATGGATTGTCAACGATAAGGTGATCGGCGAGGGAATGGTTCTGAAAATCCCGACTGAGAAACTGATGGAAATTGCAGGCGTAAAGGAGTATAGTTCTACTGCCAGCACTTATGGTACATTCAATGTTGTGGAGAAATCAACTGGAGTAAAATATATGGGTAAAATTCAGGTTTGGTTTTATTCTAAATTTTCTTCAGATAACTGGATCATTATGACCGATAAGGGAGGACAGGTTGGATTGTCGGCTGTTCGTCAAAAATATTCTTATGTAAACGGTGAGGAGCAAGTTGAATATGAATTGATTGAGGACGCATTTAGTGAGACTAATCCGGAAATGAGTCTGTCTGGAAAGCCTATATCTATGAACTGGGCTTTTGACAAGCACATCAGTTCTCAGGGATCAATTACGGTGGTGACCGATCAGGGGGGATATGAGCTTAGTGCCGGAGATTTGAGCTTCTACAGCAAGATTGAAGGAGAGCAGTTTTTGGACGGTACTCCGGCTAATTTCAATTTAGTGGCCCGTGCGGATTGTGATGGAAACAGTACTGCCCAGCCTGCAACCTTCCTGGCCTCTAAAGACGGTAAGGTCTATTCTCGAGTAATGTCTTTGAACTATCTGGGAGGTAAGTACTTGAGCGAGCCATATTATGTGGATGAAAAAGGGTATTACATTACCAAGTTTGGAAATACCCTGTATGATAATCCAATGATTCCTTGCTATGATGAGAAGAACCGCAGAATCATGATGGCATCTGTGCTGACAGAGCAGAAGACTGACGAAAATGGAAATTACTTCCATGTTTCCGTAACCCGTTTGAAGGCATTGACTGATACAGCCACTTATGTTCCGGTAAACAATATGCCGGAGGGTACTAAAGTGCTGTACCTTGGACTGACAAACCATGTACCGAATAATACGAGAGGTTGTCTGCATTTTACGATGGTATATAATCATCCTCGTGAAACAAAGACCCGGATCTCTGACTTTGCCGTGTATGTAAATACCTCAAATACGAATAAGGGTGATTATTTCTCTAATACATTCAAGTTGGAGGATGTACCACAACTGGATTCTACATCTTGCTTCCTGTCTAGTGGTGTGACTTACCGTTTTGGATATCCGAGTACAGATGTAGCCGGTCGTACAACCTATTATACCGTAGGCAATAAGATTTACTATGTGCAGCGTATTGCTTATGATATGTGGGGCAAGGAGTTCAAGGAATTTACATTGCCGAAGGGAGTGACTATAAATTCAAGAATCACCTGTCTGGCTCTTTCTTTCTTGACTTGCAATGAGTTTATTGTAGGTTGCGAGAACGGAGATCTCTTTGTCTTTGACATTACAGCCTTGAATGCTCCTAAGCTTCTGTTCCAGGGTAATTTGGGAGGCAAGGTTATGTCAGCCCGTCAGTTGGGATTGAGAAGACCTACCAGTGATAAGTTTAATAATTAATATCCTTTCAATAAGGCGTGCCAGAAAGCACGCCTTATTGAGTTCCAAGAAAAAGATTTAAAATGAAAAAATTTGCTTTAGGATTATTCCTTTTATTGGGCGCTCATGCCGCAGTGGCGCAGAACACCTACAAGGTGACTTTTGAGAATAAAAGCGGTAATAAGAATCTGGATGTGAAGACGGTTTATCTGTTCTCCATCGAGGATAAAATGGCGATAGACAGTGCCCGGTGTGTCAATGGTGTTTACACTATGGAAGGCAACACTGAACTTCCGAAACTGGCTTCTGTTTGCGGAACAGCCAACGGATATAATGTCATTGCGGCATTTGTATTGGATAATGAGCCGATTCAGGTAACTGTCGATAAAGGCATTCAGGTAACCGGTTCTGAGGTTAATGCCCGTATGCTGGCCATTAACAAAGGCATAGAAGAGGCTGGCCGCAAGATGCACGGACTGCAGATGGAGGCAAAGGCTATCGCTGATAACAACAACGGCCAGTTGCCTCAGAATGTGGCAGACAGCCTGGATGCCGAATGGGTCGCTGTCGGTGAGCGGCAGATGCAGATCCTGAAGGACGGTATCACCAACAATAAGGATAATCTGATTCCGGCTTATTTCATCTTTAACTATATGGAGGTGCTGGGAGTGGATTTCATGGATAATTTCCTGAAAGATTATAAGTACAAGAACGATCCTTTGCTGGCCAGTGTATTCAAGATGCTTGAGGGCGAGAAACGTAAGGCTGAGGGTGCTCTCTTTACTGATTTTGAACTTCCGGACATGGACGGCAAGATGCACAAACTTTCTGACTATGCCGGCAAGGGCAACTATGTGTTGGTTGATTTCTGGGCCAGCTGGTGTGGTCCCTGCCGTCAGGAAATGCCGAATGTAAAGGCAGTTTACGACCGTTTCCACAGTAAGGGATTCGAGATTGTGGGTGTATCTTTGGACAACAACAAGAAAGCATGGACCGATGCGGTAGCCAAGATGCAGATGACCTGGCCGCAACTGTCAGACTTGAAGGCATGGAAGAGTAGTGCCGCCCAGCTCTATTATGTAAAGGGTATTCCAGCCACCCTGTTGATTGGTCCCGACGGTAAGATTGTGGCTTCCAATCTGCGTGGTGAGGCGCTGATCAAGAAAATAGAGGAACTTTATCAGTAAAATGGTATATCCCAGATAACTTTTTCCGGATTAAAAAATGCTCCCCTTGTGTGAGTTTTCCAAATAAGGAAAACCAACACAAGGGGAGCATTTTTATTGTTATCCGCTTCTTTTGTCCGAATGGATTGTGATTCTATCGGTATTTCTGAGAATGGTTGAAAATTTTATCCCGACGGTATTGGAGTTTTGTCGGGATGATTTTCAAGTACCGTCAGGATGAAATTTCTCATTTTTTCTGTAGTCGGAGGAATTTCTTTACCATCGGATGTTTTCTTCGTAGGTATCGAATTCCAAATCTTTGTTTATGCCAGCCTCTTTCAGCGCAGCCAGGATTATCTTTTGTTCTTCCGGTGGAATAGGGATATTCCCTCGGCGCCGTTCGTAGTACTGATTATGGCCAAACTGTTCTTTTAGGATTCGCATGAAGATGTCATATTGTTTGGGGAGCATATTCTCTTGCATCCTTTTGAAACCGCGGGCATAAATGACAGAAGAGGAATCACGGAAAAAGGTACATTGTTCATCTTTTGTACAGAATGCGGGATTGATCATTTTCAGATATCTGTCCCTTTTCATTAAGGGGGCATAGGCCAGTTGTCTCAGGCAGTTCTTGGCTTTCGGGCAATCATTCAGTTGGCAGACCGGATATTCTTCCGGTACATCCTTGTAAAGTTTTCTACGCATATTTACACAATATTTCGGGTTAGACCATCAAAGAATCTTTTGTTTCCAATATTCTTATACAAAAATAGCATCCGGTTTGGGGAGCTTTGAAGTTTATCGTCAGTGATCGCGGAAAATTGTTCTTTAGCGGATATTTGTTTTCAATAAATATGGCGAGGATGGAATAATTCTGAATTTTACCAATAAATCAAAGGATAGAACAGATACTCAAATAATAATTGCTTTAAATTTGTATTGAATACAATTATTTGTTATCTTTGCAGCAGATAAAGTTTTGCGATAAATAAAATCAGAAGATGGTAGCGCCCAAGATAGAACAATCAACATGCGAGGAACGGAAAGCTTATGTGCTTGATTCCTGGAAGTGTCTGCACAATTGTGAAATGTGTGGCAAATGTTATGTCCTGAAAGGGAAAGATCCCGAAACATTGTATGCTGATTATATTGACGGTAAGCGAAGCTATATGGATATTACCTTGGAAATAAGAAACAGAAACTATTAATATTAGAATTATGGAAGCAAAAGAGAAAGTATTGTCAACAATGAAAGAGGCTGGAACACCACTGAATGCCGGCAAGATTGCCGAGTTGAGCGGTTTGGACCGTAAGGAGGTGGATAAAGCCATGAAGCAGTTGAAAGAAGAGGGAGCGATCGTTTCTCCGGTTCGTTGCAAGTGGGCTCCGGCTGAGTAGAATCTTCAGTTCCCTGATTGAAAACAAAAAACAACAATAGCGATTTCATTGTAATCCCAATCATTGAAGTCGCTATTGTTGTTTTTTTGTATAGTCTTAGATTCTTTGTTTGATTTTTTGAAATTAATTTGCTGACTTTGTAAATAAAAATTAAGTTTGTGATGTTGATTCTCGGAAAGGATGTTTATGAACTCCGATAAATAAGTTTTTAAAATAATTGAGATTCTCAAGATAAACTTGGTTATGGCTGGAAAAATAAAAGATTTCATACAATCCAAACAGGATTCTTTGAAAGAAATGTTGAAATACGTTCCTGTAAGTACTTCAATTATTGCAGTAAATATATTGGTATGGCTTGTGATGTTTTGCTGCGGTGTGAACCTGTTCACGGCTAACGGTTATACTTACATGAAGTGGGGAGCCAATTTTGCGCCTTTGACACTTACGGGTGACTGGTGGCGTTTGATTACCAGTAGTTTTATTCATCAGGGTGTGTTTCATTTGTTGCTGAATATGTTCTGGTTTTTTCTGTTTGGCTTTATTTCAGAGATAGTGTATAGGCCAAGGCGCTTTTTGTTCGCATATTTTTATAGCGCCATCTTTTCTGCATATTTCAGCCTTATTTTTCATACCGATGCTCCTTGTCTGGGAGCTTCCGGAGCCGTATATGGTTGCTTTGGACTTTGTATTTCCGCATTTCTTCTCCATGAAGGTATGAACGGGAACAGAAAGGAGACGATTTTTGCGTTTCTTCCCTTTCTGGCTTATGGACTGTTCTATGGCCTGATCAAAAAGAATATTGATCTTGCTGCGCACGTAGGAGGTCTTTTGTCCGGTTTTGTTTTGGGTATATGCTATGAGATATTAATCCGCATTGTTCCGAAAGAGAAACTTTCTCGTGCGCAAGGCATATTGGAACTTTCTTTTCTGGTACTTTTTATCTATCTTTTTGGGAATATGGTTTCAAATGCCCCAACAAAATATATCCAGATGAGAAGGCTGTGGGACTCAGGTGTGGTAGAGAAAATGATGGAGCAAAAAAAAGCAGAGAAAGAACTAAAGCAGAACGGGTTCGGCATTTGACGCCAAACCCGTTCTGTTTTTAAATGAAGTCTTGATTTATTATTCGGAGAGTTTCCGGATTTTTATCAGTATGAGATCTTACAACCTACGAAATAGCGGCGGGGCAGTCCCGGACCATAGATGTATCCGGCGTCACGCGAGATCCCCTTGTCGAAATCCTTCTGGTAAGCATTGAAGATATTCTGCACTCCGGCGTTCAGTTGTAGGGAAGTGCTCTTGTAAAGAGGTATGTCATAGGCAACCTTCATGTTGATGTCCCAGAAATCAGGAGTCGTTTCCTCGCGGTCTTCGGGAATATATCCGGCCAGATGCTGCACAAGCATGCTTCCGGTATAGGTTCCGGTCAGAGCTACAGACAGGCGCTCGATGGGATTGAGCGTGGCTGTGAAATAACCATATACATCCGGTGAGCGGAACATCTTTTTCTGTGGGGCAATGTTTGGATTCTCGCTCCAGGTTTCCGCCTCCTTGTAACGGCTCTGCTGGTAGGTGGCTCCGGCCTGAAGCTGTGCCCATTTATAGGCCACCTTGGCTTCCAGATTGACACCCATCACGCGAGCACCTTTCTTGTTGGTTCGAACAAATACCAGATTACCCTGTGCATCCTCGCCGCGTTCGTCGAGGAAGAATACATCTTTCAGATCATTGTAGAAACCTTCAATCTGGAAGTTGGTCTGCACATCACCGAAGCGTTTGTAGTAGTCGGCAGAGATACTGATGCTCTGTGAACTCTCTTTTTTCAGGTTCGGATCGATTTCGATGAGCATGGCACGGGCACCGACTGCCGCAATGTGCAGGTCCTCATCAAAGGCCTGTGGGGCACGGAAACCGCTGGCATAAGACAGACGGAAGTTCAGGTTTTCCGTCGGGTTATAACGGATATTGGCACGCGGGTTGAACACTACATTGTCCAACAGGTTATGCTTGTCCATTCGTCCGCCGATCAGGAATCCCCAGTATTTGTTTTTCCATTCGTTCTGCAGGAAAATGCTTCCGTTGTGGATGGTCTGCAGAATCGTACGGTTGTATCCTGGCATCTCGTCTTTCATATCGTTGTATTGATACTCCGATCCGGCTGTCAGTTCGGATGGCAACCACATCTTGTCGCCCCATTTCAGAGTATACTGGGCACCACCTACTACAGTAATATCCTTGGTCTTTCCGTAAGCGTCGGGATCCTGTTCCGCACCATAATAACTCTTCCGGTCCGTGTGTTGTGATGAAGCATAGGCCATGAAACGGTGTTTCAGATTTCGTGAAGAGAGTTCATAGCGCAAGCCTCCTCCGTTGATTACATGAGTGGTCTGCTCGGCGATGTTTGCCAGATGAGGCTGCAGGTCCAGACTGTCACCGCCGCGACGGTATTCGTGGATGTTATGATACTCAAAAGTCAGTTTGGAAAGGTCAGTTGTTTTGATGTAAGACCGGAAGCCTACAGTGCGTGCATCCAGAATTCCCACTTCGGTGAATCCGTCCTTGTTGGCATCATAGGGCGCACGGTGGCGGTACTGTCCGAACACATAGATGCCCGCTTTCTGGTCATCCGTGACCATGGACGCGTTGATGTCGGTCACGTTCTCCGGACTCTTGCCGGTCATGGTCAGCTTATGTGACACATGAGCCGAATTGCGTTGCGGCTCTTTGGTAATGATGTTCAGCGTTCCGGCGATGGCCGAAGAACCGAATAGGGCAGAACCACCGCCTCGGATCACTTCCACGCGCTCAATCATGTTTGCCGGAATCTGTT
This sequence comes from Candidatus Paraprevotella stercoravium, assembly GCA_944320795.1. Classification (GTDB taxonomy): domain Bacteria; phylum Bacteroidota; class Bacteroidia; order Bacteroidales; family Bacteroidaceae; genus Paraprevotella; species Paraprevotella stercoravium. The sequence continues at coordinate 1,933 of CALUIU010000039.1, read as the reverse complement.
CCAGGCCGTACACACCTGTGAGCGAACTGAAAATGGGGCGGCTGTCTACCATAATCTGAGTATAAGGGCCGTCCAGTCCGTTGATACGTATCTGTTGGAATCCGCAGTTCTGGCAATTGGTTTCCAGGCGTGCTCCCGACTGAAAACTCAGTCCCTCGGCCAGACAAGAGGCACTGGTCGTTTCAAAGAGCTTGCTGTCCAGAATGTTTACCAGAGATGGAGCCATACGTTTGGATGTTTCGTTGCGGTTGGCCGAAACCACCACGTTGTCAAAGGCGATGAGTTCCTCCTCGGCAACAAAATTAACTTCGATGGTTTTCCCTTTTTTTACTTCAATGTTTTTGTGGATTGTTTTAAAGCCGGCACTCTCCATCACCAGCACATACTTTCCTTCAGGCAGGTTTTTGAGGAAATAGTGTCCGGTGGCATCGGTCATGGTGCCCAAAGTTGTCCCCTCAATATACACCTTAATATAAGGTAGGTGCTCTTTGGTTTTGGCATCAATGATGTGCCCCATCACATTGGCGTCCGTATCCTTGCGGTCGTTGGTTTGTACTGGCTCGTCCTGTATTGTATTGGCGAGCAATTTTGAGTAGAGACTGATTTCCGCTTTCGTGCTTCCGGAGAAGGCAGAAAGGATAATCATAAGCGAAAGAACTTTTTTCATTGTAATTGGTAATTTTGTATGTTTCTGATCCGTTGCACGGTGCTGCTTCGGGAAACAGATAATGTTGGAATTTGAGAATATTTGTTGCACCGTTTGGCTTCTTCTTTTGCTGCAAAGTTCTCTCTTTCTGCCAGTTTTCGCAATACCCAAATATGATGAATTTTTTCTAGTCTGTTACAGGTATTATCGAAGGCTGACGGTTGCTGGTCATAATATTCGGGTGCTCCCTACTTGATATAGATGATGGAATCAAGACGGTCTGTAAGCACTGGAGCAGTTTCTGATTGTCTTCTGCTGGTTGATGAAGGGAATGGCCGGATTTCAGATTTCCATCTTACTGATTCTTTTCGTCTCTTTTCGTGCCTCTTTCCATCGGGGGAAGAACCGGTCCATGATGGCATAGAACCGTTTGCTGTGATTCGGTTCCAGCAGATGTGCCAGTTCGTGTACCACGACATGTTCGATACACCAGTCCGGAAGCAGGAGCAGATATACGCTGAATGCCAGTTCATGTGTGCGGGGCTGACAGCATCCCCAGCGTGATATGGTGGCCTGATAAGTGATACGTCCCGGCTTTACTTTCATGAGCGGGGCGTATTTTTGGATCAGGGGCGGAATGGTGGCCTGCATGCGCAAGAGGACGTTTTCGCGCTGTTCCGGAGTATCCAGCGGAAGCTGGCTGAAGAAGGCATACCTTTTTTCCTGTTGCTCTTGTGTGCGTATGCGCGCTTTCTGAATCCATTCCCGATTCTTTTCGATAAAATCGGTAACGGTTTCCTGTGACAGACCGATGGGAGCCGAAACCAGCACATCACCGTTCTTGGCAATGCGCATGCTCAGGCGTGAAGTGCGGCGATAGGTTACTTTTATAGCCATGTTATGATTTATGTTTCTGATTCAGATGCAAAGATACGGATTTTTTATTACTTTCTTGGTCAAGGTTTTTGTTCCGTAAATACAGTCTTCTTCTTGCGTAAAATACTATTTTTGTAAGAAGTGTGAAATAACTGTGATTTGGGAAATATCCGTAAACCTGATAAGTCAATGAGACATCCATTAAGTTCAAATTATATTTTTGTAGGCATAGGACATGCCGGCGGAAAAATTCTCTGCAATTTGAAGCAACGTTTTCACGAGGAGGTTATATCCGAGAACGAATATAAGGAAAATCCTGTTTCTTTTCTTTATATAGTCGTCCTTTAAAAATATCTTTATTCGCTGATATTCAATAATTTAATCTATAGAAAGTTTTGATAAATCTGCAAG
>CALUIU010000038.1 GCA_944320795.1 Candidatus Paraprevotella stercoravium | reverse complement strand
AATAGCATTTACCGGCACAAATATTATAAATACTTTTTCTGCAAAATTTTAGCGTTTTATACTATTTGCCGATTGAGTACTTTTCAAATTGTTGTATGAGCACTTTTATTTTGTCAATAGAGCATGTAATGATACTTCACTATTTCCGGATTCTGCTTTTTATTTGTCTAAGTGTTAACAATAGGTTAATATTCCTATATATATGTTGTAAGTCCATGATTCTTACCATAGCTTGTATCTTGAATTTTCAATAATCTAGAGAGAAATCCGCATAAATATTCACTCATTATCCGTATATTTTCTGAATATATGCGGCTTTTATGCAATTATTTTGGCTCAAGGGATAGAAAATTCGTCCTGACCAATGAAACAATTCGTCAGGACGAATTGAAAAAATCGACGGGACGAATTTTTGGAGTCCATAAAATGAGCAGAAAAATAGGGATTTTGGAGGTAAAATGAGTCTGGATGGAGACGTCAGAAAAATGATGAAATAGCGTATATCCCGTTTATTGACAGATGGATAGGCGAAAAAACAATCTCTGAGATTTGATTTTTTGGATTCATCTTATATTCCATGCGCATATTTTCAAAACTCAGAATGTATAAATATTAAAATGTTATTCTGTAAAAAAGGAGAATCCCGCTCCGGTGTATAAAAAACTTTCCGAAGCGGGACCCTTGGTTTGTTATCGTAACGCGTGCGCTTGCGGTGATTAGCGCAACACAATCTTGCAGTCGCTCAAGTCTTCTACAATGGCAAGGCTCTCTACCTTGATATTCTCGTCATCCATTACCTTGCGTCCGCCCTGGAAGGCTTTCTCGATGATGAAGCCCATACCTTCGATGGTGGCGCCGCTCTGCTTGCACAGGTCAATCACACCCTTGGCTGCATTTCCGAAGGCCAGGAAGTCGTCGATAAACAGGATATGGTCCTCCGGACAGAGGAAGTTGCTGCTGATGCACACCGTATAGTCGCGGTCTTTCGTGAAAGAGTGTACCACAGAGGTGAGCATGTTCTCCATCGTCTTAGGCTGTTTCTTCTTGATGAACACCACGGGCAGGTGCATCAGATAACCCACGAAGATGGCCGGAGCGATACCGCTGGCTTCGATGGTGACAATCTTGTTGATGGGGCGGTCCTTGAAGCGCGCCATAAATTCTTTTCCGATTTCATACATCAGGGTGGGGTCCATCTGATGATTGATAAAGCTGTCCACTTTCAGGATGCCGCCGGGGAAGCATTTTCCGTCCTGAAGAATGCGTTTTTTCAATAATTCCATAGGGGTAAATACGATTGAATTGATTAATTCCTGCAAAGGTAATATCTTTTTTCTTCACCACGGCATAATCCAAGGAACATATTTTCGGCGGATTTCATCTTTTGGGGCCTGCCGGAACACCGTCGGGAGCCCCGAAAAGTGAGAAAATCAGAAAAAATTGCACAAAACATTCTTGAAATGTGCATTTTTTAGTTACCTTTGCCACGGTTTTAGAAAAATTAATATCGACTTTTAACTGAATAAAGAATATTATGGCTTACAATTTATTGAAAGGCAAGCGTGGTATCATCTTCGGTGCGTTGAACGATGCTTCAATCGCTTGGAAGGTGGCTGAACGTGCCGTTGAAGAGGGCGCGCAGATTGTATTGACAAATACTCCGGTAGCATGCCGTATGGGTACTATCGCCGCACTGGCTGAGAAAACCGGCGCTACTGTGATTCCTGCTGACGCAACTTCAGTAGAAGACCTGAACAACCTGTTCGTACAGGCTCAGGAGGCTTTGGGTGGAAAGATCGACTTCGTGCTGCACTCAGTGGCTATGAGCGCCAACATGCGCAAGAAGCGTACTTATGATGATCTGGACTATAACTTGCTGGGCAAGACGCTTGATATCTCGGCTATCTCATTCCACAAGATGATTCAGGTGGCCAAGAAGCTGGATGCCATCAACGAGAACGGTTCTATCCTGGCGTTGAGCTATGTGGCTGCACAGCGTACTTTCTTCGGTTACAACGATATGGCCGATGCCAAGTCTTTGCTGGAGTCTATCGCCCGTAGCTTCGGTTACATCTACGGTCGTGAGAAGGGCGTTCGTATCAACACCATTTCTCAGTCTCCTACATTCACTACAGCCGGTGGCGGTATCAAGGGATTCGACGGACTGTATGACTTCAGCGACCGTATGTCTCCTCTGGGTAATGCCAGCGCTGACGAGTGTGCCGACTACTGTGTCGTTATGTTCTCAGACCTGACCAAGAAGGTAACCATGCAGAACCTGTTCCACGACGGTGGTTTCTCTAACATGGGTATGTCTTTGCGTGGTATGACTCAGTATCAGAAGTCATTCATCGACGAGAACCGTGACGAGAACGGTAACATCATCTACGGATAATTTTCGAATTTTATCATAATTTGGTTCAAGGCTGTCGGCAGTTTCGCCGGCAGCCTTTTTTCGTTCCGGTCGCTTTATCGGGAGAATCTGTTTCTTTTTCAGGATTTTTTCTTATCTTTGGCAGAATAATATGGCAAGATAACAAAACGGAATATGAATAAACTTTTATTGGCCCTGAACAAGTTTTCGGGCATTGATATAGAGGCGCTGCTGGCCAAACAGCAGGAGCTGAACCGCGAGATCGAATCCTTGAAACAGAAACTGGCCGCTTCTTCGGAAAAGAATGAAGAGCTGGAGGCTAAAATCAGAAATCTGGAGGAGCAGATTGCCGAACTGAACCGGGTTTCGGAAGGACTGCGTGCGGATTTGGAAAAAAGAAGTCTGCAAATTGCGGCGTTGGAAGATACGAATGTTGCGCTGAACACGGCAAAAACAGAACTGGAATCTGTCAAGGTTGCTTTGGAGAGCGAAAAGAGCGATCTGTCAGTCCGTCTTGGCGAAGCGGAAGCAAACGGCAAGGCATTGGACGCAACCAATGCGGAACTCAAAAGTGCCAATGTGGAACTGGCAAAAAGCAATGAGGAACTGAAACAGGCAAAGGCGGATCTGACTGCTGCGCAAACTGCTTTAACCGCTGAGAAAGCAACTTTGGAAAGCGAGAAAACGGCTCTTACGGCGCGCCTCAACGAAGCGGAAGCCGATGGCGCCGCGCTGAAAAATACGAATGCGGAACTTGCTGCCGCCAATGCAGCTCTTGCAGCCGAAAAGGCTGATCTGACAGCGGCCAATGAGGCTCTTGTTGCCGGAAAATCGGATTTGGAGTCGGAAAAAGCGGCCTTGGAGCATGAGAAGTCCACCCTTACGCTGCGTCTGAACGAAGCGGAAGCGAACAGCAGCGCTCTGAAGGAAGAAATCAAGTCTTTGGAGGAATCTGTCCGTCAGTTTGAGGCTCGCCAGAAAGAGTTGTTGCAGGAATTGGAGAATCTGAAGGCTCGCCAGAATGCCGAAGAAGCGGAACTGCAAAAGAGCACCGAGAAGGAAAGCCTGTGGCAGCAGAAGGAGCAGGAATATCTGGTCCGCTTGCAGGAAACAAAAGAAGAACTGCAACGAAAGGAAGAGGCCTTGCAGCAGAAGGATGTCGTGCTAAAGGAGAAAGAGAATCTTCTGGGCGAGCAGGAGACGGTGATTTCGCAAAATGTGGAAAAGCTTCAGGCTCAGGAACTGAAACTCAAGGAGCAGGAACAGAATCTGTTGGCCGGTAAAGAGGAAATGGGCCACATGCAGGAGCTGTTCAAACAGCAGGAGATGTCGGCCGGACTGTTGCATCAGAAGGTGCAGGATCTGGATGACAAACTGAAAAACCGTACAGCGGAACTGGAGCGGATGAATGCCGATTGTGAGCAGCAGAAGGCGGCCATAGCACAGCATAAGAATGAACTGGAGCAGCAAGCAAACTTGCTGAATCGACAGACCACACAATTGAAGGCTTCGGAGGAACAGTTACGCCGGAAGGAGGAGATGCTTACGGCTTCTCAGGAGGAAATCAAGAGCCTGAAGCAGGAACTGGAAACCTGGCGCGACAAGAAGCAGCAGGATAAGGAACAGGTGAAGGAATCGGAAAACTTGAGCCAACAGCTGATCGAGGCGCAGTCGGAGATTGCGGCCTTGCGCCAGAAGTTCGTGCAGATGGAAACGGAGCGTGTGGAACTGTTGCAGCAGATTGCCGCTCTGAAACAGCAGCCGGCAGTGGCGCCGAAACCGCAGGAACCGGAAAAACCGATGTTGGTGGAGCAGGGAGGTAACCGTCTGGTGCGCTACGGGCAGGCGGTGGCTCTGGATTATCAGGGACTGTTCCGCGGACATACCGTGGAGCAGGAGGACGAGGACCGTTATCCGTATTCCCGTGAACCGTTGTTCCACACCGAGGTGGCCCGCTGGACCGAGCGCGAAGATCTGCCGGTGGGACTGGCCGGAAAGCTGTTGCAGAAAGGACTGGCCGTGCTGGAGCAGTTGGGAGCCGGTATCCGTATTTCGACACGTGCCACACTGCCTGTGGCCGACACAGAGTGGGGACTGCATCCGGATGTGCTGATCGAATGGCCCGAAAAGGAGCTTTGCGTGGCAGTGCTCGTGGATGCGCCTTATGATTTGCGTACGGGAGCGGCCTGGCACAGCGTACCGTCGGCTACAGACAGCTGGATCAACTATTACTATACCAACCGAGGCGCGTGCGTGGTGCGTGTAGCCGAGGAACAACTGATAGAGGACTATGAGCAGGTGCTGGCTTATCTGAGCAACTATCTGTATGAGCAGACGGGCGATCACCGCCTGATGCAGCAGGTGGCTTGGGGTGTGTCTACTCCGCTGTGGAGCGCTGAGGGCGTTCAGGCGGCCGCGGCGCATCATTACCGGGAGCAATATCTGGGACGTGACTTGTTGCGTGAGACTTTGGCGCTCGAGCAGTCTGTCCGTCCGGCCGGCTGGGAGCAGCTGCCGTTTACCATAGAGCAGTTGCCGGCGGAATATAAGAAGGTACTTGTCTTTAAGGAGGCGGCAGCACGGAAATACATCGTGGTGCGCACCCGTCCTTATGGCAGCCAGGTGGTGTTCCGCAAGGATCAGGTTCAGGGCAAGGGGCTGTGGCTCACAGGTGTGGACCAGATCAAGAACGAAACGGTGGAACTGCCTTTCTGGCAAATTGAAGAAATTGCCGGTGCGGACAACATTGACAAGCCGGTCGAAGGCGGCGCACAGCTCAGCATGGAGCGCTTGCAGGCCATACTGGCCGATGCCGTGTGCCAGTATCATCCGGTAGCGGTGCAGTATCGTGGCGCGGACGGCAACTGGCAGCAGACCATACTTTACTGGCTTACCTTTGCGCCGATGCAGGGTGGTTCGGTATCGTTGCCTTACGGCGGTCTGTTCCAGGATCTGATGACGGATTCCGTAGATCCCGAGAGTATTGTGGGTATGAGTGCCTTGCATCACCGGGTGGTGCGTGTGGCCTTGCGTGACATACGCAGCATCCGTGTGCTCGATGTGTTCGTTACCGAGCGCGAGGGAATCGGTGCCTTGGTGAACGGAATCTATTGCGCCGTGCTCTACCAACAGGCACCGCTGGCCGAACTGCTTTACAACAGTCTGCCGGAGGATGTGAAGCTGATGCCGTATGCCCAGGCCAACTATGCGCATCTGTGCATGCTGAAACAGGAGTACAAGAAGGCGTATGCCATTTATACTTCTATCGATCCGCAGCAGCCGATGCAGGAGAACATGACCTGGGAGGACATGATCAGCAACGACTTTACGGAGTTGGTGAAGAATGATGTGGAGCCGGAACTCTTTATCCGTATGGCGCATGATTTGAACCGTGCGGGCTGGCACTTTGAATAACGAGAATACTAAACCTTATAAGAACAAAAAAATGAAGAAAATGCAGTATGTTTGCCTTTCCTGCTGTCTGGCCGGTATGGGCGCTTTATTATTACCTTCGTGTTCGGATGATGCGTATACTCCGGAACCGGAATATGTAAAACCGTGGGACGGTGCCGCTGACATGAATACAACGGTTCTGCCGGGAAATGATTTTTACCGCTATGCCAACGGAGGATGGCTGGCACGGACACTCTTGCCGCAAGGCTGGAATGAATGGGGACCGTGGCAGATAACGGAAAATGATGCGGATGGAAAGCTGCGGATGATGTATCAGAGCAGCACGGACAAGCTGATCCAGAAATATACGCTGATGGCGCAGGACAAACTGAACCGTGCCGAGCGGAGCGCGGACGCCCTGCGCTCTTTGTTGGCCGAGATACAGCGGGCCACGACACGTGACCGCCTGCTGTCGGCTATCGCTTCCATGCAGAAAGCGGGCTACAGTCCGTTCTTTGAGATCGGGGTTACTCCGCATGAGTTCAACAGCAGAGTGTTCCTGCCGATTCTCAAGGTGTCTTCCACTTATTTTGACGCGGAACGCTATGAGGACGCCGCTTTCCGTGCGGCTTACCGGCAACTGGTGGGAGAGACTTACTCGAAACTGTTTGTGGAAACATCGCTGACCGACGCTTTGAAGATGGCGGATGACGCGTTGACGGTGCAGGAGCAACTGCAGACGGCATATACGCTTTCTGCGGGAGTGAAGCAGCGGAAATCTGCCCGTGCCACGGATAGCGGTTCCATACTGAACCTGCTGACTCAGTGTGGCATCACCACAACCTGTGTCTACGATCCCGAAACGAATATTGATGTGGCCAATGACTTGATTGTAAACGGGGACCTGGATCAGCTGAGAAATTATCTGGCAATCTGTCTGGTAGAGCAGAACGCTTATCTGGTGGGGTTGGATATCCAGCAGAAATGGCTGGATTTTGAGCAGGCTTATCAGACGGGCAGTATCTTCTATCAGCATCACAAGCAGTATGATGTGAATACGGCCAACGCGGAGGATGCGTGGAGCTGCCTGAACCGCTTCGTTCCGGAGTTTGTAGGACGGCAGTATGCCCAAAAATATACCACAAGCGGCAAGCGCGGCAAAATGGAAAGCATCTCCGAGGATTTGCGCAATGCCTTTAAGGAACGTCTGCGCGACAGTGTGGACTGGATGGGCGAGGAAACACGCAACACGGCGATGGAGAAACTGGAGGCGGTGACCTGGCTGATGCTGCAACCGACATCATGGCCCAAGAGTACGGAGGTGCAGATGGAGGCCGACAATTACTGTGCGGCTACCAATCAGTTGCGTAAATTATGTTACGATCACAAACTGGAACTCTTTGGCAAACAGATTACGGAAAAACGCTGGGAATATGTGCTTCATACGTATCCGCTTTTCCGTCCGTCATGTACGTACGAACCGCGCATGAACGCGATGATCATAACCGCGGCCTTTGCCGGAGAGGAACTGCTGGACGAGCAGGATGCCGCGGCGCGCCTGTATGGCGGAGCGGGGTTCCGCATGGCTCACGAACTGGTGCATGGCTTTGACGCCAAAGGCTCCCTGTATAATCACACTGGTGCGCAGGCTGACTGGTGGAAGGTGTCCGACCGTTCGGCTTTCAACAGCCGCAGACAGGAACTGGCGGAGCGGTATGCCACGCTCGAACTGTTGCCGGGTATCATGACCGACGGGGGACTGGTGGCCGACGAGGCTGCCGCCGATCTGGGCGGCTTGCAGATTGCGGCTCAGGCATTCGAGAAGGATCTGGACCGCCGCGGTGTATCGGGTCAGAAACGCAAGACGGAGCGGCAGAACTTCTTCGTATCTTTTGCGCAGACTCTGGCCAAGGTAACCACGGATGACTACAAGGCGGCTTATTACAGCACTTCGCCGTTGGCATATGATGAGATTCGTGTGCAGGGTACAGTGCCGGCCGTATACCGCTGGTATGATGCCTTTGACGTGAAGAGCGACAACCGTATGTATCTGGCTCCGGCCAAGCGTACGCGTTTGTGGTAAGTATAACGAATGTAACGCCGGTTAAATTATCCCTAAAAATCGGTAATGTGAGAAACGATATCCAAAAATATGTTCTAACTTTAGTGTGTACTAATATTAAAACAACACAGAACAATGGGTATCATGGACAAAAAGATAGGGTTGTTTATCCCCTGTTATATCAATGCGGTATATCCCGAGGTGGGCGTGGCTTCCTATAAGCTGCTCAAGAGTCTGGGGCTCGATGTGGATTATCCGCTGGATCAGACTTGTTGCGGACAGCCAATGTCGAATGCCGGTTTTGAAAACGAATCGGTCAAGCTGGCTGTCCGCTTCGACAGTCTTTTTGAAAAGTACGATTATATTGTAGGTCCTTCGGCCAGTTGTGTCGTCTTCGTACGCGACAATTACGGACGTTTGCTGAAGGAAGAAAAACACCGTTGCCAGAGTGAAGGCAAAATCTACGATATTTGTGAATTCATACACGATGTGGTGAAGCCTACATCTCTGAAAGCTTCTTTTCCGCACAAGGTCAGTATACAGAACAGCTGCCACGGGGTGCGCCTGATGCATCTTTCGGCACCTTCCGAACTGAACATCCCTTATTATAACAAACTGCGCGACCTGCTTTCGCTCGTTCAGGGCATTGAGATTGTGGAGCCAGAACGGCCGGACGAGTGTTGCGGTTTCGGCGGTCTGTTCGGAGTGGAGGAGCATGCCGTTTCGGGACAGATGGGGCGCGACAAGATTCGCCGTCACATGGAAACGGGTGCGGAATATATTGTCGGGGCAGACAGTTCGTGTCTGATGCACCAGAATGGTATCATCGCACGCGACAAACTGCCTATCAAAACCAAACATATTGTGGAAATCTTAGCATCAGGACTATGAGTACAAAGCATTCAGAAGCAGCAGAGCGGTTTCAGAAGAACAAGAGTCTGGCCGCATGGCACGATGAAACCTTGTGGATGGTGCGTGCCAAGAGAGACAAGATAAGTCGCCAACTGCCGGAGTGGGAAGAACTACGCCAGATGGCTCACGATATAAAAATGTATAGCAACAGTCATCTGGATGAACTGCTTACAGAGTTTGAACGGAACGCCACAGCCAACGGAGCGGTGGTGCACTGGGCAAAGGATGCCGAGGAGTATTGCCGGATTGTTCACGGGATTTTGAACGACCACGGAGTGCATCACTTCATCAAGAGCAAATCCATGCTGGCCGAGGAGTGCGGGCTCAACGACTATCTGGAGGAAAAAGGCATTGAGGTGGTGGAGAGTGACCTGGGCGAACGCATCCTGCAACTGATGCACAAGAAGCCGAGTCATATTGTTTTGCCGGCCATTCACATCAAGAAGGAAGAAATCGGAGAGCTTTTTGTCCGTGAGATGGGTACGGAACCCGGAAACAACGACCAGACTTATCTGACGCATGCGGCCCGCAAGAATCTGCGTCATAAGTTTATCGAGGCAGAAGCGGCCATGACGGGAGCCAACTTTGCCGTGGCGTCAACGGGCGAGTGTGTGGTCTGCACCAACGAGGGTAACGCGGACATGGGAACCTCACAACCCAAACTGCAGATCACGGCTTTCGGACTGGAGAAGATTGTGCCGGACCGTGAGGCTCTGGGGGTATTCACCCGTTTGCTGGCCCGATCGGGTACCGGTCAGCCGATTACCACATATACCTCGCACTACCGCAAGCCGCGTCCGGGTGGTGAGCTGCATATCATCATTGTAGACAACGGACGGAGCGAGATCTTGGCGGACCGGGATCATGTGCAGACGCTGAACTGTCTGCGCTGCGGTGCCTGCATGAACACCTGTCCGGTGTATCGTCGGAGCGGAGGTTACTCCTATACGTATTTCATTCCGGGCCCCATCGGTATCAATCTGGGCATGTTGAAAGCTCCTGAGGTGTACTACGACAATGTATCGGCCTGCTCGCTGTGTCATTCCTGTCAGAACGTTTGTCCGGCGAAGGTGGATCTGGCTGATCAGATTTACAACTGGCGTCAGCGGTTGCAACAGTATGGAGTGGCCAGCAAGTCCAAGAAGTTCATGTCCGACGGTATGAAGCAGCTGATGGAGCATCCGGCCCTGTTCAATGCGGCGCTGGGTGTGGCGCCTCTGGCAAATCATCTGCCGCGCTTCATGATGTACAACGGACTGAATGACTGGGGTAAGGAGCATGATATGCCCCGCTTTGCGCAAGAGAGTTTTAACGAGATGTGGAAGAAAAACAAAATACAGAAATGAGCAGCAGGGAGATGATTCTGGCAAATATCCGGAAGAATACGCAGACTAAATATGAGAAACCCGATTATCGGAGCATAGAAGAGCATGCCATCCGCTATCCGGACCTGATCGGGCAGTTTACTGAGGTGATGAAGCAGATGGGCGGTCAGGCTGTACTACTGCAGGAAGGAGATGATTTGAACGCTCTGATCCGCAGTCTTTATCCCGAGGCGAAACGGATTGCCTCTACAGTTGCGGAGGTGGATACCGCCTTTGGCAAACAGACGGTGGACTGCGGCGCTTTTCATCCCGACACGGTGGCTGCTCCGGGTGATCTGGACGGTACAGACCTGGCCATTGTTCAGGGCCGTTTGGGGGTATGTGAGAATGGAGCGGTATGGATCGAACAGGAGGTGGAACAGCGTGCCGTGTATTTCATTGCCGAGGCGTTGGTGATTCTGCTGGACCGCAAGGCATTGAAGAACAATATGCACGAGGCTTATCCGCTGATTGAAACCGGAAAATATGGCTTCGGAGTCTTTATTTCCGGTCCGTCGAAGACTGCCGATATTGAGCAGGCACTGGTGATGGGAGCACACGGAGCGCGGAGTGTTACCGTGGTTTTGGTATAAAGCACTGCGCTTGGTTGTCAGAAAAGAAATCTTTTGATTCATAAATCGAACAAGGAAGTTACGGCTCGTTTGAAGTAACTTCCTTGTTCGATTTTATTACTTTTTCAGACGATAAGATAGATGAATGGAAGCATTCATTCATTTTATCGAAATGTTTTGGCCAGATGATGCGGATGGATCTTGAATTTCAGCATGATGCTTTTTCAGAATTCTCTGTTTGGTTTCTGTGGTTTGTACAATGAGCACATTATCAGTAGCTTGGATAAAATGAGGATATAAACGGTATCAAAGAAAGGAACTGTCCTTATTTCTCATTAAAAAGCTTGGTTGATAAGTGGCAATAGGTGTATCGATATAAAAAGAGTCGTATCACACTCTGAATGTTGAGTAATGATACGACTCCTGTTTTTTAAAAAAGATCCGGTTTATTCGCCGTCGGTTACATGAACACCGGCTGCCAGTCCCTTACACTTGGTGCGCAGGGCATCCAGATCGCTGCCTACTTTATCCCAGCAGACAACCACACCCATACGGCGGCCTACATGCGCTTCGGGTTTACCGAAGATGCGCAGATAAGTATTGGTAGCGGCACACACCTGTTCCATTCCGGTGTATTCCGGCTTCTTGCTTTCTACTTCAGAAAGAATCACGGCGCTGGCACCGATACGTTCCTGAGTGATTTCCGGAATAGGAAGACCGAGGACGGCACGACAGTGCAACTCAAATTCTGAAAGGTTCTGTGTGCCGGAGAGGGTAACCATACCGGTGTCGTGCGGACGCGGACTCAGCTCAGAGAAGATAACGCCTTCCTTATGGCTCAGGAAGAACTCTACGCCCCAAAGACCGGCACCGCCCAAAGCGCGGGTGATCTTTTCGGCCATATCCTGTGCATCTTTCAGCATCTCCGGAGTGATGGCTGCCGGCTGGAAACTTTCACGATAGTCACCGCCCTTCTGCACGTGTCCGATCGGCTGGCAGAACAGGGTAGGACCGTTCTTCTGAGTAACGGTAAGCAACGTGATTTCGCTGTCGAATGGAATGAACTGCTCTACGATGACTTCCTTCAAGTCGCCACGGGCACCCTGGCAGGCGCAATCCCAAGCCTTGGCCAGTTCGTCGGCGCTGTCCACCTTGCTCTGACCGTGACCGGAAGAACTCATCAGTGGTTTGATAATACATGGAAAACCGATTTCTGCTGCGGCAGTGCACAATTCTTCATAGTTATTGGCATAGCGGTAGTTGGCTGTTTTCAATCCCAGTTCGGTATGGGCCAGTTCGCGGATTTCCTTGCGGTTCATGGTGTAGTTCACCGCTTTGGCGCTTGGTACAACCTGAATGCCCATTTTCTCTGCGTCGTACAGCACCTCGGTGCGGATAGACTCGATTTCCGGCACGATGATGTCCGGCTGGTGTTTGCGGATAGCGGCCATCAGCGCTTCGCCGTCGAGCATACTGAACACTTCACACTCATCGGCCACCTGCATGGCCGGCGCGTTCCGGTAGGCATCGCAGGCGATGACATACTGTCCCTTACGCTTGCAGGCAATGACAAACTCCTTGCCCAATTCACCGGATCCCAATAAAAGAATTTTCTTAACCATATCTTTTGTTTCTTCTAAATTTCAGATTGAATGATTACTGATGCTGTTCACGCAACAGGTCGTTTACGGTCTTTACCGGATTGAATGTTGAGAGCGGCACTTCTACGAATACGGTATTCCAGTCGCTCATGGCGCCGTTCCACAGACCCGGCAACTCCAAAGCCTTGAGCTCCTTGCCGTTCTTGCTCTTTTCAGAAATGAAGCCGGTGTTGTGGTCTACATACTGAGTCAGATCAAAGGCTTCGCCCTTGTAGTTCTTGATGGCGCAAACCAGATCCACCGGATTGAAGTGGGTTCCGTTTTCGAACATCTTCACATAATCCGGATTCTTCTTATCAATCTGGCTGCTTTCCAGAATCTGCAGAGAAACGGTACCATCGGCATTGTAAGCCAGGAACGGACCGCCACCCGGCTCGCCTTCATTCTTAACCACACCGCAGATACGCATCGGGCGATTCAACTTCTTACGCAGATAGATGACCAATTCGGCATCTTCCAGATTCTTGATGTCTTCTTTGCGGCAGCACAGTTTCTGCTGCACGAAGCGGATGATCTCTTCCAGATCAGCATGAGTGTAAACACCGGTGTCGAGCTTGTGGAGATAAGTGAAAGCCTGTGCCTGCAAGGATACCAGAAGCCCGGCAATTACTTTCTTATATTTCACGGTATCGGCCTTCAGACGGTCGGGTACCACATTGTCGATATTCTTAATGAATACGATATCAGAATCCAGATCGTTCAGGTTCTCGATCAGCGCACCATGTCCACCTGGACGGAACAGTATCTCACCGTTTACCCGGAACGGCTCGTTATCCTTGGTTGCAGCAACCGTGTCGGTTGACGGCTTCTGGATGGAGAATTCCACCTGATATTTGGTCTGGAACTCTTGCTCATAGGCCGGCGCTTTCTCTGCTACCAGGGCACGGAACAGGTCCAGATGGTCCGGACTGACGGTGAAATGTACGTGGCTCTCGCCGTTGGCAGAAGCATAAAGGGCGGCTTCAACCAAGTGTTCTTCGGCCGGGGTACGTGAGCCTTTGTCATATTTATGAAACAGCAGCAGGCCTTTCGGCAACTGTCCGTAGTTCATGCCTTCAGCTTTCAGCAGATTGGCTACAATGATCTTGTAAGCACCTTCCTGTATCAAAGTGTCGATATCCTTGCCCTGATTCTGAAGGCACACCTCATTCAGGCGGGTATAGAACGCAAACTTATGGATCTCATTGAAAAATTTCTTCTCAAAATCAGTCTGAGGCTCATTGTAATCTGCTTCCAGAAATTCAAAAAGATTCTTGAACATACGGCTGGCCGCGCCTGAAGCCGGAACAAACTTGGTAATGCGGCGGGTACCCTGCTGATAGGCATGCCACTCTTCAATATACTGGTTACACTGATTTTCATCCAAAGACAGAATGCCACCGTTCTCAACGGATGCCGCATCTTTCAGTCTCAGAAATGGAAAACCGGTTTCAAACTTCTTGAGCTGTTGCTCTACCTGTGCTTCTGAAATACCCTTTTTCCGGAGTACCTCTTTATCTTCTGTTGTTAGCATAAGCGGATGATTTTAGATTGATAAATCAATTTCATCTTCAAATATACGAAAAATAAAGGAGAGAATGAGCAATTATTTCCGAATTTTTGTAACTTTGAGAAAAAATACGAAAAGCCTATGGAAAATCTGTTTTTTTTTCGTCCCGAAGAGAGAATCCTCCTGAAGGATTTGTATCGTTCACTTTTACGCCTGTCGGGTAAAGTGTTGCGCCCGGACGATTGTGCCAATCTGAAGAATTATCTGGTGCAGGCCGGTCTGAATAATTTTCTGAAAAGGGATGTTTTTGACTTGAATCCTATTATTACAGATATGGAAACCTCGCTCATTGTGGCGCAGGAAATCGGCCTGACGCGTGCGGCAATCCTGGGCGTGATGTTGCATTCGTGCGTGCGGAGCAATTATTGCACCCCGAAGGATGTGGAGCGTGATTTCGGCGAGGATGTGGCGGGAATCATTCATGGCCTGAATCGTATTCAGGAACTGTATGACAAGAACCCGAGTATTGAGAGCGAGAATTTCCGCAGTCTGTTGCTGTCGTTTGCCGAGGACATGCGCGTGATTCTGATCATGATAGCCAACCGTGTGTATATCATGCGCCAGATCAAAGATACATCGAACAAGGAGGCCATGCAGAAGGTGGCCCAGGAATCGGCTTATCTTTATGCGCCTTTGGCACATAAGCTCGGTCTGTATCGGTTGAAGAGTGAGTTGGAGGATCTTTCGCTCAAATATCTGGAGCATGATGCCTACTATCATATTAAAGACAAGCTGAACGAAACAAAGAAATCGCGCGATGCTTATATCGAGAATTTTATCGGTCCGATTCAGAAGAAACTGGAAGAGGCTGGCCTGAAATTCCACATGAAGGGCCGCACCAAAAGTATCCATTCCATCTGGCAGAAGATGAAACGCCAGAAATGTGGTGTGGACGGCATCTATGACCTGTTTGCCATCCGTATCATTCTGGATTCCAAGCCGGAGCGCGAAAAGATGGAGTGCTGGCAGGCTTATTCCATCATTACCGATATGTATCAGCCTAATCCGAAGCGCCTGCGCGACTGGCTGTCCATCCCGAAGAGCAACGGATACGAGAGTCTGCACATTACAGTGCTCGGACCGGAAAACAAGTGGGTGGAGGTGCAGATCCGTACGGAGCGTATGGATGAGATTGCCGAACGAGGACTGGCCGCGCACTGGCGCTATAAAGGTATTAAAGGAGGCGAGGCCGGAGTGGACGAGTGGCTGAACAGTATCCGCAATGCTCTGGAGAATAATGATGATATGAAACTCATGGATCAGTTCAAGATGGAACTCTATGAGGATGAGGTGTTTGTGTTCACTCCGAAGGGCGATCTCTTCAAACTTCCGAAAGGAGCTACGGTGTTGGATTTTGCCTATGCCATTCATACCAATGTGGGTGAGCATTGCATCGGCGCGCGCATCAACGACAAGAATGTGCAGGTGCGGCAACAGCTTAACAGTGGTGATCAGGTAGAGATTCTGACTTCTTCGAATCAGACTCCGAAGCAGGACTGGCTGAATTTCGTGATCACGGGTAAGGCTCGTACCAAGATTCGTCAGGCATTGAAAGAGATGCAGGCACGCCAGGCTGCCTATGCGAAGGAGGTATTGGAACGTAAATTCAAAAACCGGAAGATAGAATATGATGAGCCCACGATGATGCATGTGATCAAGAAGATGGGTTTCAAATATGTAACCGACTTTTACAACAGTCTGGCCAACGAGACTCTGGATGTAAACTCCGTGATAGACAAATATACGGAGATGCAGAAATACATGAACGGAATGGCCGACCATACACCGGCGCCGAGCGCACAGGAATTCAATATGCAATCGGAAGCCGAAATAAAGACCCAAAGCCATGATGATGTGCTGGTTATCGATCAGAATCTTAAAGGTCTGGACTTTACGCTGGCCAAATGCTGTCATCCGATTTATGGCGATGATGTCTTTGGTTTTGTAACGGTAAACGGAGGAATCAAGATTCATCGCTGTGACTGTCCGAATGCCGAACAGTTGCGCACGAAATTTGGCTATCGTATTGTGAAGGCACGTTGGGCCGGAAAACGCGGCAGCCAATATCCGATTACCTTGCGTGTGGTGGGTAATGATGACCTGGGTATTGTCAATAACATTACTTCGATTATCAGTAAGGAAGAGAAAATATCCTTACGCAGTATCAGCATTGATTCTCACGACGGCTTGTTTTCCGGAAATATCACCGTATTGCTGGATGATACCGCGAAACTGGAGCAGCTGATCAAGAAACTGAAAACCATTAAGGGAGTGAAGATGGTGAGCAGAAACTGATGTTCTGCTCCTGAATATAGAGAAGAAAGTCAGTCATAGCCGTTTCGCATGATTTGCGGAGCGGAGATGACTGGCTTTCTTTTGTATCCGGTTGAGCCCATTTTATATTTATTATGTCATTATGCGCCATGTTATGAAGAGAATATAAAAAAAAAGCATTACTTTTGCACGAGTAAATTTATGAAAATGGACTTTTTGGCTCTTATCGACAAATATTATGCAGACAATCCTCCCTTAAAGGAGATATTGCTGTGCCATAGCAGACAGGTGGCTGACCGTTGCATGAAGATTGCCCGAATTCATCCGGAACTGAATCTGGATGCCGGTTTTCTGGAAGAGGCGGCCATGGTTCACGATATCGGTATCTTCATGACAGATGCTGATGGTATTCATTGCCATGGCGAAGCACCATATTTATGCCACGGCTATCTGGGGGCTGAACTGATGCGGCGTGAAGGGTATGAACGGCATGCACGTGTGTGCGAACGCCATACCGGTACGGGACTGACTGCTGAAAATATCGCAGAGCGTAACTTGCCATTGCCACATCGTGATTTCCTGCCGGAGACTCTGGAAGAACAGGTGATTTGCTATGCCGACAAATATTTTTCCAAAACGCATCTCGGAGAGGAGAAATCTTACGAAAAGGTTGTCGCCAGTCTGCAGAAGTATGGCGAACAGGGAGTGATTACATTCAGAAAGTGGAGAGAACTTTTTGAATAATATACGTCTAAGCATTGATATTTTTCATCTTTTCCATTTAGAACGAGAATTCATTGAAAACAAAAATATTCATAACATTATGGTCTCTCGGGACTTTTTATGTGTTGGCGCATAATCAGAATGCTGATTATGCCCTTCAGCGTGTATCAGGGCATGTCAAATGCAGGGTACCGGAAAAGGACTCATTGGGAACAGATACATTGTCACGTGTACTGACTGATTCTTTGCGGAAAGCGGAAACTCTTGCCCCGGATACTGTAGGAAAGTCTCCTGTTCGCCTGCCGCTTGATTCGCTGTTGCTGAACGATTCGATTCTGGTTGATTCGCTGCAGTCGAATACAACGGCTACAGATTCAGTCAAGAAGAGCAAGTCAGCATTGGATATGCCGGTTAGTTATACGGCATCTGACTCAATTACTTTTGAACAGACGAAAAGCCGCGCTAATCTTTTTGGCAGCAGTGTCGTAAAATACCAGAATCTGGAACTTACTGCGGATATCATTACGATGAGTCTGGACAGCAGTCTGGTTCATGCAATGGGACGTGCGGATACCTTGGGTAATGTAAGTGGTCTTCCGGTTTTCAAACAGGGCTCGGATACTTATGAGCCTGAGAAAATCAGTTACAATTTCAAAACTCAGAAAGCATTTATTAACAACGTATATACCCAGCAGGGGGAAGGTTTCCTGATCAGTGAGGAGTCAAAACGTGATCAGGAAGGAGTGATGTACGTGCGTCATGGTAAATACACCACTTGTGATGCCAGTCATCCGCATTTCTATCTGTCACTGACCCGTGCCAAGGTGCGACCGGGAAAGGATGTGATTTTTGGTCCGGCTTATCTGGTTGTTGAGGATGTTCCGTTGCCTTTGGCCATTCCATATGGCTTCTTCCCGTTCAGTAAGAAGTATTCTTCCGGGTTCATCATGCCAACCTATGGCGACGAATTGAGCCGAGGTTTTTATTTGCGTGACGGAGGATATTATTTCGCAATCAATGATATGATTGACCTGCAGTTGCTGGGAGAGATCTATACGAAAGGTTCCTGGGGACTCAGCACTCAGTCAAACTATAAAAAGCGTTATCGTTTCTCGGGTAATTTCTTTGTAAGTTACCAGAATACGGTGGAAGGTGAGAAGAATATGCCTGACTATCAGAAGTCTACCAGCTTCAAGGTGCAGTGGACTCATCGTCAGGATGCGAAAGCGAATCCTACTCAGAGTTTCTCTGCCAGCGTGAACTTTGCGACTCAGAATTATGAGCGTAATAATTTGAACAGCATGTATAATCCCGAGAGTTATACGCAAAGTACGAGAACTTCCAGTGTGAGCTATTCGAAAACTTTCTCACGGATCGGACTGACGCTCTCCGGAAACTTTAACCTGTCTCAAAATATGCGAGATTCTACGGTAAACATTACTTTGCCGAGTATGAATATCTCGCTGGCGCGTTTCAATCCGTTCAAACGGAAGAAAATGGCAGGTAAGGAACGTTGGTATGAGAAAATAGCCCTGAGCTATACCGGGGAATTAAGCAATAGTATCTATACGAAAGAAGATCAGTTGTTTAAATCTAATCTGATCCGGGATTGGAAAAACGGTATGTCGCATAAGATTCCGATCAGCGCTAATTTTACTATTGGTAATTACATCAATATTACTCCACAGTTCAGTTTTACAGACCGAATGTATTCCAATCGCGTCATGAAGCAGTGGGATCCCAAAACCAAAAGTGAGGTGGCTGATACAATCTGGGGCTTTTACAATGTGTACGATTATAATATGAGTATATCTGCCAATACCAAACTGTATGGTTTTTATACTCCGGTTCCTAAGATATTCGGAAACAAGATACAGGCTATCCGTCACGTCTTTACGCCTTCTGTGAGCTTAAGTTACAAGCCGGATTTTGGAGCGGAACGCTTTGGCTATTGGGACACTTATATCAAGACGGATGAGAAGGGTAATGTTTCGACCGTGACTTATTCTCCTTTTGCCAACGGCCTTTATGGAGTTCCTTCCCGAGGCAAGAATGGAAGCGTGACCATGTCTGTTTCCAATAATATCGAGATGAAAGTACGTACTGACCGGGATTCGACAGGATATAAGAAGATTAGTCTGATTGACGAATTAGGTGCAAGCTTAAGCTATAATATGGCGGCAGCAACCAAGCCTTGGAGTGACTTGAATATGAATATCCGAATTCGTACGCCGTGGAATTATACTTTCAGTATGAATGCGGTATTTGCTACTTACGCCTATGAGTTCGACGAAAATGGCAATGTGCGGGTCGGTGACCGGACAGAGTGGTCATACGGACGTTTCGGACGTTTTCAGGGTATGTCGCAGAATCTTTCTTATACGTTCAATAACGAAACATTCCGCAAATTGTTTGGATGGGGCAAAAAAGAGGAAGAGACAGAAGAGTCCTCTTTACAGGATGGCAGCTCCGAGAACGAGAATAATGATACGAATCTGGATCCTGAAATGCGTGCCGCACGCCAGGGGGCTAAACGTTCGTCTGATGCGGGAGTGGACGAGGACGGATATCTGCAATTCCAGTTGCCATGGTCATTCTCTGTTTCCTATGGTATCAGTATGCGTGAGAATACGAGTGCAAAAATTCGTGAAAAACGAATGCGTTACCCTTACAAACTGACTCATACGCTGAATTTCTCTGGAAATCTTCAGATTTCAGCGGGTTGGAATATCAGTTTTTCTTCGGGTTATGATTTCAACTATCACCGCTTGTCTATGACAACGGCATCACTGAGCCGTGATCTGCATTGCTTCTCGATGTCGGCCAGTGTTGTGTTGAGTCCTTACCGTTCGTATAATTTTACATTCTCAGCCAATGCCGGAGCTTTGGCTGATGTGCTGAGATGGAAGAAACAGAGTAGTTACAGTTCGAATATCGAATGGTATTGATCGGAACGAAGGTAGTCATGACATTGATAAAAAGTATGTGTCAAGAATTACAGTTCCGGAATTAACCGAGGGTAACTGTAAGAAATATGAATGCATCAAAATTCAATTCTTGGAAATATGAGCTGATAATTTGAATTTTTGCATTTCGAAGACTTAAAAAGGGCCGTATCAAACTCTTATTGAGTAATGATACGGCCCTTTTTAAGGTATTATGCTAATCTGTTACTTTTAGAGGTAGTCATTTAAGCTCTGACACCTTCTCATTCTATACGATGCGTGTGCCGCATTTATTCAAAAAGAAAAAAACTGTTTGATTTTTGAGGGTCTTTATCTTTTGTATCATCTTCTCTTTCTGTGTTATCCGGACAAGGAGTATTAAAATCAAGTTCAATTAGAGAGAAAATTTCTTTTCGGACCTGATAGTATCCTCTTTTCTTGCCTCTGATAAAAGGGGAAGAAGGGCGGTTCGATTGTGACCACAAATAAAAGCGTACAGATTGATATATATCTTCAAAGGAAATGTTTTCAGCAAAGAGTCCTATGTTTTTATTATAAATATGGCGGGCGATAAGACGTACAGGCATACTTCTGCCATTGGCTTCTTTCAGTACTTCTATTATGTCATGATGATATCTGTTCCTCGCCATTTTTATTCTGTATCTTGTTGAAAACGGACTGCAAAATTAGAAATAATTTATGATAAATAAAAAGACTTGTTGCTTCAAATTGCCATCTGGCCTTTTTGAAAAGAAAATTAAGTCTAATGTGACTAATTTCCCCATGTGCGTTGCGATCGGATGATTCGAATTTTATAGTTCAAAATACTGCTGTGTCGCGTAAAGGTGAATAAATCGTTCTTTGGAATCTCTCCGAGAGAAATCATTCAGACTCGTCTGATATTACGACGAAGAAGATAGTCGTGAGTTCGCTTTTCTGATGAATGCGAAGCAACTTTCGGTGCTGGGTGTGCTAATCTTTATAAGAAAGAATGGCTGATCAAATTGTTCTCCAGATGCTTTATGCAGCATCTTAAAATTTAAAAATGGGCACAACAGAGAACGCAGTCTGCATACAAATCACTGTGGCATTTATCAGTTTTAAGGGTGTTCTCCAACACTGCATGATACGAAGTTAAAACCATTTGATCTATGAAATCTTGTATATTTTCAGTATATTGTTGACAGAAAAAATCACTTGCATGATCTGTTCGACAAGGCTAATTCCAGTGATGTCAAGAATCTGTATGATCTCCTGATTTCGGGCTCGTTTGATTCATCATTTAGTCCGTCATATTTTAATGGGATACCAATGATGTTGCTTCATGGATTAGAGAAAGTCTGTTTATAAAGTCTTTTGGGCATTCGGTTTTTGGGAGTATTGCAATTCGGATTTCGTGATGTCGGAGAAAATTCCCATTGCAGAATACATCTCCTTATTATATTTAGGTGTACTTGTTCTGGTCATATCGGCTTTTTGGTTTTGCTTTAGTTTTTTTGTGAGTACTTGTAGGGGAAGAAAAACATTTCTCGCTTTTATTTGAAAATACCGTGCCTATGGTATTGGAGTTTTGTCGGGACCGAATTTGAGTTTCATCCCGATGAAATTTTGCATTGTTGTCGTTTGCTTGTTT
>CALUIU010000037.1 GCA_944320795.1 Candidatus Paraprevotella stercoravium | reverse complement strand
GGGCCTTTTTTCATAAAAATGAAGAAAGTGCATCAAAATGCATATTAACATACATTTTGACACACCCTCTTTTTTGTCGGGCAGGGAATTTTTGTGCCGATGTTTTCTGTTTTTGTCGGGAAGTTCTGGAAAAATTCTCTTGCCGATTTTGGGGTGTTCTTTTGGCCTTTTGCGGATGAGGTTCGCGTGTAGTCATTATTTAACTGTAAAGCTGCTGATTTTTGGTAAATAAGGACTAACTTTGTGATAGTATTACAACAAACAAAATAATAAAAGACAACAATGATGATGAAAGAAGTTC
The DNA here is from genome assembly GCA_944320795.1 of Candidatus Paraprevotella stercoravium. Classification (GTDB taxonomy): domain Bacteria; phylum Bacteroidota; class Bacteroidia; order Bacteroidales; family Bacteroidaceae; genus Paraprevotella; species Paraprevotella stercoravium. The sequence continues at coordinate 21,580 of CALUIU010000037.1, read as the reverse complement.
CGGTACTGCTCCTGACAGGATATCTGGGCAGTGGAAAAACCACATTGGTAAATCATATCCTTTCCAATGAGAAAGGTATCAAGTTTGCCGTAGTGGTGAACGATATCGGTGAAGTGAATATTGATGCCGAGCTGATTCAGCGCGGTGGGGTTGTAGGACAGGGCGACGACAGTCTGGTAGCCCTGCAGAACGGTTGCATCTGCTGTTCGCTCAAGATGGATCTGATGAAGCAGATTGACGACCTGATGAAGATGAACCGCTTTGACTATATCGTGATCGAGGCCAGCGGTGTATGCGAGCCGGCACCGATTGCACAGACCATAGCCGCCATGTCGCGCATGGGCAGTGAATATACCAAGCACGGACTGGTGCGTCTCGATTGCATCGTTACGGTAGTGGATGCCTTGCGTCTGCAAAGTGAATTTAATTGTGGTGATGCTTTGACCAGTGATGATGTAGATGAGGAGGATATCGAAAACCTGATTATCCAACAGATAGAGTTCTGTAATATTATTTTGCTGAACAAGGCATCGGAAGTGGCTCCCGAAGAATTGAAGCGGATTACCCATATTGTGAAGACCTTGCAGCCGGGAGCAGAGATTATTCCATGCGATTATGCCGATGTGGAGCTCGACAAGATTCTCAACACCCGTATGTTCGGCTTCGAACAGGTGGCTACATCAGCTGCCTGGGTGCGTGAGTTGGAGCGTCCGGCTACAGAGGAAGAGGAAGCCGACGCACATCATCCGCACACGGCAGAAGCACACCATCACCACCATGAGCATGAACATGAACACGATGAGGAGTGCAACTGTGGTCATCATCACCATCATGATCACGAACATGGCGAGGAATGTACTTGCGGACATCATCACGATCATGAACATGAGGATGGTTGCTGTTGTGGACATCACCATCATCACGGAAGTCATACGGATGAGTATGGCATCAGCACCTTTGTGTACTATCGTCGCAAGGCATTCGACCTGGTGAAGTTTGATCATTATGTGGCAGCCAAGTGGCCAGCCAGCGTGATCCGTGCCAAGGGAGTGTGCTATTTTATGCAGAATAGAGATATGTCTTATCTGTTTGAGCAAGCCGGCAAACAGCAGAGTCTGAAAGAAGCCGGACTGTGGTATGCCACAGCTCCCGAAGAAGATCTGGCCGAATTGTTGCGTCAGGATCCCGGTATGATGCGTGACTGGGATGATGAGTATGGTGACCGTATGGAGAAAATAGTTTTCATCGGTCAGCATATGGACAAAGAGCAGATTATCCGTGATTTGGATGCCTGTCTGGAACCTTAACAGTATTCTGATTTGCAGATAACAAAATAAAAATCCCCGCAGCGATGAGGAACTGATATTTTGTGTTCCTTTCTGCTGCGGGGATTTTTTGTTTCTATGTCCCGATGTTTTGTAATTGTCGGGAGCAGATATGCCATCTGCTGTACGGATTATTCTGCATTCAGCATGAATTTCTCTACGGCGTGTGCCACACCGTCTTCATCGTTGGAGAGGGTGATGTAATTGGCTACCTGTTTTACCACTTCCTGAGCATTGGACATAGCTACGCCCAGACCGGCATATTCAATCATAGAAAGATCATTAAAGCCGTCGCCGCAAGCCATCATTTCATCCGAAGTCATATCCAGTTCGTCGAGCAATACGGCCAGACAGCGTGCCTTATCAATGCCTTTGGGTACCAGTTCCAAGAAAAACGGTTCGGAACGGAATACGTTCATTTTGCTTTCCAGTTCCTTCTTCATGACCGGTTCCAGTTGGGCCAACGGTTCCGGATCACCTACAATCAGACATTTGGCTACCGGAAAGTTGATGACATCCAGAAAATTCTCTACGGTCTTGCTGGCCATACGGTTTAGGAAAGCCTCATGCTGCACATACTGGTCGTCGGCATTCTCTGAGATAATATATTCGTCTTTGTAACTCAGAATCTGGAAACCGTTGCTCTTGGCGCACTCATAGAGATAAGGATACACGGCCGGGTCGAGCACATTCTCATACATCAGTTCACCGGTCTTGCAGTCGATGATCTGTCCGCCGTTGTAGGCCAGAATGTATCCCTCATACTTGTCAAGTTCCAGTTGGCGGGCCAGCGGCATGATGCCGTAGGTGGGGCGTCCGGATGCCAGTACGATTTTGATACCAGCTTCCTGTGCACGGATCAGTGTTTCGCGCGTGTGTTCGGTAATTTCCTTTTTCTTGTTGGTTAAAGTTCCGTCCAGATCGAGAACCAATATTTTATACTTCATAAGAATCAAATGTTTTTAAGAGATAATGCGATGCGGTTGCGAGCCTTGTCTACACTCAGTACCCGTACTTTCAGTTGCTGGTGCAGGGTGACTACGGTATTAGGATCGCTGACATAGCGATCGGCCATTTCAGAAATGTGGACCAACCCCTTTTCATGCACACCAATGTCTACAAAGCAGCCGAAATTGGTGATGTTCGACACGATGCCCGGTAGAATCATTCCTGGCTTCAGGTCGTCAATCGTTTCCACATCCGGTGCAAAAGAGAATACTTCGATAGCCTTTCTTGGGTCGCGTCCCGGTTTGTCCAACTCACTCATGATGTCGTTCAGTGTGGGCAGACCACAGTCGTCGGTGACATATTGTTTCAGGTCAATGCTTTCGCGAAGTGCCTTGTTACGGATCAGTTCCTCAACGGTAGTTTTGTGGTCGGTAGCCATGCGGCGTACCAAAGCATAGCGTTCGGGATGTACGGCCGTGGCATCCAGTGGATCGGTTGCATCCGGAATGCGGAGGAAACCGGCGCACTGTTCGAAGGCTTTGGCTCCCATACGTTTTACGTTCATCAGGTCTTTGCGTGAGCGGAAAGCACCGTTTTCGGTACGGTAGTCGATGATGTTCTGTGCCAGATTGGGCCCTACACCTGCTACATACGTCAGCAAATGCTGGCTGGCCGTGTTGAGGTTTACACCTACGGAACTTACACAGAACTCCACTACACCGTCGAGTGATTTCTTCAGCTTGGTCTGGTCTACATCATGCTGATACTGGCCCACACCGATCGATTTCGGGTCGATCTTGACCAGTTCGGCCAGTGGGTCCATCAAACGGCGGCCAATGGAAACGGCACCACGTACCGTCACATCATAATCCGGGAACTCATCGCGTGCGATCTTCGATGCCGAATAAACAGAAGCACCGTCTTCACTAACTACAAAGGCCTGTACCTCTCGGTCGAAAGAAATGCTTTTGACAAGGCGTTCGGTTTCGCGGCTCGCCGTACCATTACCAATGGCAATGGCTTCAATGTTATATTGCTCTACAAGCTGAGCCAGTTTGCGCTGTGCCTGCGCATATTCGTTTCGCGGCGCATGCGGGAAAATGGCTTCATTGTGAAGCAGTGTGCCCTGATTGTCCAGACAAACCACCTTGCAGCCGGTGCGGAATCCCGGATCGATACCCAGTACCCGTTTCTGACCGAGTGGGGGAGAGAGCAGCAGCTGTTTCAGGTTGGCGGCAAATACGCGGATAGCTTCTTCTTCGGCCTTGGCACGACTTCCGGCGGCAAATTCCGTTTCGATGGACGGGCGCAGCAGGCGTTTGTAGGAATCGGCTACGGCTTCCGAAACCAACCGTCCGCACACGTCATTCGAACGCACGAACTGACGGTTCAGCTGGTTCACGCAGTCTTCGTCCTCGGCCGGTGAGATGCTGACGCGCAGCACACCTTCGGCCTCACCGCGACGCAGTGCCAGCAGACGATGCGAAGTGCATTTGCGTAACGGTTCCTGAAAGTCGAAATAATCCTTGAACTTGTCTCCCTCTTCTTCTTTACCTTTGACCACTTTGGCGGTGATGAGAGCGGTGCGTTCAAATACACGGCGTACCCTCTTGCGGGCTTCCTCGTTTTCGCTGACCTGTTCGGCAATGATGTCGCGGGCACCGGCAAGAGCTTCTTCCTTGTCCTTTACTTCGCCGCGCACAAATTTCTGTGCTTCGGTATCCAGATTACAGCCACGCTGCATCATGATCTTGAGTGCCAGTGGTTCAAGTCCTTTTTGACGGGCAATCTCGGCTTTTGTTCTTTTCTTGGGTTTATAAGGCAGATACAGATCCTCCAACAAATTGGCATCCCAGCACTGCTCGATGCGCTCCTGCAGTTCAGGGGTGAGTTTGCCTTGTTCCTCAATCGTGGCGCGAATCGTTTCCTTGCGCTTGCTGATGGTTTTCAGTTTGTCATATTGCTCTTGAATGGCTGCAATCTGCACTTCGTCAAGAGAACCGGTACGTTCTTTTCGGTAACGGCTGATGAAAGGAACTGTGGCACCGGAATCGAGCAATTCCAATGTGTTGCACACCTGACGCGTCGTGAGTGAAAGATTTCCGGATATCAGTTTTCCGAAGACCGGAAGGTTATTCGTCATTTCCATTCTCTTCGTTTGCGGCTCTAAGGATTAATGTCGTAGCACCGATGGTTACGATGGCTCCGTCCTCAAGACGGATACGGTCGTTGTCCTTCAGGATTTCATTCATATAAAAAGTTCCCGTATTACTTGGTGCGTCGCGCAGAATATACATCAGTTTACCCTGTTTGTTGCGTTTTACCTGGATGATACAGTGGGTGGTATCGATACTCGGGTCTACCGTTTCGATCGGCACATTGATTTTTGAGCCTTTCACGTAGCGGCCGATGACATTGTCGCCCATGGTGAGCGGCAATACCTGCTTGTAGTGGAATACATTTTCCACTACGACAATGCTTCCGCAGGCATCGGCATTCTCCTGCTCGTCGATAACTTCTTCTTTTCTCACGGATTTGAGTTTGGACAGACCAATGCGAATGCCGAATTGCTTGTGACACATTTCGCATTCAAACACCAATGACTGTCCGTCCTCATATTGTGTTTCATCAAAAGTAATATAATGATCACACTTAGGACAGCGCACTCTTTTCATTGTTTGATTATAAAGATTTGATGATTGATTATTTCAGTTCGAGAATCCAGGCTCCCTGAAAGTCCGGGATACCTTGTAAGGTCTGCATCTTTTTGCGTGCGTCGGCTTCTGTTTCAAAACCACGGAAAAGCACGCGGACCATTGCTCCATGCTGATGGATGCATACATCTGTATACCCCTTCTTTTGAAGATGGTTTACATAATCAAGAGCATTTTCTTTCGGAATTGCACTGGCAATGACTACGGCAAATTCGTGAGAAAGATTGTTGGCTTCGAGTTCCGTTTTTTGAGCCGGTTTTTCCGATTTGCTTTCTGTGGCCACTTCTACACCTGTTGCCAACGTATTGCTGCAGATCGTGTCGGGACGGGCAGACGGATGTGTTTCCATACGAGGCATGATAGCCAATGCCGAGGATAGAATATCCTGAGCCAATAAAGCCTGATTCTTGTGCCATAAGTTGGTGTTTAGCGGAGTAGACACCAGGAAAAAAAGAAAAATAGCCGCAGCTATAGACAAGGCCGTGTGGAGCATACGACGATTGATATGCAACGTGATATGTTCCGCATGTTTTTGAGAAGCCTGTTCTGCGTCTGGCTTTTCCTGTGGATATTCTACGGCAAAAGTTTCCGTAAGTCTTGGAAAATCAAATGTTTCAAGTCCAAAATATTCAGGAACGGTCCAACCGGAATTGGGCGTAAAGAGGATCTCTCCATCTTCATTCTGTTTTAGTATGCCTAAATGCCCCAAATCGTAAAAACCATGATGCAACAATTGCTCGCGCATTTCCAATATGTCGGTTTGAAGCAATCTTTTGGCTTCAGTTTCTGCCAATCCGTACATCTCCATATACGAACGCACCAGAATGCCGTCATTGCCGAGCAGTTTGTCGTTAAACCCGACGGTACGGGTTGGGGGTACAAATAACCCTTCGGCCTCCGTTATAGAAGCACTTTGTACTTGTGTAACGAATCCGCCAAATTGAGGTACAATGACACATTCATGTTGCCAGACCAATTTTTCAATATGTTTTGCCAAATGATTCACAATGCAAATTTATGGTATAATTTTTTTTTAAACTAATTTTTTGATAAAAATTATATTCATATAAAGCTTAATACTTGCTTTATCGACCGCTTTTATCTACCTTTGTTCCCAATATTATGGCACTTTTATGATCCGGAAGTCTGCTCATGTTCTGATGTGGGTTTTGTGCTTTTTCCGGTCATGGCTTTTAAAATAAAGGATTAACAATGAATATAGCAATTGTAGGAACCGGTTATGTCGGTTTGGTGACAGGTACTTGTTTTGCGGAAATTGGCGTGGATGTTACCTGTATTGATGTAGACCAGAACAAGATTCAGAAACTGGAAGAAGGAATTATTCCTATTTATGAACCCGGACTGAAAGAAATGGTTCTCAAGAACAAGGCGGCCGGGCGACTGCGTTTCTCCACTTCTCTGGAAGACTGCCTGGATGACGTTGAGGTAATTTTCAGTGCTGTAGGTACTCCACCGGATGAGGATGGCAGTGCCGATCTGAGTTATGTGCTTCAGGTTGCGCATACGATTGGAGCCAATATGAAAGATTACAAACTGATTGTGACCAAAAGTACGGTTCCAGTAGGTACCGCTCGTAAGGTGCGTCAGGCGGTTCAGGAAGAACTTGATAAACGGGGTGTACAGATTCCGTTTGATATTGCTTCTAATCCGGAGTTTCTGAAAGAAGGAAATGCCATTCCTGACTTTATGAGTCCTGACCGTGTCGTGGTAGGAGTGGAATCGGAAAAGGCAAAAGAGTTGATGACTCGTTTGTACAAGCCTTTTGTATTGAATAATTTCCGTGTAATCTTTATGGATATACCGTCGGCCGAGATGACAAAATATGCCGCTAATTCTATGTTGGCTACCCGAATCAGTTTTATGAATGATATTGCCAACCTGTGTGAGCTGGTCGGAGCAGACGTCAATATGGTGCGTAACGGTATCGGAGCCGATACACGTATCGGAAGAAAATTCCTGTATGCCGGTATCGGTTATGGAGGTTCTTGTTTCCCGAAAGACGTGAAAGCTTTGATTAAGACGGCAGACCAGCATGGATATGACATGAAGGTTCTTAAGGCTGTTGAAGAGGTGAACGAAAAGCAGAAATCGGTACTGTTCCGAAAATTGAGTGATGCGTTTCATGGTGACTTGGCTGGAAAGACCGTGGCTTTGTGGGGGCTGGCTTTCAAACCGGAGACAGATGATATGCGTGAGGCGCCGTCACTGGTTCTGATAAATCTGCTTCGCGAGGCTGGATGTCAGATACGGGCATATGATCCTCAGGCAATGAATGAGTGTCGTCGTCGAATTGGTGATTCGATTTATTATGCTCAGGATTTGTATGATGCGGCATTGGATGCTGATGCCATTCTGTTGGTGACAGAATGGAAGGAGTTCCGCTTGCCGACCTGGCGTGTTATTAAAAAGACCATGAGACAGTTGCTGGTAATCGATGGCCGTAATATTTATGATAAAGATGATCTGACTGAATTAGGTTTTGAATATCATTGTATAGGCAGATGAAAATACATAATATAAATGCTGCTTGTCTTTGTATATGTGTTGCTCTGTTACTGGCTTGCGGGGGAAATTCCCGTCAGGAATCTGAGACGGCGCATAGTAAGGTCCCGGCTGACACTACGTTGCGTTTATTACAAGGTATCTGGATTGACGAGGAAACCAGTATGGCTTTCTGTAAGATTGAAGGTGACAGCATTTTCTATCCGGATACAATGAATGTACCGCTTCGTATTAAGGCGAATAAGGATACATTGACTCTGATAGGCCGTGAAACCGTGAACTATCCTATAGACAGGGTTACTGAAAATATTTTCTGTTTTCATTCGGTTACGGGCGATATTGTCCGATTGAGAAAATCGGATGATTTGAACGATACGATTTATTTTTCGCATACCCCTCCGAAACCTATTGTATATAATGAGGTGGTGAAGAAGGATACTGTGGTATATCAAGAAGGAGAAAGATATCGGTGTTATATCTATGTAAATCCGAGTAAGCATAAGGTATATAAGCAAAGCTATACCAATGAGGGGGTAGCTGTGGAGAATGTTTATTATGATAATGTGATTCATATTTGTGTTTACAAAGGAAAGGTTTGCCTGTATTCACGGGATTATTCACGGAAATCTTTTTCCAGTATTATTCCTGAAGGCTTTTTGCAGCAGGCTATCTTATCTGATATGAAATATGGATTTACAGATAAGGACGGTTTTCACTTTAATGCCACTGTCTGCATTCCGGATGGAGCAAGCTGTTATGTTACAGATATTTGTGTGTCACCAGAAGGAAATGTTCGCATGGAACTCGTGCAGTAAGAACATTTTTTATCGGCAAAAAGATAAAAAAACACTCGGAAAATTTGGTGGTAAAGGAAAAAAGGTGTACCTTTGCACACGAAAACAAAAGGAAATGGTTCCCTAGCTCAACTGAATAGAGCATCTGACTACGGATCAGAAGGTTACAGGTTTGAATCCTGTGGGAATCACTTTTGTTGGGGAATGGCTCCCTAGCTCAACTGAATAGAGCATCTGACTACGGATCAGAAGGTTACAGGTTTGAATCCTGTGGGAGTCACTTGATAAGGATGGTTCCGTAGCTCAGCTGGATTAGAGCAACGCCCTTCTAAGGCGTGGGTCTTGGGTTCGAGTCCCAACGGAATCACTCTTTTTTTGTTTGTATAGGATGGTTCCGTAGCTCAGCTGGATTAGAGCAACGCCCTTCTAAGGCGTGGGTCTTGGGTTCGAGTCCCAACGGAATCACGGGTATGAGGAAAAATCATTTTGATTTTTCTTTTTTTTATTTTTATACCTCTTAAAATTGGAATTCAGGCTCACCCGATATTTAGTGGGAGAAAGAATATTATGCATAGATTTTAGTCAGTCTAAAAAGGAAGAATGGGACACAATGATATCCCGAGATTGTGCCCTGCATCGTTTTATTTTTGTCTGTGATGTCCTGAAGAAAGATATGGAAGAAAATATAAAAAAAGACATCGGAAGTGGCTTAATGGTTTCACTGCCGATGTCTTTTTATGGATTAATGTCTTTTTTCCAGAAGAACTACATTCTCTACATGCTGTGTATGCGGGAACATGTCTACCGGACGAATGGCGCAAACTTTATACTTGCTGTCCAACAGTCCCAGGTCGCGTGCCTGTGTGGCCGGATTACAGCTTACGTAAACGATGCGTTCCGGTTCTGCAAACAGAAGTGTATCTATGACATCCTGATGCATACCTGCTCTTGGGGGATCGGTGATAATCACATCCGGTTGTCCATGGGTTTCGATGAATTCCTTATTCAGAATGTCCTTCATGTCACCGGCGTAGAACAGTGTGTTGTCAATGCCGTTGATTTCTGAATTGACTTTAGCATCTTCTATTGCCTCTGGTACGTATTCTATACCGATTACCTTGCGGGCGCTTCGTGCCACGAAGTTGGCAATGGTTCCGGTTCCGGTGTACAGGTCGTATACCAATTCATTTCCGGTAAGACCGGCAAACTCACGGGCCACCTTGTATAATTCGTATGCCTGCTCTGTATTGGTCTGATAGAAGCTCTTTGGACCTACCTTGAATTTCAGACCCTCCATCTCCAGGAAGATGTGGTCCTTGCCTTTGAAGGTGACGACATCCAGATCACCGATTGTGTCGTTGTACTTTTGGTTGTTTACGTAGAGTAGGGAAGTGACTTCCGGAAAGTGGTCACCGATGAATTGCATAACCTGAAGGGCCTGTTCTTGTTCCTTGTCGTTGGTGATGCAGAACTGCATGAGTACCATCAGCTCGCCGGTATTTGAGTTGCGGATCATCATATTTCGCATCAGGCCTTCGTGGTTTCTCTGGTCGTGGAAAGAAAATCCCTGTTCGTTGCAGAAGTCTCTCACCGCATTACGAATGCGATTGTTGATGTCGTCCATCAGCCAGCATTTGTTGATCGGCAGGATTTTGTCGAATGAGCCTGAAGTGTGGAAACCTACGGCGTTGTTTGTGTCGAAGGTGGCATCCTGTTCAATCTCCTGTGCTGTAAACCAACGTTTGTTGGAGAAGCCGAACTCCAGTTTGTTTCTATAACAAGTGGTGTGGACGGATCCCAGAATCGGAAGCATTTCCGGCAGCTCTACCTTGCCGATGCGGCTCAGGTTGTCCCATACCTGTTGTTGTTTGTATTTGATTTGCTCCTCATAAGGCAGGCACTGCCATTTGCATCCGCCGCACACAGCGTAGTGTTCGCAGAACGGAGTGGCACGTTTCTCGGAATATTGATGAAACTTGATTGCCTCTGCCTCGCAGTAGCGATGTTTCTTCTTTTTGATTTTCAAATCTACCACATCTCCCGGAACCACATAAGGAACAAAAATGACCATGTCGTTTACTTTGGCCAGGGCTTTTCCTTCGGCTGCTACGTCGGTGATGGTGATATTTTCCAGAATAGGTAATTCTTTTCTCTTGCGAGCCATAATCTTATTTTTATTAGTTCACTCTCTTTTTGTAAATTGTCGGCAAAAGTAATAAAAAAAACGGATAGTTCTTTGCATCTCTACCCAGGATGTGTTGCTGCCGGCAGATTTTTCTTCTTGGGTCTCCTGGTTGGGGAGATCTGCTCTTCAGCCCTGATACAAATAGCGTTTGATGCTCTTTTTTGCCGTTTTCTCAAATTCTTCGTTACGGAATACTATTTTGGTGATCTGGGAATATGCCGGCAGTTCCTTGTTCAGTTCAATGCGGTTCTTTTCCAGCATCTCCATCAGTTGCTGTTCGTTGCATCCGTTCTCCAAGGCTTCGTTCAGGTCTGGATAGATAAGGGCAACAAGCTTACTTTGGCTCATGATGACAAGTGACTCGTTGACATATGGCATGTTGTTCAGCTTCGATTCGATTTCTTCTGGATAGATGTTTTGTCCATTGGTGCTTAAGAGCATATTCTTGCATCGGCCTTTTATATATACATCTCCTTCGGGTGAAATGATGGCCATATCACCGGTATGTAGCCATCCCTCGGAGTCAATGATCGCTTCAGTAGCTTCTGGGTTCTTGTAATAACCCAGCATAAGATTTTCGCCGCGGCAAACCAATTCTCCCGGTACTTTGTCCGGTTCGGGACTCAGGACCTTAGCTTCCATGCGATGGGCCACCTTTCCGCAAGACATGTAGGCGGTTTCTTTCCACGTGCTGTGGCAGATGATTGGGCCACATTCAGTCATACCATATGCAATGGAATAAGGAAATTTGATGTTTCGTACAAAAGCTTCCACTTCAGCGTTAAATGGGGCTCCGCCGATAATTATTTCTAAAATATTATCTCCAAACAAACGCAGGCTTTCCTGACGGGCCTTTTCTTTCAGATGCTCGCTGATGAAAGGAAGCTTGAGCAGTAATTTTCCTAATTTGTTGTCTACTTGTGGCAAAATCTCCTGCTTGAAAAGTTTTTCGATAACCAGAGGTACGCACGAAATAATACGCGGACGAATGGCAGCTACGGTAGTTTTTATGATTTTAGGTGAGGGCATGCGGGTCAGGAAGTACAGATGCGCTCCGGAACTGATGCCATAGAGAAAGTCATAAACGAGCCCGAAAACATGTCCCATCGGCAGCATGGATACAATATTGTCTCCAGGCTGGATACCTATTGTTTCCTGGCAGAAGATAATGTTCGACAGAATACTGCGACAAGGCAACATCACGCCTTTGGAAAATCCGGTGGTTCCAGATGTGTAGTTGATAATGACCAAAGCCTCGGGCGAATCTTCCTCTTTATAGGAAATCAAATCGGGAGTGAAGCGGTTGGGGAACTTCTTTCCGAACAACTCATTGAGATGCTCGCGTGCAAAAGACAGCCTCTCCGAACGGGAAGTCAACAGGCTGAAGTCGTTTACACAGATCACTCCTTCCAGATGAGGCATTTCTTCTTCATTCAGATTTTCCCAAACGTAATCGCCCGTAAAGAGCAAGCGCGCCTCCGAATGATTGACGATATTATGGATGTTGTCGGGTTTGAATTCATGAAGAATTGGAACAATGACTGCTCCGTAGCTGATAGCTGCTAAAAAGGTGACACACCAGTTGCCGCAGTTTCGTCCGCAAAGAGCCACTTTGTCTCCCGGCATGATGCCGGCATGTTCCATTAATATATGTAATTTTTCAATCTTTCGCGCTACGTCCTTATATTGTAAGGTTTCGCCGTTGAAATCGGTCAGCGCCTTCAGATTCCAATTGTTTTTTATGCTGCTTTCAAAAAGTTTGATTAGTCCTGTATTCATGTTATATTGTGACTATGATTTGGTTAGCAAGGGCAAAAATACAAAATTAACTTACATTTCGTTGTTTTCGGGTGATGAAAAAGTATGGTACGTAAAGAAAAAACTGGAAAATGAAGATGTATTTCGGATTCTGAACGCTCTGTTGTATGCAAAAAAATGATACGGTTGCATTCTGTAAAAGAAAAAAATGAGTACTTTTGCAGCGAAATTTAAAAACTTAAACATTTAAAAATGGCTGGGTATTTAGTAGAAGATGTCCGTAAAGTGACGACACACAGACTGATCGAAATGAAAGGTCAGGGTAAAAAGATTGCCATGCTTACTGCTTATGATTATACAATGGCACAGATTGTTGACGGAGCCGGTGTTGATGTGATTCTTGTCGGTGATTCCGCTTCAAATGTCATGGCAGGAAACACAACAACTCTTCCGATTACGCTGGATCAGATGATTTATCATGCTACATCGGTGATGCGTGGAGCCAAGAGAGCACTGGTAGTTTGTGATATGCCTTTTGGTACTTATCAGGTGAACCCGACGGAGGGTGTTACCAATGCCGTACGCATCATGAAGGAAAGCGGATGTGACGCGCTTAAATTGGAGGGCGGAGCAGAAATCATTGACACTGTAAAGGCAATTCTGGCTGCCGGTATTCCTATTATGGGACATTTGGGCTTGACGCCACAGAGTATTAATAAGTTTGGTACTTATGCTGTGCGAGCCAAGGAAGAGGCGGAAGCCCAGAAACTGATTGAGGATGCACACTTGTTGGAAGAAGCCGGTTGTTTTGCTTTGGTTCTGGAAAAGATTCCGGCTGTGCTGGCAGCACGTGTCGCTTCCGAACTGACTATACCGGTTATCGGTATTGGTGCCGGAGGCGAAGTAGATGGTCAGGTGCTGGTTATCAACGATATGCTGGGTATGAACAAGGGATTTTCACCAAAGTTCCTGCGCCGTTATGCGGACTTGCATACTGTGATGACCGATGCTATCGGTCAGTATGTCACCGATGTGAAAGACCGTGATTTCCCGAGTATTAACGAACAATATTAACTGTGGCAGACTTACAGAATAATCCTTCTTTGTGGAAATCCTCTTTTGTTACCATACTGGTGGTCAATTTGTTGACAGGTATTGCCATGTATGGCCTGTTGCTGACCGAGCCATGGGTTATTGGACGCTATTTTCAAGAGAACCTTTCCGTAGCCGGAGCCGTTGTTTCAGTTTTCGGAGCCGGAATATTTCTGTTCGGACCGTTTGCCAATTATTGGCTTGACCGTTATAAACGAAAGTCTGTGGTGCTGTGGGCACAGTTCTTTATGCTGCTTTTCACTGTCGCTACGTTATATCGGTTGCCTGAGTGGATCTATATTGCGGCGCGCTTCATACAAGGATCGGCCTATGGCTTGTTTCAGATTGCGTTAGGATCTACGTTACTGATTGATTTGACCTATACGAAAAAGCGTACAGAGGCGGCTTACTGGTATTACTGGTTTACGCGTTTGGCTTTAGCTTTGGGACCGATGGCCGCATTGCTGCTGAACTTCTTTTTTGATTGGGAAAATGTAATCTGGCTGCCGGCGTCACTGCTGTTGCTGTCGTGGCTGCTCATCCTTCAGTTGCATGTTCCGTTCCGTACTCCGTTGGAGCCTAAGTGTTTTTCGTTAGATCGCTTTTGGTTGAGTCGCGGAAAAATATTGTTTTTTACGCTGGTTCCGGTCAGTTTCCTGTTAGGACTGTTGTTGCCACGGAATTACACCGTGTATTTTTATGGATGGCTGTTTTTAGGTTTCCTCCTGTCGCAGTCCGTTCATTATTTCTTTTTCCGGAAAAAGGATAGTCGGATGCTGATGCTTCTCGGTTTCCTGTCGCTCATTGTTGTCTATATCATCAATGTGCTTGTTCCGGATCCGGATGTGATTCCCTTTACCGGTCTTTTTGCCGGTTTCGGTGGTGGATTGCTTACGAGCCGCTATTTGATCTATTTTATGCGTGTGGCAGAACATTGTGAACGGGGTACCGCACAGAGTTCTTATATGCTGGCTTGGGAGAGCGGATTGTGTCTGGGTATGCTTGGCAGTTCTCTTTTGCTGCCTCAGAATGCTCAAGTAGTTTATTGGATAGGTCTGGCGGTTGCTTTAATACTGACAGTGTTTTATTTTGCTAAGGTACACTGTTGGTTTCTGACACACTGCCGCAAAGGTATGTAATATAAAAATCAGTCGGTCGGCATTTGCCATGCGGAATTTTGCTTGGCAAATGCCGATTTTTTGGTTTTGTGGCGAGATTCACGAAATCCCTATGATTTTGTTTTCAGATTCTCAATAAAATTACTATTTTTGCGGCAATTTGAGAAAATCGATTTAGAAAGTAGAAAGTTTAAAAAATCAGATATATGGCAAAGAAATTCACAGAACGCACAAATTTGAACCTCTCGGAGGTGAACAAAGAAGTGCTTCGTCAGTGGGATGTAGATGATGTGTTTCATAAGAGTATGACAGAACGTGAGGGCTGTCCTTCGTTTATTTTCTTTGAGGGACCTCCTTCTGCAAACGGTCATCCTGGAATTCATCACGTTTTGGCCCGCTCTATAAAGGATACTTTCTGCCGCTTCAAGACCATGAAGGGTTTTCAGGTGAAGCGTAAGGCCGGATGGGATACACACGGACTGCCTGTAGAGTTAGGTGTAGAGAAAGAATTAGGTATTACCAAGGAAGATATCGGCAAAACTATTTCTATCGAGGACTATAACCGTAAGTGCCGTACCAATGTGATGATGTTTACTCAGGAATGGACCGATCTGAGTCACAAGATGGGTTACTGGGTGGACATGGAGCATCCGTACATCACTTACGACAACAAATATATTGAAACCTTGTGGTGGCTGTTGAAGCAATTGTATGGCAAGAACCTGCTTTACAAAGGCTATACCATCCAGCCGTATTCACCGGCAGCGGGTACCGGACTGAGCTCACACGAGTTGAACCAGCCGGGTTGCTATCGTGATGTGAAGGATACTACCGTTACCGCACAGTTCAAGATGTTGGATCCGAAGCCGGAAATGGCCGAGTGGGGAACTCCTTACTTCCTGGCTTGGACAACTACTCCATGGACTCTGTCTTCAAACACCGCTCTGTGTGTGGGTCCTAAGATTGATTACGTATGTATCCGTACCTATAACATGTACACCGCCCAGCCGATCACTGTGATTATGGCTAAGGCTCGTGTATCAGCTTATTTCAATCCGCAGGGTGAGGGTGCTGATCTGTCCGCTTATAAACCAGGCGACAAAGTAATTCCTTATCAGATTGTTGCCGAATATACCGGAGCCGATCTGGTAGGTATGCGCTATGAGCAGCTGTTGCCTTGGGTGAGTCCGGAGGGAGATGCTTTCCGCGTGATTCCGGGTGATTATGTAACTACCGAGGATGGTACCGGTATCGTACATATCGCACCTACATTCGGTGCTGACGATGCTCAGGTGGCCAAGGCTGCCGGAATTGCGCCGATGCAGCTGATTAACAAGAAGGGTGAAGCGCGTCCGATGGTAGACCTTACCGGTAAGTTTTATTTGATTGACGAACTGGACGAAGAGTTTGTCAAGAACCATGTGAATGTAGAGGCTTACAAGCCTTGGGAAGGTTGCTTCGTAAAGAATGCTTACGACGATAAGAAAACCGAGAAGGACGAGACCCTGGACGTGACTATCTGCATGGATCTGAAGCAGAACAACAAAGCCTTCAAGATCGAGAAACACGTGCATAACTATCCGCACTGCTGGCGTACCGACAAACCGATTCTGTACTATCCACTTGACAGTTGGTTCATCAAGAGTACAGCTGTTAAGGAGCGTATGATCGAACTCAATAAGACTATTCTCTGGAAACCGGAGTCAACCGGTACCGGACGTTTTGGAAAATGGCTGGAGAATCTGAATGACTGGAACTTGAGCCGTAGCCGTTACTGGGGTACTCCGTTGCCGATCTGGCGCTCGGAAGATGGCGAGGAAATCTGTATCGGTTCTGTTGAAGAACTGTATCAGGAGATCGACAAGGCCGTTGCTGCCGGTGTGATGACTTCAAACCCATTGAAGGAAAAAGGATTTATTCCGGGAGACTACTCTCAGGAAAACTATGATAAGATTGACTTGCACCGTCCGTTTGTGGATGATGTGGTGTTAGTTAGTCCGAGCGGCAAGCCGATGAAGCGTGAGCTCGACCTGATTGACGTTTGGTTTGATTCAGGTGCCATGCCATATGCACAGATTCACTACCCATTCGAAAACAAGGAGCAGTTCGACGCTCGCGAGGTATTCCCGGCAGATTTCATCGCCGAAGGTGTGGATCAGACCCGTGGCTGGTTCTTTACGCTTCATGCCATTGCTACCATGGTGTTCGACACCGTAGCTTTCAAGGCTGTTATTTCCAACGGACTGGTACTGGACAAAAACGGAAACAAAATGTCCAAACGTTTGGGCAACGCTGTAGATCCGTTTGAGTCTATTGAGAAATACGGTTCTGATGCCGTACGCTGGTATATGATTACCAACTCATCACCTTGGGATAACCTGAAGTTCGATGAGGCCGGTGTTCAGGAAGTGAGCCGTACTTTCTTCGGCAAACTGTTCCAGACCTATTCGTTCCTGACCATGTATGCTAATGTGGATGGTTGGTGCTACGAAGAGGCAGATGTTCCGATGAACGAGCGTCCGGAAATCGACCGCTGGATTCTGTCTGAGTTGAACTCTCTGATCAAGAATGTAGATGCCTGCTACAACGATTACGAGCCTACCAAGGCCGGTCGTCTGATTCAGGACTTCATGATTGATAACGTAAGTAACTGGTTTGTTCGTTTGAGCCGTAAGCGTTTCTGGGGTAGCGCCATGAGCACAGATAAAATCTCTGCTTACCAGACTCTGTATACCTGTCTGGAGACCGTTGCCAAGCTGATGGCTCCAATTGCTCCATATTATGCAGATCGTCTTTATACCGATATGACTGCTGCTACCGGACGCAACGAAGGCGGAAAGAGCATTCATCTGACTACTTTCCCACAGTGCGATGAAAGCAAGATCGACCGTGTATTGGAGAATCGTATGGAGTTGGCCCAGAAGATCACTTCTATGGTACTATCTCTGCGTAAGAAGGAGAAGATTATCGTTCGCCAGCCGCTGCAGTGCATTGCCATTCCGGCTACTGATGCTCAGCAGAAGGAGAATATCGAGGCTGTAAAACAGCTTATCCTGGATGAGATCAATGTGAAGGAATTGCAGTTTGTGGACGGAAACGGCATGTTGGTTAAGAAGGTGAAGTGTAACTTCCGTACCATGGGTAAGAAGTACGGCAAGCTGATGAAGTCCGTAGCCGCATTGGTTGACGCCATGACCCAGGAGCAGATTGCCGCTCTTGAAAAGAATGGCAATATCAGTCTGACATTGCCGGAAGGTGAGCCGGTAGAGGTTTGTCTGGAAGATGTTGAAATCTTCAGCGAGGATATTCCGGGATGGACAGTGGCCAATGAAGGAAGTGTGACCGTAGCTCTGGATATCACCATTACAGAAGAACTGAAGAACGAAGGTGTAGCCCGCGAAATTATCAAGGCTATTCAGACTGAGCGTAAGGAAAGCGGTCTGGAGATTACTGACCGTATTGTCATTAAAATCGTGAGCAGTCCGCTGGTAAGCAGTGTGATTAAGAAGTTCGGCGATTATATCAGCACTCAGGTACTGGCTAACAGTATTGAGCTGGTTGACAGTCTGGAAGGTGCTTTGGAAGTAAGCCTCGAAGGGGAGACTGTGCAGCTTTCTATTTCAAAAGCATAAAAAACGGAGTGCCTGGACTATAAAGCCCAGGCACTCCGCACAATAAATAACTACTAATCATTTTAAAAAGAAAAAACCATGAGTGAAAAGACACGTTACAGTGATGAAGAGTTGGAGGAGTTCAGAACCCTGATTCTGGAGAAACTGGATTTGGCCAAGCGCGATTATGATGATATGATGGCTTCTCTGATGAACCGCGACAACAATGGTGTGGATGATACCTCGCCTACATATAAAGCGATGGAGGAGGGTGCCTTGACTCAGTCAAAAGAGGAGTTGACTACATTGGCTGCCCGCCAGCAGAAATTCATACAAGGACTTCAGGCTGCCTTGGTCCGTATTGAGAATAAGACCTATGGTATCTGTCGTGAAACAGGTCGTCTGATTCCGAAAGAGCGTCTGCGCGCAGTTCCTCATGCTACATTGAGCATTGAGGCCAAGAATATGAAAAATAGAAAGGATTAATGACAGCAAGAATTAAAAAAACTTCGTACGGCCGTTATGCTCTTTTGATCATAACGGCGGTACTTGTGATAGACCAGTGTATCAAATTCTGGGTCAAGACAAATATGTATATGTATGAGCGTATCCGTATTGCCGACTGGTTTTACATACTCTTTACCGAGAATCCCGGGATGGCATTCGGATGGGAGTTTATGGATAAAATATTCCTGACCCTTTTCCGAATAGTTGCGGTGGCTCTGATTTCCATATATATGTATCGTATTATTCGCAAACGAAAGGCACCTTTTGGCTTTATTGTCTGTTTGTCTTTAATTTTAGCGGGAGCGGCGGGTAATATTATAGATTGTTTGTTTTATGGATTGATATTCAACAATCCTCCGGCTCCGTTTGTGGCACATATAGTTCCATTCGGAACGGGTTATGCTCCCTTGTTCTACGGTAAAGTTGTAGACATGTTTTATTTTCCAATTATACGGACCACTTGGCCCGATTGGATGCCAATATGGGGTGGAGAGTCTTTTGTATTTTTCAGCCCTGTTTTTAATTTCGCCGACGCAGCCATCAGCTGCGGTATCATTGCGCTCCTTTTGTTTTATCATAAGCGAATCAATCTATAATGAATTATTTTTCAAGAAACAAGAACGGGTTACGTTGTCAAATGCGACGGAACTTCTTGCCGCTCAGTGTGCTCGGACTGACGATGAGTTCATTCTTTGTGGCTTGTAAGCCTGGTCTGCCTGATGGGGTAATCCCAGAATCAGAAATGGAAAAAATCCTGTATGATTATCATGTAGCACAGGCCATGGCAGAATCACGTCTGGATAGTGTAAGCTATTATCGCTATCTATATGTTCGGAGTGTTTTTGAAAAATATGGTATATCTGAATCTGAGTTTGATTCGTCTATGGTATGGTATTCGGCCAATGCTACGTATCTGGCCGAAATGTATGCTCGCATAAACGAGCGTTATGCGGCTGAGCTGGAGGCTTTGGGTAGTGGTAATAACGTGGATCTGTACGCTTCTTTATCAGCAACAGGTGATACGGCCAATATTTGGCATGATACTGATTTTTGTCTGCTTCGTCCAGGGGGACAAAACAGTCATTATTCCTTTACGTTGGAGACTGATACAAGCTTTTATCCTGGAGATGACATTCTTTGGCAGTTTAAAAACTTTTATGTTTATCAGGAGGGGACGCGAGAGGCTTATGCAGCCTTGATTGTGCATTATGACAATGATTCAATTGCTTCTGTTTATCAGTATTTGAGTTCAAATAATACAGCTGACTTAATGATAAAAACTTCTGGAAAGGAACGTATCCGTTCGCTTACCGGATTTGTATATCTTACTTCTTCAGAAAATGATGAGAGTGATGTATTTCGGATGCTGATTCTCAATGATTTTAAATTAATCCGATTCCATAAGCAGACAGAAGAAATTCTTGCAGACTCCTTGAAGCATACTTCGGATAGTCTGATGCAGCATCAGGACTCCTTGGATCAAGATTCGTTGAAAACTCCTACACAGAAGTCTGGTCGTGGTTTACAGGAGCGTAAGTCTCCGAAAGAATTACGTGATAATCAGCCTGTGGAACGTAAGATTCATGTTGTCAAGGAAAAACCTCGTCCGATGTATCGATATAGCAGATAAAGAGCCATAAAATGAGAAAGTTTGCAGCGCACTTATTATATCTTTCTGCGGTTGAGAAGGTTTTGGGACCCGTAATTGTGCTTCTTGATCAGGAAGGTCTTGTGGTAAGTTATGAAAAATTCTCAGTCGAGCAACCTGGAGTGGAGTGGTTGGGCGGTATTTTTCTGCTTTTACCAGTTTTAGAAAGTCCAGAGTCAGTTTCTTGCAGTTTTGAAGACTGGTATAAAAAAGTATCTTCCGTGTATCAACCCAATGCCTGTTCCTATGCTTTATGGCATGTAAATGGAATTCCGGTAGATGCTGATTTGTCGAGAATATCCAAAGAGAGTATGTCAAAACTAAAATGACTACTCCTCAAAGTTACAGATTGCAACCATTTAAAAGGGTCGTATCAAACTCTGTGTTGAGTGATGATACGACCTTTTTTAGTCTTTTTAGGATACTCAGACTTTAAATTATAAGTTGATTTTTTCAAAAAACGAGCTTTGAACATTTTTATCCTCTGCGACGAAATTCTGCGCATACGATAGCTGTTGCAATCGCGACATTCAGACTTTCGCTGGTAGGACGGTCAGTCGGATAGCTTGGAATATATAAGCTGTCTGTAACTAAACGTCTGATTTCCGGGCTGAGGCCCTTTCCTTCATTACCCATTATAATCAGTCCGTTGTTTTTTAGATCCCGTTCATATATGTTTTTCCCTTCTAATAGAGTTCCATATATCGGATAGTCGCATTCCGTTTGCTGTAAGGTCTCTGCCAGAGGCAGATAATGAAGACGTACGCGTGCAATAGCACCCATGGTGGCCTGTACGGTCTTGGGATTATAGACGTCAGCAGTACCTGGCGAACAGAATATATCCTCTATGCCGAACCAATCTGCGATACGAATGATGGTTCCTAAATTTCCAGGATCCTGCACGTCATCAAGTGCCAGGCATAATCTTTGACGGGCACAAGAGTGCAGGTCCATTTCGTGATGCGGAATGGTAAAGACCCCTAATACTTCTTGAGGGGATTTCAAGAAACTTACACGCAGCAGTTCCTCTTCATTTACTTCTATTATTTCGGTACTTTTGCAGTAGAGACTTGTTTCTTTTGTGTGATTACGCAACCATTCCGTTTTAGCTATCAGTATTTTACATTGGAAATAGGGCAAAATATCCAGGATCAGTTTCGGTCCCTCTGCCACAAATGATTGGCTGGATTTTCTGAACTTTTTCAACTCCAGTCCTTTTATAAACTTAATCTGATTTTTGCTGATCATGAGTTAATGTTGGATGTTGTTATGTAGGTCAGTGGCATTGCTGCCGCTTTCCCCATTAAGAACTGTACGTGCGATTTTCACCGCATACAGCTCCGATAATTCTAAATTT
>CALUIU010000036.1 GCA_944320795.1 Candidatus Paraprevotella stercoravium | reverse complement strand
TAATTTACTAAATATCAACAATATGCACAACTTTTTATTCATAAATCTTTTATCAATTTAATTCCGCCAACGGGTTTTTAATGATATTTTATACCTGAAATGAGAAATCAAAATTACGCAATATTTTCAAGAAAGCGGAATAAAATTTCAGGGATTTATTATTTAGTAAGAAGTCTTAGAATAATGTCAACTATTCCGTTCTTGGACTGTATTAAAGAAAAAAACTGTATTTTTGCATGTTCATAGTGGTTGATTATATATATAAACGAATAGAAAAACTCAAAATGAAAAAGAAAGTAGTATTACCTTTTGCTGCTTTGTTGCTTTCAGCGTCGTCGGTTAGTGCCGATAATATTCAGCGTTTGCAGTTGCAGCAACCTGTTTCTGTATGTTCTCCGATTTTTACTGACTCCTTGAATACAGACGGGGTAAAACCGGATTTGGCAGATTTACTGATGAGATCTGCTCTTCCTCTGAATCGCAATCAGGAAGGCTCTTTGTATTTAAGTTCCGATACACTTGGTGTATTCCATTTGCCAGAGCAGGATAAAGATAGTGAGAATCAGTTTCTGGTTCTGAATACTTGTATTCGTGCCGACCGGTTCTGCAAGGGTAAGTTGAAAATCAAGATGCCTTACCGCTTTGAGATTTATGTAAACGGTGAAAAGAAAAAAGACAAGAAAACCGTACAGGATTCTTTGAAGCATGCTCAGGAAATCAGTGTGGATTTAAGACTTGAGCCTGAGGTCATGTATCAGGTTGCTTTGAAAGTACTTCGTCTGCAGGCTGATTCGGCCGAGGCTGATTTTACCATGCGTTGGGAACCGGAGGCCAATACAGACTCTTTGATTCAGGTAACTGCAGATCCGGAAATGAAAGGACGCTATTTGCTGCCGAATACGGTATTTGGTAAGCGGGTAACCCGCGTCAGTGTTTCACCCGATGGAAAATATCTGCTTACACAATATACCGACTGGTATAATATGCAGCGCAGCAATACCTATACGGTGTTGAGCGAAGTGAAAAGTGGCCGTACTCTTTCAACCTTTACGCAGGGTGCCAAATCGCTTTCATGGACCCCGACCAGTTCACGCCTATATTATACGGCAACTTCGGACAAGGGGGTAAAGATCATTACCGTAGATCCGAAGACCTTGGCCGAGGAAGTTGTGGCCGATCATGTGCCCGAAGGACATTTCGTCTGGTCTCCCGATGAAAAGACTTTGTTCTTTACTGATTACGAGCAGATCAAGGGAGACAACGGTCCGGTACATCGTGTACTGAGCCCCGAAGACCGTGTTCCCGGAACCCGCGGACGCAGCTTCATTGTACGCTATAATTTACAGACCGGCTTACGTGAGCGTCTGACCAGCGGATTGCGCACCAGCTATATGCAGGATTTAAGTGTCGACGGCAAATATCTGCTCTTTACCGTGTCCCAAAGTACTCCGGACAAATGGCCTTTCAGCATCTCATCTCTGTATCGTATGGATCTTCAGACTTTGAGTGTGGACACACTGGTGGCCCAGGATGCCTTTATGGGAGGTGCGTCATTCTCACCGGATGGCAAATCTGTACTGATCACCGGTGGACCGGAAGCGTTTGGAGGTATCGGCAAAAATTGTGGAAACCATCCGATTGCCAATAATTACGATACTCAGGCCTTTATTCTGGACATCGAAAGTGGCAAGATAGATCCGTTCACTAAAGAATTCAATCCGACTATCGTTTCAACAAACTGGTCACCTTATGACAAGAATATTTATTTCAAGACCACAGACGGAGCACAGGAAACTGTATACCGCTATCAGGTAAAGAGCGGCAAGTACGAGCGTCTGCCTCTGGAAGGTGACTGTGTGCGTAATTTCTCTTTGTCCGACAAGGCACCGGTGGCAGCCTATACCACTGCTACCGCCAGTACCAGCGGTACGGCCTATCTTTTTGATTTGTCAAAAGGCAAATCCACATTGATTGCTGATCCATATGCAGAAGAATTGAAAAAAATGGATATGGGAACCATCAAGGACTGGAATTTCAAGGCTTCCGACGGCACGGAAATTACCGGCTATTATTGCTTGCCGCCTCAGTTTGATGCCAATAAAAAGTATCCGCTTATTGTATACTATTACGGAGGAACCACACCTACTGAAAAGACGATGGACAATCCGTATGCAGCTCAATTGTTCGCATCACGCGACTATGTGGTTTATATAGTCAATCCGAGTGGGACCATCGGTTTCGGTCAGGAGTTCTCCGCACGCCATGTCAATGCCTGGGGACAGCGCACAGCCAACGATATCATCGAGGGTACCCGTCAGTTCTGCAAGGAGCATGCCTTTGTCGATTCTACAAAGATCGGTTGTTTGGGTGCTTCTTACGGAGGTTTCATGACCCAGTATCTGCAAACCCAAACCGATCTGTTTGCTGCCGCAGCTTCACATGCCGGTATCAGCAACGTGACCAGCTATTGGGGCGAAGGCTACTGGGGTGTAGGTTATAATGCCGTAGCTGCTGCACAGAGCTATCCATGGGCTAATCCGGAACTGTTCACCAAGCAAGGTTCTCTGTTCAATGCAGACAAGATCAATACACCGCTGTTGCTGTTGCACGGAACTGCCGATACCAATGTACCTATGGGCGAAAGCATTCAGCTCTACAATGCTCTGAAGATTTTGGGTAAACCGGTAGAATTCATTCAAGTGGATGGCGAAGATCATTTCATTGCCGACTATTATAAGCGTGTGCAGTGGCACAATGCCATTATGGCCTGGTTTGCCAAATGGTTGCAGGATTCACCGGAATGGTGGAACGATATGTATCCGGAAAAGCGTTTGCGCTAAGCCGTTTCCTGCGAAGAAGCATAAGAGATATGACAAAACTCAATTTCTGAAAATATGAATCAGAGAATTGAGTTTCCCAAAAAGAGAAG
Organism: Candidatus Paraprevotella stercoravium; assembly: GCA_944320795.1. Classification (GTDB taxonomy): domain Bacteria; phylum Bacteroidota; class Bacteroidia; order Bacteroidales; family Bacteroidaceae; genus Paraprevotella; species Paraprevotella stercoravium. The sequence continues at coordinate 25,964 of CALUIU010000036.1, read as the reverse complement.
AGGGTGCATCATGACTCGATATAGAGTTTGATGCACCCTCCTTTTTTGTTAGCATGATTCCAGGAATGGATCAGTTTCGTCAGAATAGATGAGGATAGTTGCCTAAGATACGGAATCCCCCAATGAAGCCCATTTCATAAAATAAAGCTTCATTGGGGGATTCCCGTTTAATCTGGTCGCAACAGTTGTTCAGACTATTGCACTATGATAGAGTTCCACATGTCCGTTGTGTAACGAGCGTGGCACATCAATAAGACGCTGGTTGCGACTGCCTCGGAACAACAGGTCCTCATCCTTTTGAGATTCGATAAAAGGTCCGTCTACCAATACATCTATCCATTGGAGCAATTCCTTCTGGCGATCGTTTTTCAACAGCTGTTCATAAGTATAACCGGTGTAGCACCAGATGTTCTTTCCGGTCTCCTTTTTGATTTTCCGAGCCAGTTTGGTAAAGCCTTCCGGCTGGAACATCGGATCACCTCCACTGAAAGTCACGTCGGCAAATTCATCAGCCCGGATCACTTTCATAATCTCATCAACAGGCATCAGCTTGCCTGCGCTCTTTTTCCATGATTGCGGATTATGGCATCCCGGACAGGCATTCGGGCATCCCGCGGCGTAAACCGTTGTGCGGAATCCCGGTCCGTCTACCGTGGTGTCCTCCACGATTTTGATGACAGAAATCATATCTTTTTAATTCTTGAATTAGTCTTTTGTATGAATGACACGGTCGTTCAGCTCGGCCAGCTTACCTTGATTCCAACGGTCTGTGGTACCTACCAGATAACCGGTGATACGCTGCAGACGGTCAATGTGGGTACTGCCGCATTTCGGGCATTTCTCCAGATGATCGTCTGCATTCTCATAACCGCAGTCCATGCAACGGTTGCGATTATGGTTCACAGAGCCGTAACCGATGTTGTAACGGTCCATCATGTCTACCACGCGCATGATTACTTCCGGATTATGTGTGGCGTCACCGTCAATCTCCACATAGAAGATGTGTCCGCCTCGGGTCAGATCGTGATACGGTGCTTCCACTTCGGCCTTATGACGCGCGCTGCACTTGTAATATACCGGTACATGATTGGAGTTGGTATAGTAATCACGGTCTGTGATTCCCGGAAGCACACCGAATTTCTTACGGTCTATCTTGGTGAAACGTCCTGCCAGTCCCTCAGCCGGTGTTGCCAATACACTGTAGTTGTGTTGATAAGTCTTTGAGAAATCGGCAGCACGGTCGCGCATATAAGTTACGATGCGCAATCCCAGTTCCTGAGCTTTTTCGCTTTCTCCGTGATGCTTTCCGATCAAAGCTACCAGACATTCGGCCAGTCCGATAAATCCGATACCCAAAGTACCCTGATTGATTACCGGAGCGATGGTTTCATTCGGATCCAGTTTTTCCGCACCATTCCAGAGTGAGCTCATCAGCAATGGGAACTGTTTTACAAAAGCGGTGGACTGGAACTTGAAACGGTCATCCAGCTGCTTGGCTGTAACCTCAAGCATACGGTCCAGTTTTGCAAAGAAAGAGGCAATGCGCTCTTCTTCGTTCTTGATATCCATGCACTCAATGGCCAGACGCACGATGTTGATGGTTGAGAAAGACAAGTTACCTCGTCCTACAGAAGTTTTCTGACCGAAGTAATTCTCGAACACACGGGTGCGGCAACCCATGGTAGCGGTCTCATACAGATAACGTTTCGGGTCATCGGCACGCCACATTTCATGCTGGTTGAAAGTGGCATCCAGATTGATGAAGTTCGGGAAGAAACGGCGGGCTGTCACCTTGCAGGCATAACAGTAAAGGTCATAGTTCCGGTCTTCCGGCAGATAGCTTACGCCTCTTTTCTTTTTCCAGATCTGGATAGGGAAGATGGCAGTCTCGCCATTACCCACACCTTCATAAGTACTGGTCAGCAGCTCACGGATCACACAACGTCCTTCGGCCGAGGTGTCTGTACCATAGTTTATGGAGCTGAATACAACTTGATTTCCACCGCGTGAGTGAATGGTGTTCATATTATGGATAAATGCCTCCATAGACTGATGTACGCGCGCTACGGTTTTATTGATGGCATGCTGTTTCATACGGGCGTCACCTTGCAGACCATCCAAAGGCAAAGTCAGATAATCATCGATTTCCGCTTCATAAAGATGCTTCAAGTCTTCACCGGTCAGTTCCTCTAAAGTTTTTACCTCCTCTATATAGCTGGCCCGTACGTAAGGAGCCAGGTAGAAGTCAAAAGCCGGAATGGCCTGTCCGCCATGCATCTCGTTCTGTGCGGTTTCCAGAGAGATACAACCCAGAATGCTGGCCGTTTCAATTCTCTTGGCCGGTCTGGATTCCCCGTGTCCGGCCGAGAAACCGTTTTTCAGGATATGATCCAACGGGTGCTGCACACAGGTGAGACTCTTGGTCGGATAGTAATCCTTGTCATGGATGTGCAGATAATTATTCTTTACAGCCTGACGGGTCTCCTCGCTCAAAAGGTAGTCATCTACAAAGGGTTTGGTCGTTTCACTGGCAAATTTCATCATCATACCTGCCGGAGTGTCGGCATTCATGTTCGCGTTCTCGCGTGTCACATCATTTGACTTGATATTGATGATTTCCAGAAACATGTCGCGTGTCTTGGCTTTTCGCGCGATGCTACGCTGGTTACGATAGGTAATATACTTCTGAGCAACGTCTTTTCTTTTGCTCTTCATCAGTTCGATTTCCACCGCATCCTGAATCTCTTCCACAGTCATTTGTGATTTGCCTTTTGCAGCAATGTGTTCGGCAATGTGCAATCCCAGCTCCTGGTTTTCACCCAATTCGGTTTGCATCATGGCCTTGCGTATGGCTGTGACGATCTTTTCTCTGTTGAATTCAACAATGCGTCCGTCCCTTTTTAGTACCGTCTGAATCATATCTTTTTTCAATGTTAAATGTCTAATTGCTTGTTTTTCAGCAAAGAATCCCCTTACCCTGTTTTTCTTTAGGAAGTCATCAATAATACGGTTTGATATTCCGGATAGAAGTCTTTGCTTATAATATGTCTTGAATCCGCGAAAACATATTATTCGGTAGGCTCAGGCAGGTCTTCTGACTTTTCCGGCCTTGCATCCTTCCCGGTTCATTGTTGAACCAGTGGAATATAGTGGTAAAGGCAAGGCTTGTGAAAGGATTCACAGCAGCGGGCCTGTTCGGGATTTGCACCCGATTCCCTTTTCATTTGCCGGACTGGATTGCCCGGTCAAACACCTGAACGACGACAAAGATATATCTTTTTGAAGAGCTATCCAAACCTTTTTTCTGTATTTATTTTTCTATTTTTGACTTTAGTTTTTCTCCAAAGTTTGTATTGATTACAAAAAAACTTCATCCGTTATTTGGCAAAAGCCTTATAAAATCAAGCATCTTCCGCAATTCTCCTGATTCTTTTCGGTTAGAAATGATTTGCGAAAAATTTATACAAAAATATTTTTTATTATTTGCTCTTTTTTTCTTTCAAGCGAAACTTTGCCCATACTCCTTTATGATCCGAAGGCCATGTATCTAGAGGAAGGATGAAAGAATCCTGAGAAAGTTCAGGGGCCCGTTTCCCTTTTCGAATGCAACCGTTTGGTCCTACAACTGCAGCCTCTTTCAATTTCAGATTCTTATGTGGATAATAGAAGATAAAATCAATACGCTCCCGTTCGTCAGCGTCCGGTGTCCAGGTTATCTTCTCCGGAGCCAGTGCCGGATTATCCGATGGATAGGTATATCCCGGATGTGTTACCGGATTGGGATAGAGCGTGCGATAAGCATCTCGGAAACCATGTTGCTGCAAGGTGCTGGTAGCCGGCCAGGAAATGACAACTCCATGATGGTCGGCACTGTCTTTTGTAGCTTCGGTCCAGTCCAAATGCGACGGTTCGTTGAAATCCCCTCCCAAAAACACCAGACTGCCTCCGGCAATTTCCTTCTGCGCGTCGGCCATAAAGTTATCTATAGCTTCATCGCGAAGCGACAAGGCATTTCGTTTCAATATTTCTGTGGTATCTGTCAATGGAGCTGCCATCTTTTGCCAAGTGTTGCCATCGTATCCTCGCACCTCATAATAGGTATCGTTCTGATAATCCAGATGCGCTGTATAAACCGCACAGGAATGACCATACAGGGTGGTACGTAACTTGTAAATAGTACCATGGTCGTTTTTTATTGGGAAAATAGTGGTCGAATCGGTTATGGGATAACGGCTCAGCAGACCGGAATCATAGCTGTAGAAGGAATTGTAAGCCAGTCCTTTTTCCTGAAGCGACTGAACGATACGGTCGCAGAAACGTGTATCGTGATAATTGCGCACCTCGCTCAGCATCACAAAATCCGGTTGCAGGCGAGCTATCTCCTGAACGATAGCTTCGTATCCCTGAGGCACCATGGTGCCCTCCTGCCAGATATTGAATTGCAGCATGCTGATATCTTTTGAAACGGAACAGCCGCTCAGCAACAGTCCCAGACTGAGGCTCCGGAACAGAGTAAAAGCATTCTTCTTCATCGGTAAAATGATTTTGTTTTTCTAGATTAGGATAAGAAATGTACTGCAAAGTTAATGAATCTTTTTCAAGGCAGGTCATTGCAGGACATTTCTTTGAACAGAAGGAAATAAAGCGTATTTTTGCAGCATTAACCCTTTATTAAGAATTAAGAAAGAAATATGAAGTTTATATCATGGAATGTCAACGGCTTGCGGGCTTGTTGCGATAAGGGATTCCGAGAGGCGTTTGCCCGTTTGGATGCGGATTTCTTTTGTCTGCAGGAAACCAAGATGCAGGCCGGACAGTTGGATCTGGAGTTTGAGGGCTATCATTCTTACTGGAATTATGCGGAAAAGAAAGGTTATTCCGGTACGGCAATTTTCACAAAGCACGAACCATTGTCTGTAACTTATGGCATTGGAAAAGAGGAACACGATCACGAAGGCCGTGTCATTACTCTCGAGATGCCGGATTTTTATATGGTGACTGTATACACTCCGAATTCACAGGATGGCTTGAAACGTCTGGATTATCGTATGGAATGGGAGCGCGACTTCCAGGCTTATATCCGCGAACTGGACGCCAAGAAGCCCGTAGTGCTTTGCGGCGATTTGAATGTGGCGCATAAAGAGATCGATTTGAAGAATCCCAAGACCAACCGCCGCAATGCCGGTTTTACGGATGAGGAACGCGAGCAGTTCCAGAATCTGCTCGACAGTGGTTTTACCGATTCTTTCCGTTATTTCTATCCTGATATGGAGAACATCTATTCCTGGTGGTCTTACCGCTTCAAGGCACGTGAAAAGAATGCCGGGTGGCGTATTGATTACTTTGTGGTGTCTTCTCGTTTGGACGAAAAACTCCAGAGCGCCCATATTCATACCGATATATTCGGTTCCGATCACTGTCCGGTAGAGGTACAGATTAACTTCTGATTTCCGATGAAGAATAACGGTTTTACCTTGCGCAAGCGGTTGCGCAGTTTTGGTTATGCTTTTCACGGGATCCGTTTGCTGATAACTCAGGAAGCCAATGCCTGGATTCATTGCTTTGCGGCTGTGTGTGTGGTGGTGGCCGGTTTCTTTTTCGGTATCAGCATGTCGGAATGGATAGCTGTGATATTCGCCATCGGTATGGTGCTGGCTGCTGAGGCGGTCAATTCCGCAATAGAAGCCTTGGCCGACCGGGTAACCCAAGAGTATGATGAGGCCATCAAGCGCACCAAGGATCTGGCATCCGGTGCGGTATTGATTTTGGCCATTGCGGCGGCTATCATCGGTTGTATTGTTTTTATTCCTAAATTTATATTATGGCTGTCTTGAAAAAAATAACCTTATTGTTCCTTTTGTGTCTGTTTCTTTTGCCACTGCGGGCGCAGGAGTTCCAGCCCACTCCGGCGCAACGGGGTGTGCGTACCAGCGGAGATGTGGCTGTTGGCATGCTGGCAGCGGCCGGATTGACAGCCGTGCTGGTGCAAAAAGACTGGCAGGGATTGAAACAGGGCGCTTTGTCGGGGGTAACCACTTTAGGTGTGACCTATGCCTTGAAGTATCTGGTCAAGAAAGAACGTCCCGATCACAGTGATTTCCATTCTTTCCCCTCAATGCATACTTCTGCGGCTTTCACGGCGGCAGCTTTCATCCAGCGCCGTTACGGTTGGAAATGGGGAGCACCGGCATATGCCCTGTCGGCTTATGTCGGATGGAGCCGCGTGTTCGGAAAGAAGCACGACTGGTGGGATGTGGTCGCCGGTGCAGCTATCGGTGCAGGTAGCAGTTATATCTATACACGTCCTTTTATGCGTAAGCATGATGTGGTGTTGGCTCCCGTTGCGGCTCCCGGCACTTATGGCCTTTATGCCTCTATGAAGTTTTGAAACAAGTCTGTGTTTTCAATCGAACAACATAAAGTTTATGAATTACTGCCCCGTCAGTAATCAATTACTGTACTGAAAGTAATCCATTACTGACGGGGCAGTAATGGAAAAACAAAAAAGGACCGGAGAAATCCGGTCCTTTTTTTATACTGTATTGCTCGATTAAGCTTCCAGAACTCTTCTGGCCCCTACATAACGCTTGCTGTAGTAAGGTTCTGTAGACGAAGAAATGCAGATTCCTTTACGGCTGGCATGAATAAAGGAAAAAGCTCCGGTTTCTTCGTTGACATCGGTAACAATACCGACATGTCCGATTGTTTTCTTGGAACTGGATCCTCCGAAAAATACCAGATCACCTTTTTGCAGTTCCTTTTTGCTGTCTACTTTGACTCCTTCCTTGAATTGAGTGCGTGAAGAGCGGGTCAGCAGAATGTTCTCCTTTTTGAACACATAAGTGGTAAAACCGGAACAGTCAAATCCGATTTTGGGATTCATGTTTCCACTGCGGTAAGGAACTCCGATATATTTCATCGCTCTTTCTACTATGTCTTCTCCAGTAACGGATTCTGCCTCGTCGGTAAGTAATCTCTGCCCCAAAACCTGGGTGGTTGCTGTAAAACAAAATAGAAGTAATGCGATGATATATTTCATAAATGATAACTATTTCTGTTCGATCAATTCAACTAATAATTTTTTTATCGCCTTAAAGTTACGAAAAAAAATGTTGATGATCTGGATGAGTTAACAGAAAGTAAGACTTTTATAAATCTTTTTTGACAATTCGTCTTTAGTATTTAATTAACCGTTTCGGAGAACCGCTCCAGGAACAACCCAAACAGAAAACTACAGCAGTATCAAATCCTTCAAGTGAATCCGTGGGATATTTGGTGTACACTTCACCATTCTCGTCCACATACACTAAACATCGGTCGCCTTTTTCGTTTTTCACGTAAAAGGCGCCGATTTTGCATTGCGGGCAAAGCATTTTTCTCATGGTGCACCGTGTTTTTTTAGTGAATGGTTACCATAGTTGCTCCGTAGCCATATTCCTGGAAAGACGCATCCTGATAAGAACAGTTCTTATATTTGTGTTTCAGTTCTTTGATCAGCGCATTGCGGAGTACGCCTTCTCCCTTTCCATGTATGAAGACAATCTTACGGTTCTTTTGTCCTTTATTGGCTTCCATTACCTTGTTGAATTCCTCCAATTGGCGGTTCAGCATTTCTCGATTGCTCAGTCCGGCTGTATTGTCCAGCAGTTCGGTGATGTGCAGGTCCACTTCCAGAATGCCATTGTCCTTTTTGGCTTTTCCGGCTTTCTGTGCCGGCTTTTCGTCTGTAGATTTTTTCAGAAGCGCTTCCTTGATCTGTTCCGCATCAATGAATACTTCGCGTGCCGGAACATCATTACGTACAATTTCGTAGATCAGAGCCGGTTCCTCGAAGAAATCACTCTGCTGGAACGCGTGTGTCTTGTAGAACTTCACTGCGTCGATGCGGAAGGTTGCGTTGATGGTAGGCTTGATCAGGAACGGTTTGTTCTTCTTATAGGCGGTAGCCTGTACGCAGACACGCTCCATATCATTCAGGTCCTCACGTCCGAATTCTTCTACAAAAAGCTTGGTGTTTGGTTCTACAATAGCCTGATGGCGCAGTTTCCAGCTGTTGCCTTCTGCGCTCATATACACAAAATTCAGATAATAGTTGGTGTCATTTACCAGATATGCCTCAAACTTGGTACTGGTCATCTCCTTCGGAGTAGTGGGCACAAAGGCCAGGAAGATGTTCAGTTTGTCACCGTCGCGACGCTCCACCGGGCGCGGCTCAAAAGTGATGGTCTTGTCATCTTCGTCATCGTCAAAGGCATGTACCAGTGTGTCCGGCTTTTCTGAACGGAAACGGCTGCTGGGGGTACCACCACCGGTAAAACCGCTACCGTAGGAACCCTTCATGTCAATGGTGCGGGTGCCTGTATTAACTTTGGCTATATTATAGTCGTTGGTGTCTACCACGACGCATTCGCGAATCAGCATGGGGATATCGAAGCCGTCCTCATCCTGTACCAACACTGTATCCTTGTCCTGAAAGCCGGTAACTACACCGCCTCCTACTTCACTCAGGAATCTAACTTTATCTCCTATCTTCATGATTTAACTGACTTTTTGATTATATCTTACTGCAAATATATTAATTTTGCAATTAAATTAAAAGACTAGTCATGGAAGAAACCAGACATATAAAGATAAAAGACTTTAATTATCATTTACCGGACGAGCGAATTGCTAAATTTCCTTTGGCAGAGCGTGATTCGTCCAAACTTTTGCTGTATCGTAAAGGCGAGGTTCAGGAAGATACTTTCGTGAATCTGCCTCAGTATTTGCCCGAAGGAGCGCTGATGGTGTTCAACAACACGAAAGTGATTCAGGCGCGTTTGCATTTCCGCAAGGAAACGGGTGCGTTGATCGAGGTGTTCTGCCTGGAGCCGGCTGTGCCGCACGATTATGTGCTGATGTTTCAGCAGACCCGAAGCTGTAGCTGGTACTGCATGATCGGCAACCTGAAGAAGTGGAAAAACGGTGCGTTGAAGCGGACCGTTACCGTGCGCGGACAGGAAATAGAACTCACCGTGACGCGTGGCGAAATGCACGGCAACAGCCATCGGGTGGACTTCGTATGGAACAGTGATGAAGTGACTTGGGCCGAGATTTTGGACGCGGTGGGCGAACTGCCGATTCCGCCGTACTTGAATCGCGAAACTCAGGAGAGTGACAAGGAAACCTATCAGACCGTTTATTCCAAAATCAAGGGAAGTGTAGCGGCACCAACCGCCGGTCTGCATTTCACGGAACGGGTGCTCGAAGCGTTGGACCGTCATGGTATTGACCGTGAGGAAGTGACCTTGCATGTGGGAGCCGGTACGTTCAAACCCGTGAAGAGTGAGGAGATCGAAGGGCACGAGATGCACACGGAATATATTTGTGTGAACAAGCGGACTATCGAAAAACTGATTGCTCATGGCGGTGCCTGCATCGCAGTAGGAACCACCTCGGTACGAACATTGGAAAGTCTTTATTACATCGGAGTCTATTTGGAAACTCATCCGGATGCTTCGGAAGAGGAACTGCACGTGCAGCAATGGACTCCTTATGAATATGCCGAACAGACCCGTCCCCAGGGTAGTGAACCCGACGGGCGTCCGGAGGCTTTGACTACAGTGGAAGCCTTGCAGAATATTCTGGACTATCTGGAACGCAATGAGCTGAGTGCTCTGCATACCAGCACACAGATTATCATTGCCCCGGGCTATACCTATCATGTGGTGCGGATGATGGTCACCAATTTCCATCAGCCACAAAGCACGCTGTTGCTTTTGGTATCCGCCTTTGTGCATGACGACTGGCATAAGATTTACGATTATGCTCTGGGACACGACTTCCGATTCCTGAGTTATGGTGACAGTTCTCTGCTGATTCCCTAAATAAAGTTTGAACATGATGATACAGACAAAGAAAGACGACGATACGGAAATGCTGCCTTTGGTAGACGAAAACGGTCTGCTCATCGGGGCGGCTACCCGCAAGGAATGTCACGACGGCAGCAAACCGCTGCATCCGGTAGTGCATCTGCATGTATTCAATGAAGCCGGAGAACTTTATCTGCAAAAACGTCCGGAATGGAAGACCATACAGCCGGGCAAATGGGATACGGCTGTAGGTGGACATGTGGATTTGGGTGAGAATGCGGAAATGGCTCTGAAGCGTGAAGCAGCCGAGGAACTCGGACTGAAAGAGTTTGAACCGGAACTTCTGGAAACTTATGTCTACGAATCAGACGTAGAAAAAGAGCTGGTCTTTACTTACCGCTGTACCTGTACTGGCCCTATTGCTCCGAGCGGAGAAACCGACGGCGGAGCATTCTGGAAATTGGAGCATATAACCGCGCAATTGGAGCAGGGAGTCTTTACGCCCAATTTTGAAACGGAATTCCGGCGCTTCTTTTTGAAAGCAAAGGCTTAAGAAAAGGGTTATGATGGTGATACGACGAATGATACCTGCAGACTGGGAGCCGATGCGGCAGATTTATGCGCATTATATAGAGCACACCACCATTACATTTGATGTGCAGGTTCCGGATGCTGAAAGTTATGCCCGAAAAATGCAGACCATCTGTGAGGAAGGGATTGCCTGGACTTGCGAGGACGGCGGACGTGTTGTGGGTTTCTGTTATGCTCATCGCTGGAAAGAAAAAGAAGCTTATGCAGGCACCCGGGAAACCACCGTTTATGTACACCCGGATGAAAGAGGGCGGGGTATAGGGCTTCGGCTGATGAAACAATTGATAACCGATGCCGAAGCACAGGGAGTACATGCACTGATTGCCTGCATCACCTGTCCGAATGCCGCCAGTGAGCATCCGCATGAGAAATTGGGCTTCGTTCCGGTGTCCCGTTTCCGGGAGGTGGGCAAGAAGTTTGGAGAATGGCTCGATGTAGCCGATTATCAACTCCTGTTGCCTGTAAAGGAAAAATAATAGAATAGAGTTTTCAGGATCAATAATAATTTTACAGAAAAGATTAAGTGTATGGAGCAATTATTTCGGGTCGGTATCATCGGTGCCGGTCATATTGCGGCTTTGATGGCGGAAACGGTGTACCGCATGCCGGATGCATGTCTTTATGCCATTGCTTCGCGCAGTCTGGCAAAAGCTCAGGATTTTCAGAAAAAATGGGAAGTGGAAAAAGCTTACGGTTCTTATGAGGAACTGATACAGGATCCGAATGTAGATCTGATATATATTGCCACTCCACACTCGCATCATTACGAACAGGTGCGTCTCTGCTTGTTGAATGACAAGGCCGCGCTGTGCGAGAAGGCCTTTACGGCCAATAAGGCACAGGCTGAGGAGCTGGTTGCTTTGGCCCGTGAACGCAAGGTTTTTCTTGGTGAAGCGATCTGGACCCGTTACATGCCTTTTTCCAAGGAGATCGTTCGGATGGCGCATTCCGGTGGACTGATCGGGCGTCCGTATATGCTGACCGCCAGTCTGGGGTATCCGATAGAGGACAAAGAGCGTATCCGCAAGCCGGATTTATGCGGTGGCGCATTGCTCGATTTGGGTGTTTACCCCATTAACCTGGCCTTTATGCTCTTTGGGAATGCGCCGGAGCGTATCCTGTCCTGCTGTAGTAAAAACGAGTTGGGAGTGGACCTGCAGAATAGCATGACTTTTGTTTATCCCGGAGGAGAGATGGCCGTCATGCAGACTACTGCCCGCTGTGCCAACGACCGTATGGGTGTTGTGTCGGGTGATAAAGGTTATCTGGTGATTGACAATATCAACAATCCGCAAATGGTGACAGTTTATGACGCCAATCATCAGCAAACCGGAGTTTATACTTGTCCGCCACAGATTACCGGCTATGAGTATGAAGTGCGTGCAGCCATTGAGGCTATCCGTAAAGGAGCGGTAGAACCGGCAGATATGCCCCATGCAGAAACGTTACATATAATGGGGCTGTTGGATGATTTACGACAGGAATGGGGAGTAACCTATCCGGCAGATGGATTTTAAAAACATTTCCTTTTTAATTATTTGTGAGCAAAACGTATTGGGCCTGTTGGGATTATCTGACAGGCCCAATACGTTTTGATACATTGAATTTTTTATGTTAAAGTGCATGTAACATTCTTGTAGAATATAGAATTAATCATATAATAATGTATATTTGCAGAAATTATTTTTCAATTCTAACTTTTAAACCAAAAAAAATCATGAAGAAAATTTTTACAACGATGATGCTCTTGCTTGTCGGTTGCATCTTTTCTTCTGTATGGGCGGTTGATGTGTTGCCCGAGGCAGGAAAGACGTATTACATCAAGAGTGACAATGTCAACACAAGTAAAGTTGACGAGGATTATTACCTTTACAACGACAATGGAAATTTAAAATTGTCAGCCAATAAAGGAGGGGACAATTATCTTTGGACTTGCGAAAAGAACGGGGATAATTTCCGTTTTAAAAACAAAACGGGAAAATATCTGGCATTTACCAATGTTGCCGGTGATCGGGCAAGTATTCCTTTGAGTGATACGAATTGTGATTTTACAATAAATCCGGAAGATAAAGTTTATGAAGGATGCTTGCCTCTTTTTTCTGTTGCCGCAAACAGATTTATGTTGGTAAAGAATGGAGGAACTGCTTTTAATCAGGCAGGAGATTCTTATGATAAAGCTTCTGAGGGTTATTCCAGTGACTACATCTTTGAGGAAGTAGATGTGAATGCCAAGACTCTGACAATTCAGACTGATCCGGCAGGTCCTCTGGCCACATTCTCTTGGAACGGAAAGTCTTATACCGGAGCATGCAACTTTACTCTTGGTTCTGAGGAAACCGTTACTGAGGCTACTTTGACAGCTCAGGATGATCCGGCCAGTCCTTATGAGTTTATCGGTTTCTATGAAGGTGATGAGGCTTTGGGTAAGACGGTAGAGATTTCTTCTCTTACTGAAAACCGGACGATTACTGCCAAGTTTGAGTTTAATGTGTATAGTTCCACTTATGGAGAGAAATGGCTTCGCATTACCTGGAATTCTAATCAGACTTATGTTATGGGACTTCCTGTAAGTGAGTCATATGCCAATGTTGCTCCAAAAACCATTACTTCTGATTTGGGAACAGAGACTCAGCTTTGGTGCTTTGTAGGTACAGCCGAGAGCTTTAAGATTTACAATAAGGCAGCCGGTGAAACTTTGGCGTTGGCTACGGTTTCTACGAATTATGGTAATGGAACAGCTACTACTATGAAGGCTGCAGCTGCAGCTACTTCTTGGCATCTGGTAAGCAAAAACGGATGGAACATCTCTCCGGTAGGAAATTCTGCATGGGGATTGAATTCTTACAGTGGAGTTGGTAATGTCCTGAAGTTGTACGGCAATGGAGATCAGGGAAATATTTGGAACTTCCAGAAAGCAGGTGAAAATGCTTTGAACTTCCAGGTTATTGTAAACGGAACTCCTAAGGCTTTGAATACTAATATCGGTCAATTGAAGATGCAGCTTGGTTCTGTAAGCAGTCTGGTTAATGTAACCCTTTCGCAGACAGAGGGACAGAAATTCTATCTGGCCGATAATGTGATTCTGAATTTCATGTTGAGCGGAACCCAGTATCGTGGATACAAGTTCAAGGGATTCCAGGTAAATGACGGTGAGTTGCAGGATACGATCAAGAATTTGCCTTTCGATGCTTCTTTGAAGACAATTACCGCTGTTTATGACGTAGATACCGAAGATCCTTCTCAGTATCTGTTCTATACCCCGGGCTACCAGAACCATCCGTATCGTATCCCGGCCATCACCACAACAAAAGACAACAAGGTACTGGCCATCTCAGACTTCCGTTGGTGCAATAATGATATCGGTTTCGGACATGTAGACATTGTCGGACGCATCAGTGCCGATAACGGAGAAACTTGGAGCGATCAGTTTAATATCGCTGTAGGTACTGGTGAGAGCGGTGCCAAAGATTGTGGTTATGGTGATGCCGCCGTAGTAACCGACCGTGAAACCGGAAAGATCCTGATCATGTGCTGTACTGGTAACCAGTTCTACAGCTATGGAAACCGTGAGAACCCGCTTCGTTCTGCCCGTCTGTACAGTGATAACAACGGTGAGACCTGGAGCAAGCCGGAAGATATCACGGATCAGATGTATGCTCTGTTGCCAAACTCACAGGGACAGTTCATCGGAGCCGGAAAAATCTGCCAGTCACGCGTCACTAAGGTCGGTGAATACTATCGTCTGTATGCTGCTCTGTGTACCCGTCCGGGCGGTAACTATGTGATTTATTCAGACGATTTTGGAAAGACTTGGGCCGTTCTGGGCGGCAATGAGACCAGCTGTGCTCCTGGCGGTGATGAGCCTAAATGTGAGGAATTGCCGGACGGCAGCGTGGTATTGAGCAGCCGTAAGTACAATGGCCGCTATTTCAATATCTATAAATATGATGACGCGGCTACAGCTTCCGGAAAGTGGTTGGGTGTTGTTTCTTCCAATGACATAGAAGGCGGCCTGAAATTTGGCGGCAACTCTACCAACGGTGAGATCCAGCTGGTGAAGGTCATCAAGAAGAGTGATGAGTCATTCCATTATATGATGATTCAGTCTGTACCTTATGGACAGATCAATAGTGGTGATGAGGCACGAAGCAATGTATGTATTTTCTATAAGGTATTCGATTCGTATACTATGAATGATACTAAAGAACTGGCTACAGGCTGGACTCGTGGTATGCTGTTCGAGAATGCCAAAGGTGCTTATTCAACCATGTGCATCCAACCGGACAAGAAGCTGGGCTTCTTCTATGAAGAGGGACCGAACAACTACTGTATGGTTTACCGTCCGATCAGTATCGAAGAGTTGACAGGAGATGCATATACTATGTACGATCCGGATATCCATGGTGAGATTGATGAAGAGGAGCGTGCTTTGGAAGCTGCGAAAGCCGAAGCTCAGGCTGTTTTGGATGCATTGGCTGACGAGCATGCAGAAAAACCGGCATATGGAGAATATCCGACTTCAATTTATGAGGATTTGCAGACAGCTTATGATAATGTGACCATTGAAACTATCGATGAGTTGGGTAATGCGGTGATTAAATTGAAGAACTCTTGCAACTGGCCGGTATTTACCATTAATAATATGCACCCTAGCTATGGTGTCGGAAAGTCTATTTATGATAACAATTCTGGTAGCTTATATTTCAAGAAAACCGATCTGAAAGATAAGCAGATGTGGTGGAAATTTGGAAATCTGACCAGTAAGGTAATGACTAACGGCGATT
The DNA here is from genome assembly GCA_944320795.1 of Candidatus Paraprevotella stercoravium. GTDB lineage: Bacteria > Bacteroidota > Bacteroidia > Bacteroidales > Bacteroidaceae > Paraprevotella > Paraprevotella stercoravium. Next base: position 10,738 of record CALUIU010000036.1, on the reverse strand, counting down.
ATGTAGTAACTAATGTAAGTACCGGTAAAACATTTTGGGGCGCTGATTATCTGAATGTGGCTTCAACCAATCCGGCGACAGAAGGACAATATATCATTAAGACTAATGGTACCGGTAATCCGGTTCATGCACAGAATGATTACTCAATTATTGTTCGTTGGAATGATTATGGACCGAATACCGGATCTGCCTGGAGTGTTACTTATGTAGGTGACAGCTTCGATCTGGAAGAGGATACATCTACAGGTATTGATCAGGTTGAGAATATTTCTTCAGAAGACGATATCTATTATGACCTGCAGGGACGCCGTGTAACTGTTCCTGGTAAAGGTGTCTATATTACCAAATCAGGTAAGAAAGTGTTATTTTAATAGGCAGATACTTAATTGGTTTCTGTAGAGTCAGGGGGAGCAGATTTCTGCTTCCCCTTTTTGATTGTTCCGTAAATAAAATGCTAACTGATATTGCGAATGAATAGTTGGGCCTGTGTTGGGATAACTGGTTAATGTACCGGATTGTGTTTGAAAGGGGATATGAGTATTGGGAGAGTCTTTTTTCAAGAATATGTTTTGAGCGATATATAAAAACTCTCCCCAAAGAGCACCAGGGCTTTTCGGGGAGAGGTCATCAGAAATTTTATAGAATAAAAGAATGGTTACTTGGTCCGTGTAATGGTATGAAGAACATTACCGTCTTTGTCAATAAGATACATTTTTAGTTCTTTTTGATTCATACCGAATACACTGAAACCTTCTTTCGGACTGCAATAGACAGTTCCTATGATTGGATTCACCTTTCTGGCCAATGAGGCAGAGGAGTTGACTACATAGTCAATTTTGGAACCTTGAGGTTTGAGATGCTGGAAATTATGGATATGACCGCAAACATACATATCTACCGGGTATTTTTCCAGAATAGTGTTCACCCGTTTCTGCATATCCTGTCTTTCACTTTCTTCTTTCGGAGTTTCGGCGAAGATCGGATGATGGCCTACGACAATGACCCAGTTCTCTTTAGCCTCTTTCAAGGTTTGATCCAACCATTTCAATTGGGCGTCGATATCCTGCTTGCAGGCATCGGCATATTTGTCGGATTCATTGCGATACTTGTCAATGAGCGGAGTCGTATCAATGAAAACGAAACGTACGGTGGTTCCGTCCTCGTTGAATACTTTGCTATAATAGCGTGCCGGCATTTCCCAGCGACGGCTTACCTTCGAATAATCAATCACGGCCTGGGTGTTTCCCCGGTACTCGTGGTTACCCAGAATAGGCAGCCAGCTGATCATCAGCTCCGGATGATCGTAGATAGCTTCGTAGTTACTGATCCACAAAGGGTCCTGTGTAGAGGCAATACCGTCAAAATGGTGTACATCTCCGGCAGCCAATACTGCTTCCGGTCCGATGGCCTCGGCCATTTCTCCCATCAGGCGTGCTATTGGTTTTTGTTCGTAGTATCCGTTGCGTCCCAGGTCATTGGCCATGAAGAAGTTTATTTCATTTTTCAGGCTGTCCCAGCGATTTGTCTGTGCAGAGAGAGTCAGACTGACCAGTAATCCCAGTGCAATAAATAGTTTTTTCATAAATCTTTGAATAATGTATGATTAGAAATTGAATTTTACTCCGGCATTGATTCTCGGACCATAGTACTCAACCTGCATGGTACGATCCTTGTCACCACAGTAGTAGCGCAATGGCTGGTTCAACAGGTTGGTTGCTTCGGCGAAGAAGGTGGTCTTGAATTTCTTGTTCAATGTGTAGCTTGCGTTCAGGTCCAGATAGCTTACACGGTCGTAGTAACGGTCCAAGGCGGCACATGAACCCATTTCGTCAATAAATTCAGATGTGAAGTTGTATGACAGACGGACATTCAGGCCTTTGTTGTCGTAGTACAGAGAAGCATTGGCGGTGTGCTCTGGTGATCCCGGCATAGGCAGGTCTTTCTCATTCTCACGTCCTTCGAAGTTGAAGTTGTTCACCTTGGTGTGTGTATAAGTATAGGTTCCGTAGAAACCAAGGCATTTCAGTTTCGGAGAGATGAATCCGAAGTCACGTTGCAAGGCAACCTCAACACCCAGCAGGTCGGCATTACCGGCATTCTTTGACTGCTTCATTTCGTCATAGACATTTCCGTTGAAACTGTAGTCTTCTACAACCTGGTCTACAATGAAATCGTTGATTTTCTTATAGAACACTCCTACGCTGGCCAGACCGATAGACTTGAAATAGTAGTCAAAGCTCAAGTCAAAGTTGTGTGAAGTGGCCGGGTTCAGATTCGGGTTACCCATTTCCATTTCGTTCTTGCTGCGGTCGATAATGAGATTCGGCACCAGAGAAATGTATTTAGGACGGGCCAAAGTCTTGGTATAAGAAGCGCGGATCTTCAAATCCTGAGCCGGTTCATACTTCAACAGGAAACTTGGCAGCCAGTTGATATAGCTCTTTCCGGCTGGAGCAGTTTGTTTCAGGCTTTCGAATTCATCGTCACCTTCTTCCCAATAAGTATATTCATAACCCTGGTATTCTACTTTAGTGTGCTCCATACGCAAACCGGCCATTATTTGCAGATTCTTGCCCAATTGCTGGTCAAAACGGATATAGGCGGCGCCTACCTGTTCGGTGGCATTGTAGTTCTCGGCTTCTTCTTCTTTCACTTCTTTCTTTTCGAAAAGACTGCTGTTGTTCAGATTCAGACTACCCAGATAAGTATTGCTTACGAACTCACCGGCCTTATACTGGTCTCCGGCCATGAATCCGTCACGGGTTTGGTCTACAAAGTTTTTCTGCACGTCGGCCATGAACTTGTCCTCATCTACCGGACTGTATTCGTAGAAATCGACATCATTCTTCTTGTCCTTTTTGGTAAACTTACCACCGAATTTGAATTTATTCTGGAAGGTTCCGTTCAAGATAGGGAGGTCAAAGTCCAGTTTCGCTTTGATGTCATTTTCGTAAATTTCCTGGTTGCTTTCTGTAATCTCGTCCAACTCAGCCTCCATAATGCTTGGAAGAGTTGTGATATAAGGCTTTCTTATGTCATCCTGATTTACGGTGAAGGTCTGATCTTTCAGTTCCATTCCTATGTAACGTTCGTTCGGACGGCTTTCGGAAGCTCTGGAGTAGGCTACAGACCAGTCAGATTTCAGGCGGCCGAACTGATGGTTACCTCCCAAGGTGAAGTCCATTGTCTGCTGTAATTCCAGACGGGCGTTTTTGTTGTCTGGAGTACCGCCTTTGGTTTCCATAACTGTTTTCATTTCTCCTTCTCCGTCTGCCAGATCCTCGAATGAACGTTTGTAACGGTTCTCCCAGTCATGCCGACGGTTGTAGATACTCTTGAAGTATACTTTGTGGTTTGCGTTGAAGTCATAGTCCAAAGCCAAAGAATAACTTTGTCTCTGACGGGTTACGTAATACTGGCGGATTTCTGCGTCTGTCAGGAATACTTTGCCTTCATCCTCATCATATTCAAACTCAGTATTGTCTGAACCGATCGGATTATACTGATAAGAAGCGGAAAGCAACAGACCGAGCTTGTTGTTCAGGAAACGGTCACCGTAAGTAGCGCCCAAGTTCCAGTTCGGCTTACCGCTGATAAAGCTGCCTCCGGTTCCAAATGTAAAGTTTGTGATACGTTTTGAAGGAGTGTTTTTGGTAACCAGATTCACACTACCGCCAATGGCATCACCATCCATATCCGGAGTAACCACCTTGCTGACTTCAATTGTCTGGATCATATCGGCAGGGATCAGGTCCAACTGTACGTTACGGGCGTCAGATTCTGCAGAAGGCAGACGGTTTCCGTTTACGGTGACACTGCTCAGATCTGGAGAGGTACCACGAATCTGTCCGAAACGGGCTTCTCCCTGGTCATACTGTACACTCAGACCGTTGATACGTTTCAACGCGTCACCGATATTTGAATCCGGGAATTTGCCAACCTGATCGGCTGATACAATATTAGTAATATTCAGATTGTTCTTCTGCATGTTCAGAGCGCGTTGCTGGTCTGAAAATGCGCCTAATACAGTCAGTTCTTTTAGAGTCGTATTGTCTTTTAAAATGATGTTCTTTACCAACGTCTTGTTCTGAGACACATTAATTGTAAAAGTCATTGGATAAAATCCTACATAGCTGACCTTTACACTGTGTTTGCCTGGTTGGACATTTGGCATGATGTAATATCCGTTTATATCACTGACGGTGCAGCTTCCGTCTTCAAAACGAATATAAGCACCAGGCAGAGCCTGATTGTCTGCATCCAGAACACGTCCTCTGACTACGGTCTTGTTTTCTGCAGCTACCGGTTCTGTTACAGTATCTGCAAACATTTGTTGGCTGCTCAACAGAATAGAGCTGATTAAAAAAGCTTTTGTAAAATGATTCATAACCTGTTTGATTTATTGTTATCCTAATTGCACTGCAAATGTAGAAACAGGTTATTACGTTTTTATAACAGGTTTGTGAAGATTTGTATTCAGTTTTTTCAGAGGGTATGAGCCGTTAAAAAATGGAAGTTACGGAACTTGTTTTGTCATAAAAACGACATATTTCCCTTTGGTATGATAAAAACGTCTTCGATTATGTATCCGGAAAACTGTAGGATTATAATCGAAGACGTAAATATAAATGCTTTATAAGTTCCGTTTCAAGTGAAGTTCTTCTGAACAATGTGACAATACTTCCGTACGATGAGTGATAAACAGAAGCGTCTTGTCTTTGGCTTTCTCCTGCAGATTCTGTAATAATTGCTTTTCCGTTACAGCATCAAGGGCAGAAGTCGCTTCATCTAACAGAAGAATGCTGCCTTTCCTTAACAAGGCTCTGGCAATGGCAATGCGCTGTGCCTGTCCTTCACTGAGTCCGCCTCCCATTTCATGGCAACGGGTGTTTATGCCTTCCGGCAGGTCAAAGACAAAATCGGCGCAGGCTATGTGCAGTGCGGCTTTCAGTTCCGATTCATCAGCCTTGGGGTTGCCCAACAGCAGGTTTTCGCGTATGCTTCCGCTGAAGAGTGTATTTCCCTGAGGAACATAAACGATATTGCAGCGTGTGAGCGGGCTGCATTCTATTTCTTTTTCCTTATTATAAATTACAATCCGGCCTTTTTGGGGTTTGATCAGGCCTAGAATCAGACGGATGAGTGTTGTTTTTCCGGCACCGGTTTCTCCCAGAATCGCTGTATTGCTTCCGGGTGTGAAGTCATGGCTGAGGCCGGTCAATATGGTACGATGGCCTCCCGGATATGTGAATTCAACTCCTTCGGCACGAATGCCCAGCTGGCCGTTCAAATGGACCGCTTCTCCTTGCTCTTCTTTGGGTAGTTCTTCCAATTCCATGAGACGCTCGGTTGCGGTGAGTGAGCTGATGAGTACCGGGATAAAACGGGTCATCTCGCGAAACGGACTCTGGATCTGGCCTACCAGCTGGATAAATGCCATCATCATGCCATAGGTGATGCTTCCGTCCATTAATCTGCTGCTGCCCCACAAAAAGGCAATCAGGTAGCAGGAGCCGAAACCGATATTCAGCATTGTGGCTGAGAATGAGGAAAAGACAGTCCTTTGTTTTACCTGTTGGCGGAGTGATTGTTGGATGCTATCCAGACGTTTGGCCATAAATCCGGTCTGTTCCAGGGTCTTTATCACCATCTTGTGTTGAAGTGTTTCCTGGAGCACACTTTGAATCTGGCTGTCGGTATTTCGGATACCTCGGGTGAGTCCTCTCATCTTCCGCACATAGACTTTGCTTAATAGAATGAAGAACGGAAGGATCAGGATCACGGCACAAGCCAGAAAGGAATCCATGGAATAGAGAAATAGGAAAGCTCCTGTCAGGCGAACACATACCGCCAACATACTGGGTAATGTTTCCGTAATGACATTTACTACATCCGTTACGTCCCGTTCCAGACGGTTCAGCATATCACCGGTGTGCCGCCGTTCCAGACAGCTCCAGTCGCTGTTCAGCAACTGTCCGAAAATGTGTTGCTGCATGCGATTCTGTGCACGTACTCCCAGAATGGCCCTGATCCAACGGTTGGTAAACCCGACCAGAATCTGTAGAAGCATGATGCCGATCAGGTAATAGGCAGCAGTAGAAAGATGACCGGGCTGTTTCTGGGTGGCAATGTCTATGGCCATTTTGGTGGCACAGATAAAGGCAAAATCCAGCAATACGCTGCTGCAGCCCAGAAAGGCATTGATGCCGGCTTGCATCCGGTAACTTCGGGCTGTGTGCCAAAGCCATTTCACCAGCCCCCAGGTCTTATATGAAAATTTAAGTTCTCCCATGGATTTATACACGCGGATCGGCTCCCCACATCAGTTTATTGCGCAGGGTGTTGAAAAATGAATGATTCTGTCGTTGGAATACTCTTACTTTGTAAGGAGCCTTTCGGATAATCAGGCGGATTGATTCCGGACAAGATTCGCTTCTTCCGTCAATGGCCACCAGAAAGTTGTGGCTTCGGCTCTCGACCGACAATTCGATAACAGCATTGTCGCGCAAGGCCAACGGACGCATATTCAGGCTGTGCGGAGCAACAGGGGTGATGCTGAAGATGCCTGCTTGCGGCACGATGATGGGACCTCCTACACTGAGGGCATAGCCGGTAGAGCCGGTAGGAGTACTGATGATCAGGCCGTCAGCCTGATAGGTGGTGAGATGTTCTCCGTCAATGCTGACATGAATGCTGATCATGGAGGAGTTGTCGTGTTTCAGCACAGCCACTTCATTGAGCGCATAAGGATAACCTTTTAAGGAGTTTTCCGGAAGGGCTACTTCAATCACACTGCGTGCTTCAATGGAATATTTTCCTTCATAAAGTCGTTCCACAACATCTTCAATGTCCAGAGGAGAGATGTCGGCCAGAAATCCCAGGCGTCCCATATTGACACCTAATATGGGGATTTCTTTTTTCCCGACCCGGCGGGCAGCTTCCAGAAATGTTCCGTCGCCTCCCATACTGATTACGATATCGGCTTCAAAGTCGTCATCACAGATGATTCCGTCGGCCTGGATGCCCAGTTTCAGCTCCTCGGTCAGATAATGATGGAAATCCTTGTCTATATATAATTCGGCCGGATGTTTTTTCAGGATGTGAAAAAGATGTTCGAAAGAGGCGGATTTCTTGGCCTGATAAACATTGCCGAAAATTGCAAATCTGATGTTCCGCATAATGCTGTTGTTTGTTTTGTTATTGTGTTCCGTTCCACATGATTACGGTTCTTACAGAGCAAAATTACGTAAATTTTTCAATAAATCATAGAATGATGCCATTACTTGCTTTTTTCATAACAAAATGAAGGCTGGTTGTGAAAAAAAAGAAGGATTATGAAATTCAGTTTATGTTTTTTATTAACTTTGTGGGTAATGATATATGAACTAAAATTGAAGCACAAATGACAAAACTGAGTGTAAATATCAATAAAATAGCTACTTTGCGCAATGCACGTGGCGGAGATAATCCCAATGTCGTAAAAATGGCGTTGGATTGTGAGCGCTTTGGAGCACAGGGAATTACGGTGCATCCGCGGCCGGACGAGCGTCATATCCGTTATCAGGATGTGCGTGACTTGAAGCCTTTGCTCACGACAGAGTTCAATATCGAAGGTTATCCCTGCGCATCTTTTATCGACTTGGTATGCGAGGTTGTTCCGGCCCAGGTCACTTTGGTTCCGGACTCTCCCGAGCAGATTACATCGAATTCCGGTTGGGATACGGTACGTCATCAGGATTTCCTGACAGATGTGGTCCGTACCTTTAAGGAAAAAGGTATCCGTACCTCTATTTTTGTAGGAACCGAACTGCCGATGATTGAGCAGGCAGCCAAGATTGGTGCCGATCGGGTGGAATTATATACAGAGCCATATGCTACGGCTTATCCCGCAGATCCTGAGGTTGCGGTAGCGCCTTTTGTAAAGGCGGCAGAATGTGCTCGTGCCGTGGGGCTTGGGTTGAATGCCGGTCATGATCTGAGTCTGGAGAATCTGGCGTATATTCATCGTCAGATACCTTGGCTCGACGAAGTAAGCATCGGTCATGCTTTGATTTGCGATGCTTTGTATTTGGGCATGGAGAAGACCATTCAGAGTTACTTGGATTGTTTGAAATAGTTTATATCGTCAATTTAATAAGGAGGAGATTATGGATCCTATTTATTTGTTTTTTGCAGAAGGTACCGAAGAAGTAGAAGCTTTGGCAGTAGTGGATATTGTGCGCCGTGCCGGTTTGCCGATTCAGATTGTTTCTGTAACGGGAGATTTACTGGTCAAGAGTTCACACGATGTGCAGATCAAGGCAGATGTGTTGTTTGAAGATGCTGACCTGGAGCATGCGTCTCTGTTTGTTTTGCCTGGCGGACTGCCCGGAGCCTATAATCTGTATGAACATGCCGGTTTGCGTAAGGCTATTCAGAAGCGTTATGACGCCGGTGAGCCGTTGGCGGCTATCTGTGCCGCTCCGTTGGTCTATGGCCGTATGGGATTGTTGAAGGGCTTGAAGGCCACTTGTTATCCGGGTTTTGATAAAGAACTTGAAGGTGCTGAATATACCGGCAAGCTGGTAGAGCAGGACGGACAGTTCATTACCGGAAAGGGACCGGCTGCTGTTTTTGAGTTTGCTTATACCATCGTTACCAAATTGGCGGGCGAAGAGAAAGTGCAGGCTCTGAAAGACGGAATGTTGTATTCGGAACTGGTAAAGTAATCAGGATCCGGCTATAGTATTTTAAGGAATAACTGTTCTCCGCATCTTTTTGTCAGGATGTGGAGAACAGTTTTTTTGTTGCCGGGGATATTCTCAGGGCATAATTTAAAAATTTCGTGCTGATGAAACTGAAAGTTTGTCCTGACGAAATTCGAATACCATAGGCACGGTATTAACATGATTTCTACAGAATTTCTTGCAGATACCGGAGATTATTACGAACTTTGTTGTAAAGTTGCGTATAAACGGATAGCAATCAATGGTTTGACCATAATGATTATATTCCAAAATACAGTAATATGTACAACTTTTTTATTTGCAGATGTTTATGAAATAGATTCAAAAAACGATTTATACAATTAAATACACCGTAAAATGAAACTACACAAATTTACTTTAGGTCAGATTATGGCCGTATTGTTTTCGCTGGCAAGTAGTACGGCTCTGGCACAGTCTCAGGTGCAGTCCGTATCCTTGGCTGGTAATGCTTATGTTACCCAACGTGCCGATGGAATCCGCATTTCGGATAGAGGTGCCGACAATTGGAGCAGCCCACAGACTACAGTCAGTGCATACTTTCATGTCGATAAGCCGCAGACCATCACATTGTCACTTCAAGGCGAAGGTCATGCCACTATGCGTATGATATGCAACGGCAAGAAACAGAACGTCAAGTTCGATAGTGATGAACCGGCCAATGTGGGAAATCTGAAAGTCAAGATCCAGAAGCCTGGTTATGTCCGGGTGGACATCAAGGGCGTGAAGCGTGATGGCGAGAAGTTTGCTAACATTACCAACCTGATGGTTGCATACGAGGATGGCAAGATAACCTGTGTACACGATTTCTCTAACTATTGGGGACGACGCGGCCCATCTGTGCACATGGGGTATACCCTACCAAAGGGAAGTGATTATGAATGGTTCTATAACGAAGTGACTGTTCCGCAAGATGGCGAAGTGATGCACAGTTATTATATGGTGGCTGGTTTTGGCGAAGGATACTTTGGCATGCAATATAACTCTGAGACAGAACGACGCGTTCTTTTCTCCGTATGGAGTCCGTTTGACACACAAGATCCGAATAATATTCCCGAAGACCAACGTATACGCATGCTGCGTCATGGAAATGGAGTGCGCATCGGAGAGTTTGGCAATGAGGGATCGGGTGGTCAGAGTTTTATGAACTACCCATGGAAAGCTGGTACGACATACCCCTTCCTGATGCATGTACGTCCCGATGGAAAGGGCAATACGATATACACGGCCTACTTCTATGCTACAGAGGAAGGAGAATGGCGTCTGGTTGCTGAGTTCCTGCGCCCACAAACCAACACATGGTACACTCATCCTCATTCTTTCCTGGAAAACTTCAATCCGGAACAGGGGTATCTGACACGTAGGGTGCAATTTAAGAACCAATGGGCACGCACTACGGACGGCCGCTGGGTGCGTCCTTTGAATGCCATCTTTACTAACGACGGTACGGGACATGCCGGTGTGCGTCTGGACTATACTGGCGGGCAAACTGCCGACGGAAAGTCTCTGTTCCTGAAAATGGGTGGTTTCTTCAACGAGAATGTTCAATCAGGCACGCAATTCCCTCTGCCTGCTTATGACAACACACAGCCCCCACAGATTGATTGGGAGGCTTTGGAAAAACTGGGAGAGTAAAGATATGTTTAAACAGGTATGGCCCTGAGATCATTGAACGAACTTCAACGGTCTCAGGGCCATCTGTTTCAAATTGCCATGCAAAACGACGACAATCGTTGTAACATGTATCCACTTGCAAAAAGCACATTTTTTTGGTTTGCTTTCGTTTGTTCGCATAATGGTGTAAAGTGGACCGTTGGGCGTCATTTCCTCCTTTTTACGAGGTTATTCCAGAGATTTTCCGTAAATCTGTATAAGGAATATACCTCTTTGAAATCAAGAGAGTTAGAAGAATTACCCCGTTTTCGGGTAATGAGTTGGTAACCGTTCTAATTGCCGTGGTCTGCATCGCTTTGCTTGTTCGGGAAACTCTTACG
>CALUIU010000035.1 GCA_944320795.1 Candidatus Paraprevotella stercoravium | reverse complement strand
AGGTCTCACGGACGCATGAGAATAGAAAAAAAAAATCGAAATCAGCGGAGTAAAGCTTGCCGTGAGAAGTCAGCAGATGTCATAGTAGCAAACGTGTCGATAAGTTTGTGAAGGACAGAACTTTATTTAAACGATAATAATTGAAAACTACCGTATGTTGGAGAGAATGCACAAAACTGGAACTGAAGTTTTAGGCTGCCCTCAGAGAGCTAAGACGGAATCTGAATGGTATGTGGGAGCGCAGACCTGCATATGGATGGTTGAAGACAATGTCGTGGAAGTACCATTTGACAGAGAGCATCTCCTGGAAGTTATTCTTTCACCCGAGAATCTGAATAAGGCTTATAAGACTGTGTTCAGAAACAAAGGGTGTGGCGGTATCGACAAGATGTCATGTGACGAACTTCTCCCATGGCTCCTCACCAACAAGAAAAGCTTGATATGCTCTGTGCTTGACGGCAGTTACCGTCCCAATCCTGTCCTTAGAGTGGAAATTCCTAAGGAAAACGGCAAGATGCGACAGTTAGGAATACCGACGGTTGTAGACCGGCTTGTACAGCAGCCATCAACCAAGTACTGACCCCATCTACGAAACTCAGTTTAGCCAAAACAGTTTCGGTTTCCGTCCGGACGTGGCTGCCATGATTCATTACGCAGAGCGAAAGACATCGTCAATTCAGGTTACAAATATGTAGTAGACCTTGACCTCGAGCGATTCTTCGATACAGTATGCCACAGTCATCTGATAGAAATACTGAGCCGTACAATAAAGGATGGAAGAGTGGTGAGTCTTATACACAAATATCTTCGCAGCGGAATCCTGAATCATGGTATGTTTGATGCGAGTAACGAAGGCACTCCTCAAGGTGGTCCTTTAAGTCCCCTATTAAGTAATATCATGCTTAATGAACTCGACAAGGAACTAACCCGAAGAGGTCATCTCTTTGTTCGGTATGCTGATGATTCAATGATATTCTGCCGAAGTAAAAGTGCGGCGAAACAAACCAAGGAGTCTATTACCCGATTTATAGAGGGTAAACTTCATCTGAGAGTAAACAAGGAAAAGACAATAGTCTCATATGCCAATGGTGTAAAATACTTAGGCTATTCCTTTTACAACTCCAAAGGAAAATTTGAATTATGCGTCCATCCCAAATCCAAAGCCAAGATGAAGTCCCGTCTGAAAGATCTGACAGGTCGTAGCAACGGAATGGGTTATGAACGTAGAAAACAAAAACTTAAGGAGTATATAAGAGGTTGGATAGGTTATTATCACCTTGCCAATATGAAACGTCTTCTCGTTGAAACAGACGAATGGTTACGACGTCGCATACGAATGTGTATATGGAAATCCTGGAAGAACTCTAAGACGAGAATATCAAATCTGATTCGATGTGGAATTCCTAAGAGGAATGCCTGTGAATGGGGTTATACTCGACTGGGTACTGGCATATTGCTGACAGTTGGATAACACACAGTTCTATGACTAACGAACGACTAAAAAATGCCGGGTATCCAACCCTTTATGACGAGTATCTCAAATGGTATCCTAAATAAAGAACCGCCACGTGCGGAACCGCATGCGTGGTGGTGGGAGAGGTCTGAAAACGAAAGTAGGAAGAAAACTATTTCGTTTTCCTCCTACTCGATTATGATTTTATCGATTACTATATTGGACATTCTGTGCATCTTTGTTGTAGATGACCTGTCTGAAGGCATTCTCATCGCACTTAAGCGCTTCTTTTGTCAGTTCCGGTACATTATAACTCTTGAGAAGCAATGTGTTGTCGGACGGCCTTTCTTGAGGAATCATGAATGCTTTGTGTGCTTGCCCTTTCCGGTCGAAGTATGTTAGATAAATACGTGTAAAGTTTCCGTCATCTCTTCGGCTGCTGAAGGCAATCCATTTTCCGTTGCTACTCCAACTGTGATAACTGTCTACATCATTGCTGTTTGCCTCAGCTAAAGCGTATTCTTCCCCAGTGCGCAAATTCTTAACCCAAAGATCAGCACTTTTGTGCCAGATATGAAACTGCCCGTAATCGCCTTTTGTATAGAGTAGGAAATCTCCTTTGGGGCTTACTCTCGGGACAACTGCACTTTTTTCTTCGGCGCTACAGTTGACTACAACTTGTGGGTTACTGAATATTTCCTTCTCCGGATCAAAATCGATTGACATGATGTCATATTTGATTTCCTTGAAATGATTCAGGAAGAATGCATATGCCTGTTTGTCGGAAATTGTATCAAGTTGCGGCAGATATGCGGCACTATAGTACAGTTTGTTTCCTTCCGGATTCCAGCAAGGAAATGTTTCAAGGCAGCTCTTGGTCTTGAAAATGTTTCGGATACTTTTCCGGTCTGCATCATAATATATGAGATCACTCTCAGAATCCACAACCTCGACTTTTTCCTTGCTAAGCATATGGAAGCTTTGTCCGGTCATGTTTGAAGAAAATACAATACGGTTCATCTTCGGATGCCATGTAGGGTAAACTGCCGGACCAAGTATCGAGTCATTTTTCAGATTCATTTTTTCTATTTTCCCTTTATTGTAGATTACGGTTCCGCCATGAGCACTTCTTACGTGGAAGAGCATTCTGTCTGTGGAATAATTCTGAAAATTGTGGCAGTTGACGCAATGGTTGTTCTCTGTATTTTGTACCTGATTGTTTTCGTAGATGGTTTTTACTTCAAAAGATTCCAGATCTCTTTGGTAAAGTCCCATTTGACGGTATAGTTCATAACCCGGTTCAATAAGTCTATAAGATAGATATCGGTCAATCGGAGACGCTACATCCATCTTGAAATCTTCATATCTGATCCATTCCTTTTCGCCTTTTGTGAAAATATGTATGTTTATTCCTTTTCCGTGCTCATTTTTGATTAATTGTTTCCAGACTTTTTCCTCAAAAATAATCTCATTCCGAGAATTTGCGGTGATGACAAGATTTATATCACCAGCACATACCTCTGCAAGGACTTCTTTGGCATCACCGATTATTTGAAAGTTCATCGGAGCGATATTGGCGGGAATTATAATATTCTTGTAGTCTGGAAAGATCTTCAGGCTGTCCTTCGAATATACATATTTTGAAGGAATGCTATGTTCCTTATGACAACCATATAGGGCTGTCAGACTTATTATAGTCAGTAAATATATGATTTTGCGCATTTGTCATTAATTAATTTGTGGTTTGTTTTCGGTTTTTGTGGCCTTTTCTTTATTCTCTGACTTAATGTTTCCAAAGAAATAATAGTAGGGGTAATAACCAAGGAATTGTTCTTTCAGTTTTTTTGCCCCTTCCTTTCTGTTCTTGCGATATGGGGCGGCTGAGTTCATGAATAGATTGTATTTTTGAAGTGAAAGCGTTCCAATGTGAAATGCTTCACTGATTTTATTGTTTTTACTGGCTTCCATAGTGAGAGCATCTTCTATATTTCTTTTTAGGGTAGAGTCGATCAGGGGTTGGGTGCGTATAAGAAAATCCGGCATAAGTTTTGTATACAGACAAGCTGCAAGAGAAGCATCCAAGGCTTCCATGGACCGTCCTTGAAGTAAGGCTATATTATAGCCTAGAAAAAGTGGTTCTCTGTACCATGTTTCAAAACTTTCCTCCACAGGAATCAGTCGTTTAATTTTGCTTAGGCGTTCATCGTTTTCAATCTGTTCCTTTTTTTGATTGAGTTCTTTTATCTTTTTTACAAATTTATGTTCAAAAGGTAATTTACTCAGGATTGTGAGATATTTGTTACAAAGTTCAGTTTCCCCATTAAGGAGTGAGGTTTCTGCAAGCATTTTAAGATTGAGTGCATTCGGACCATCCATTGTCAGTTGTTCCATTGCATTCTTATAAGCACTGTTAAGCAGACCGGCATGAAAATTACCATCAGCCTGATAATATGCTGCGCCGTAATCTTTGTCTCCGTTTCGGTCGTGAAGATATATTTCTGAGTAGTTAAAATCTATGTCAAATAGAGATTGTGTGATTTGTCCTGTCTGCATTAAGGCTATGGCATAGTATGCAGCAATAGGACGGACTATGACATCGCAATCTTTGGCTGTTCTGATCATTGTTTCCCAGTCTTCATTCTGTAGCGCCTTTTGCATTTTTACTGTCGGGCGCACATAAGGACGGTAGATCTCATTGCCTATGATCAGAAGAGATGAAACCAATACAAGCAGTATATTGTTAAACAGGTTCCGTTTCTTTTCTGTATCTGCTATTATAAGTGCTGAGCCAATAGTTCTTTTATTGAATGTCCTGATAAACAGACTCTGTAGAGTTAGGATAATTAGAATGCAGAATGGTATACCGATAATTTTTCCTGTTTCATGCTGATAGTAGATATTGAAACCTTGAAAGAAAAGAAATGCGATCCATAGTAAACCCGGAATGAATTGTAGAACTTTCCAACGTCCTTTCAAATTGCATACGTAACTTAAAAGAATAGATATGGATATCAGGATAAAGGTATAGAGGGCACTTCCTAAAAGCGGATAATAAAATAATTGAAGAAATCCCCTGCCTATATACCAAAGATAACCATAAGGGTAGTGTGATGTCAGGAAATTCATGAGAATCCCTTCGGTGGAGAAGAAACTGTTCTGTTGTGCCACATACATGACATCCCCGTAGTATATGCCTAAAAGAATCCACAATATTAGTGCGTAGATTAAATAGTGCTGGTATTTATTCAGAAAGATTGCCATATTTTTGGGTTTAAGTTATTAAATGCTTTATACTTTCTGCAAAAATAATAAAAAAAGAGAGGGTAACACATCGTTACCCTCTCTTTTTTTATGTGTGGCTATTTACTGAACAGCAACTTTTTTGTTACCTATGATATAGATACCTTTTGCCAATCCCTTAACAGCCTCAGAAGCCTTAACATTCTTCTTGATCAGAATACCGTCAATGCTGTATACATTTACGTTTCCAAGCTGTGCGTTCAGAATCGCATCCTTAATAGAGGTAGTCAGATCGCCAGACAATGAAACAACAATTTCTCCTGGCTGTCCTGCGTTCTGGATTTGAGATGCATCGATGTAAGCAGTGTTCCAACCGATTTCTTCGTTCTTTCCTGTTGCGCCAATGCTCTGAACACCTTCTTCATCCTTGATGATTCCGAAACCGGCAGCTACTTCAGTCGGATAATAGTTACCAACCAAGCCGTTTACTGTCTTTGGCTGTGGAGCAATTACCTTGTCGTCTGCCAATTCAAGGAACATCAAGGTTGTATCTTGAGAAGCTACGATTTCATCACCACCTGCGATATAGAAGAATGGCTTACCAGCTTCGATATAGTCATCTTCAGCTGCAGTCAATGTCAATTCTTTCTTATCCTGATCGATAGTTGCGATTTCGTATGCAGCTCCCATGAAGTTGATGTTGTCGCCTGCGAATGAAGCGCTAACAGGGTAACATTTTGCATACAGTTTACCGCTGATTACATACTCAATATTCGGAGTTGTGTAGATTGATGATGCTTCCTCATTAGTAGGCTCAATGTCGAAGCATGAACCGCCACCCAGATCTTTGTTAGCCCAGAATACAATAACCTGACCCTCTGTCTGAACATGGAGCGGATTGATTGTTTCTCCATTATAACGATATCCCTCGAGCAGGAAGGTTGCATAACCCAGTTCGCTCACCTTGAAAGCTGTCGGAGTGATGCTTAAACCAGCGTTACCAACTGTCTTCTGGCCAATATAGAGACCTGTACCCTTATTCTGAATAGCTACAGCTGTATCTCCCATTGAAACGAAACGCCATTTGGCAAAATCATCGCTCACGCCTAATTCTTCAAGAGTCTTGTTTCCTGTTACGTTGATCTTTGCGTCGTTTAACGGATCGTTTACCATATCCGCATTGACATAGAGTCTACCTTTACGGATTTGCAAATTGTCGCCTTCACCAGCAGTGTTCTGAGCATTGCCTGTTACATTAAAGTAGTGCTGGCTGGCTGAAAGGTAATACCAAACACCATTCTTATCCGCAGTAGTAACATTCAGTTCAGGAGCTGTAGCCTTGAATGTGGCGAGTGCTGTGTTCAATTTCTCAAGATATGCTGCAATTTGGTCTTTTTCATATGTTCCGCTTCCGTCGTTAGCGTCAACATAACTCTGAGCGTCTGCAACAGCTGCGAGCAGTGCATTTTTAGCGTCATCTGTGTAAACACCCGGGTAACCTGCTGTAAATTCGTCAGAACCATCTTGTGCTTTCATGCTAGGAGTTGCTGCATAGTTGGCAACCTTTGTAATAGAGTCTAATTTTGCCTTCAATTCTGTCGGGTCAGCCAATACAGCAATATATGCGTTGTAAGCTTCTGTCAGAGAGTTAATAGCTTCGCGGGTTGCTTTGTTTTCGCTCAATAACTTAGAAGCTTTAATCAACTCAGATTTCAGGTTATTTGCCAGTTCGCCCATTTTCGCATTTTGACATTCTGGATCCAGAACGGCCTCCTGGAAGTGGAATCCTGCAAAGTGAGTAAAGTTTTTTGCTGACTTCCATGTTACGCGTACATATTGATATGAACCGCCCAAATCGAAACCGTTGGACTGGTAAGTCAGAAGTGAGTCTGCCCATCCTTCTGTATTTGCAGCCAAACCTGTAATGCTGCCTACACTGGTCCACTCACCATTTACTGTATCATTGGTTACAGCAAAGTAAATTTCAGTTGCCTGATTGATATTCTTTCTGCGGAGAAGTGAAACGGCAAATGCACTGACCGGTTTGTTCAGCTTGAACTGCAGGTAACCATTCTCAATAATATTTGTCCAGTTTGAGTGCCAGTAGGTTCTTTCAGAACCGCTTGGGGTCATGACAGAGTCTGCATCCAAAAGTCCTTCATATCCTTGTCCGTCTGGACTGCTTGGGTTCTGGGTGTTGTGGTCTGTGTTAGAGTATACTACACCCGGATCATTCTTTAAATCATCAAGTTTTACCAACCATTTCGCAGTATCTTTCTCAATCTTGAAGCGTGAACCGATCGCATATTTCTCGCTCGCTTTATTATAGAGAACTTCCAACTCTCTATTTAGCATATTCTGATCACCGATAGCTTCAAATCCTGGAATCTGTTCTTCCGCAACATTTGTAACGTACCAAGCAGATGCTGTGTTCAAACCACCATTCCAAACTACGATGTTTCCGCTCTTACCGGCACCGCTTGCATGGCCTTCTGTGTGCATAGCGTTGTATCCCGGCTTGAAGATGTTGAATTGGCTCTGTCCTAAAGACGTGAACTTGATAGAGTTGTTGGTTGAGTCATTAGAAAGAACATATTGGTTGCCAGATACGCCACTTACATATTGGCCTGTACCTACATTGTAAAGCAACCATGTGCCGTCCTTGCGGTCAAGGAACTTCCAAACCATTGTGGCATCATTTTCATCATATTTTTTCCACTGCATCTTACCGTTATTGGTAGCAAACATAGTCATAATGGCATCTTCACCCTGAGTCTCAATGAAGCCCGGATATGCGTTCTGAATGCGGAAATAGCCTTCATGTACCGGAGCTTCGTCAGCGTTCAGAACAGAGAAGTATGCATCCTCAAGAGCCTCCAAACAAGCTTTAGCTTCTTCTTCTGTTGGGCTTAGCGCTTCGAGAACCAGATATCTGGCATCTTCCTTAGCTTTTTCATAATTTGCAATCAAGGTTTCATCATAGCATCCAGGAGCAGTACCTCCCTTGTAGTTGAGGTCTTTAACTTTCTCATAAAGACTTGCCAGATCCTCGAGATATGCTTCTGTAACAATAGGTTCAGAAACTTGCCACCAAGCTGCCCAGTCACCGTAGCTTGCAATGTAAGGTGCAGAGAAGTTACTGTTCAGACCGATTACCTGATTGTTCTTCTCCTTGCATTCGGCAATAATCATCATTGTGGTTTCTGAAACTTGTTCCTGGTCGGCATCAGTTAATTTATAGCCGAACCAATCAACTGCACTATTCAGAGATTTGATGATGATAGGAGTTGCATTGTTTATGTCGTCTGTAAACTGCAAACGCATTTCCAATGAACCGTCTCCAAGAACACTACCTCCGTCTGATTCCGGTGCGTCAACAAATACGTATGTAACATATTTGCCATTGTAGTCGTTCTTCAGATAATAAGCCTGTTCGTTTTTTACAGTCTTTCCGGCTGCTGTTTCCATTGTAAATACAGCATAGCGTTCCATACTTAATTCAGACATTGTTGTATAGACAATGTTATCCTGTAAAGCAGACAGGAATTTGTAAGTTTGATTGGCGGCATTCTGTGCCTGATTGGTGTGAATGGCAATCTTGCTACCATTCGTCAGTGTACTAGGATCGGTGATGGAACCTCCCCAAGTAACGCCGGCATACACCGTGTTGATTCCCAAAATCATGAGAAGCAACGAGAAAATTAAGTACATTTTCTTCATTTTGCGTGTAAATTAAGGGTTAATAATTATTGTTTCTAGGTATTTCGGGATAAAGATAGAGAATAAATCGTTTGGCTTTGTCAATGTCACGTTAAATCTTTCTCTGAGTTAAGTATAATTAACGAATAAAATATTGCATGAGGCTCTTCTTTGATCCAATGAAATATAGGTCGGATAAATAATTTCTTAATTCTTCTGTCCGAATCGATTTGTCGTATTTTAAATAGTGGCTAAAAATAAAAAAAGGAGTACCGCTGTACTCCAACCTTTGTTAACCTTAAATCTAATACCATGAAAAACATGTTGCAAATATAATGGGATTTTTTCTTTTATGCAAATACGATTGGCTAATAGAATATGCTGAATAACATAGATTAATGTATATTGTCTGAAAAAATGAGTTTTAGACTCTGTGGTGTTTGTTTTTTATTTTATTTTTGTAGTTAAAATAATGCAAGAAACAGATGAGAGCATTTAGAAATTGGTTGGAATGGTTTTTACGTTTTCGATACCGTTGTGGATATGGAGTTCATTCCCCGTTTGCTTTCGATTTTATAACGGGGGTGGTTTTTGAACGTAGTTGCTATTATGCCTATCAAAAGTTGGATCGAGAGTATCCAGTCGGCTTATGGGGGCGGTTTTCTCATATGCGCAAGTGTCGCCGTTTTTTATTTAGATTGGCAAATTATGTACATCCGGATGTATTTGTTTGTCATCGAGAAATTCCTTCAGATGAAATTGCTTATATGGCAGCCGGAAGTTGTTCTGCGGAATGGAAGGGTGAGGATGCTTTACCAGGACTTCACGGGAAAAAAATTTTGTTTTATACGAATGCAGATAAAAAAAACTTGTTTCCTTTATTAAAACAGTTGTCTGAGATAGTTTCATCAGACTCTGCTTTGCTTTTGCGTGTCAAGTCTCGTGAGCAGAGAGAAACTTGTGCCCAAATAATTAGTGACAGTAAATATTGTGGGATTACTTTTGATCTTTATGATTATCTGCTTGTTTTTTTTGATAGGAAGCGTTTTAAACAACATTATAAAGTAAATTTCTTGGACTGAAATGCGAAAAAACAGTATTTATACCAGAACGGGAGATCAGGGACAGACCTCTTTGGTAAATGGTCACAGAGTTGGTAAAGATCATGAGTTGATAGAAATATACGGAGGGCTGGATGAATTAAATGCTTGTCTGGGGTGTGTCTTGTCTCAAAATATTCCGGATGCAGAAAAAAAAATATTGGTGGATATACAAAATTTTCTGTTCGAAGTGGGGACGATTGTTTCTTTTCCTAAAATTTCAAATGAGCAAAGAGAATATATCGCTTTTCAAGTATCCGGTTTGGAAGCGTATATCGATCGGGTTCAGCAAGAAATAACTATGCCACAGGGCTTTGTTTTGCCGGGAGGCTGTTGCTCAGCTGCCTTATGCCATTGGAGCAGAACGGCCTGTCGCAGGGTAGAGCGTCTTCTTTATTCTCAAGTTAAAAAACAAACAGGTCCTTCCGAGGTTTTGATTTATATAAATCGTTTGTCGGATTTTCTGTTTGTTCTGGCATTAAAGTTGAATTTTATAGAAGGCAGGGAAGAAAATCTTTGGCAGAAACGTTGTGGATTTGGAAAATAGTATTATTTTTGCGTCCAATTAAAGATATAATATTATTTTGACTTGATAACTTAAAAAAATAAATTATGTATTGGACTTTGGAACTTGCATCAAAGTTGGAAGACGCGCCATGGCCTGCCACAAAAGATGAATTGATTGATTATGCCATGCGTTCCGGTGCTCCTTTGGAAGTGATCGAGAACCTGCAAGAAATGGAGGATGAAGGTGAGATCTATGAAACTATTGAAGATGTATGGCCTGACTATCCGACAAAAGAGGACTTCTTGTTCAATGAAGATGAGTATTAAAGGCATCAAATGAATTTAGCGGACGCTTATGGCGTCCGTTTTTTCTATATTTGAATAAAAAATATTGTCATTCGAATGAAGATAAGGCGCATTGTAATAAGCAAAGTGCGAAGCAAAAGAATCGTGATGATGTTTTTGATGGGGCATGTATGCGGACTGCCCCTGAGTGCACAGTACGATCCGGCTTTTTCGCAATATTGGGACATGCAGACATTTTATAATCCGGCAACATCGGGTTTGAGTGGAAAACTGAATGTCGAGGCTGCTTATGCTATGCAATTGGTAGGGTTTGAGAACGCTCCGGCCACACTTTATGCAGGCGTTGACCTTCCGGTGTTCTTCCTGAATCCGAAACATGGAATGGGAGTTGGTTTCCTAAGTGATGAGGCCGGACTTTTTGCTCATAAAAAGTTTTACCTCCAATACGCTTATCATCAGCCGCTTTGGGGAGGTAGCCTGAGTGGGGGAATCCGATTCGGAATGCTGAGCGAAGGATTTGACGGTTCTGGTCTTGATCTGGCTGATTCCAGTGATCCTGCTTTTCCGACATCGGATGTCAGCGGCGCTGGCTTTGATTTGGATTTTGGTTTGTATTATAAGCATAAGGATTGGTATGCCGGAGTTTCAGCCTTTCATCTCACGGGACCGGAAATAGCGTATGGTGAGGAAAAAAACAACCAGATATCTGTGCCACAAACCTTTTATTTTTTTGGCGGATACAATATTTCTTTTAAAAATCCGTTGTTTAAAATGTATACCTCTGCCATGTTCCGCAGTGACTTTATGGTATATCGGGGGGATATCAGTTGCAGGGTTGCTTATGAGGGGGGGCGAATAAATCTTTACGGTGGCTTTTCCTATAGTCCTACCAATTCCGTGACCCTTCTGTTTGGTGGTAAGGTAATGGGAGTGTCTTTAGGCTATTCTTATGAAATGTATACTTCTGCAATTGGAGCTTTGAATGGAGGTCATGAGATTACACTGAGTTATCAGACAGATTTGAATTTGTTTAAGAAAGGAAAGAATAAACATAAAAGCGTAAGAATATTATAATGAATAAAAAGAATGTTTGGATCGGTACTGCCTTATGTGTATCCTTGGCATTGAGTTCTTGTCTTGGGCCTTCGAACTCGTCTGCCGTAGGAGGAGAGCTTACGGGTATACGCGGAGTGGCTTATCGTGAGCCTGTGCCTTATGGTATGGTTGCCATAAACAGTGGGTATCTGAATGTCGGGCTTCAGGAACAAGATTCTTTATGGGGGGAGAATGCTCCTTCGAAGGAAGTATCGGTTGATGGCTTCTGGATGGATGAGACAGAAGTAACCAATGCCAAATACCGGCAGTTTGTCTTTTGGGTGCGTGATTCCATTATCCGGGAACGTTTGGCTGATCCTGCCTACGGAGGAGATGAAACCTATAAAATAGAAGAAGATAAGTATGGCAATCCGGTGACTCCACATTTGAACTGGAGCAAACCGATTCCTTGGAAAAAACCCAATGAGGATGAATTGCGGGCGATTGAAAGTGTGTATGTAATTCATCCGGTTACAGGGGTAAAAATGCTTGATGCCCGGCAAATGAACTATAAATATGAGGTTTATGATCATACAGCTGCTGCTTTGAGAAAGAACAGAATCAATCCGAACGAACGGGATTTAAATACAGATCATGCATTGCCGGAAGATCAGACCGTTATGATCTCAAAGGATACTGCTTATTTGGATGATGAGGGACGAATTGTTCATGAAACCATTACACGTCCTTTGTCAAGCGCTTATGATTTTCTGAATACTTATATCGTGAATATTTATCCGGATACTACCTGTTGGGTGAATGATTTCCGGAATTCTGAGAACGAACGCTATATGCAGTTGTATTTTAGCAATCCAGTTTATGACGATTATCCTGTAGTGGGGGTTACTTGGGAGCAGGCTAATGCTTTTTGTGTTTGGCGTACGGAGTTCCTGAAAAAAGGTTTGGGCATGGCTGATGCGCAAATTATGCCTTACCGTTTGCCTACTGAAATAGAATGGGAATATGCTGCTCGAGGAAAAGAAGGTAACTTGTTCCCATGGGAGACCAAAGACGTGAAGAGTGATAAAGGTTGTTATTATGCTAATTTTAAGCCGGATCGCGGTAACTATACCAAAGACGGCAATTTGATTACTTCAAAGGTCGGTATTTATTCGCCTAATTCGAATGGGCTGTACGATATGGCGGGTAATGTGGCTGAATGGACAAGTACCGTATATACCGAGGCCGGAGTTGAAAGCATGAGCGATATGAATCCAGAGTTGAAGTATCAGGCAGCAAAGGAAGATCCCTACCGTTTGAAAAAGAAATCCGTTCGTGGTGGTTCTTGGAAGGATCCGGAATCAATGATTCGCTCGGCTTGGCGTTCCTACGAATACCAAAATCAGCCACGTTCGTATGTTGGTTTTCGCTGTGTGCGTTCAATGATAGGAAATAATAAAAGAAAATAATCAAAAATAAGAACTATGGCAGGACAAAAGAATAATATAATTGCACGTTTGCAGCGTTGGATGGATTCTGTGCCGGGACAAAGTTTCTTGAATTATGCTTATAGCTGGGGGGCAGCCATTGTAATTTTGGGTGCGCTGTTTAAATTGACTCATATTAAAGGAGCGGACTTAATGCTTTTTGTCGGTATGAGTACTGAGGTTTTTGTATTTATTATTTCCGGATTCGATCGTCCGTTTGATGCGAAAAAAGATGAACCGGACGAATTGGAGGATATACACGATTTTGAGAAAGTGAAGCGTGAAGATACGGATATGGAACCTGCAGCCGTTCCTGTCAGACAGGAGCAGGCTGGTGAGGTGGCTGCTTACGCTTCGTCTGTTGAAGTTGCTACAGTTTCAGCTGTTTCTGCTGCAGCGGCGGTAGATACCCAGAAATTATTGGAAATTGTACAGGAAGCTAACAAGGATTTGATGGAGCAGGCTAAATCTGCTTGTAATCCGGAAATTGGAGTAGCGGCAGAGAATTATGTACAAGAACTTAAGGAACTGACAGAAATCTTGCGTCAGGTGGGAGAACAGGCACGTCATCTGACTCAGGATTCCGAGGAGATGGATAAGTTGAATCGTACGTTGACCAGTATTAATACAATTTATGAAATGCAGTTGAAGAGTGTCAGTCTGCAAGTTGGAGCCATAGATCAGATCAATGATCAGACACGTCGCATGGCTCAGTTGATTGAAGAACTGAACAGTGTCTATACACGTATGATTCAGGCTTTAACTGTAAATATGCCCAAGAATGGTGGAGGAGCCCAGCAGCCCCTTTAATTATAAAGTAGCGTTTTAAAAATCAGAAAAGATCGATGGGAGTAAAAAAGCAACGGACTTCGCCGAGACAAAAGATGATCAATCTGATGTACGTGGTGCTGATGGCTATGTTGGCGCTGAATGTATCGACGGATGTATTGAACGGATTTTCTTTGGTGGAGCAGAGTCTGAACCGAACCACTTCCAGTGCCACCCTATCCAATCAGGCGATTTATGATAATTTTGAGTCTCAACTGAAATCCAATCCGGCAAAAGTAAAGGAGTGGTATGATAAGGCTCAGTATGTTAAGCGGATTTCGGATTCATTATATAATTATGCCGCTGCACTGAAGATTGAGATAGTCAAAGAGGCCGATGGTGAGGACGGTGATGTTCAGAATATACAGAATAAAGAGGATTTGGAGGCAGCTACGCATATCATGCTGGCTCCAAAAAGAGGGCAAGGAGAACAACTCTACCATGCCATTAATTCTTATAGAAACCGGATTTTGGAAATGATAGATGATCCGGCTCAGAAAAAGATAATTGCCGGTAATTTGAGTACAGAGGTACCGAAGGAAGGACAGGCGTTAAGAAAGAATTGGCAGCAATATATGTTTGAAAGCATGCCTGTAGCTGCTGCGGTTACACTCTTGTCTAAGTTGCAGAGCGATGTGCGTTATGCGGAGGGCGAGGTTCTGCATTCTCTGATTGCGAATATTGATGTGAAAGATATTCGAGTAAATGAATTGAATGCCTATGTGATACCACAGTCGCAAACAGTGGTGCAGGGAGGAAAATTTTCTGCACAAATTATAATGGCTGCTGTCGATACGACTAATCGCCCGGTAATTTATATCGGCGGTCGTCCCATCACTTCCAAAAAGGGAATATATGAGACCATATGCTCTAAGACAGGAGATTTTACTTTGAACGGTTATATTGAAACGACAGACGGTAGAGGAGAGAAGGTTCGCCGTGATTTTACACAGAAATATTCGGTAGTTGCTCCTACAGCAACGGTTTCTGCGGATATGATGAACGTCTTGTACGCCGGATATGAGAACCCGATGAGCATTTCTGTTCCTGGGGTTCCGGTGAATAAAATCGTGGCAACGATGAGTGGCGGACAGCTGAAATCTGTTGGTCCAGGCAAATTTGTTGCTCATCCGGCAGCGGTAGGAAAAGATGCCGTGATTACAGTAAGTGCCCAGATGGAGGGTCGAGTACAAGAGATGGGTAAATTCTCTTTCCGTGTACGGAAGTTGCCGGATCCAACCGCATTTATTGAATATAAGACTGCCGATGGAACCGAACGTTTCCGTGGAGGAAAGATCTCCAAACAACAACTGATGACTGCGCCTGGTATAGGAGCAGCTATTGATGATGGCTTGTTAAATATTGGATTCCGGGTGACCGGTTTTGAAACAGTCTTTTTTGATAACATGGGTAATGCTATTCCGGAAGTGTCGAATAGCGGAAACTTTACTTCACGCCAGAAAGATCGTTTCAGGATGCTTGGACGCGGTAAACGCTTCTATATATCAAAAATCCGTGCGGTGGGTCCGGACGGCATACAGAGAACTTTGACTGGATCCATGGAGATTATTATCAATTAGAAAATCAAAAAAGGATGAAAAGGATATTTATATTTTTGCTGGGTGCTTGCTTGATAACAAATATTTATGCCCAGCCACAGAAAAGAAGAGTGGCTGTAACGGAGCGAAAGCAGGTTACAGACCGTGCTTCCTTGCAGTTTCCGGCTGCAACGGACGTGCCCGACGATATGGTCTGGAAGCGGGATATATACCGTCAGCTGGATTTGACTGTGGATAAGAACGCTCCGCTTTATTATCCTGTTGAGCCACAGGGGCGTGATATAAATCTGTTTACCCTGATGTTTCGTCTGATGCTTGACGGTAAGATTACCGTTTATGAATATGGTCTTGATGGTAACGAGTCTTTTGCAGATAAAGATAAGATAGAACCCAAGGACTTTTTGGAGAAATATCAGATCTACTATGAAATGAATGAAAACCGGATTATGGTCAATAACAGTGATATTCCTTCTCGCGAGGTGAAACGTATGTACCTTAAGGAAAGTGTTTATTTTGACCAACGTACATCCTCGTTTCATAAGAAGGTTACGGCTATCTGTCCGGTAATGGTGCGTGATGATGAGTTCGGTGATGCGGCAACTCCATATCCGTTGTTTTGGGTGAAATATAGGGATGTAGCTTCTTATTTTGCCCGACATGCTATGATGAGTAGCAATTATAATAATGTGTCTAATATGACAGCCGATGATTATTTTGCCATGAACCGTTATGATGGTAAGATTTACAAGACAACAAATCTTCAGGGATTGGCTTTGGCTAATTATTGTAAGACTGACAGTGCCTTGGCAAAAGAGCAGAAGCGTATAGAGCAGGAGTTGGTTGATGTGGAGAAATTCGTATGGGGAAATTTGGAGCAGCCTAAAGATTCTGTGGATTCCGTTCAGAATAAGGTTCTCGCCGAAGATAAAAAGGAGAAGAAAGTATCGCGTTCAACGCGACGTAAGACCACGACCAAGAAATCGACTCCAAAGGCTGAAAAAGCATCCTCTTCATCGGCACCAAGAGTTTCTGTAAGGCGGCAGAGAAGATAAAAATAAGAAAAATACGTACTTTGTAAAATTTTAATTATATTTGCGAATCGAACCATAAAAGGATTTATATGAAAAAGTTGAAGGTTTTATTCGTAGCGATAATGGCTTCGTGCTGTGCGCTACCGGCGAGTGCCCAGTTTAAATTTGGTGTAGAAGGCGGTTTAAACGCAAGTAAAGTCAGTGTAGATCATTTTAATGCCAAGAATCGTACCGGTTGGTTTATCGGTCCTAAAGTGCAATTTTCTGTGCCAGTTGTTGGTTTTGCAATTGACGGAGCACTGCTGTATTCGCAGAAATATTTACAAGTAGATTCACAAAATGAACTTGGTGAAACGGCTACTATCAAACAGGATATGCCATGTTTGGATCTTCCTATCAATTTTAAATATAATATTGGCTTCAGTAGTCTGATAGGAGTTTATGTATCAACAGGTCCACAATACAGCTGGAATTTAGGAAAGAAGTCGTTGTATTCTGATGATGAGCAGTACGGTTCTTTGGAAGCGTCAAGTTTCAGTTGGAATGTAGGTGTTGGAGTGAATGCTTTGAAAGTCTTGCAGGTTGGAGTCACTTATAATATAGCTTTGGGAAAGACGGGTGAGGTAGAGAACCTGTATGATGCGGCTACAACTGCCAAACTGAAAAACAATACTTGGCAAGTGCGCTTAGCTTGTATGTTCTAATCTTGTAAAACAGTATTGCCGTAGGGCTTTTTGAGAAAGATGATAAAGAGTCCCGATTCTTCTCCAAACTGAAGAGTCGGGATTTTTTTAATTTAAAATCATTTGTATGTGTAGATTTGCTGATGTGATTTTACCTTTGCCTTTAAATGCAACTTTTTCTTATCGCATCCCTGAGGGTATGACTCTTCGGATTGGTGAGCGCGTAATCGTGCCTTTTGGAGCGAGAAAGTACTATACGGCCATTGTAGATTGTCTGCATGATGATGAACCATCCGGATTTGAGATAAAGCAGATTGCAGAGCAATTGGATGATAAGCCGATATTGCTTCCTTTTCAGCATAAGTTATGGCATTGGATTGCTGAATACTATCTTTGTGCTCCCGGTGAGGTCTTCAAGGCAGCTCTCCCGTCAGGACTGAAGTTGGAGAGTGAGACCATTGTGGTGCGTCAGGTGGAGGTATTACCCGAGGATTTTTGTCAGAAAGAGATTCTGCAGATCTGGAATATTTTATTACAAACTTCCGGCCTTACTGTATCACAATTACAGAAGAAGGTTGGGGCATATTCTGTTTTGCCTTTTGTACGTTATATGCTAGAGAGTAGGCTAATTTCTGTCAAAGAGGAAATTCGGTCCGGTTATCGTCCCCGCTTGGATACTTTTGTCACATTATCTCCGGAATATCGTGATGAACAGGCATTGCATCAAGCTTTGGGCTTGTTGAACAGGGCGGAAAAGCAAAGGCAACTTCTATTGGCTTTTCTTGAGATCAGCGGTTGGCTAGAGGTGATACAAGAGACATCCGAAAGGCAAATAAAACCGGTATCACGCTCAGAGCTACTTCGTTATATAGGTGCCGCTTCTTCTGTTTTGCAGGCGTTGGTTAAGCGTGGAATCTTAGAACTATACACGGATGAAGTAGGGCGTTTGGTTCAGAATGAGACTTCATTGCAAGGTGCATCTTCTCTTTCTCAAGAGCAGAATATTGCATTACAGGAGATTCAACAAGCATTTACGGAAAAGGAAGTCTGTTTGCTGCATGGTGTTACTTCCAGCGGAAAAACAGAAGTCTATATCCATTTGATTCAACAATATTTGGATCAGGGGAAACAGGTACTTTTCCTTTTACCAGAGATTTTGTTGACCACTCAGCTTACTGAGCGTTTGCGTCGTGTGTTTGGAAAGCGTCTGGGTGTTTATCATTCGAGGATATCAGATGCCGAACGGGTTGAAATTTGGAAGAAACAGCTTTCTATGGATACTTACGATGTTATCGTAGGTGTCCGTTCTTCTGTTTTCCTTCCCTTTCAGAAGTTAGGCTTGGTGATTGTAGACGAAGAGCATGAACCCAGTTATAAACAGCAGGATCCGGCTCCTCGTTATCATGCACGCAATGTAGCTTTAGTATTGGCTTCCTATTATGGAGCACATACATTGTTAGGAACGGCAACCCCTTCTTTTGAAAGTTATTATCATGCTCGCTCCGGAAAATATGCTTTGGTAAACCTTCATACTCGCTATACTCAAGTCGCTTTGCCGGAAGTGAGAATTATTGATACGAAAGAGTGGTCGAAGAAAAAACTGATGAAGGGGCCTTTTTCCCCACCTATGCTGCAAGCTATAGGCGAGGCCTTGGAGAATGACGAACAGGTTATACTGTTTCAAAACCGTCGGGGATTTGCCCCTATTGTACAGTGTACAGAATGTGGCTGGATATCAAAGTGTATGCATTGTGATGTGAGTCTGACCTATCATAAGAGGTTGAATGCATTGACTTGTCACTATTGTGGCTTTTCTTCTCCGGTTCCGGTATCCTGTCCTTCATGCGGAAGTAAAGTTTTGCGTCAGAAAGGTTATGGGACAGAAAAAATTGAAGACGAAATTCATAGCCGTTTCCCAAATGCTGTTGTTTCAAGAATGGATCTGGATACTACACGCACTCGTCAGTCTTATGAGAGAATTTTAGCTGATTTTGAGACAGGGCAGACTGATATTTTGATTGGAACCCAAATGGTCAGTAAAGGGTTGGATTTTGACCGAGTGCGCTTAGTGGGTATTTTAGATGCAGACGGAATGCTGAATATTCCGGATTTCAGAAGTTATGAACGGGCTTTTCAGATGATGGCTCAGGTTGCAGGCCGAGCCGGTCGGAGGGATGTACAAGGAATTGTACTGTTGCAAACACGCAATCCGGAGCTTCCTGTAGTGTCACAAGTCGTACATCATGATTATCTGACTCATTATTTGTGTCAGATGCAGGAGCGTAAGACATTCTTTTATCCTCCGTTTTGTCATTTGATCTATGTGTTTCTGAAACATAGACAAGAACAGTCGTTAAATGCTTTTGCGGAGGATCTTGCCTATCGTATGCGTCAAGTATTTGGTGATCGGGTTTTAGGTCCAGATGCCCCCCCGGTAGCACGCGTACAAGCGCTTTATGTTCGAAAGATTGTTCTGAAGTTAGAGAATTCTGCGTCAATGACTAAGGTTAGACAAGTACTTCTGAGTACCTGCAGGCAGCTCCTTTCTGAGAGGCGATATGGCAGTGTGCAACTCTATTTTGATGTAGACCCGTTATAATGTTCACTGTTTGTGCTCTACCCCATAGCCGAATAAGGCAAAATCTCCCTTGCAAGGATCATTGGGGAATACTTCATTAAGACTTCTCGTGATTCTGAGAGCCTGTTGTAGGGAATAGGTTTCTTTGTCTGTCATTTTGAGTTCAAAGGCCATTCGGTTTACATGAGTATCCAGTGGGATGATCAGGTCTCTTGCTTGCATTCCAGTCCAAAGTCCAAAGTCTACCGGAGAGTTTTTCCGTACCATCCATCGAAGAAACATATTCAATTTCTTTTGTGGACTTTTGTTGCTGACCCCAAGCCAGTTGCACAGACGTTCTCGAGGTGTACCTTCAATGGAAGATAGCAGGTGCTCTTCAAGAGATTCATGTTGTTCATATACATGATATAATTTCTTGAAAAGCCAAAACATTTGTTTTTTGGGACAGGTCCGATAAAAACTCTTGTTGTCATTTGCCGGGAAGTCGGTTTCCCACTTTTTACTGTACACGTATTCCAGTGGGCGTTTCCCTAATAGAGAAACCAGTTCTTCTGCTTTTTGGCAAATCATTTTCCGGTTTCCAAAACTAATCCACGCCGTCAGAAGGCTGACAATCTCAATATCCTGTTTGTGGAAGAAGCGATGCGGAAACTGAATAGGATCTCCGGTGATGAAAGCTTCTGTTTCATAATGGTCTGCCCATTCAATGAGTTGCTTCTTTGTTTCCTTTTTCATTTGAATCTTCCTTTTTGTTTAATTCCGGATAACTGATGCGCGTGTGATAAATCGTCTTCAGTTTTTCCTTGAATACTTCTTTGGCGGTTGTAATATCTTGAAAGGTAATCGGACAGTTGGTAAAGGCGCCGTCCATAATCTGCGCATCAATGATGGCATCTACCAGATTACTGATACTTTCTTCGGTGTAATCTTTCAGGCTTCTGGAAGATGCTTCTACGGCATCAGCCATCATGAGTATGGCTTGTTCTTTTGTTTGAGGATTCGGACCAGGATAAGTAAACAGGCTTTCATCTATTTCTTCATCCGGATATTTATTTTTATAGGATATATAAAAATATTTTGTTTTTCCTTTACCATGGTGTGTGGCAATAAAGCCTTTAATAACTTCCGGCAAGTTGTATTTATCAGCCAGTTTCATTCCATCTGGAATATGATTAATGATGATACGGGCACTTTCTATGAGGCTAAGCTGATCGTGTGGGTTTACTCCGTTTTGATTTTCTGTGAAATAGGCTGGATTTTTAATCTTGCCGATGTCGTGATACATGGCTCCTGTACGTACCAACTGGCCTTTTGCATTAATTTTATTAGCAACTTCCGTCGCTAAATTGGCTACTTGCATAGAGTGTTGAAAGGTTCCAGGGGCTACTTCAGACATGCGTCGCATCAGTTCATTATTGATATTGGAAAGTTCTACCAATGTGACATTTGATGTGAAACCAAAGAGTTTCTCAATCAAGAACATTAGCGGATAGGCGAATAGAAGTAAAACTCCATTGATTATCAGATAAATATATATATTATATTCCAAGTTGTTCAGATTTTTTTCGTGCATCATATCTAAACTGAAATAGAATGCTAAAGAAGTGACTGTTACGATAAGAGCCGTGCGAAGTAACTGGCTCCTTTGTGATAGTTCCCGAAGACTGTATATAGCAACCATTCCGGCAACAAGCTGGGTCGCTACAAATTCATAGGGATATTTTAGGGAAACGGCACACAGTAAGATAATAATGGCATGCATTACAAATGCAGTACGTGAGTCCATGAATACTCGGATAAAAATTGGTGCCATTGTGAAAGGTATCAGGTATACACTGAATAAGTTCTGGGTTACTAGAACAGAAGAAAGGATCGGAAAGATGACAACGAGAGTAAGTAATAACAAGACACTTTTTCCTTTTTCAAGATAATCTTTACGGAATAAGGAGAAGTAAAGCATCATGCAAGAGAATATCATAGTCACACACAGAATCTGTCCAAATAGGAGATATGCATCTTGTTTGGATGAGTCGATTCGTTGTTGCGATTCTTTGAGGTAGGAAGCTAGAATATTGTATGTGTTTTGGGTCACGATATCTCCTCTGTCAATGATTTTCTGTCCGCTCATCACCATGCCACTGGCATAAGATATGGAATTGAGCAGATCTTTTTTCTGCTCTTCTGATTTTTTCTGATCAAAAAGCAGATTAGAAACAATATAGCGGTCCAGGTTGCACTTTTGAAGTTTGAGACGATCATAACGTGTTGTATCATCTGTCTCAAAGAAGAATTTATATGCGCTTTTATGAGAATAAATTTCTTTGATGGGACGTATGACAGATTGGTTTGCGGTGAAAATACGGATGGCATTGATACTATCCTCTGTGAGACGGTTATAATCATCGGGTTGTACAATACCCTTCTCATATAGAATATGCAATTTTTGTTCGATATATCCTTTGTAATAATAAGGGATACCATTTTTCTCCATTTGTGTGAAATCCTTACGGAATCTAGCAATCTGTTCTTCTTTAACAGATTGATTGATTTCGAAATATGGCTCAAACAGCTTCATAACGCTGTCTTGTTCCTTTTGGATGACATTATCACTTTTATAGATTGGAAAATCAAAGGTTGCAATCAGCTGACTATATCTCCAGGGACGTCCTAGATCAAATTGATAGGCAGAGCGTCCTTCGCGGGGCATGAAATAGACTACCAAAAGGATGGCGGCTATGCCTACACAAATGCGGTAAAAGATATCTCGAGCGTTCAGATTCTTCTTTTCGTTAAACTTGTTCATTTTGTACTGTTTTTGTTATCTAGGCGAAAATACGAAAAAATTACGTGGGTTAGAAAAAAAAGTACTAATTTTGCGCAAAAGAATCAATTAATTATGATGTCAGAAAGAAAAGTAAGAGTTCGTTTCGCCCCGAGTCCTACGGGAGCGTTACACATCGGTGGTGTCCGTACTGCCCTGTATAATTATCTGTTTGCCCGTCAGCATGGCGGTGAGTTGATTTTCCGTATCGAGGATACTGACTCTACTCGTTTTGTGCCGGGTGCGGAAGAATATATTATTGAGTCATTCAAATGGTTGGGCATTCACTTTGACGAAGGAGTGAGCTTTGGCGGAAATCATGGTCCGTACCGTCAGTCTGAGCGCCGCGATATCTATAAAAAATACGTAAACCAGCTGTTGGAGGAAGGAAAGGCTTATATCGCTTTTGATACTCCTGAGGAACTGGATGCCAAGCGCAATGAGATTGCCAACTTCCAGTATGATGCCTCTACCCGTGGCATGATGCGCAATTCATTGACTTTGTCTAAGGAAGAAGTGGAGCAGATGATTGCCGACGGCAAGCAGTATGTGGTCCGTTTCAAGATTGAGCCGAATGAGGACGTGCATGTAAACGATATGATCCGTGGTGATGTGGTGATCAACTCTACCATTCTTGATGATAAGGTGCTGTATAAATCAGCCGATGAGTTGCCAACCTACCACTTGGCCAATATCGTGGACGACCATCTGATGGAGGTTACTCACGTGATCCGTGGTGAGGAATGGTTGCCTTCAGCTCCGTTGCACGTGCTGTTGTACCGTGCCTTTGGTTGGGCGGACACCATGCCGGCCTTTGCCCATCTGCCGCTGTTGCTCAAACCGGACGGCAAGGGTAAGCTGAGCAAGCGCGACGGTGACCGTCTGGGCTTCCCGGTGTTCCCGTTGGAGTGGCACGATCCGAAGACCGGAGAGGTATCATCAGGCTATCGTGAGAGCGGTTATCTGCCTGAGGCTGTCATTAACTTCCTGGCTCTGTTGGGCTGGAATCCGGGAAATGACCAGGAAATTATGACCATGGACGAGATGATCCGCCTGTTTGACATTACCAAGTGTAGCAAGGCCGGTGCCAAGTTCGACTATGTGAAGGGCATGTGGTTCAACCGTGAATATATCCTGATGAAGGACAATAAGGAACTGGTTCCTGCGTTTGCCAAGATTCTTCAGGAGAACGGTATTCAGGCTACTGAGGAGCAGATGGAGGCTGTGATTGGCATGATGAAGATGAAGAAGATCAATTTCATCAAGGATCTGTGGCCTTTGTGTGATTTCTTCTTCACCGCTCCTACTCAGTTTGACAAGACTGACAAGTTCATCAAGAAGAACTGGAACGAGCAGGCCGCTGAGGACATGGCAGAGCTGTTGCAGATACTGGAGGCTCAGGAAGACTTCTCGGTTGAGGCTTTGAAGCAGACGATTGACACTTGGGCAGAGACTAACGGCAAGAAGCCGTGGAATCCATGGCGCGTAGTGCTGGTTGGTGCCGGTAAGGGTCCGGATATGTATGAACTGGCTGCATTCTTAGGTAAGGAAGAAACCTTGAAGAGAATGAGAACAGCTTTGGAACTGTTGAAATAAACGGATAAAGGTTATAAAATCAAATGAGTCTGATTCCCCACGGGAATCAGACTCATTTTTGTTTTATCCTATCGGAATGTGACCTTAAAAACGGTCCCGATGTTTTTAAAAGATGCTCCCGATCGTTTCCCGGATTGGTCCTGATGTTTTGAAAGAAAGATTGGGGGGATTAGTCTTGCGATGCTTCCGGATAACAGCAGTGTGTTGTGTTTCCGGGATTCTTGTCCGTTTCGCGGTATACCGGAATGTTGTCTACATAATGCTGCGCATAACTCTGGTTCAGGCTGGCGGCCAGTTCCGGATTTACCTGCTTGATGAAGCGTGCCGGTACACCGCCCCATAATTCTCCGGGACCGATTACCGTGTTTTTAAGTACCAAAGCTCCGGCGGCTACAATGGCGCCTTCACCGATTTCCGCAAAGTCGAGCACGGTGGAACCCATGCCGACCAGCGTATTTTTATGAACCACGCATCCGTGCAGGGTGACATGATGGCCGACAGTGACATCGTCCTCAAGGATGACCGGAGCCTTGCCGCTGAGTGTGTGCAGACAGCAACAGTCCTGAATGTTCACACGGTTGCCTATTTTGATGAAATGCACGTCGCCGCGCAGCACGGCATTGAACCATACGCTGCAATCATTGCCCATCGTCACGTCGCCGATGACGCAGGCTCCTTCGGCTACATAGCAGTTCTTTCCGAATTTCGGGGTGATACCCTTCAGTTTTTTGATAATTCCCATTGTTTTATTTGATGATTGGTGCGGTTTTTTCTTTCAGCCAGTCGCGGTGTGCCTCATCGAGCAATGGCGACAGGCGCTCATATACTTCCTGATGATAACTGTTGATCCAGTTGATTTCTTTTTCGTCAAGCAGAGATACTAATATTGGAGTCTTGTCAATCGGGCAGAGGGTAAGCGGTTCGAAGCGGAGGAATTTTCCGAACTCGGTTTCCCGGTCTGCACAGATCAGCAGGGTGTTTTCGATACGGATACCGTGACGTCCGGCCTTGTAAATACCCGGCTCGTCGGTTACAGTCATGCCGGCTTGCAGGGGAGTGGGCACAAAATTCATTCTGATTTGATGAGGCCCCTCGTGCACATTCAGATAAGAGCCTACGCCGTGGCCCGTGCCGTGCAGATAATTGATGCCTTCCTGCCACATGGCATAGCGGGCACAGATGTCCAGCTGAGTGCCGGTTGTTCCTTCGGGGAAGATTGCCGAACTCAGTGCGATATGGCCTTTGAGCACCAGTGTATAGTCGCGCATTTCCTCTTCGCTTACCGGTCCTAAAGCGATGGTACGGGTCAGATCGGTCGTTCCGTCCTGATATTGTGCGCCCGAATCCAGTAGGAGCAGGCCTTTGCGCTCCAAAGGAATATCACTTTCTACGGTAGGTTCGTAGTGTACGATGGCCGCGTGGGGACCATAGGCGGCTATGGTGTCGAAACTGATATCCTTATATAAAGATTGTTCCCGACGGAATGCTTCCAGGCGGTTGCTGAGGTTCACTTCGGTAATGGTGCTTTGCGGCATTTCTTCTTCCATCCATTTCAGGAAATGCACCATGGCAACTCCGTCGCGTGTCATGGCGTTACGGAATCCCTTGATTTCAGCTTCGTTCTTGATGGCCTTCATCAGAGCCACCGGTGACGGACGGTCGACAATGGAACAGGATGCCGGTGTAGCCTCTACCAATGCGCAGTTCGTGTTCATCAGATCAAGCATGATGCTTTTGCCCGAAAACTCCTTCAAAAATCTTTCTATATCGGAATATTCGCGGATGTTGATGCGATTCTCCTTTAAATATGCCGATACGTTCAGAGTCAGTTTGCTGCCATATATAAATAAGGTGGCTTGTTCCGGAGTGATCAGAAGATAAGAGATGAATACCGGATTGCAGTGGATATCGGTTCCGCGTAAGTTCAGAGTCCAGGCAATTTCGTCCAGAGCCGAAAGTAAAAGGGCTTCGGCACGGTTGTCCTTTATCTTTTCCCGGATTCTGTTCAGTTTGCAGGCCACTGATTCTCCGCAGAACTCTTCCGGTTGTATGTTGATGGTGTCTGTGGGAGCTGCCGGACGCTCTTCCCATAATGTTTCGGCCGGATCGTCGGCCAGAACCAGTTCAATTTGGTTTTGTTTCAGCTCCTCTTTCCAAGACAAATAGGCACCGTAAGCATTTACCGTGGGATCGATACCGACTTTACTGCCGGCAGGCAGAACCTGTGCGAGCCATTCTGTGATGGACGGTGTGCCCTCGATGCGCTCTTTCATTAAAGAGAAAGGAGTATTTTTCAGTTGTTCTCCGGCTGCGAGGAAGTAGCGTGAGTCTGTCCACAAGGCCGCGTCATCGAGGGTGACTATAGCCGTTCCGGCAGAACCGTCAAAACCGGATATCCAGGTGCGTGTTTTCCAGTGATCGGGGATATACTCTCCCTGATGTGGGTCTGTGCTTGGGAAAATGAATGCATTCAGGCCTCTTTCCTGAAGAAACGAGCGTAGCTGCTCAACTCTTTTATGGATTAATGTCGTCATAGAATCTTTCTTTTGATATATCTGTTTTGCAAAAGTATATTATAATTGTGCAAAAAGGAAAATAATCGCGTTTTAAATTAGTTAGTCTGAACCTTTTTCTTTAAATTTGCCTGTGGAAAAAAGTATTATAAAATACGTTTAAACATAAAATTTAGAGTTATGGAATTTTTGACAAACGAGAAATTGGTTATTGTAGGTGCTGCCGGTATGATCGGCTCAAATATGGCACAGACTGCTTTGATGATGGGTTTGACTACAAACTTGTGCCTTTACGATGTATTCTCTCCAGAAGGTGTTGCTGAGGAAATGCGTCAGAGCGGTTTCGATAAAGTGAATATTACAGCAACTACTGATGTAGCTGAGGCGTTCAAGGATGCAAAATATATCATTTCTTCAGGTGGTGCTCCTCGTAAGGCTGGTATGACCCGTGAGGACCTGTTGAAGGGTAACTGCGAAATCGCTGAGCAGTTGGGTAAGGACATCAAGACTTACTGCCCGGATGTTAAGCACGTGGTAATTATCTTCAACCCTGCTGACCTGACTGGTCTGGTTACTTTGCTGTACTCTGGTTTGAAACCATCACAGGTAACTACTCTGGCTGCTTTGGATTCAACTCGTTTGCAGAGCGCTTTGGCTAAGAAGTTCGGTGTTCCTCAGTACAAGGTTGCCGGTAGTGCTACTTACGGTGGTCATGGTGAGCAGATGGCTGTATTCGGTTCAGCTGTAACAATCGACGGCAAGCCATTGAACGACTTGATCGGTACTTCTGAGTTCTCAGCAGAAGAGTGGGAGCAGATGAAGGTTGATGTAACTAAGGGTGGTACCAAGATCATCGAGTTGCGTGGACGTTCTTCATTCCAGAGCCCTTCTTACCTGTCAGTAGAAATGATTCGTGCTGCTATGGGTGGTGAGGCATTCCGTTGGCCTGCTGGTACCTATGTACAGACTGACAAGTACAACCACATTATGATGGCTATGAACACAACTTTGGACGCAACTGGTTGCCACTACACAGTTCCAACTGGTACTGAAGAGGAAGTTGCTAAGTTGGATGCCAGCTACGCTCACTTGTGCAAGATGCGTGATGAGTTGGTAACTCTGAACATCGTTCCTGCTATTTCTGAGTGGAGCAAGATCAACCCAAACTTGTAATTCAGGTCTTGTAGAAAGATAAATTAAGGTGCATACAGTGCTGTATGCACCTTTTTTATTGCTGTTTGATAGAAAAATGTACTTTTTTTTGTTCGAACGGAAAACATTGCTTATTTTTGCACCGCATTTTGCAAAAATATTATTAACCAATTAATTATTAAAGAAAAGTATGATCGTAGTACCTGTAAAAGAAGGAGAGAACATCGAAAGAGCTTTGAAGAAGTTCAAGAGAAAATTTGAGAAAACTGGTGTTGTTAAGGAATTGAGAAGCAGACAGCAGTTTGACAAACCTTCTGTACTTAAGAGACTTGCAAAGGAACGTGCAGTTTACGTTCAGAAAATGCAGCGTGTAGAGGAATAATTTATTTGATTTTTTCTTGCAACTGTTATTTTTTATTCTTAAATTCGTTGCCGTAAG
The DNA here is from genome assembly GCA_944320795.1 of Candidatus Paraprevotella stercoravium. GTDB lineage: Bacteria > Bacteroidota > Bacteroidia > Bacteroidales > Bacteroidaceae > Paraprevotella > Paraprevotella stercoravium. The sequence goes on along the minus strand of CALUIU010000035.1, from coordinate 1,394 downwards.
GTAATTGAACATAAACCATGAATCTGAAAGATTCTTTTCTTGATTATTTGGCGTACGAGCGGAATTATTCACCCCGTACATTGCGCAGTTATCGAGACGATTTGAATTCCTTTGAGGAGTTTTGTCGGAATATGGATGATTCGCTGACATGGGAGCATGTCGATTCGGATATAATCCGTCAATGGATGGTGGCCATGATGGAGCAGGGGCATAAAGAGACCTCGGTAAACAGGCGCTTGAGCGCATTGAGATCTTTTTATAAGTTTGCTTTAAAACGTCACCTCCTTGAGAAAGATCCGACACATCTGTTGAGCGGTCCTAAAAAGAAAAAGCCTTTACCTTATTTCGTAAGAGAGGCTGAGATGGAACGCTTGCTCGATGAGGAAAGTTTTTCTCGTGATTTTGACGGAGTGCGTGATCGCCTGATCTTATCCATGTTCTATCAGACGGGAGTTCGTTTGTCGGAATTGGCAGGGCTTGATCTGGAAGATGTGGATTTGGCGCGAATGCAAATCCGGGTTCTCGGAAAAAGAAATAAGGTGCGGTTGATTCCGTTTGGAGATGACTTGCGCCGCTTGATACAACAATATCTTGATCTGCGTAGTCGGATCGTGGAGGATGATCGTAATGTGTCGGCATTTCTGGTTTCCGGGCGTGGCGTGAGAGCATCAAATAATTGGGTGGCTGAGAAAGTGCGGTTCTATCTGGCACAAGTCACAACTCTTAAAAAACGGAGCCCTCACGTTTTGCGACATACCTTTGCCACGGTTATGTTGAATCATGATGCAGATTTAGAGTCCGTAAAGGAGTTGTTGGGGCATGAAAGTTTGTCTACGACAGAGATTTATACCCATACGACTTTTGAGGAATTGAAAAAGGTTTATAAACAAGCTCACCCTAGAGCATAAAAAATGGAGGTGATTATGGACGTTAGAATTCAAGCGATTCATTTTGACGCTACTGCAAAATTGCACGAGTTTATAGAGAAGAAAGTTGCAAAATTGGAAAAATTCAATGACGAAATAAGAAAGGTAGAGGTGTCATTAAAGGTCGTGAAGCCTGAGACTTCCTTAAATAAGGAGGCGTCAATAAAGGTGTTGGCTACTAATGCGGAACTTTTCTCTGAAAAAGTTTGTGATACTTTTGAGGAAGCGGTTGACGTATGTGTAGATGCTTTGATACGACAATTGGAGAAATTAAAGGAAAAACAGAAAAATCGCTGAAAAAACTTGCAGAAAGTTTTGGTGATATAAAAAAAACACCTAACTTTGCAACCGTTTAAGAAACGCTACTGCGAAAGCGGTTGCAAAGCTTGCCTCTTTAGCTCAGTTGGCCAGAGCACGTGATTTGTAATCTCGGGGTCGTTGGTTCGAATCCGACAAGAGGCTCAAGTT
>CALUIU010000034.1 GCA_944320795.1 Candidatus Paraprevotella stercoravium | reverse complement strand
TGCAATATATTAACTATAAAAATGAGAAACCCATTGGTAGAGTTAAATATGCGCTAATTTAATTCCGCCAACGAGTATTAAAACATTATTTCTAAATAAAAACGTATGAAAAAAATTATCACGTTATTGGCTTTACTTCCGTTAGCCGTATTCTTCCTAACCGGTTGCGAGAAACCGGCGACCTATCAAATAACCGAAGGCAGTACACATACATATTATCGTATAAAATATCTATATAAGGAACCGCTCGATAAAGAGATCAATGCCATGATCCAGGCTTATCATCATGCCATCAATCCTTTTGATTCTACATCCATCATCAGTGCTGTAAACAACAATAGCAATATGGAGGTAGACAGTCTGTTTACAAGAGCCTTTAACAGCTGTACGAAAATATCAGAGGCTACAGACGGTATGTTTGATGTAACTTGTGCACCGCTGATTAATCTATGGGGATTCGGTTTTAAGAACATGGGCGCCGTTAATCAGGCGGAAATAGACAGTCTGAAAGAATTTGTAGGATATAATAAAGTTCAGATTCAAGGAAATCAAGTCGTTAAAGAGGATCCGCGCATCTTGTTAAACTTTTCTGCAATCGGTGACGGATACTTGTGTGATCTGATTGCCGAGCTGCTGGAAAGACATGGCATTAAGGATTATCTGGTAGATATAGGTGGTGAAGTCATGGCCAGTGGCAAGAATCCGAAAGGCAATCCGTGGACTATCGGTATCAACAAACCGGTAGATGATACTTTAGGAGTAAATCAGGAAATTCAGCAGATTATTCAATTGCCCCAGAAAACGGGTGTAGCTACTTCGGGAAATTATCGAAATTTCTATATCAAGGACGGGAAAAAATATGCGCATACCATCAATCCTAAAACCGGTTATCCTGCAGATGGCGATATCCTAAGTGCCACCGTAATCGCTCCCGATGGCACTAACGCTGATGGTTTCGCTACAGCTTTCATGGCTATGGGGCGTGAAAAAGCCAAGAAATTCATTACCTCTCACCCAGAACTCGAATATTATTTCATTTATGCCGATGAAAAAGGAAACTTTATCAGTGAATATTCCGAAGGTATGAAGAAATATTTTAAGAACTAAGAGAAATACTGTTTCTTAAATATCAGCCCCCTGAAGTTGTTTTCTTGCAAACTCCAGGGGGCTGATATTTATTTCATCAGATCTTTCAGCGTCCATTCTTCACGGTAAGGTATCACAGGGGTTCCATCCTTCTGAAACTGAATCGGTAACCAAAGATAGCGGGAAGAGCTCAAACTTTTTGGATTCCAAATATCTCCCATAAATATGAATCCTTGATTCTTATACGGCAAAATAAATGTGCTCTGACCGTTAAACGTTTTCTTCGCATTCTCTCCAACAAAAGGATTAGGCAACTGTTTCCATTCTCCCCAAAGAGAGTCTGCAACATACATCCTGGCCTCATTGGGAGCCCAACCTGTGCAACCGCTGGTAATCAGCCAGTACTTTCCATCTCTCTTAAACAAAGCCGGTGCCTCATTCTGCCCTCCGGGTGCAATACGAATATATTTTCCCGTGTAATCCAAATAATCTTCAGTAAGTTCAGCCAAATGTAACGTGAGATTTTCTTCCGAAGAAAACAAATGATAAGCAGTTCCGTCTTCGTCAACATAAACCGTCATATCACGACTCATCTGCCCTCCTTTCAAATCGCGTGCCAGGAACAGACCTTTTTTAACAGCTTCGCGCCATTCGGGAGTCCACCAGTTTGAATATCTGAACGGATCCAAGGCACAAGCCTCTTCAATATCATTCTTGGAAAAATCAACTGGCCATAAACCGGCATTGGGGCGTAGTCCACGTAAAAAGCGGAAAGGACCTTCAGGCTGATCAGCAACGGCAAAACCGACTTGTGCGGCAGCATATCCTTGGCCTTTCAGTTCCAGATGAAAAAGCATTACGTACTTACCGGTTTTTCTGTTATACACGACCTTAGGACGCTCCATAATGCAACCAGCCTGTATCGGACTTAGTGTATCTGAGGATACAGATAAAGCGATTCCCCGGTTTTCCCAATTCATCAGATCTCGTGATGTATACACAGAAATCCCGGTATTCATAGAACCACCGGCATCAGGACGGTTTTCACCATACCAATAATACACCTTTCCCTTTTTCAAGATGCCGCCACCATGTGCATTAATGTGTTTACCTTCAGTATCAGGCCACTCTTTCTCTGGTTGGAATGTAGTACGCTTTTGTGCAACAACAGAACAAGAGAGCAACAAAACCAACCATTACCCATAAAACTGTCTTCATATTTCTGATCTTTATTTCGTTGCGTAAAGATAGAAAAAACGAAGAATATAAAAAAGGCCCTATGCTTCAACTAGCTTTTTTCATAAAATCAGGTTCTAAAAGAAGCAAATTTCCGCTGATAGTCCTCCAAAATCTTATCATGAATTTGAACGTATGAACGTTCTAAACGAATCTGATGCAAACCACCCCACTTTCCGGTTATGGTGTATTCATCCAGTAATTCTTCAGGAACTACTCCTGCCAATTCCCTACGAATCAAAGAGCATATTTCATAAATACGATTGTTTAGAGGTTCCACCAAATTCTCCAAACTCCGTTTCAATTTCTCGGATTCCAAATTCTTTTCCTTAGAAACAACCTGATAGATATGATAAAGTTGTTCCATATAATTATATAAGTTTTTAAACTCAGAACCACTTTCAAACAATAAAAAGAAGATATAAACTGTTTTCGGAAGATAAGGCATTTTTATTTCCTTATGACTATATTCTGGCATAAAGATACGACAATGCTCGTCAATCACTATCTTACTATAGGCAGGTCTAATTACTGAATCCTTGTTCCTTTTAAGAGCCCAATTAAGTAATTCTATAACCTCTTCATCCTTCAGCAGATAGTCATTAGCCAATAGTTCCTTTAACATCTCTTTTGCTATTGGCCCTGAAACACTTACTCTTTTATCATTTGAATCATTCATAGGTACAAAAATATACAATTTTTCTTTATCTTTTCTCAAAAACAAGAAAGTCGTCTAAAGGAGACAATCTTGTTTAGAAGAATTCTTTATAATCACATTTTTCTTTTCATAACGTAAATAAAACCTATCATCATTCTTACCAAATCCCCAGTCTCAGAATCTTCAGAAAGAATAAAACAACAAGTTTATTTCTTAATGATACATGAATATGAAAAGTAACCCATATTCCCGTTAAAAAGAAAAGACAATAATATTTTCAAGTTTATTTCTGTACCTAAAAAAAGAAGCAATCACCAATAAACTTGGCAATTGCTTCTTTTATCTATTTATATGTATTTGTGGAATAATTTTACATCATGCCACCCATGCCGCCCATACCCGGGGCTCCCATAGGCAATTCAGGCTTATCTTCTTTCTTCTCACAGATGACACACTCTGTAGTCAGAAACATACCGGCAATAGATGCCGCATTCTCCAAAGCAACACGAGTAACCTTAGCCGGATCAATGATACCGCTTGCCTTCATGTTCTCGTACTTATCTTCACGGGCATTATAACCAAAGTCATTTTCACCTTGACGAACCTTCTCAACAACTACAGAACCTTCCAAACCTGCGTTCTCAACAATCTGACGCAATGGCTCTTCAATGGCACGTTTTACGATGTTGATACCTGTTGTCTCATCGGCATTTGCACCTTTCAAGCCCTCCAAAGCAGAGATTGCACGAATGTAAGCGACACCACCACCAGGGATAATACCCTCTTCGATAGCAGCACGAGTTGCGCAAAGAGCATCGTCTACACGATCCTTCTTCTCTTTCATTTCCACTTCGCTTGGCGCACCAACGTAAAGAACAGCTACACCACCACTCAGCTTAGCCAGACGCTCCTGCAATTTCTCTTTATCGTAATCGCTGGTTGTATTGGCAATCTCATTCTTGATTACATTCACACGATCCTTGATCAGTTCAGCCTGACCGTGACCGTTTACAATCGTAGTATTGTCTTTTGAAACAACTACCTTATCGCAAGATCCCAACATCTCCAAAGTAGCCTGTTCCAGCTTCAAGCCCTTCTCTTCGCTGATTACAACACCACCAGTCAAAACAGCGATATCTTCCAGCATGGCTTTGCGACGGTCGCCGAAACCAGGAGCCTTCACAGCACAAATCTTCAACTGGCTGCGCAGACGGTTTACAACCAAAGTAGTCAAAGCCTCGCTTTCAACATCTTCTGCGATGACCAACAGAGGACGTCCGCTCTGTACGGCCGGTTCCAAGATAGGCAAGAAATCCTTCAAGTTAGAGATTTTCTTGTCATAGATCAGAATGTATGGATTCTCCATAACACATTCCATCTTCTCAGTATCTGTTACGAAGTAAGCTGACAGATAACCGCGGTCGAACTGCATACCTTCTACCACACCGATAGTTGTATCACGTCCCTTAGCCTCCTCGATAGTGATCACACCATCCTTGCTTACTTTCTTCATAGCCTCAGCCAGCAACTTACCGATTTCAGGATCATTGTTTGCGCTGACGGTAGCCACTTGTTCAATCTTGCTGTAGTCGTCACCAACCTGCTCAGCCTGAGCCTTAATGTTCTCAACGACCTTGGCAACAGCCTTGTCGATACCGCGCTTCAAGTCCATTGGGTTAGCGCCGGCAGCCACGTTCTTCAAACCAACGCTTACGATGCTCTGTGCCAATACGGTTGCTGTAGTTGTACCATCGCCGGCATCATCACCAGTCTTGCTGGCAACGCTCTTTACCAACTGTGCACCTGCATTCTGAAATGCATCTGACAACTCGATTTCTTTAGCCACGCTCACACCATCCTTGGTAATATGAGGAGCACCGAACTTCTTCTCAATAATTACGTTACGACCTTTCGGGCCCAGAGTCACCTTTACAGCATTTGCCAACTGATCTACACCCTGTTTCATCAACTCGCGGGCCTCTATATTGAATTTAATATCTTTAGCCATTTTCTTTTCTGTTTAAAATGATTCAACAATAAAAATATTAAGCAAGAATTGCAACCACATCACTTTGGCGCATAATCAGATATTTGTTACCTTCATGCTCGATTTCAGTGCCGGCATACTTGCCATACAACACTTCATCACCCACTTTCAATACCATTTCTTCGTCTTTGGTACCTGCACCTACAGCTACCACCTTACCTTGCAATGGTTTTTCTTTTGCTGTATCCGGAATAATAATTCCACCGACTGTCTTTGTTTCTGCTGGAGCGGGTTCAATCAGAACGCGGTCTGCTAATGGTTTAATGCTCATAATAATATTGTTTTATTAGTTATATTCTTAATATTTATTGAATAACAAATTCACTATATATAATACGAAAAGCATGCCAAAGCACGACACACTGACAAAATGTCACCTCCCGTTATTCTTTATAAAATATGGAAACCATATTTTTGTATTCATTCTGCCACGCTGTCCTTTTGCAAAGAAGGGTGTCAGCAATATAGCATCACTTTGCAAAGAATCTTCCTTCAAATAATACAACTTTCCTTCTAAAGTCTGTACACCTCCCATCAGTCCCAAAGCAAATCTTGCAGCCAACCCTTCTGTAAGACAAACAGCCGTCTGTTGGTGTTTCTGAAAAACTGTATCAGGTTCTTCTTGACAAAAAACAAATGGAGCCCGCTGATAAGCAACTTGCATGGTATCATATTCTGTAGACTCTTTGGGAACAATTTTACGGACGGAAGAAAGAAAATCAAACAAAATCCGATCATTTTTCTTCCATGTCCCAGAAACTTTCAGGAAACCATTCTCAATATCAATTGGCAGTTCTTTTCCATTAACAACAAAACGTAGATGTTTCTTTACTGGAATAAATCGATAACGCCCCAAGTCTTCCAAACAATCATCAGTCATCCAGGCCGGCACTCTCAAATAAAAAGTACAAGACTGAGGCTGTTCACTCAAGACATCTATATAATATCCCCCTTCCCAAGGCATCGAACTCATTGCGCTCAGTTTTAAATCCAGTTTTTTGTTTTTAATCCGCACTTCTCCTCGAAAGTATTGATTTATATAGATGCAAGTATCCTGATACGTAGCATAATAATAATCAGGAAGAACCGCAATATTACGTAGCAAGGGAATCAGTTTTCCCATAGGGACCTCGTCAATAGGGTCTCGCATCAAATTATTTTCAAGGCCTACCGTCAAATCATGGGCTACGTAATTTCCATGATAAGGAACAGCGGCACGCAACTCATTATAAAGAATTCTTTCATATAACTCCATGCACCGGGGATCACACGTTGCAGCGTATAATCTGAAACACCACTCCATGTTCGCAATCGTTTCCAACAAGTCTATTTGAGTTACCGGTAACGTATCATGAACAGAGAAGCCGCCAGTAACCCGCATCGTCTGATTTACTGCTTTTTTCCAAAGATTATGATTTTCCTTCAAGACGCCATTCTGCCCATTCAAAGCACTAGACCAAGCCTGTGCCGCATAATAATATCCCTGCTCTTTACCCCAATTCTCAGAACTCATTTCACGCAACATCACTTCAGCGGCCTGTAACAAAAGCTTATTATTGGTCAGTACATACAGATCCCCTAATGCAAGCACCATATTCGGATGCAAGTCCTTTGTCCTTATTTTCTTAGGATTTTCCACAATGTACCGACTTAGTTGTTCCGCATTCTGTAATGCCCAATGCAACAAATCTCTTTGTCCTCCAGAACGGGTATATGCCAAAGCCGCACGATAAAACGCGGCAAGCTGATAGTACAAAGGATGTGATTCTTTTCGAGGATATTTTAACCACGAACAGTTTGTGTTTACAGCCAGTTCATGCGGGACTAACGAAGCTAAAGTATCCAATCTTTCCCAAAGCAAAGAATCTGGTTCCACGAAATTAATATATGACATCGTTTCCAACAGCTGGTACAAATCGGCATCCTCCAAATCCCGCTTTTGATATCTCCCTTCAAAGAACCCCTGCACCTTCAATCGGTTCCAAATAGAAGGCAAACTATTCTGCTGTTGTGCATGAAACTGATAATACCAAAAGAAATCATCTATATATATATTTTCAAAAGAAACCGGGCATAATACGTTTCGATTATCGGCCCATCCTTTGAGCGGCAAAAAAAGGATCCCGAACAGAATCGCAATCCCTTTAAATCTCTTCAGTAAACTCATATCTTTTTTCTTTAAAAACAAAATAAATCAAGCAAAAATAGAAATAAATCCGTATTTTTGCAATCAAATAAACATGCATTAAACAATCTTCCTTGCAATTGCAAACAAACTCATGAAAATCATTTTTACATATTTTTTATTGTTTATCGGCATATTTTCCCTCTTGACATTCATCCCGAAAACCGGTGGCTATATCTGGCAACCCGAACTGATCAATACAGTCAGTGCTTTATTATTGACCTTACTCGTGTTTCTTGTAGGACAGATATCCGGCACTTCAGCTACCCATACAGGAATTATCGGAACGGCCATATTTACTTTGCTCTTTTGTCCAAACTCCTATATGTTTTTTTCACGTGATGAACAAGCTGTGATAGAACTCATTTCTGTTTGTATCGTACCGTTTTTCATATCTCAATACCATCGTATAGAGAGCAAAAATTTCAAATACGGATATTTTATTATGCTGTTGATGGGTATCTTCTGCAGTTATACCCACGATGGTATCACCATACCTCTTTGTCTTAGTTTTCTTCTGCTGTCTTATTTACAAAGAAAAAGATTCTTTGGTCTGGCCTGCTGGCCAATGGTTATCGGATTTGCGATTGGAACAACCCTATCCTTGCTCCATTCGGAATATCTGTCATGGTCCTCTTTCGGAAATTTTCAGGTTCTGTCATCTCAAACAGCTACCGCATTCACACAACTTTGGGAAACCAAGGTCTTTATTTTCGCCACCTTGCTAAGCCTATACTATTTGGTTTCCCGAAGACGCAGAAGACGCCTGTGGCCTATTTTCAAGGAACACAAGCTATTATCTTATTGCCTGCTTTTTTCTGTATGTACAGTTCCATTTGCGCCTCTGGGGATGGACAATGCCATTCAAGGAGTATGCTTCTTTTGTATGTTTTGGGTCTTATTCCTATTCCATGATCTGATCACTTTATTACAAGAGCACCGAAAGAAAAGGGTTAGAAAACTGTCGAATTCCTCAACACTCTGACCCGTTCTTTCCACAATGGGGATACACGCCGTGATTCAAGAATCTTCCGTAATGTCATCTGCAAGACATTTTTCTGCAAATCTCCATTCTGAAGTATTTCATACACCTGTTCAGGAAAAGAAACAAAAGCGACAGACAAAGCCCAGGCAACTGCCATCTCGGCATAATATCCGGCCGGACGAATCCAAGCCAAAACAGCCAGAGTACGATCTTTATATGCTTCTGTCAAAAAATGATCCAACAGCATCACAATCCCAAACCGCTGAGCGAACTCATGCTCAGACGACCAATATCGTCGCAGTCTGTTCCAGGCCTCTTCAGGCTGATGACGTACAAAACGAAGTGATACACATACCGAATCACACAAGGACCAATTGGTAATCAAAGGTATATAACGGTCAATGTATTCCCAGCGTTCAACATCAGTCATAGGTGCTTCGGCAAAAGTAAGCCCTTTCAATAAAGTCAGTTCAAAAACAGACTCGCACTCCTCCTCCCACAAACAATACCATGATTTATTTTTAATTAATTCGCGAGCATATTTCCGAAGACAAGGCAAGCGTACCCCCATTACCGGAATGGAATCATTCAAAAGAGAAGCAGAAAATACAGCATATTTCGGTTCGGCATGCTCCTCCAAAAATAACTTGATGGAATTCATATCTATAACTCTATTATCAAAATCAAACAATATTCCTTTTTATACAGAACGAAAAAACTCTTTGAGAATATTTTTATATCCAAAGCAAAAAAAGCCGACCAAACAGACCAATATAATCAAAAAAGAATGTACTTTTGAATCATGCATCATCAAACTATTTTAAATTAAACCTGTTATGAAAGAATTATACTGGAAATATTCCCTCATTACCCTAATCCTATTTTTAGGATATATCCTGTTCCAACAGGCACAGCCTTTTATGAATGGCATTCTAGGAGCATTTACCCTTTATTTGTTACTGCGAAAAGCTACATTCCGACTGTCAGAAAAGATGTCTTACAGCCGGGCGGTTTGGACCGTTACCATAGGTACTCTATTATTCATCGTCATTCCTATCAGCCTGATGGGATGGCTACTGATATCTGAGATTACCAGTATTGACATTAATCCGAGAGAACTGCTTCGCCCCGCCTTTGCCATGATCAGCTTCATCAAAGAAAAAACTGGCTTCAATGTCCTGTCTGAAAGCACTCTTTCCCTTATAGCCGGACAAATTCCGGCTATCGGCCAATCCATCATGAGCGGAGTGAGTGACTTTTTTGTCAATGTAGCTGTTGCCATTATGCTGCTCTACTTCCTTCTTTCAGGAGGACGAAACATGGAACATTATATCTCTACACTTTTACCTTTTAAGGAAGACAACAAACAGGAAGTCCTGCAGAAGATCCATGTCATTGTCCGTTCAAACGCTATCGGCATTCCCTTATTGGCACTCATTCAAGGTTGCATTTCCCTTTTAGGTTACTGGCTGTGCGGTGTACCCAACCCACTGTTGGCAGCACTATTTACCGGTGTTGCTTCTATCATCCCGCTGATCGGAACGGCTGTAATCTGGATTCCTTTGGCTGCATATTTGGCGATCATCGATGATTGGGTCATGGCCTTGGTTCTAGTGGCCTATGGCGGTATTGTCGTTTCACAGTCAGACAATCTGATCCGCTTTATTCTCCAAAAAAAGATGGCCAATATTCATCCGCTCATCACCATCTTTGGTGTGGTAGCCGGTCTGCCCATATTCGGTTTTATGGGAGTCATTTTCGGCCCGCTATTGGTGTCTCTGTTCTTACTCTTTCTGGAAATGTTCCGCAAAGAATATCTGTTAGACACCAAACTATAAATTTATGCCTTCGCCTTTTTTCGGAAAAGTGTAAAATTATAAGTAAAATGCAACATGACATAACGTCCGAATGCTTCATAATACACATCGGAACGCATGGATGAAGAAAATGAGCGGTTTACACTATTGTACCCGTTGAGCAGGTCATAAACCTTCAAGGCTATACGGGCTTTTCTACCTTTCAGGAATCCCTGTGAAAGCTGCATATTCCAAATCCACTCATTACTGTTCATCCCCTGGAAACTGAATCCCCAACGGGCATTAAACGTAAAATCTGTAGCGAAATCCATTCCCCAAGGCATCTCTACCGAACTGATAAGTTTGGTTTCCAACCCGTAAGTATCCAGATTTCCGGCAGCAAGAGAAGTGTTACGCGAATGGTCATAGTTACCGCCTAAAGAAACGGAACAGTTCAACCAGTCCTTCCGATAACTCAACTGCACATTGGGAGAGAAAGAAATCTGATTGGTGGCATTCTTCTCCGGCTCGTCCTGATTCTCATTCACAGTAAATCCCACATAGCGCATATAGTTCACATTGGTTTGCAATGCCAGTGTGAACTGTTTGTTTTTCAGGGGTGTGTCCATCATGAAATAAATGCTTCCACTCATATTCCCATTCACATTTACCGGAATCACGGTACGACATCCTGTCTGCCGGTCGTACATACTCTTGGAACTGATACTGTTTCGGGTAATGGTATAGTTCAGATTCACATTATAACTGCGCATGGTTTCTTCCGCAAACCGACTATATCCCATATTGACCGAATGCATAAACGATGGCTTCAGATCGGGATTTCCCAACTCCAGATTGAGCGGATCGGAATAATCCAAGGTATCAGGCACCAACTTTTGGGCATCTACGGGACGAGCCATGGCATAATAAGAGCAGTTAAACTGCTCCCGGCTGGTAATCCGATAGTAAAAATTCAGTTTGGGTGCCCAATTCAGGCTCCGGTTCTCGGCTTCAAACACTCGGGAGGATGTCTGATAAGCAAACTTGTTCCACTGACTGTTCAGCAAAATCCCGGCATTCAGCTGATATTTCGTACGGTTCAGATTCACTCCTACTTCGACCTGTTGTTCCAGATAATCATTACGTGTCGTACGGTTTTGAAGCGTATCCGGTAACGCTTCTGCCCGAAAGTCGTAAAAATTAGTATGGTTTACCCCTAAGAGAGCGACTCTCGGATCCAAAATAGAAGCCACGTCCCTACTGTCTTCCTGTCTGCGCAAAGAAGCCTGATAAACGAGCAGCAAAGTAAAATCGTGACCCAACGGTTCGGTATAGGTCACTCTTCCGCCCCAGCTTGTATTCGTACTTGGTGTCCGATCGTATTGCACCTGATGGAATATTGAGTCACCGCCCAAGGCTGCAGTCAAACGATAATAATCTATCTGCCGGAACTCATTCCGATCATTCTCTGAATTAGAGTAGCTGCCATTCAGTCCCAACATCAGACTACGCCCTTTCTTGGCAAAACGGCGGGTCATATTGGCATTCAACTGGGCCGACCAGGAACTATTATTTCCGTCACTTACACTCCGGTTGGCATTCAATGCCACACTGTCGGTCAACAACTCCATCTGATCCAGCGGGCGCTCTATTCCAGGTACCAGATAAGGATCGGAAGCAAAAGAAGCCGAATAGGATCCCTGACGACTTTTACTGCCAGACCAGTTTATCATGGGCGATATGGCTATGACGGTCATACTATCAGGACGCCATTCCAGATTCATAGATCCACTCAGGCTGTGCCGACGATTATACATGGTATATTTTGATTCTGAAAATGCCGCTGTAGTATTCTCAAACGACTGGACACTCGATGCCATATTCTGCTCCATCTCATTGCGGTAATAAGAAAGGCTTCCGCCAATATCCAGTTTTTTTCGAGTACGGTTAAAACTAAGTCCTACATTCTGATTGTTCTCATCACCCATCTGACTGTCATTTCCGGCTTGTGCGATCAGGGTAGTATATTGCCGGTCCTGAAAGTTATTCAAAGAAGCACGACCGGCATACCGGTTACTGGTACCATAAGCACCTTCCACCTCTCCCAGCCAACTGTTCTGAAAATCGTCAGCCACGGTCAGGTCTATTACGGTTTCCCGGCTGCCATCATCCACACCACTCCATTCAGACTCATCACTTTTCTTGTCATATACCTTCAGTTCTTTAATCAGTTCTGCCGGCAGATATTTCAAAGCCGTAGCTATATCATCACCAAAAAATTCTTTTCCATTGATCAGAATACGTGATACTTTCTTACCATTGATCCGCAGGTCCTGCTCTTCGCTTCCATAAACTCCGGGCATCCGGCGCAACAGTTCTGCCATACGCGCGCCGGGAGGCAGTTTATAATAATCCGCATAATAGACCAAAGTGTCTTCACGCAACACCAGTCCGCGCCCTTGCGCCGTGATCTGCGCCTCATCCATCTCGTAAACCATTTCGTGCAACAACACATCCTTCATGCGGTATGTTTTACGTCTGTCGCTCAGGTCCAACCTAAATGTCTGCGGTTTATATCCCATAAAAGACACCTTCAAGTTATATTTTTGTGGCTGTAATTTCCCGATACGGAAAATCCCCTCTTCATTTGTCACACCTCCACCGACAAAAGTACCTAAAGAATCATAAACCTGAACTGTTGCACCGAGCATCGGATCCAGACGATCGGCATCATAAACCTTGCCCCGCAAAAGGCACTCTCCTGCCTCTTGCGCCCATAAACAGGCCGCACTCCCCCCAAAAAGTGCAAAGAACAACAATATCTGAAAAAAAGCATGTTTCATGATAAAACAAAAGTAGCTATTTTACATGATGCTTCCAATTTAAAAAAAGAGTAAAAAAGCTAAAGAATGAAGGACAGGGCTACTTCTCACAAAAACAAAAGGAGCTGTGCTTCACATTCAGCTAAGCACAACCCCTTTTATAAAAAATCAGTCTTCAAATTTTTCACCTATTACAGTTCCATCCGAACTGATGTAAGCTTTCAGATCGCGTTCTCCTCGTTCCATCTCAATAACATATCTGAGGCCTGAAGGATACTCTTGAACTTCGATGTCGTCACGATCAATTGAATAATCGGAATAACGCTCTTTCAAAGTACTCAGTACTGCGCTTGGCAGAGAAGTATATGCAACATCCCATTCACTGAGAACCCAAGTACCTGAACCATTGAAATAGGCTGTTTTCTTAATGTTTTCGTGAACAAAATCTACCTCCAGGAAACCGTCGTCATACTCACGACCAACGATTACAGATCCGGCATATTTTTGAGTAATCCATTCTCCAATCTCAGATTCTACAGGAACACCCTGACCATCGCCACCACCTAAAACAGGTTTCTCGATAATATCGCCGGCTTCTGTAATGTAGACCTTCTGATCATCATCAAAACGGGTTTCCATTTCTATGCAATAGAAGTTTCCAGAAGAAGCTGTCTGATAATAATCCACATCATCCAATGCAGCCAAATCGGTAAATCCTTCAATAGTTCGCAGCGTACTGAGAACCTTAGGCGGTAAATTTACATACTGACGTTCAGGAATTTCCTGTTTCGAATACATCCAATTCTGCTCCCGGCTGAAAAGTATCTCATAGACACTTCCCTCGTAAACCAACTCAACCTCTGTACCCCCATTCTCAGTTTCTATATCCACAATACGTGCACCAGGAAATTTCTGATCTATCCATTTCTTAATAGAAGTCGTAGGAGTCTGTGGCAAGAAATCTTCTGCAAGTCCACCGTCATCTTTATCGTCAAACACCTCTTTCAACAAAATACCGTCAGCAGAATAATAAAAATCCATCTCTACAGATGAATTCTGGTTTTCTACAGAAATAATATAAAGAGTTTCAATACCGGCACGTTCCAGAATCTCCACATCACGATCTGCGACCCATGGTGAGGCAGCATACTTAGAACTCTCAAACGCAACCCGTACCGCTTCCGGCAAATATGCATAAGGAATATCATACTCTGTCATATCCCAAAAGCCGTCACTCTGAGCAAACCAGGCAGAACATTTATCTGTAATACTGTCGTTTTCCTGATAGAATGAAGCTATCGCATATCCATTCTTAGACGACCACTGAACATTCTTGGCATCAGGATATTTCATATAGAACTGATCTTCTATATGCTTAGGAACAGTTACGGTTTCCGCTGTATTCTCATTACAGGAAGAGAGTCCGAATAAGCCGCAGCACAAGGCTGCGGCGAGCCATAGATTCTTTTTCATAATTAGGATTTGTTTTCTTGGTTATCAATCATTTTACGAAACAAAGAAAAAGAACAAATCTGGAAAGATTTGGGATAAAATCATATTCTTGCTAAAGCAAACAATTTTTAACATAAAAGCAGACTTTTGGGACGAACTACACGTCCACAAAAGTCTGCTTCCCTATTATTAAATAAAACTACTCCTTATTTCTTGACCACCTGAATCAGTTCTTCCTGACTCACCAGCATCTGCTCGCCGGTAATCATGTTTTTCAGGGTCACTTTCTGTTCATTCATTTCATTTTCACCGGCAATGGCTACAAATGGAATATTCTTGGCATTGGCATAACTCATCTGTTTTTTCATCTTGGCACTGTCCGGATAGATTTCACAACGGATTCCTGCCTGTCGGGCAACTGCCAGAATAGGCAAACAATAAGCGGTTTCAGCAGCGCCAAAGTTTACGAACAGCAGTTCTGTTCCTGTTGTTGCCTCTTTAGGATACAAGTCAAGCTGGTTCAAAACATCGAAGATACGGTCTGCACCAAAAGAAATACCGACACCGCTCAGTCCTGGCATACCGAAGATTCCAGTAAGGTTATCGTAACGTCCGCCACCGGTTATGCTTCCGATCTGAACATCCAAAGCCTTCACTTCAAAAATACAGCCGGTATAATAATTCAGTCCGCGTGCCAATGTCAGATCAAGCTCCAACTCGTTTTTCAATCCCAAATTCTGCAGGGTCTGCAATACGAAAGCACACTCCTCAACACCTTTCAGGCCGATTTCACTTTCTGCCAACACCTGCTTCATCGTGTTCAGTTTTTCCTCATTGCTACCTTCCAGCAGAATGATCGGTTGCAGTTTCTCAATCGCCTCGGCACTGATTCCAGCTTTTGCCAGCTCCGCATTAACAGCTTCAAGACCGATCTTGTCGAGCTTATCCATTGCCACAGTAATGTCTACGATTTTATCGGACTCACCGATCATTTCTGCTATTCCGGTCAGAATCTTGCGGTTATTGATTTTGATACAGACACGGATTCCGAACTTGGTAAATACCGTATCCACAATCTGCATCAATTCCACCTCATTCAATAAGGAATCGCTGCCAACGACATCAGCATCACATTGATAGAACTCACGATAGCGTCCTTTCTGAGGACGGTCTGCACGCCAAACCGGTTGGATCTGGTAACGCTTGAACGGCATGGTCAATTCTTCTCTGTGCTGCACTACATAGCGGGCAAAAGGCACCGTAAGATCATAACGCAAACCTTTTTCGCATAACTGAGCAGCCAGTTTATTGGTGTTTTCAGAAGACAAGTCTGCCGTATCCACTCCCGACAGGAAATTTCCGGAATTCAGAATCTTAAACAACAGTTTGTCGCCCTCTTCACCATACTTACCCATCAAAGTAGACAGATTCTCCATTGCAGGCGTTTCAATCTGCTGAAATCCATACAGAGCATACACACTGCGGATTGTATCAAAAATATAGTTGCGCTTCGCCATTTCTACGGGCGAAAAATCCCGTGTTCCTTTTGGTATACTTGGTTTCGTTGCCATCTTATACTTTTTTTTTAATTTATTTCTTTCTGCAAAGGTACATTATTTTTTCCATTTCAACCACAGAATCATTGTAAAAAGGCATAGGCATTGTACCTACAAATGCTTTTTATTCCTAACTTTGCAACCAAACAAGCAATCGCTCATCAGTATGAAGTTTTTTCGAAAATCACATCAAGAAAATATTCCGGAAAAGACAGAAAACAATAAGGACATCCTGCCTTTGACACCGGAAAACCTGCCACAGAACCTTACGGCAGAAGAAGCAGCGTCTCTGTGGTTTGAACACAAATACGGCGAAAAAATGCCAGACAGTGTCACCTCTCTGTTCAAATCTCTCATACGAACGGAAATTAAACGCAAACAAGCGGAAAACAGTTTACTTACTACTAACGAAACCAGTAAACTGAATGAAGCCTTGCGTCTGAACGACACCAAACTAAAAAATATTGAAAACTCACTTGATAAAATACGCCAACAGCAAGAGTGGTACAGAAAATTCATCACATTATCCCACTCCCTCGAAAAGGAGAAGAATGAACTGTACCGCTTGAACAAGCAATATGCTTCCGTGCAGAAAGCCGTACAGGACTTGGAACGATTTGAAACATTCGAATCACAACAAGGCTGCTTTCAAAGAATAGAATTCATCGGACAGCTCCGGGATATCTGTAAGGAACAGATTCATAATCTGCATCAGGAAAAGGAAAAAGCAGAAAAACAATTCAATCAGACAAAAGAAAAATATCAGCAGCAGACTCTGAAAAGAAAAGACAATGAGGCTGCCCTGAAGCACATTGACGATCTGCTGACCGAAGTTTACATGAACAACGGAAAACTTCAGATACTGGAACTGAACGAAGAAAAAGAAAACGAGGTATACAGTCAGTGGCAAATGAACATTGCCTCAATGAATAAGGAAATCAATGAACTGAAGCAGAACCAGGAGGAAGAATACAAGAAACAGGAAAGACTGAATCTAAGCAAACAGGAAACAGAAGTTCACCTCAAAATGATCGAAAAGGGAGAAGGTATTCTGGTCAAGCTGGATCTGTTTCAGGTTCTGAAAACCCGAAAAGAAAAAACACAACAGGAACTGGACAGCGCCTTGAGAAAACAAAGTGAGCAGAACACACAGCTCAACAAGCTTTTCATGAACATCAAGGATCTGGAATCGCAAATCAGCAGTTTGCAAAACGAGTTATCCATGCATCTGAAAAGTAATTATGGTACGGACGGTGAAAAATTACAGTCCAGAACCATGGAACTGAAACGCCGTATGCAAATGCTCCTTAGCGCGCAAGTACTGTGGAACCATATTTCCCAGGGATATAACTGGATCGACGAAAAGATACAGGAAATATACCGCTTGCAGACACAGGCTGACAGCACACATAACGCCATAGAGCAACTGACAACAGAAGTGAATATTCTGAAAGAAAAGACGGAAGAAAGGAAATATGCCTTCACCGTGAGCAAAAGCCAGAATGTCATTCAATTGCGCAGTGACCTGAAAGAAGGCAGCAGTTGCAGCGTGTGCGGTGCCACACACCACCCTTATCATTCTGACACCATGCTGGAGCAGAGCAAACTCATCTCGGAAATGAAAACAGAGATGGAAATGATCGAGGCGGAATATAACAAAAAACACGATCTGTTACAGGACATGCGTATGAAGTATGCCCGGGAAACCGGAATTCTGGAGGTGGAAAAGAAACATCTGGAGATGATCCGAAACATGCACCAACAGAATATTCAGGAATGGAAAAAGTTTGAGGATCTGGACCGCTCCTTCAAGGATTGCTCGGCTTCGACCAATCAGGCAGCACGTAGAAGCATGCTGCAACAACTTATCGAACGAACCGGACAAGATGCCGAAGAAGCAGAAAAGGAACTGGAAATTTTCAACTTCCACCAGACGCATATAAACTCCATCAACGGAAAAATTTCCAAAAAGGAAAACGAAAAGAATGATGTCATGATGCGCTTTAATGAACTGAATACTGGCTGTCAAGTTTGGGCCTATCGTGTAGGACGTCTTCAGGAAGAAATCAGCAAACAAAACGAACGGTTCAGCGAAATGTATGACGACCTGGAAAAGGCGATTTCCATTCCCGGATGGTACAAACTATGGCAAAATAATCACGAGGGCCTGAAAATACAGATTCAGAACATGCTTAAAATGCATAAGGAGCTGCTTACAGATACCGAGATCTGCAAAGCAAGACTTTCGCAGATAAACCTGAAAATAGAAATGCTTGAGGAATGGCTGAAAAAGAATGTAAACGCGCACGAGGCCTCATCCAAGCGTTTGGAACAGATCCAAAACCTGAAGAAAGAATGTAATAACGCACAGGAAAAGTTGATCGGAACTCAGGAAGCGAAACAGGTCTATGACGAAGCCGTACGGAAACTCGAGGAATCACAAAAGGAAGAAGAGGTACTATTGAAACTGACGGATCAGAACAAACAGGAGTTACACCAGAAAGCTGCAGCTTTGGAACAGATAGAAAGCTGCGACAAGACACTGGAGCAGATGGTACTACAGGAAAAATCAGATCTGGACATCTGGATGCGAAAATACAATGCGTCACATTCTCCCGTACAGTTTGGAGAACTGCAACAATTATTTGCCGCCGGCACTGACTGGCAACAAACCCGCCAGACTACCCGCAACCTGCAGTTTGAACTGAGTATAACACAGGAAAAGGTAGATTTGCTTCAGGCAGAACTGGCTGCTCACCAGGCTGACGGAAACTATCTGAGCGAAGGCAACGAAAAAGACGTGCATACCATGCTGATCGAACGCAAAGAAGCACTGGAACAGGAGCGCAAAAACATTATCGGAAAAATTGCAGCTTGTCAGGCACAGCTGATTCATCAACAGGAAAAGCTCGATACGATGCGATTTTGCGAAGAAGAATTCAAAAGCAAAATTTCAGAATGAAACAGGTCTTGTATTTATACGGAATAGTATGGGCACTGATTGTTCCGCTATTTGCTTTACCCCTGCCAACACAAGCCCGGGAAAGATTTAAAATTGTAATTGATGCCGGACACGGCGGTAAAGATCAGGGAGCTGCCGGACGAAAAATACAGGAAAAGGAAGTCACCCTGAAAATTGCCAAAAGAGCGGAAAAATATATCCGCAGACGTACTCGGGGCGTAGACGTGATTCTAACCCGAGAACGGGACGAATTTATTTCTCTGAACGAAAGAGCCAATTTTGCCAATTTCTGCGAAGCGGATCTCTTCATCTCCATCCATGCCAATTCCGCCCGCGGATACGCTGAAGGAACAGAGACTTTTGTATGGAGCAAGCGACATAATCCATGGAGTCTGAAGCTGGCCCGTCTCATTCAAAAAGAATATACCGAACGGGCTAAAAGAAAAAACCGGGGCGTAAAAAAAGCCAATTTTGCCGTATTGAGAAATACCAATATGCCGGCCGTGCTGACTGAGGTAGGATTTATTTCAAATGCCAAAGAAGAAAAATATATGAAATCCAGAAGAGGACGCCGGAAACTGGCCTATTGCATATATCAGGCCGTAAAGCAATACCTGAACTCACTGGATGAATAAAAAAATACAGGAGCCGCATTAACGCGCCCCTGTACCGATTATACGAAAGTACGGATAAGAGTTACAAATTCTTCTCCGTACTTTTGTTTTTTAAAATCACTGATACCACTGACCATACCAAATGCTTCTACACTGGTCGGTTTGATACTGCACAATAAATGCAAGGTTTGGTCCGACATTATGATATATGGCGGAAAACCTTGTTCATCAGCCAGTTTTTTACGCAGTGTGCGTAATGCCTCAAACAGCTTGTCGCCCTGCCCTTCTTCTCCAAAGACATGCCTGACCAACAACGGCTCTCCGGCCTTTCGGGGCACAGCAGCCGTTTTGTTTTTCCGGACACGGACCGATACCGCCTCCTCACGGATCTGAGCAAGCGTAGCCGTCGCCTTACCATACAATACTTGAGAACCGGCCGCCGTAATCTTCAGATGAAGATTTTCCTTATAGTCAATCTCCAGAAAGCCCAACTGCAACATCTGCAATAAATAATCATGCCAATGACGTGCCGGAACATCATGACCGGCTCCAAAGGTTTTCAATGTGTCATACCCGCGCTGGATAACTTCCTGAGTATGATTTCCCCGCAAAATGTCTACAACCAGATGAAAACCAATCTGTTGTCCGGTGCGCATGATGGCACTCAGCGCTTTCTGAACCAATACCGTTCCGTCAAAACGCAAGGGAGGATTACGGCACACATCACAATTGCCACAATCATGCGCGCTCTGCTCCCCAAAATAATTCAATAAGATACGTCTGCGGCATACCGAAGCCTCAGCATACTCTTGCATACGCTGCAGGCGTTCCTTATTCATGCTCTGCTGACCGCTTTCTTCTGCAAACCGGGTAAGCTGTGCCAGATCTCCATAAGAATAGAATAACAAGGTATCGGCAGGCATCCCGTCACGCCCTGCCCGGCCTATTTCCTGATAAAAGCATTCGATACTTTTCGGAAGATTATAATGAATGACATAACGTACATTCGATTTGTTGATTCCCATACCGAAAGCCACAGTAGCACAAATCACTTGAATACGGTCCTTCAAAAATTCCTCTTGCGTGAAATTACGTTCCTCGGCAGAAAGCCCCGCATGATATACAGCCACACTAAAGCCATGCTCCTGAAGCCAGGCTGCCACCTCTTCGGTCGCCTTACGGCTCATGCAATAAATAATACCGCAATCATTTTCATATTTCGACAGAAAATTCAGAATGGCCAATTGCTTTTCTTTCTTTTTCAGTCCTTTTTTTACTGACAAACTTAAATTCGGACGATCAAAAGACGAAATGAAAATTTTGGGAGTGACCAAGCCTAACTGCAAAATAATATCTTCACGCGTCACCCGATCTGCTGTTGCGGTCAACGCTATAACCGGAACCCCAGGAAAATACTGATGCAAAACTTTAAGTTGTGTATATTCCGGACGGAAATCATGCCCCCACTGAGAAATACAGTGAGCCTCATCAACAGCAAATAAGGAAATCTGCATAGATTTCAATAAAAAAGGAATTTCGGACAATAAGCGTTCCGGAGAAATGTAAAGAATTCTAACTTTGCCGGAGATGCAATCCCTACGAATATTGAACGCCTCCTGTTCCGTATTGTTGCTATTTAATGCCGCGGCATATATCCCGCTCTCCAATAAAGATTCTACCTGATCCTTCATTAAAGAAATCAGGGGAGATACCACTACGGCTGTACCAGGTTGCATTAAGGCCGGAATCTGATAACATAAGCTTTTTCCTCCCCCGGTAGGCATCAGTACCAAAGTATCATTTTTGGCCAGGATACTCTTTATAATCTCTTCCTGCTGAGGTCGGAACATATCATATCCAAAGTATTTTTTCAGTGTTTGATACATGCAAAAACGGTTCGATTTATATTAGCGAATGCAAAGTTAACTTTTTTTGTCATTAAAAAGAGAGAAAAATTTGTACGAATAAGAAAAAAAAGCGAATTTTGCCTTATCTTGTAACGTTAATAAAATCATATAGGCTTTTCTTTAATACCGAATGTGATTTTATTTTTGAGTAATATAAATAGGAAGTATGGGAAAGTATAATTTGACGGAAAAAAAAGAAAAGAATGCAGCCTACCGCTCTTTAGTAAGGGCTGAATTGGTAGATGAACTTTACGAGAAGATCTTGCATATCTTCGTCGTACAGAAAAAGTACAAAGACCCCGATTATTCGGCTAAAAAGATGGCAGAGGAATTAAGTACCAACACCCGCTACATCAGTGCCGTTGTTAACATTCGCTTTGGTCAAAACTATTCAAGCCTTGTCAACGAGTACCGCATAAAAGATGCGCAATACCTGCTTGTAGACAAACGCTATATGGACAAAACCATGGAAGAGATATCAGCCATGGTAGGATTTGCCAACCGACAATCGTTTTATGCGGCTTTCTATAAATTAAACGGCATTACACCGAGAAGCTACCGCATAAACCACATGGCTAAAGAAAATATCAAAGCATAATTTTATCAGAAAAGGGATAAACCTGATTCAGGTTTTATCCCTTTTACAGTACTAATATATATCCGATTTCATGAATACTACAGATTTTTCATACTGCGACGAGCGTTTTGCAGATCTGCAACTGTTAAGATACCGCGTAGACGGTTTTGAGAAGCTGACTCTAAAGCAAAAGAAACTGGTATACTTCCTTTCACAGGCCGCCCTATACGGGCGTGACATCCTTTGGGACCAAAACGGTAAGTTCAATCTGAAAATCCGTAAGACCCTGGAAGCGGTTTACACAGAATATACCGGCAACAGAAACGATCATGATTTTCAGGAACTGACCGTATACCTGAAAAGAATATGGTTTTCCAATGGTATTCACCATCATTATGGCTGTGACAAATTTCCGGCAAACTTCAGCGAAACATTTCTAAAAGAAGCCTTACTGAAAATCAACCCGGAAAAACTTCCGCTTCAGGCAGGACAAAATGCTGAAGATTTATGGGAAGAAATCGCACCGGTAATCTTTAACCCAGCCATTATGCCCAAACGGGTAAATCAGGCTGATGGTGAAGACCTGCTGCTGACTTCAGCATGTAATTATTACGCAGAAGGGATCACCCAAAAAGAGGCGGAAGAGTTTTATCAGAAAATGAAGAACCGGCAACAGGATCCGCACCCGGTCATGTATGGTCTGAACAGCCAACTGGTACGCAAAAACGGCACCATCTGCGAAGAAGTATGGAAAATAAACGGCATGTATGGAAAAGCTATAGAAAAAATCGTATTCTGGCTTGAAAAGGCAGTCGAAGTCGCTGAAAACCCCAAACAACAGGAAGTTATCCAGAAGTTGATAGAGTTCTACAAAACCGGGGATTTAAGAACATTCGACGAGTACAGCATACTTTGGATTCAGGAACAGGAAGGGTTTATTGATTTCACCAACGGATTTATTGAAACCTATGGCGATCCACTGGGTATGAAAGCCAGTTGGGAAGGCTATGTCAACCTCAAAGATCAGGCTGCTACAGAAAGAACACAAAAATTAAGCGAAAACGCCCAGTGGTTCGAGGATCATTCTCCTGTTGCCAGTCAGTTCAAAAAAGAAAACTGTCAGGGCGTATCTGCCAAGGTTATTGAAGCAGCCATATTAGGCGGTGATCTTTACCCGGCCAGTGCCATTGGCATCAATCTGCCAAACTCCAACTGGATCCGCGCAGAACATGGCAGCAAAAGTGTCACGATCGGAAACCTGACCCACGCTTATAACCAGGCAGCCCGAGGAAATGGTTTTAAAGAAGAGTTTGTCATCAGTCATGAAGTTCTCGAACTGATGGAAAAATATGAAGACATTTGTGATGATCTGCACACCGACTTGCACGAATGCCTCGGCCATGGTAGCGGCAAGTTGCTTCCAGGTGTAGACCCCGACAGTTTAAAAGCCTATGGCGCCACTATCGAAGAAGCCCGTGCCGATCTCTTCGGACTGTATTATCTGGCAGACGACAAACTGACCGAACTGGGACTGACTCCTGACGAAAATGCCTATAAAGCGCAATATTACGGTTATCTGATGAACGGTCTGCTCACTCAACTTGTCCGCATCAATCCCGGAAAGGAAATAGAAGAAGCCCATATGAGAAACCGGGCTCTCATCTCACGTTGGGCATTGGAAATGGGCAAGGAAGAACAAGTCATAGAAATTGTATGCCGAAACAGAAAAACTTATGTGCAGATAAACAACTATCCCAAACTGAAAGAAATTTTCGGCAAACAGCTTGCAGAAATACAACGCATTAAGAGCGAAGGGGATCTGGAAGCGGCACGTATCTTGGTTGAACGCTACGGAATCAAGATAGACCCTTCTCTGCATCAGGAGATTCTGGCACGGTATAAACAATTGAATCTGGCCCCGTATAAAGGCTTCATTAATCCCGTATACACTCCTGTCGTAGACGATTGCAACCAAATTACGGACATTCAAATCAGCTATGGTGAAGCATACGACGCTCAGATGCTACGCTACAGCAAGGACTATGCAACATTATAAATTCATGAATACAGCAGAAGAAATAAAAAAAATAAAACAAGAGCTGCGCCTCTCCATGAATGGAGTGGCGTCGGCTTTCATGAGAGAAAATGGCCTGAAATACAAATTGAATTTCGGTATAGAGCTCCCACGCCTTCAAAACATTGCCAATGAATTCCAGCCTAACCATGAGCTGGCACAAGCTCTCTGGAAAGAAAACATTCGGGAATGTAAGATTTTGGCCGGTATGTTACAGCCTGTCGAATCTTTTTATCCTGAGATCGCGGAAATCTGGATAGAAGACATGCCTACCCCCGAGATAGCCCAACTCACCGTCATCAATCTCTTTCAGAAACTGCCCTATGCTTCGGAAAAAGCGTTCCAGTGGATTGCACGTGAAGAAGAAATGTTCCAACTGTGTGGCTATCTGTTACTGGCACGACTTTTTATGAAAGGCAACACTCTGAATGAACGGGCTGAGAATGAATTTCTGGACCAGGCCGCAGCAAACATCCGACAAGCCGAAGGAGCCCTGAAAAAAGCCATTTCCAATGCGCTCATCAAATATGAGGAAGTCAGTCCGAAAAAGGTAGAAGAAATTGAAGAAATACTTAAAAATTAGCTATTCCGCCATTTTTTTCTGTTTTTTTTGAAGGGGATATGCTTCCTTTCATTAAAAAGCACTACCTTTGTTGCAAAGAAAAACCCATTTTATGCAAACCAAGAAAGTAGACGAGCTAGCTTTAAATAGCCTTTTCGATTATATTGAAAAGAAAGGATTAAGAAAAACAATAGAACGCGAAACGGTACTGAAAACCATTTATCAAATGGATGACAAAGTTTCTATTGAAGATATTCTTAAAAAACATCAAGAGTTGTTCCCACAGACACACATCTGCCGGTCAACTGTATACAATAGTGTCAGCATTTTACTAGATGCAAATGTTATTTATGAAATAAAGGACAAAAACTGTACGGTCTATTGTAAAGCGTATGGTAATTCCGACACGGTAGAATTGATCTGCAATCACTGCAGAATGACCAAATTAATTCCGTTGGATTACATAAGCACACAAATATATAGTTTGGGAATTCCTGATTTCAAAATCGAAACTTTCAGACTGCAGTTGCATGGGATATGTGCGAAATGTGCATTGGAAAAATAAAATAAACAGCAAAATATAAATATCCAACATGGAAAAAGGAAAAGTAGATGCCCTTCTCGGAATTGTGTTTGGAGACGAAGGCAAAGGAAAAGTAGTTGATGTGTTTACTCCCCAATATGATGTTGTAGCCAGATTCGCCGGCGGCCCCAATGCCGGTCATACCATCATTTTCGAAGGTAAAAAGTTCGTACTTAGATCCATTCCTTCTGGAATCTTTGCAGAAGACAAGATTAATATTATCGGAAACGGTTGCGTCATTGCCCCGGATTTGTTTATGGCAGAAGCCAAGGAATTGGAAAATGCCGGATATGATCTGAAAAAAAGACTTCATATCAGCAAGCGCGCTCACTTGATTCTGCCGACTCACAGAGTGTTGGACCGTGCTTATGAAGCTGCAAAAGGTAAAAACAAGGTAGGCACCACCGGAAAAGGAATCGGTCCGACCTATAGTGACAAGGCCAGCCGTATCGGTTTACGCGTAGGTGATATTCTGGAAAATTTTGAAAGCAAATATCAAACGCTGAAAGCCAGACATGAACAGATTCTGAAAGATCTAAACTTCACGGATTACGATATCACTGAGGAAGAAAAAGCTTGGATGGAAGGCATCCGCTATATGAGCACATTCCCTTTGACGGATACAGAAGTGGAAATCAACCAATATCTCAAGGAAGGCAAGAGTGTATTGGCCGAAGGAGCTCAAGGTACTATGTTGGATATTGATCATGGAACTTATCCATTTGTCAGCTCATCAAATACCACCAGCGGAGGAGTCTGCACCGGATTGGGTATTGGTCCCAAACAGGTAGGAGAAGTATTTGGTATTTTCAAAGCTTACAGCACCCGTGTCGGTTCAGGTCCATTCCCTGTTGAATTGTTTGATGAAACTGGTGATAAGATCCGTGAGATCGGTCACGAATACGGTGCAGTTACCGGAAGAAACCGCCGTTGTGGCTGGGTGGATCTGGTAGCCTTAAAATATGCAATCATGATCAATGGCGTAACCCAGCTGGTAATGATGAAGAGTGACGTATTAGACAGTTTTGAAACAATCAAAGCATGCGTGGCTTATAAGAAAGATGGTGTTGTTCTGGAAAACGTACCGTTTGAAACAGAGGGTTGTGAGGCTGTGTACAAAGATATCCCTGGATGGCAATGTGATCTGACAGGTATCACCGACGAAAAGGACTTCCCGGAAGCCTTCAAGAACTATATCCAGTTCCTGGAAGACGAATTGGAAACTCCAATCACCATTCTTTCCGTAGGTCCAGACCGCGCTCAGACCATTATTCGTAACAAATAAAACAGAAAATTCCACTTAGAATTATCAATAAAAAAATGTCGACAGACCTAAAGATATAAAACTCTTTACAGTTCTGTCGGCATTTCTTTTTTCTTGTCATATGAAACATCTTTCACCACTTATATTTTTATCGGCTATCTTTTTCCTTTCTGTTGCTTGTAAAAGTAGCAGCGTAGACATGAAACAGGAAATATCAGATTCCGCCAATCAAAATGTAGAGATAAAATTATTCGTTGCATCTGAGAAAAGAACCGGATATGGCGTAGGAGCACAATCCTGTTTCTTAGTAAAATACAGCCCAAACGAGAAATGGCAATATTTCTATTCTGAAATTAAAGGATTCGATTATGAGCCTGGATACGAATATCAATTGCTTTTATCACGTACTGAGCGTAAAAATATACCTCAGGATGCTTCTAGATACATCTATACACTCAAGAGAATAATCTCCATGACAGCGATAAAATCAAGCGAATTACCCCCGAACAAAGATTAATATTCCTCCAGTTGCTGATATAAATCTGCCAGTTCCCCCGGATCAGCTCCCAAAGTACGGGCTTCCTTCAAATCCAGACGAGCCCTGTTTTTCTCTCCCGTTTTTATATAGAATAAAGCACGGTTCATGTAATAAACTACATTCTTTGGATCCAGTTCTATAGCCTTCTGATAATCTAATTCAGCCGATTCATAGGCCTTACGGTTCATTTCCATTTCTGCACGAACCATATAGTAGTCTGCCCGGGTGGGATCTTTTTGTATCAACTGGTTAATCTGATCCATGGCTTCCTTTGGGCGATTGTCTTTATCATTGAGCAACACCAGTCCCAATACAGCATCTTCATTGTTCGGGTCCAGACGCAGAAGATGCTCATAATCCAAGCGCGCTTTCCGAAAAAGATTCTGAGACGTGTAAATATACGCGCGCATCATCAAAGCATGCCGATGATTCGGATTCAGATCAAGAACATCACTATAATCTGTCAATGCTTTTTCCATACGGTGGGTACGCATATACAAGGCCGCCCGATTCAGAAGAATCCCCATCGTATGAGGCGATAGATTAATTCCCAGATTATAGGATTCCAAAGCCTCGGCATCACGTCCGGTTTTCTCTTGAATCTGACCGATATAGTTAAACAGAAGAGCATTGGATTTTATTGCTGGCTCCTTCTTTAAGGCAGCACGGAAATACTCTTCTGCCTGCAACAGACTGTCACATGAAATGGCATCAAGCCCTTGTTTTACCAATTCCTGATAACTCTGTGCCGACAAAGAAAGAGCGCCGGTAAAAAAGCAGAAAGCCAATAATATTCTTTTCATAAACCGAAAATCTATCAAATGGATAATATCATGAAAGCATAGTAAAAAAATACCAGCACACGAACGGACAAATGTATAAAAAAAGTTCCTGACTCCAGAGAAAAGAGCAGGAACTTTTATTTTTATTACTTGAGGTTAAGCCTTTTTGATATAATCAACAATCCATTGGCCAACCTCTTTCGTACCATATTTGGCACCACCTTCAACCTGAATTTCCGGAGTGCGTACATGAGCATCCAACGAAGCGTTGACAGCCTGGCGGATCATAGCGCCTTCTTCTTTCAAATCAAAATACTCAAAGAGCATAGCTACAGAAAGAATCTGCGCCAGAGGATTGGCTATATTCAATCCCTTTGCCTGAGGCCAGGAACCATGAATCGGTTCAAAAACCGGTGTATGTTCACCTGTAGAAGCAGAAGGCAGCAAACCCATGGAACCGGTAATACATGATCCTTCATCAGTAAGAATATCGCCAAAGGTATTCTCTGTAACCATCACATCAAAGAAACGTGGATCCTGAATCATACGCATAGCCGCGTTGTCTACAAACATATAGTCGGTCTCAACGTCCGGATACTGAGGTGCCATTTCCTTGGCAATCTGACGCCACAGACGGCTTGACGCCAAGACATTGGCCTTATCCACAACAGTAAGATGCTTGCGGCGACGACGGGCATATTCAAAGGCAACCTTCAGAATACGTTCAATCTCACCACGAGTATAGGCATTCGTATCATATGCCTTCTCATTATCCTGATACTTTTCTCCGAAATACATACCACCGGTCAACTCGCGGATACAAATAAAATCAGCACCGCGCACCAGCTCCTCTTTCAAAGGCGACTGGTGAATCAGACACTCAAAAGTTTCCACCGGACGGATATTGGCAAAAAGTCCCAGTTTCTTACGCATGGCCAACAAGCCTTGCTCCGGACGGACCTTTGCCGTAGGGTCATTATCAAACTTAGGATCACCCACAGAAGAGAAAAGCACTGCGTCGGCAGCCATACATTTCTGGAAAGTATCTTCCGGAAATGGATCTCCTACAGCATCTATGGCTGCAGCTCCGCAAAGAGCATACTCATAAGATACTTTATGTCCAAACTTCTCACAAACAGCCGACATGACAGCTACTCCCTGTTCGGAAATCTCAGGGCCAATTCCATCACCCGGCAATACGGCAATCTTCAAATCCATAATTTATTCGTTTTATTTATTTTCTTCATTTACTTATTAGCAATACTTTTTTCAGAGCGCTACGAATTATCCGCATGTTCTGCAGGAACCTCACAAGTATAATCCTTCTCTATCAGATTCAGCATTTTGATCGTTGCCTTAATGGCTGCCTCTGTCTGATCCGCATCCAGTCCGCGGGTTCGCAAGGTTTTCTGATTCCAGTTCCAGGTAATGACAGTCTGCACAAAAGCATCTGTACGACCTCCAGGCGGAATGGTCACATTATAATTGGCCAGCCAGGGAAAGTCACGATGCAATCGCTCTTTGTAAATAGCCATCGTGGCCCGCATAAATGCGTCAAACTGTCCGTCTCCCGATGCCTGGGCCTCATAAGCCTGGCCGTTTATGTCCAGACGGACGCAAGCCATCGGCTTCAGCCCATAGGCGGTAGTGACCATATAACTCAACAAACGCACATGTTCCTCAGGGGCACCGTGCTTCAGCACATCGGCTACGATAAAAGGCAAATCATTCTGTGTGACCAGTTCCTTCTTGTCTCCCAATTCTATAATGCGCTCCGTCACTTTCCGGGTCTGCTCCGGGGTCAGTTCCAACCCCAACTCTTCCAGGTTCTTCAGGATATTCGCTTTACCGCTATTCTTTCCCAACGCGTATTCGCGCTTACGCCCAAACCGCTCCGGCAACAATGCGTTGCAATAAAGACTCGCCTTATTGTCTCCATCAGCATGTACTCCTGCCACTTGGGTAAACACACTGTCACCGGTAATCGGCTGGTTGGGAGGAATGGCTATGCCCGAATAACTCTCCACCAGACGGCTCACTTCATTCAAACGATTCTCGCAAATACCCGTTTCGGCCTGAAACTGGTCCTTCAGAATAGCCTGCACACTGGCCAAAGGCGCATTTCCGGCACGCTCACCTAATCCGTTTACAGAAGTGTGTATACCGCGACAGCCAGCCAACACGGCAGCCAGTACATTGGATATGGCTAAATTATAGTCATTGTGGGCATGAAAGTCAAAACGCAGATGCGGATAGCGTTTCACCATCTTGCGCATATAGCTGACCAGATGAAGCGGATTAAGGACTCCTAAAGTATCGGGCAACATAAAGCGTTCAATACGTTCATGCTGCAAGGCATCTACAATCTGAAAGACATACTCCGGCGAATTTTTGATTCCGTTACTCCAGTCTTCCAGATAAACATTCACCTTGATTCCTAACTGTCCGGCATAAGCCAATGAGTTCCGGATATCAGCAATATGCTCCTCCGGAGTCTTTTTCAACTGGTTCAGACAATGATTGAGTGACCCCTTACAAAGCAGGTTGATTTTCTTACAACCACAGTTTGCAATCCAGTCGAGAGAAGCATGTCCGTCCACAAATCCCAGAACTTCGACCCGATCCAGCATACCCACTTGAGCCGCCCACCGGCAAATGTTACTTACAGCTTCGACCTCTCCGTCAGAAACCCGAGCCGAAGCAACTTCAATCCGGTCCACATTCAGATCCTGTAACAAAGCCTTGGCTATGATCAGTTTCTCGTGAGGCAGGAAACTCACACCATTGGTCTGTTCGCCATCCCGCAAGGTGGTGTCCATAATTTCTACCCGAACCGTTTTATTCTGTTCCATATACTTGTGGATTTAATTTTAGGTTTTATTTGAAAGGCTTAAACGCGCTTCTGCTCCCAGGCTTCGATTTTGTCCTTATTTTCCAGCAGGAAGTCTATATCATCAAGCGCGTTCATCAAGCAATATTTCTTGTATCCGTTAATCTCGAAATGTTCTTTTCTACCGGTAGCCTTATTCGTTACCGTCTGATCCGGAACATTGACTTCAACTTCAGTTGCAGGGTCCTGTTCAATGGAAGCAAATAATTCTGCAAGGAATTCTTCACTCACGACAACCGGCAAAACAAAATTATTCAGTTCGTTATTCTTATGAATATCCGCAAAGAAACTGCTGATAACCACACGGAAGCCATAGCCGGCAATGGCCCAAGCCGCATGCTCTCGGCTGGAACCACTTCCAAAATTCTTCCCGGCAACCAATATTTCTCCCTTGTATTTGGGATTATTTAATACAAAATCGGGATTTAGAGAACCATCCGGATTATATCGCCAGTCGCGGAACAGGTTCTCACCGAAAAACTTCTCTTCCTTGGTTGTAGCTTTCAGAAAACGAGCCGGAATAATCTGGTCGGTATCTACATTCTCCAAAGGCAAGGGCACACAAGTGCTTGTTATGATGTCAAATTTCTGTTTCATGGAATCGTCTTTACATTAATGTTCTTGGATCTGTTATCACTCCCGTTACTGCCGCGGCAGCTGCCACCAACGGACTGGCCAATACCGTACGGGCTCCAGGCCCCTGACGGCCTTCGAAGTTACGGTTTGAAGTCGATACGGACAGTTTTCCGGCAGGAATCTTGTCATCGTTCATAGCCAGACAGGCCGAACATCCCGGCTGACGCAACTCAAAGCCAGCCTCCTTGAAAATCTGATCCAAACCTTCCTCTTCAATCTGACGTGCCACTGCCCATGAACCCGGCACTAACCAACAAATCACATGATCGGCTTTCTTACGTCCCTTCACAATCGAAGCAAAAGCACGGAAATCCTCTATTCTTCCATTGGTACAAGAGCCACAGAAAACATAGTCAACCGGTTTACCGATCATCTGCTCTCCCGGTGCAAATCCCATATAATCGAGTGCTTTCTTGAAAGAGGCCTGACCGGCTGCTTCAATCTGATCCAAAGAAGGAATATTCTTCGTAATACCCATTCCCATACCCGGATTGGTACCATAAGTTACCATAGGCTCGATATCAGCCGCATCAAACTCGATTTCCTTGTCAAAAACAGCATCATCACCGCTACGCAACGTTTTCCAGTAGGCTACAGCCTGATCCCAGTCAGATCCCTTCGGAGCATATTCTTTATCCTTGAGATAAGCAAAAGTTACCTCATCTGGAGCGATAAATCCGCCACGGGCACCCATCTCGATAGAAAGATTACATAAAGTCAGACGCCCCTCCATGGTCAGCTGCTCAATGGCAGAACCGGCATACTCCACAAAATAACCGGTAGCTCCGGAAGTAGTCATCTTGCTCATCAAATACAAAGCCACATCCTTTGCCGTAACTCCTTTACCCAAAGAACCTTTAACCGTAATACGCATAGATTTCGGCTTCTGCTGCAAGATGCACTGCGAAGCCATGACCATCTCCACTTCAGAAGTTCCGATTCCGAAAGCTACAGCTCCCATAGCTCCGTGTGTAGAAGTATGAGAGTCGCCGCATACAATAGTCATTCCGGGTAAAGAAAGACCGTTTTCCGGTCCTACCACATGAATAATACCATTCTTCGGATGCATCATGCCAAAATGAGTCAGTCCAAACTCCTTGGCATTTCGCGCCAAGGTATCTACCTGTGTCTTTCCAACCGGATCTTCGATAGGCTTGTCCTGATCGTGGGTAGGTGTATTATGATCGGGCATACAGTAAATACGCTCCGGACGAAAACATTTCAGACCGCGGGCACGCAGGCCTTCAAAAGCCTGAGGACTGGTCACCTCATGGCAATATAAACGATCAATATAAAGTTGGGTAGGACCGTCGGATACATTCTGTACCACATGTGCGTCCCATATCTTATCAAATAAAGTATTAGCCATTGTCCTGAAATTACTTTTTAAATTTATTGATACAGTCGATATATGCTTCTACTGAAGCGGATACGATATCCGTATTGGCACCGAAGCCATAGTATACATGTCCGTCATATTCTACCTGCATATGTACCTTACCGACATCATCCGATCCCTTACTGATTGCCTGAATAGTAAACTCTTTCAATACAGTATGACGCTTGATTATATTCTTCAGAGCCTTGATGGCTGCGTCAACCGGACCATTACCGCTGGCAGAAGCCTCAAACTTCTCACCGGCAATATCCAAGCCGATACAAGCTACAGATTTGACTCCCATACCGGTGGTCACCTGCAGATAATCCAGCTTGATGGCGTGGGCAGCAGCACGGTCGGCACCGGCCAACATCAGAATATCGTCGTCGTTTACCTCTTTCTTCTTATCGGCCAGCTTCAGGAACTCCTGATATGTGGCATCCAGACGTTCACCTTCCAATTCAACACCCAATACACTCAAACGATGCTTCAAAGCAGCACGTCCGCTTCGGGCTGTCAATACAATCGCATTGTCGTCAATACCTACATCCTTTGGATCCATAATCTCATAAGTCTGTACATTCTTCAAGACGCCATCCTGATGAATTCCGCTGGAATGAGCAAAAGCATTACGTCCCACAATCGCCTTGTTGGGCTGCACCGGCATATTCATCAAACTGGAAACCAGACGGCTGGTCGGATATATCTTCTGAGTATTGATATTGGTATCAATATCTATTCCCTTATGACATTTCAGAATCATGGCAACTTCTTCGAGCGAAGTGTTACCGGCACGCTCTCCGATACCGTTGATAGTAACCTCAGCCTGACGGGCACCATTCATGATACCGGCAATCGTATTGGCTGTAGCCATACCCAGATCATTATGACAATGGGTTGAAAGAATTGCCTTTCCGGCAGACAAGCCATCAACGTGTTCCATCAGGTACTTGATTTTAGCTCCAAATTCCTGTGGTAAACAATAACCGGTAGTATCCGGGATATTGACAACAGTAGCTCCGGCCTTAACCACCGCATCTACCACGCGGGCCAAGTATTCATTGTCCGTACGTCCGGCATCCTCCGCATAAAATTCAACATCCTCTACATAACGTTTCGCATATTTTACAGCAGCAACCGCACGCTCAATAATCTCCTCGCGATTGGAATTGAATTTATATTTTATATGTGAATCTGATGTTCCAATACCTGTATGGATACGTTTGTGCTTGGCAAACTGTAAAGCTTCGGCAGCTACGTCAATATCTTTCTGCACGGCACGTGTCAAAGCACAAATGGTAGGCCAGGTCACAGCCTTGGAAATTTCGATTACCGAATTAAAATCACCCGGACTGGAAATCGGGAAACCGGCTTCAATCACGTCTACTCCTAAGGCTTCCAGTTGCTTGGCTACCTGAATTTTCTCCACCGTATTCAACTGGCAGCCTGGAACCTGCTCTCCATCACGAAGTGTTGTATCAAAAATAAAAAGTCTGTCACTCATATTCTATATTTTAATTTGTTTACCAAAAAAGAAGCCTTTCACACAATAAAGTGGGAAAGGCTTTTATATCTCTGCGATACGATTACACACAAAGCACACTTCCCACCACTTTCTGCAGTCGGAAACATAGAGTTGTCATCAAACCAGTAATCGCAGTAACCATATTTTTATTTTTTATATTATTGATAACGCAAAATTAAGAGGAAAATACCATATAACAAAATAATTATAAAGGAAAATAGAGGATATAATAACAATTTTATCCTAAAAACGCAATATAAGTAGTATTCTTATATTGAAAGATGTTTTTCAACATATACTCCAGAAAGATGGAATTACTTTCTTTTATGCGCGATTGCTATCTTGTTCGGTCCATATTCTATCTGATTCTAAGCGTCCGCATAGGCTTTGTTATTTTCTCACGCTCTGCCCGTTCTTCCATCCGTTGAATACGCATATCCAAGTCCGGATGAGTGGAAAACAACTGATTCAGAAAAGCACCTACCTGTGATGTTCCCGTATCATTCTGCAATTGCTTCAGTTTTCGAAAAGACAATGCCATTGCCCACGGGTTCTTTCCTGCCTTTTTCAGAAACTCATAACCATAATCATCTGCGGCACATTCCTGCTTTTGCGAATAATGCGCATTCACCATAGCTTCTGTAAGCGCTCCTAATTGTGAATCGGTAAGAACTGCTATTCTATCGCTGGAAGATGAGATTCCATCTTTCAAGGCTGATGTCAGCAAGGCTGTACGAAAACTTCTTTTCGAATCCCGATGAGCTACATGACCAATCTCATGGCCAATTACACCCAACAGTTCCTCATCAGTCATCACATCCATCAATGCGGAATAAACACGCACACTACCATCCGCACAGGCAAAAGCATTCAGTTCCTTTTTCTGATAAACTTTAAAGTTCAAAGGAATTCCATCTGCATCAGTCAAACCTTGAGTCAGCCTGTTCAAGCGAACAGCATAGGTGCTGCCCGATGGACAGATCTGATTTGTTGCATCCAGTTTCTGAACATACTCTCTAACATATTCAGCCATCTGTTCATCAGTAAGCGTAACTGCTTGAAATGCCTTTGTGGCACCTCCTAACATTCGAGACCAATTTATCTGCGCATTGGCAGAGATCGTAGTACATAGAAGGCAGAAAAATAAAAAAATACCATTTAAATACCCTATATTCATATCCGTTCGCTTTAAAAACATCAACTATATAGATCGGAAAAGTTAACAAAAGAAAGATCCTAACAGTTGCGGGCAAGTTATTAAGAAAAAACTTAAAAAACAAACATTTGGTAATATTTTTCAGCGAATCCGGATTTGGGAATTGTCTTAGAGGAGTATACAAAAAAGAATCCCTCCGGAGATTGCTCTCTGAAGGGATTCATCTGTAAAAGTGGCGGCTACCTACTCTCC
>CALUIU010000033.1 GCA_944320795.1 Candidatus Paraprevotella stercoravium | reverse complement strand
ATTTAGAATTATCGGAGCTGTATGCGGTGAAAATCGCACGTACAGTTCTTAATGGGGAAAGCGGCAGCAATGCCGCCGACCTACATAACAAAAACTATCGTAATATGAATTCAATGGAGTTGCTTTATGGCGCAGTATGCGCGGCTCTTGCTGCCGGCAAGGATATTCTGGACGTGTATCTGGATCCTAATTCAGATTTTGGTATTGAGAAGAAAGCGGACAATTCACCGCTGACCATTGCCGACAAGAAGGCACATGAACGTATCCTGTCTTTTCTGACCCAAACGCCCTACCCGATACTGAGCGAGGAAGGAAAGCATATGGACTATGCCGTGCGGAAGGAATGGAACACACTATGGATTGTAGATCCGCTGGACGGCACAAAAGAATTTATCAAGAAGAACGGAGAGTTCACCGTAAACATTGCTCTGGTAAAAGGGGGAGTTCCCGTACTGGGTGTAATCTATGTTCCGGTAAAAGAGGAATTGTATTTGGCCGAGGAGCAGCTGGGTGCCTTTAAGTTGCAAAACATCGCTCCGGGAAGCTGTCCCGAAAGCATGGAATCCTTGCTGCATGATGCCTGCAAACTACCGATGGAACAGCCAGAAAAAAAGGCTTTCGTCATCGTGGCCTCGCGCTCGCATCTCACTCCGGAGACACAGGAGTATATCGAAAAGATGGAAACCCTTCACGAGAAAGTGGAGACACGCTCCAGCGGAAGTTCCATCAAAATCTGTCTGGTTGCCGAAGGCGCAGCAGATGTATATCCACGCTTTGCACCGACTATGGAATGGGACACGGCTGCCGGACATGCCATTGCCCGTGCCGCTGGAAAACAGATATGGCACACGGATTTGCAGTCGCCGTTACAATACAACAAAGAGGACTTGCTGAACCCTTGGTTCATTGTACAGTAAAAAACGAACTGTCAGGTCTTAAAATAAATCCCCAAATTCAGGAAATGTCGTTTCTGAATTTGGGGATTTTTCTATAATGCAACAAAAAAATAACCAATAGCAATCTGCCACAAAAACAAAAAGCATACCCAAAAACAAGCATAATGACAACCTTAAAATCATGGAACATGGGTATTTCATATCGCAAAAAAAAGCCTTTACTTTGCCAACATCAATTTTGATGATTAATATTTGGATTTATGAAAAAGACAATTGTAGTTTATGGTTCCTCAACCGGAACCTGTGAAGACTTGGCAAGAAGAATTGCCACGGCTTTGGGAGTGGACAAAAATGCGGTAGTAAATGTTTCGGAACTCACTCCGGAAATGATTTCCGAAAACGAAGCTCTGATTTTAGGATCGTCCACCTGGGGATGCGGCGAACTTCAGGACGACTGGTACGACGGAGTGAAGGTGATTCAGAATGCCGACCTCAATGGTAAGATAGTGGCACTCTTCGGATGTGGAGACTCGGAGTCGTATGGCGATACTTTCTGCGATGCCATTGGTCTGCTGTATCAGGCAGTCGTGGACAAAGGATGCATCATAGCAGGCAACGGAGTAAACACAGAAGGTTATCTGCATACAGATTCCGTGGCACTGGACGCTGACGGAAACTTCGTCGGGCTGGCACTGGACGACATCAATCAACCGGAACTGACAGACGACCGCATTGCTAACTGGGCGGAGAAAGTGAAGCCTTATTTGGAATAAAAATCATTCCCGACACAATTCTTTTGAAGCATATTCTGCCGGCATTGCAAAAAGCGTCCCGATCAATTTGAAGAAACGTCTTGATTCTTTCAAACTGATCGGGACGAAATTATACTATGGTGAACTATCGCCTCCGTCTTAACAGGAAATATAACAAATGTATAACACCCGGACACATGGTAATACTGGCAAAAAGAAAATATTTTAAGGTGTGGAAATGCAGCGGAAGAGGAAAACCTCCCTGCTTTTTCATTCCCTTGAAATAATGTTGCAGAAACTTCCAGTACGGACTGTCGGTAAGCAGTTTATAAAGCATAGACATATAATTCTGATCTATACGCCGATGCATTGCCCGCCGTTGCTCCACAGGAAACGAAACAGAAAAAGATGTCAGTAATGACTGGATTCGCAACATATCGGTAAAGCGTTTATGCAGTTCCTCAAGCTTTGTATTATTCATGATGGAGCCACGGCGTTGATAATAAGCATATAAAACGATATCCGTAGCCACCACGACCTGCGCACGCAAATACAGCAAAGGGGTAAAGGCCTCGTCTTCGTGATAGGCATACTCCGGAAAGGAAACATTTCTACCAATGGAACGGCGGAAAATATACCCCCACACACTGGCACGCAAATTGTGCTGAAGCATAAAGGCCGTACCGTTTCCTTCAAACCACACAGTTGTATCGCCTTCGGAGCCAGAAAAGCGACCTTTGTCGTACACTATCCGAAAATCAAAAGACAACAAATCGGGATTCTTTTCCTGCAACAGTGACCACACTGTCAAATAACGCTCCGGAAGCAGATAATCATCAGGGTCTACAAACTGAACATACTCTTTCTCAGCCAACGACAAACCCGCATTGCGCGCTCCCCCGGGCCCCTTGTTTTCCTGATAAAAATAGCGTACCCGTGAATTCATTTTCCACTTCGCCAACCAATCAGGAACCGAAGTTCCGGGAGTACCGTCGTCTACGATAATAATCTCATAGTCTATCATCTCAGGAAGAGCCAGCAGACTCTCCAGACAACGCTTCAGTAAAAGCCCGTCCACCCGATAATAAGGAAGAACAAAACTGACGGACGGCTTCATACATGCAGCATTTTACAGATAAAACAATATACAGAACAGGCTTTTTGCCCTAAAATCCCCCCCAACAACGCTTTGAAACGGGCCGGAAGAGGCACACCAGAAGACCAGAACATGCGTATCACCGAACGACGTGACGGTAATTCTGTGACGCCTCCTGATTGTAACACCTCTATCTGACGGTCCATCGTGTAAAGGAAAAGACGGTCTAGAGTTTCAGGTAACCAGCCTGGCTCAGCAAGCAAACGCTGATAAAGTTCCAAGGCGGCATGAAACAGATCCAGACGCTTGGGCAACGAAACCTGAGTCGTAATGGAACCGCTACGACTGCGGTAGAAATAGAGTCCTGTCGGTACAGCCAGAATCTTTCCAGCACGTTGCATCACCAACGGCACCACATAAAGATCTTCAAAGTAAAGTCCTTCAGGAAAAGTCAACCCCTGCCACAGAGTGCGCCGATAGATCTTGTTCCAGGCATAACTGTACCGGTAACCTCCTCTTTCAATCCATTGTCGGTAAGTTTCTGTAGCAATCTGCTCAGAAGGTTTGTAGCAATAGCTGTTTTCTGCCCCATGATATACTTGTACCGGATATTCCAAAATATCTACATCTGCATGAGTTCGCAAAAGTTCCATGTTTGCCGTCAGTGTATCGGATGCCAGAAAATCATCCGAGTCCACAAAGGTGATATATTTGCCCCGGGCTGCTACGAGCCCTGTGTTCCGGGCACTGCTCAATCCGCCATTACGGGCATGACGAATGTAGCGCACCTGAGGGTAACGACGGGCATACTCGCCACAGATCGAGCCACTGTTATCAGTTGAGGCATCATCCACAAGAATCACCTCAAAAGAAAAGCCTGTCTGCCCGAAGACACTCTCCAGGCAGGCAGGCAAATAAGGTGCAACATTATATACGGGTATGACAATACTGAGTTCTAACATCTATATCTGTTTTTATTTCCTTTTGGAATCCGGATACAAATATAGCGCATTTTTCAGTACATTGGTTCATTTTTTCAGAATCCTACACGGGCTGCCACAAAAATATTCCGGCCCGGCGCACTGATACCTGAAGCAAACACGCGATATTCCGTATCAAGCAGATTCTCCACACCGGCCTGAAGCGTCACCTGGGAAGTGACATTGTAACTGCCCTTCAGGTTCAGGGTAAACCAGGCAGGCATTCCCTCACCATCGGCTCCCTTCACCGTGGCATACTTGATATTATCCTCGCCATCGGCGTTATAATCCGACGCACGCTTACGGCTGTTGTAAAGAGAATAGGCTTCAAAACGTCCCTTACCGTTTGAAGTAAGATAAGCCACTCCCACTCTTCCAAACATTGGTGGGATGTGATCCAGCGGCTGGTGCTTCTCTCCCTTAACCACGCGTCCGTAAGTATAATTATAGGTGGCATTGAACTCCAGATTGCGCGAAGGTTTGGCCGTCAGACTACTGCTGAAGCCCCACAATACGGCAGCCTTGGCATTGACCTGCGTGTAGACATCGCACAGGGTTCCCTGATATTCCATCTGACCTTCTCCTTTGAAAAGACCACGGGCAGTAGTGATGGCATCGAAGTAATAGGTTCCATACACCACATTCTCCCACACCAGACGGTCGCCGATATGCTTTGTGATGTTCATATCCACAGTTACCGTCTTTTCAGGTTTCAGATTCTCGTTCGGAATGGTCACTGTACTGGTCTTTGATTCAAAGACTTTTGAAGCGGTGTCGATATTGGGCACACGATAGGCCGTGCTGGCCGACCAGGCCATTTTCCACGTCTTGGCCGGCAGATAATTCAGTCCCCAGGCCAGACTATAAGTCATGTTCTGCTTGCGCTGGTCCTTGCCGGCAAAAAACGGGAATACCTCCTCATCCAGCACACTGGAGTAGGTTGTGGCATATCCCAAACGC
Organism: Candidatus Paraprevotella stercoravium; assembly: GCA_944320795.1. Classification (GTDB taxonomy): domain Bacteria; phylum Bacteroidota; class Bacteroidia; order Bacteroidales; family Bacteroidaceae; genus Paraprevotella; species Paraprevotella stercoravium. The sequence continues at coordinate 32,543 of CALUIU010000033.1, read as the reverse complement.
ACACCGTCGTTCATGCGCACCTTGGGAGTGATCTGCCATTCGTGTGTGGCAAAAGCCTCCACCGTATGCATCCGGTTCTTGCCGTCGGGATAGCGGGTTCCGTTTTCCGAACGTTCTCCGGTAACCACATTCTCAGTTTCGGCCGTTGATTTCAGGAAACTGAACATTCCGTCAACGCCCAAATGCAACGTGTGCTGATCCCAATACTTGATCCAGTCGGTATTCAACGTAGCCATATGCACCTGCTCCCAGTTGTGATAGAGATCCTCTTTCTGGAATTTACGATCGTGTCGGCTTTCCTTCACATTCTGATAGGCCAAAGTCAGATTTACCTTATCGGCACCCAGCTTGTTCCATCCGTGGAAATGATAGGCTGAGAGCAAACGGAACTGCGGACCGTAATACCATTCCGCAAACCTTGGAGTCACGGTACCGTCCTCACCGGTATTCATCTCACTCAAACGGTCGTAACGGTTAAAGTCTGTTGTATTCGATAGTTGGAAGTTCAGGATATGCTGTTCCTCCCGGTTCGGCTGATACAGGAACTTCTGCAAAATGTCATACTGGTCATAACCGGAACGGTATTGTTTTTCGGGGGCTTCATTGGCTATAGCCTCATCAGTCTTTCCCCCCCACGGCTTCACGTAATAGTTGCAACGGATATAGGCATCGTCATCGGGCAGAAAGGGATTGCGGTTCTTACCGGTACTGAGGTCCCCAAAATGACTGTAAGTGAATGAAGTGAGCGAAGCAAACTTTTCGGTTCCATAATTGAAATCCACGTGCGTAGATCCTTCACTGTTGGCACTTCCATAACGCACAGCCGCGTTTCCTGTCATGAAACGGCGCTGCCCCGGAGCTGCCAATACAGGATTTTGTGTGTTGAACACAATAGCACCGCCCAGTCCGTCGGTTCCGTAATTCAACGAAGCCGGTCCATTCAGCACCTCTACCCGATTTTGGGCAAACTGATCTACAGTAATGGAATTCTGTAAATGTCCGTTCCGATAAATCAGATTATTCATGCGGATACCGTCAACAACCAACAGAATACGTGATGCCTCAAAGCCGCGAAGGATCGGACTTCCTCCTCCCTGCTGGCTTTTCTGCACAGCCACCTGACCGCTCTCCATCAGCAGATCAGCCATATTCTGTTTGTTCGCAAAATCTATCTTACTTTTCGAGAAGGTAAAAGTCTGTTGTGTCGTATTTAATTTCTTTTGTGTATCGCGGTTTACAGAAACCAGCACTTCGTCCAAATCTGAAGAACGATATACTTCTACACTGTCTGCAAGATGTGCTTGCGCGCACAACGCCACTGAAAACAATCCGAATCCTAATAAAAATCGAGTCATGAAAACAATCTTTCCTTTTCCTTAATAGTTATCTATCCCAAATTGAAGACGTGTTGGAAACCCACATATTAGAGGAGGTCTCGGCACCAGAAACACCCGGTTCTCCAGGAAGGTCATTCATACCATTCATAGGGGAATCCGTTGGCGACCCACAAAGCAACACCTGCATATTCAGGTTTACCACCTTCATAGAAGGGGCTACATACATTTTTTTCATAATTAATAGTTAGATGTCATTTAGTTTAGTTACTGCAAAGATAGGTTAATTATGCATACCAAACAAACAACTCATACCGCTTTTGTAATTATTACATATTTATTAGAATAATATTGTTTTACACATCACAAAACGCCGCAGATTTGCTATGCAGATATAGCAAATCTGCGGCGTTACCCACTTAAATGTTATATTTCCTTAATCAAATATCTCCCGGCCTTTGCCAGTGCTTCCTGCAATCGCTCCACAGAAAGCGGTGCTTGGGCAAAGTCTATAGTGGCAACAGGCGGTTCCAAAGTAACCGTTGCCAATACACCGTCCAGTTCATTCAAGGCCTGCTCCACATGCTGACGGCAATGGTCGCACATCATGCCTTCCACCTGATAGCGTTTGCGCACCAACTGGCTGTCGGTTGCTGTATTTGCAGAACTTAATGAAGAAACATGCAGACGCAGACTGTTGGTCACCACACTGACACTGCTCATCGCCATAGCCGCTCCGGCAAGCATGGGGTTCAACAGAAAGCCCCACAGCGGATAAAGAGCACCGGCAGCCACCGGAATTCCGATTATATTATAGATAAAGGCCCAGAAAAGATTCTGACGGATGGTGCGAACCGTGGCCTGTGAGAGCTCGATCGCATCGACAATCTTGCGCAAATCGGAAGAGATAATCGTCATCTTGGCCACATCCATAGCGATATCACTTCCCTGCCCCATGGCAATTCCCAAATCAGCACTGGCCAGAGCCGCACTGTCGTTGATTCCATCGCCTACCATGGCCACACAAGCTCCCTCGGCCTGAAGCTGACGGACATATTCGTTTTTCTGTTGTGGCAAAAGAGAAGCTTTCATTTCGGTAATTCCCACTTCGCGGGCTATGGAACGTGCCGTGGCCTCATGATCGCCCGTCAGCATCACCAGACGGATACCACGTTCCTGCAACATCTTTATGACCTCAACAGAGGTTGTTTTCACCGCATCACGAATGCCACACACAGCTAGCACAGCTGTCTCATCGGCAAAAGCGATCACGGTCTTGGCTTCATCCGCCAAACGACGGCAGGCGCTTTCCTGTTCTTCATCCAAAACGATACCCTGCTCGCGCAACCATTTCACACTTCCTGCAAAATAGGTTTTGCCGTCTACCCGTCCGCTGATACCGCAACCGGTGTGGCTGACAAAGTCCGTTACCGGAAGTGTGGATACATTACGGAAAGACCGGACCACAGCCTCGGCCAACGGATGCTCGGAACAATGCTCCAGACTATAAAATACACGACGAGAAGACGAAGCTCCTTCCTTCCAGATGCAGTCGGTCAGCACCGGACGGCCCTCGGTAATGGTACCGGTCTTGTCGAGCACTACGGTATCAATTTTACGGGCAGTTTCCAGACTCTGCGCATCTTTTACCAGAATTCCCAATTCGGCTCCCTTACCGATTCCCACCATAATCGCTGTAGGGGTAGCCAATCCCAGCGCACAAGGACAGGCAATGATCAGCACGGTTACCATAGACAGAATACCGAATACCCAACCGTCTTCGGGTTTCAGCAATCCCCACGCCAAGAGGGTGACAAGAGAAATACCCATGACCACAGGCACAAAGACCGATGCGATGCGGTCCACCAGTCGCTGAACGGGCGCCTTGCTACCCTGCGCTTCCTGCACCTGACGGATAATCTGTGCCAGAAGCGTATCGGCTCCCACCTTGGCCGCCTCGAATACAAACGAACCTTTCAGGTTGACCGTACCGGCAAATACCTTTGCCCCCGGACGCTTGCGCACCGGAAGCGATTCGCCTGTCAACATGCTTTCGTTGACAAACGAGTCTCCCGAAACCAAGGCACCGTCCACGGCAATCTTCTCACCGGGTTTGACCAACAGTTGCATGCCCGGCTCCACCTGTGCCAACGGTAACTGTTCCACACTACCGTCCGCACGGCACACCGACACGATGCGGGGCTGCAATCCCATCAACTTGCGGATGGCGGCCGAAGTATTGCCTTTGGCACGCTCTTCCATAAAGCGGCCCAACAAGATAAAAGCCACAATCACGCTGCAAGCCTCAAAATAGACATGCGGCTCCAGACCACGACTCAACCAGAATTCAGGGAAAAACAAATTGAACAGACTGAACAGATAGGCCACTCCGGTACTGTTGGCCACCAAGGTGTCCATATTCACCGCACCATGGCGCAACTGTTTCCAGGCATTGACGTAGAACACACGTCCGAAGAAAAACAGGACTACCGTTGACAAAATACAGGAAATCGCCGCACTATAAGCCCAGTCCATGAAAAACATACTCAGTACAACAACCGGCACTGAAAGCACCAAAGCGCTGATGGCATGCCGCTTCAGGCGGTACATCCGTTTCAGATGCATCTGCTCCACAGCGTCATTCTCCGACTGCTCCGTTTCCAGAATCAAATCATATCCGGCCGATTGCAGAGCCTGACGCAACTGTTCGGGCGAACAACTGCTGTTGTCGAAAACCACCCGCACATTCGAAGCCGCAAAGTTCACACCGGCCTGACTGACACCCGGCACCTTGGACAATTCCTTCTCTACCCGTACGGCACAGGCCGCACAACTCATTCCCACAACCGGAAAAATTCGAGTTTCTTTTGTTGTATCTTGCATATTCGTTCTTTTTTATTGCAAAAATACAAGCATCACGAAGGAAGGTTATTACATAATTCGGGATATTTTTTATATCAAACTTCGTCCAACGGACTGCGGGGATGGTTCTTTTGCTTGCGGTATTGGGTGGGTGTCATTCCGGTAACCTTCTTGAACTGGGCACAGAGATGCGCCTGACTGGAATAATGTACGCGGTCGGCTATTTCGGCCAACGTGAGTTCACCATAAGACAACAGTTCCTTGACCCGCTCTACCTTCTGAAGAATATAATATTGCTCCACGGTCACAGAAGTCTGCTCGGAAAAAAGTTTGCTCAAGGCGCTGTAATCCATGTGGCAAGTTTCCGTAAGGACGGCAGAAAGATTCTGGTCTTCCTGTATATCCTCGTTTCGCACCATCCGGATAACGGCAGAGCGGATCAGCGCCACTAGTTGCTCTTTACGATCGGCCAACAACAGAAATCCATGCAGCTCCAGACGCTGCGCCAGCTCCTGCCGCACGGACTCGGACAAGGGAGCAGACAACACCACCTGCCCCAACTCCACCCGCAGATAAGGCACCTGCAACTCACGAAGCAGTTCCTGCACTACCCAGATGCAACGGTTGCACACCATATTCTTAATATAAAGAACAAACTCTTTTTCCATAAACAAATACTCCTTCAAGCCATTTCGGCAATACAAAGATACGCATTTGCAACCAAATTGCATCGGAAAGCTCCTATCTTTGCTTTCAGAAATCCATAAAACAACAAAGAATATGAAACCACATGATCATGAAGAATGCTGTTGCAGCGGCGGATGCTCCTGCCACAGTCATCACGACCACCATGAAGGCCATGGCCTGCAAGCCTGGCTACCGGTTCTGATCACCGCCCTGCTGTTTGGCGGCGGCCTCATCACTGAGCATCTGTTTGCGCAGGTATTACCGGCACGCATCCTGTATGCGCTGGCCTATCTGCCTGTAGGTTGGCCGGTATGGAAACATGCCTGGAACGGAATGCGCCACGGCGACTGGTTCAATGAATTTGTACTGATGGCATTGGCTACCATAGGCGCTTTCTGTATCGGCGAATTTGCCGAGGCCGTAGCCGTGATGTTGTTCTACACCATCGGAGAAGAATTTCAGGAACGCGCCGTGCGTCAGGCACAAAGTCACATCGACTCTCTGCTCGATATGAAGGAGCAGCAAGTGGAGGTGTTTCGAAACGGTGCGTGGACACACGACCTGCCGGAACAGATTCAGGTAAACGAAACCATCCGTCTGCATGCAGGCAATCAGATTCCGCTCGACGGCATCCTATTGTCAGACAAGGGACGTTTCAACACAGCGGCCCTTACAGGCGAGAGTGTGCCCCAAAGCAAGCACCGTGGCGATGCACTTCTGGCCGGAATGATCAACGAGGAACATGTCATCGAGATGCAGGTGACCCATCGTTACGAGGACAGCGCCCGTGCCCGAATCCTGGAACTGGTGCGTGAGGCCCGATCACGAAAGTCAGCCACCGAACTGATGATCCGCCGTCTGGCCCGTGTCTATACCCCCACGGTCTTCGTACTGGCTCTGCTTATAGCCGTACTGCCTCCCCTGTTTTTGGCCGATGCCCAAATCACAGACTGGGTTTACCGTGCCCTGATTTTCCTGGTTATCTCTTGTCCTTGTGCGCTCGTCATCTCCATTCCGTTGGCTTATTTCAGCGGAATCGGCGCTGCTTCCCGCCAAGGTATCCTGTTCAAGGGAGCCAGCTTCATGGACCGTTTTCCGCATCTGAAGGCTATTGTCTTCGACAAGACCGGAACCCTGACCTACGGTGACTTCACCGTTCTGGAAGCCCATCTGGAACCCGGTGCACCGGACAACGCTTTGAGTCTGGCTTGCTCGTTGGAACAACTGTCCTCGCACCCCGTGGCACATGCCATTACGGAATATGGAAAAGAACAACAGCTTCCGCTTCTGCCCACCGAACAGGTGCGCGAAGTGGCCGGAAAAGGACTGACCGGTATTGTGGACGGCCATACTCTGGAAATGGGAAATGCCCACCTGCTGACCGCACACCATCTGTCGGTGCCGGAAGAAGCGGCCCGGCGCATAGAAACCGTGATCTATCTTCTGATTGACGGCACCTATGCCGGCTATTTCCTCATTGCCGACCGCATCAAGGAGGATGCCGCACGCACCATACAACAACTCAAGCGATCCGGCATCGGACAGACTGTCATGCTGAGTGGAGACAAGCAACAGCTGGCTGAGAAGGTGGGAAAAGAAATCGGAATAGACCACATCTACGGCGACCTGCTGCCCGAAGACAAGGTGAAACATATCGAACAGATTAAAGCGGAAACGCAGGATGAAATGGCTTATGTGGGCGATGGTATCAACGATACCCCTTCGCTGGCTCTCAGTTCCATCGGCATTGCCATGGGTAAGAACGGTTCGGAAGCCGCCATTGAAACGGCTGACGTGATTCTGCAGACCGACCATCCCGAACGTATTGTCACCGCCCTGCGCATCAGTCAGGCCACACGTCGCATCGTATGGCAGAACATCATTCTGGCATTAGGTGTCAAGCTGGCCGTGCTTCTGTTGGGTGCTTTCGGCGTGGCCAATATGTGGGAAGCCGTCTTTGCCGATGTTGGTGTAGCCCTGCTGGCCGTACTAAATTCCATCCGCCTGTTGCGCATGCGCTTTGATCAATAAATCCAGACTTCTATCATCACCATATTGAGTGGCACATTCCACTCCGTTAAAATGGCTGTTTACGTTGCTATTTTCCAATATTTTATAGTGCCAAAGAAAATGAGGGGATGTTTCCCCTCATTTTCTTTATATACCGATAAATCAGAATTTATATTTTTTTCATTTCCATAACTTCATCTTATTATTTCTCACCCAACATCTCTCGAACCTGTTTGTCGAAATCAGAATCTATCCGCTGAGTTTTGTTGAAAATATCGTATTCACTTTCAGCCTTAGCTTTTGCCTGTAATGCAGAGATACGACCTTTATCCGGAAGAATCTGATAGTCATTAAATGTAAGAAACTTATTGACACTTGCAGCAAATTGTTCCATCGTGAAAGTATTATGCCGTTCAATCTGATTTTCAATATTAACCCGATAGCCTACGGCAATAATTGCATCAAGGTGATAGAAATCGACAGAAGATATTTGTGTTTTGCCCTCCATAGCACCATGCCGAGTGGTTATTTCCATTTTGGAAACAACCACTTCTTTCTGTAGTTCTCCTTCCTGAAAAATATTCTTCAGTTAGCACGCACCAATTTCCAGGTACCGTGAATCACAGCACACGATCCCTGATGCTCAAAGAAAAGTGTACGCTCGTGAGTCTTTTCGCCCTGAATCACCGGCAACAGGTTCTCGCCCGGCAAATCGGAATGAGCCATCTTTTTGGGGTAACGCACACCGTCCAAAGCCATACAGGTAGGCATTACATCTATGATATGCGCCGGCTGGTCACAGACTTCTCCCTGGTGTGTATTCTTTTTCGGATCGCCATAAGTCAGGATAAACGGTGTACTCGTACCGCCCTGAAAACACCATTTCTTATAGCTACGATAAGGGGTGTTCGACAGATCGGACATCAGCTGACCGATAAATCCACCTTCCTCGGTGGCTCCGTTATCACTCAAAAACAGGAACACGGTGTTCTCCAGCATTCCTTTCTCGCGGATGGCCTGCACCAGTTTTCCGATACCTTCGTCCATAATCTCAATCATGGCGGCATAAGTAGCCATACCTTCAATCCACTGCTTCTGCTGCTGTTCGCTCAGATCGGTCCATGCCGGACGCTTTCCTCCGAACTCACGGTCGAACAGGGGCAGAGTCATCGTGTCGGGCACCAGACCCAACTGCTTCTGTTTCTCAAAACGCTGACGGCGCAACACATCGTAGCCCACACGATAGCGCTCACGGCATTTGGCTACGGCCTCGGCCGGAGCCTGCAACGGCAAGTGGGGCGCATAGTGGGCCACATACAGAAACATGGGTTTCTTCGGGTCATGGCGCTGCATAAAGCACACGGCCGAATCGGTAATGGCCCGGGTGTAGTAATAGTCATCCGGCACCTCAGTAATCGGAGTCAGATCGTTGTATAAAGGTTCGGGCTTATAATAACTGCCGCCACCATGCAGGCAACCGTAATAGCGGTCAAAGCCACGCTGCACCGGATAGCTTCCGTTAGGACGGTCATAGCCGCCGATAGTCGTCACATGCCATTTGCCGCTCATGTAAGTGGAGTAGCCACCGGCACGCATAATCTCGGCAATCGTGGGATATTCGGCATCAATCTGACCACGATAACCCGGACGATGTTCGTCCACCTCGGCCATCCATCCCATGCCCACCTGATGCTGGTATCTTCCGGTAAGCAAAGCCGCACGGCTGGGACAGCTGCGGCCGGTATTCTTGAACTGACTGAACCGGATTCCATCGTCAGCCAAACGGTCAATATTCGGAGTATGGATTTCGCTGCCATAGCAGCCCAAATCAGAAAATCCCATATCATCACACAAAATCAATACGATATTGGGAGCTTGTGCATTTCGTGCCACCAGCTGTCCGGATGCGGACAGCTGGTGGTCAGAAGCAGTTTGTTCATAAAATATAATGTAAATAAGGGTAAAGTAAAAAGGTTGTATTCTATTCTTATCGTATCAACAAAATTAGCAAAAAACGGACGAAGATAAAAGAAAGCAGGACATAAAAAAATCCCGCGGTGTGCGGGATCTGCCGATTTATTAGAATCAGGACAAATAATCTTCCAAAGCAATCCAGACGGCCCAGATGTGACAGAACGAACCTCCGAGCACAAAGAAATGGAACACGGAGTGCATGTAGCGCCGCCGGTTCATGCTGTAAAACAACGCTCCGGTGATGAAACAAAGTCCTTCGCCCGCAATCCACCAGAGCACTTCGGGACGCACGCTTTCCATCAACGGACGGAAAGCGGCCACAATACTCAGCCCCATACCGATATAACATAGGGTTTCCAGATTGCTGTGTTCCTTGAGATTACGGAAAGTGAGCACCGTACCCACCGCCGCGCAGGTCCACACAAAGGCAAACAATCCCCATCCCCAACCGGCTTCCTCACGCAACACGGTGAGCACCAGAGGCGAATAGCTGCCGGCAATGTGCCAGTAAATAGCGGCATGATCAAAGCGTCGCAACCGTTCCTTCCACACACTCCGTGCCGGCAGTCCGTGATAGATGGCAGAACACAGATAAGACGAAAGCATACCGAACAGATACAGACTGACCCCGAACACCGCCCAGCGACTGCTCGCCTGCCAGCATACCTGAAGCATCAGCACCCCTATCAGAATGCCCAGTACAGCCCCTCCGGCATGCGACCAGGTGTTGGTGCGCTCTTCTCCTTTTGTATATCGAATGGACATAACCGTTAGATTTTAGATATGTGTCGTTGCTTGATTACATGGAATACACCAGCACCAGTGTGTAGATGATACAGACAATACCGATGGCCAGCAAGCCCACGGAACCAAGCAGTAACGTACGGTCGTGAGACTTCAAGGCACCTATAATTCCAATCACGGCACTCACCGGGATTCCGACCGGCAAGGCAAACACTCCAAAGAGCAGGAAGGTGACCAAAATCACCACTCCCATGGCAATAAGAATTTTTGTTCTCATAGGCAACACTTTTATTGATTTCAAAATTTTGCTCTACGAAAATAATAAGAACAGAAATAAAATTCTATGACTCATGAGTATTTTTAAGAAAATAAAACTCTGCCTCAGAGATAACATTTTTTCTTCGACAGGAAAATAAAAAATTGTCTTTTTGTCAGAATGATATTTTCATTCGGCGAGAAACCCATTTTTTACGGGCAAAGGAGTTGCCCGACTGAAAAATGAAAATCTCAAAGAAGTACTTAAAGCATAATACACTATCACTCAATGAGTAAATGGATTTTCTTTGGTATTTCCCGACAATCCATCTGGGATCAAATTGTTAAAAAGTAATGGAAAAAGGAAAACTTTGAAGTATCCTCCCGACAAAAAATAAAAAACACCGTGGTGCTTCTTCCGAATTGGCGGGTCAATTCGGAAGAAGCACCACGGTGAATAGGAACAGCCGACAGGCCTTTTTCTGCATATCGACTGCATATATACGGAAAAACACGCAAATTATACCGCATATTTATGCAAAAGCTTTTCTAAATTCATCCTATAAAAAGATGGATGAGTTTGCCAAAAAGAGAAAAAGCAGACAAGAAGAAAGCAGTATCCTTGTTTTTGTTTACAAAATGCCCCAATAACATCTTGACTGACATTGGCTTTTAATCCACCACTTTAAATCGGGCGAATTTCAGAAGCAGCTGTTTCGTACCCATCGTATTGAACACCACCGTAGCCTTGAGATTCTCGCCACTGCCTTCGATGGCCTGTATCGTTCCCCTGCCGAAACGCTCGTGCTCGATGGTCTGTCCCACACGCAAGCCTCCGGTATCACCCGACAGAGCAGCAGATGCCGAAGCCGGTAAAACAGCAGATGAAGCCGATGGTGCGGACACAGCAGAAGTAACAGGACGCATGTGGGTAACCGGACGCAGCGGACTGGCCTTAGGCACCATCCGGCTGACGGAAGCCAGCGGACGGGAATCGGTGTCGTCTGTTTCGCGACGATAGCGGGCGCCTCCCCCACTCAATCCCTTCACACAGGCGGGGTCGATCTCATACAGAAAACGGCTAGGGTTGGAGAACTCCATCTTGCCATAACGGTAGCGGTTGCCGGCATAAGAAAGAAAACAAAGTTCCTCGGCACGCGTCAGAGCCACATAGAACAGGCGGCGTTCTTCTTCCATCTCTCGTGGACTCTCCAAAGACAAGGCAGAGGGGAAAAGATTCTCTTCCAGTCCCACGACAAACACCACACGAAATTCCAGTCCCTTAGCAGCATGAACGGTCATCAACGTAATCTTGTCATCACCTTCTTCATCGTCCTCCTCCGTGTCACTCATCAAAGAAACCTCCTGTAAGAAGTCGGCCAACAGATAGTTTGACGAGCCTTCTTCCAAGCGTTGCTCCACAAAAGCCTGCATACCGTTGAGCAACTCTTCCACATTCTCGCGGCGGGCCAGATCTTCGGGATCCATAGAACGTGTCAGTTCACGGGCAATGCCACTCTCCTTAATCATGCTTTCGGCCAACACATAAGCGTTTTCCTTACTCACCCGTTCCTGATAGCTTTCTATAAAGCCCCGAAAAGCCAGCAGCTTGCCGGCGGTACCCTTAGTCAACGAAGGCAGATAATCGGACAGGTTGCAAAGCACCTCCCACAGACTCACTTCGGCCTCACGGGCAGCACGACGCACTTTCTCCAGAGTGGTCTGCCCGATACCGCGCGCCGGATAGTTGATGATGCGCTTCATGGCTTCCTCATCATCGGGATTGACCAGCACCCGGAAATAGGCGATGATATCCTTGATTTCCTTGCGCTGATAGAACGACAGACCGCCGTAAATGCGGTATGGCATTCCCTTTTTGCGGAAGGCCTCCTCAAAGATACGGCTCTGCGCATTGGTACGATAGAGAATGGCAAAGTCGGAATAGTTCATCTCACGGCTGCGCACCAGCTGGCTGATGCGAGAAGCCACCAGCTCACCCTCTTCCAAATCGCTGTATGCACTGATTACCTGTACGGGTTCGCCGTGTTCATTCATGCTGTATACATCCTTGGCTATCTGGCGGCGGTTGTGTTTGATCAGACTGTTGGCGGCATTGACAATTACCTGGGTGGAACGGTAGTTCTGCTCCAGTTTGAAGATGCGTGCCTGATCGTATTGCTTCGTAAAACCCAGAATATTCTCAATCTCCGCCCCACGGAAGCTATAGATGCTCTGCGCATCATCGCCCACCACACAGATGTGCTGATGCCCTCCGGCCAATTGCCAGATGATAGCATGCTGGGCGTAGTTCGTATCCTGGTACTCGTCAACAAGCAAATAAGCAAAGCGGTTGCGGTAACGCTCGCAAATGTCGGGATGATCGCGGAACAGAAGATAGGTGTACAACAGCAGGTCGTCAAAATCCATCACGTTCGACTGGCGACAGCGGTCGCAGTATTCCTGATAAACCTCCGCCACCCGGGGCATATTCATCGTCGCATCGGCCCGCAGACATTGAGTAGAACGGGCATAGTCTTCAGGGCGCACCAAACGGTTCTTGGCACGCGAAATCACGGCCAGCACCGACGAGGGTTTGTATTGTTTCTCATCCAGCGCCTTGTCCTTCAGAATATTCTTGATAAGGGATTTGCTGTCGCTGGTGTCGTAAATGGTAAACGAAGGCTTGAAACCTATAGCCTCGGCCTCGGTTCGCAGAATGCGGTAGAACACAGAATGGAAGGTGCCCATCCACAGACGGGCAGCCAGTTCGGGTTCTACCAGAGTGGCAATACGCTCGCGCATCTCACGGGCGGCCTTGTTGGTAAAGGTCAGCGCCAGAATGGAACTGGGATGCCAGCCCTGCTGCAACAGATAGGCTATCTTGCAGGTCAGCACACGCGTCTTGCCCGATCCGGCTCCGGCAATCACCAGGCTCGGACCGTCAATATAGGTTACAGCCTCTCGCTGGCTGTTGTTCAGGTCATTCAAAAAATCACTCATCTTGATTCTAAAGATTAGGAAATATATACATCAGACAAGAATAAGACTGCGCTCCCATCAGATAGACCAGAATCCATCCGGCATACTCGCCCAGCCCACAATATACAGACTGCACCACTTCATGAAAGGTACGCAAGGTATTGCCGATTATACCATAGGTAATCGAAATCAAAACTAATGCCAACATACAAGCCGGCACTAATCCTACACTAAAAGGTGAAGGAAAAACACGCCCGGTAACACTCACCAGAATTCCTTGAGGAAACAGAACCAATACCAACATCATTATGACAAATAAGAGGGTTAGCAAAAAAGTGAACCACAAAGCCCGGCGCTGTCGAAAAGAAAGAGGAACTCCTTTCATCCCTAAAGAAAGACGAAGTAATGCCCTATCCAGTCCCGAACGCTTGAATGTTCCCCAACTCAGGAAGAAACCGATGAGGTAAATCAGGGGCTCATGCAACACATTGGATGCAGCATTCAGAAAAGACCAACGCAATCCTTCCGGTGAAAGAATATTATTGATGGGATATCCTGCTGTTGAAAAGACTAAAGAAGAAATAACCAGCAGAATATGCACCAACACTTCAACCAAAAATATAATATTGGCAACTTTATTCATCATCGGCTTCAAGCTTATCCAAATTAAGAATACCTAATTCCAAGGCACGAACAACCAGACGAGTAGCATTTACCCCCATTCGGTCGCCTGAAGGGAACAAACGGCTGATCAGATCGTTCTGCCTCTTCTCCAGACTCTTTACTCCAAAAGGCATACCCTTCAGATTGGTAATGGCTTCCTTGGTATACCCCAATGCCAGATGACGCAAAAAACGCTCGTCATACTCGTCTATGTCATAATCAATCACCGCGTCCTGGCGCTTGTTGTCATTCAGCACCGCCTGACGGAAACGCTCCACGATCTTTTCCAAAATGGGTTGGTTAAAAACATAACGGCGTCCGTCCATCACCTGACGCACATCATTCTTCGTAAGCAGTTCACCGCTCTTGAGAATGATACCGTCGGTACCGGCAGCCAAGGCATCAATCCAAAGGCGTTCGTTCAATACCTCACCTGTAAAGATCAGAATATGCAAATCCGGATATTTCCGGCGTACCTGGCGGCAAATATCCACACCAATCGTTGTAGACCCTCCCAGTCCCAGGTCCAGCAACAACAGGTCAGGTACCTGTTTATCTATAAGTTCCCAGAAATCGGCCTCATTCATAGCCGTACCCACCACTTCCGCCTCGGGAATTTCTGTACGGAAAATCTCCTCCGTTCCCTTCAGCTCTAATTTTACATCCTCAACAATAATTACTTTAAAAGGTTTCATGCTTCATTAATTCTTTTTGGGTATAGTAAACCAAATACGGGCCCCAGCATGGGTTTTCTCTGCATTAATACGACATCCGCAGAAATTCATATAAGTATCGTGTTCCCGAATAATCTGTTTACAGATCAAATATGGTATGCCTCCTCCTTCAGGCATAAAGAGTTCCTCAAGCTCAGCCGAACTGTATATCGGGCGAGGATCATCAAAAATGAAACGGGCAAAATCCCCTTCGTCATGCAGAGACAATGAAAAAACGGTACCCGACAAATGTTCGTTACGGTCAAGCGCCGCACAAAACAGATTTTCCAACAGATATAGCAGCATTTCCTCATCGCCCCGAATAATACAAGACTCCGACTGAACCTCAACACAAGCCTCAACTCTACGTTTCCGAGCCATCTTGGCAAACAGCTGCAAAGCCTCTGCCAGCAAATCAGTTGCCAGAAAGTCACGACGCCGGAAGTTTATGGCATTCAGCTGGCGTTCGGCCTGTTGGAACAACATGGAGTAAATGGAACGATAAAATACAATAAGTTCCTCCAGGTTGGCAGTCATCATTCGGCGTTCGGCAGGATCTGCTGTTTCCTGCAATTTCAACAGCAGCTGCCTGATACGACTCGGATAATACATGGATTCGTGCTTGATGGAAGAAAGACAATTGTCCAATATCTGATTCTGCACATAAAGCGCATCCTCCTCATAACGCACACGGTCGCATTCATCACGGGCCAAATCTATATTCTCATATTCACGACTCACCAGAAGAATTTTCTGATAGAGAATAATGGAAAAACAACGGATAATGAAATTGTCGAGCAACATGTCGGCTTCCTGTACACTTGTGCGGTCCACATTGAGCAACACAGCCCCAATCGGTTTGGTTACACCCTCAGAGGAACACACATAAAGCGGATAAACATTAAAACCGGATACTTGCTCTACAGGCTCCAATGTATGCACCACCCGTTCCATCAGTTCATCTACCAGAAACAGTTCCGGAATCTCTCCACTCGTGAGACGCACCAGTTCTGACTGGTCTTCACGCAACAAGAGCAAACGCACGCCATGCACCTGATGAATTTCATTGAAACCATGCCAGAGCAGATCCAGCATTTCCTGCAGTTTTTCGGGAATCTTCTCTTGAGAAATATCCTGGAAACGGGCATACAGAGTATTGTTGACCTCCGTAATCTGCTGCAAATTCAACTGAAAAGCTATGCGTTTACGGAAATACAGGATATAGAACCCCACCATGGCTACCAGCGAAGCAAAAACCAATAGCACAATACTGGTCTTAATATTGTTTTGAGAAACCTCCAACGCCACACAATATTCTGCCAACGAAGCATCCTGCCCCAATACCTTATAGAGCTGAGTATACACACGGTTGTTATAGTAATAACGCCCCCAGTCATGCAGATTCATGGCAGCTATGGCCGTTTCATTTCGCAACTCCAAGAGCAGAGTATAGTCCATTGGTATGTGCTGCTGACACCATTTTACCTCAAGCGGAATAGAAATAAACTCAGGCTTATAGGAAAACAGATGTTCGGTGCTCTTGGGATAAAGGCGTGCGTAAAAACGATTAATGCAAGCGAAAGCCGAATCGGAATAGGCCATTGCTTTTTCATATGCGCGATCGTTGTTGGCAAAATAAAGCGAATCGGTCCACGCTGTAGCTTTCTGGATATTGGGATCTATACGCACGGACAATGTTTGCGGACCACGTGCCCCCTGGCGCTCACGGGCTACTGATGAATCATGAGCACCTGCCAACCCAAATGAAAGACAAAACAGCAATAACATCAAATCCCGTTTTATCCCTTTAGGCAAACGGAAACAAAAACGACTACCTTTTCCCAACTCACTCTCAATCAGAAAACGGCACACTTGAAAAATTGGATTCGTTTTACGGTATTTCTCAATAATGCCCTTACAGTTCATCAAACCGAATCCCTGTCCTTTCCGGCTGTCATTCTGTTTGTGTCCAATACGACTGCTGTCATAAACCTTATTTTCCAGAATCATCTTTACATCTTCCTCAGACATACCTTCTCCTGTATCACACACGGCAATCTCGACATACTGTTCTCCGTCACAAACTTCCACAGAAACTTTTCCGCCATGTTCCGTGAATTTCCGTGCATTATCCATCAATGTATTTATCATGAAAAGCGTCAGCGCCTTGTCTGCCTTTACCCATAAATCAGTTTGCGGCACAAACAATTCCAACCCTTTTCGTTCGAAAGAATAATGTTTTTTTTGCAGCACCTGCAACAAATCCTGAAGAGCAAAAGTTTCAATATGCAGACTTAATTCTCCCCGATTCAGAATAATCCACCGAGACAGAAACTCATTATAAAGATTTATACGATCTGTCAACTCCAATGCATAATCCAGACGTTGGGCACCTTCATAATCTTCCTTACGGAATTTTTGGATTTCACGAAGCAAGCGGTCAATTAACGGAAATACCGAATAAACAAGGTTCACCTTGGCACGTTTACCGATATTCTTTCGTTTATTCTGCACAATCCGGCGCTCAGAAAGATATCGCTCATCACAGATCATCTGATATTCTTCGTCCAGACTATTCAGTTTCTCTACAGTATTTTTCGCCCAAAGCGAAAGTGCCTGAAAGACCTGCTGCACAATACGGTTTTCAATCTTGTTCCATCCGTTTCCTGTAATAGTCTTCTGACAAACGACAGACGGATCAGAAAGTGTATCACAAAATTCCAATGTATGACGCAAGGCCTCTGTCTGCTGGCGTGCCCGCAAACTCCACAAACGGAAATACACAAAAAAAGCGACCAAAAAAATAGGTACAAAAAGCAGAACAAACATCAGAACCGTATTTAGCGATTGGGTCTGTTCTTTCAGTTCCTTATACTTACTCTCCAACTCCCGGTCCTGACGTATCACTTCCAGAATGTCCAAATACGTATTCCGGTTATAAGCCACAGCCTCGCTATTACCTAAAACGGTATAAAGCACACTGAGATGTTCCCGTTCCTTGGCAATCCATTCAGGCATAGTATATTTGTCCTCATCCAGCAACCAACGCTGATCCTCCGGACTGGTACTGCCGGGCACATACATCTGCAATGGAGAAATATGAAGCTGATCAAAATAGCTTTGATGGTAATGGTTAATCTCATCCATTGCCCTATGCAAATAATGTTCAGCCTGAACATAGTCTTTATTGACAATAGCAAAAAAACCCAAAGTCTGATACAAAGTAACGACCATATATTGATAGCCATATGTCTGAAACGACTTAAGTGCTTTCTCTGCAAACAGCACAGCCAGTTTGTTATCATCACTGTCAGTCGGGTCATACCATCCCATGAACTGGGTATAAAGATAATCATACCATCCGGGACGTTCTTCACGCAGAATCCGGCGATAATATGAATTGATGAAAATCAAGGATATAGACCAACTGGCATAAGCCTCCAGATATGTATAACCATAATAACGGGAAGTAGCAAAGGCCTTGAACAGTATATCAAACTTACGCAACAGTATCTCCCGGCTCTCCACTCCCAAATTGGAACCGGTATATCCCACCAGATACATGTAGCGCAAATGCAATGGAACATCATCCTCAAGATCTTCTTCATGAACTTTGGCCAATTCTTCGGAGGCCTGAGTCAATAATTCCATATTATAATAGTAATATGCAGCCGTCAGATGATAAGAAGCAATGGTATGGGTTGCCTCCGATTGTTCTTCCTTATCCAAATCATCAAATTCCTCACGAATACGGGCTATTCGCTCCAAAGCTCGGTTACGGTAAGTATAGAACATCAGATTTCTCGAAGTTCGTTGGCAGACACGCATCATCAGCACATCAGCACCCAATAATTCTATCTGGTTATTGCCATGAGAATAAATCTGCTGTACCAGCTCTTCTACCCGTGTAAAATCCATTCGGAAATAATAGACAAAAGCCTTGTTCAACTGTGCCTCGGTAAGCCCATAACCCGAGGAAAACGCGAGTTGTTCTGCTTTTTGGGCATAATATAATGAAGAATCCAGATTCTTATACCGCCATAAATAAGCCTGTGCATTCAGCGTATCTACCTGCATGCGATCAGCTTCAGCAGATCCGTGCTGACAAGACACCCCTATTAAAAAGGTGCAGAAAAAGAGGACAAAGACCAACGCCTTTGCCCATCGTGACCTATATATGTACAGGCTATACTTCATACGCAGACAAAATTACAGTTTTTTTATCAATAATCCCACAAAGAAAAGCAGAATATAGTGCAAGAAAGACATAAGTGACAGAATTTTGGAAATATGCATAATCCAGGTAAAGTGCAAATTATATAAAAGAAAAGGGCTTTTTATGATAAAAAAGTTGTATTTTCGCAAAAGATTTTTTCAAGATAACTTTTTTGGTGTTTTTTCAGAATGAACAAAAACAAATCCACAAGCAAAATAAGGATCAAAGACATTGCCGAAAAGGCTGGAACTTCTATCGGTTCGGTAGACCGTGTACTACACGGACGGCCCAATGTTTCGGAGGAAGTACGCAAACGAGTGGAACAGGCTTTAAAGGAACTGGATTACGAGCCGAATCGTTATGCCAGTGCTTTGGCTTCAAACAAAAACTATCGGTTTGTGGCCTTTATTCCTTCTCCGGAATTGGAACCGTATTGGGGAGAAGTTTCTCAGGGGCTGCAAGATGCCATTCAGAATTACCGAGACTTTAATCTTTCTCTTGAGGAACTGTATTACGACATCTTCTCTCCCGATTCCTACAACAAAGGACTGAAACAGATGCTGGACAGACAGCCCGACGGTGTCATTCTGGCCCCGCAACTTTCGGCCATCACCTATAATTTTTGTCAGCACCTGAAGGAGAAGAACATTCCATTCACTTTTCTGGACTCCAACATCCATGATTTGGATGCGCTGACCTTCTACGGTCAGGATTCGCTGATGAGCGGACGCTTTGCCGCACGAATGAGCATGCTTGAGGCAGCTCCCGAAAAGGAGTTTCTGATCGTCCATTTTGACTTGCCTTCCTTGCAGCAATACAACCGGGAAGTAGGATTCCGGGAATTCATTCACAAAAACTATCCGGGCAGTGTGATTCATGAATTGAGCATCAGTCCCAAAGATCCGAAAGCTCACGAGGTGCTGACGGATTTCCGGGAAAAACATCCGGATGTCCATTTCGTATGTACATTCTGTTCACACACGCACGTTGTAGCACGGTTTATTCAGGAAAAGGGCATCACGGACTGGCACATGATGGGATATGACATGCTTGATCCGAATGTGAAATATCTGAAACAGGGTATCATCCGATTCCTGATCGCACAACATCCCTGGCAGCAAGGTTATGGCTGTGTGGATGCTCTGTTCCACCACATCGTACTGAAAAAAGAAATCAAGCGCACGAACTTCATGCCTATCGAGCTGCTGACCGCCGAAAACTGTGACTATTATCTGAAGAATGCCAAAACTACTTATTAACAGAATATTCTACTTATGCATCATCACAAAAAAGGTATATGGGCGCTGAGTCCGATCATCGTATTGCTGCTTACTTATCTGGTAACCAGCATCATCGCCAACGATTTCTATAAAGTCCCCATCGTAGTGGCCTTTCTGATTGCCTGTATCTACGGTGTGGCCATCACCACTGGCGAGAAACTGGAAGAACGTGTGAAAATATTCTCCAAAGGAGCGGGACATCCGAACATGATGCTCATGATCTGGATTTTCATTCTGGCCGGAGCCTTTGCCACCTCGGCAAAAAACATGGGTGCCATCGACGCCACCGTGAACCTGGCCCTGCATCTCTTGCCCGACAATCTTCTGTTGGCGGGTATCTTCATCGCCTCTTGCTTCATCTCGCTGTCGGTAGGAACTTCGGTGGGTACCATTGTCGCGCTTACGCCAATCGCAGCAGGTATTGCCGCCAAAACAGGAGCCGAGCTACCCATGATTGTGGCCATCGTTGTGGGCGGTGCCTATTTCGGCGACAATCTGTCGTTTATCTCGGACACAACCATTCTGGCCACCCGCACGCAGGGATGCGACATGAAGGACAAATTCAAGGTGAACTCCCAGATTGTGGTACCGGCAGCCATCATTGCCCTGATTCTGTACTTCATCATGGGCGCACAAATCAATTCGCCGCAACACATTCCGGAAGTGAATTTCTTCAAGGTAATCCCTTATTTGGTGGTACTCGTTACAGCCGTGATGGGAATGAATGTGATGCTGGTGCTCACCTCGGGCATCGTGCTGGCGGGTATCGTAGGTTTTGCCAACGGAAACTATGACTTGTATTCCTGGTTCGACGCCATGGGAAGCGGAATCCTGGGTATGGGCGAACTGATCATCATCACTATGCTGGCCGGCGGACTGATGGAACTGATCCGCTACAACGGAGGTATTGACTATGCCATCCGCATGCTGACCCGCAAAGTGAATTCCAAACGAGGTGCCGAGCTGAGTATAGCTGCTCTGGTGAGCCTCACGGATTTGTGTACGGCAAACAATACAGTGGCCATCATCACCGTGGGTCCTCTGGCCAACGACATCGCCGAGCGCTACGGAGTGGACAAAAGAAAGAGCGCCAGCATTCTGGACACCTTCTCCTGCTTTGCCCAGGGATTGATTCCCTACGGAGCACAGATGCTGATGGCGGCCGGACTGGCGGGTATCAATCCGATAAACATTATCCCGTATCTGTACTATCCGATGCTGATGGGAGGCTGCGCCTTGCTGAGCATCCTCTTCCGGTATCCGAAAAAATATTCATAACATCATGAAACAGAACATGCTGATCGGAATGCTGGCTTTTGGCAGCATTCTGATGGCTTCGGCCTGCAAGGAGACAACTCCCCCGCCGAAGCATGAGTTTCAGACGCTGCAAACCGAACGGAGCGAACGCCTGAACAAGGACTCGGACGCGCCTTCGGGACGCATCCGCATCGAAATGGATTATCTGACGGCACAGGATTCCATCGGCCGGTCGGTAAACGGCACCGTGATGCAGCGTATGTACGAGCGCACGGTGACACAGACTCCGCAGGCCGCCGCCGACTCGTTTGCTACAGCCTATCTGAAGCGCTACCGCGAGGATTTGCAGGAGCTTTATAACCAGGAGAAAAAGACGCAGGTGACCAAAGCCTGGTATGAATACAACCGGACCATTGCGGCACGCCACATTCCAGACACCAAGGAGTTGGTGCAATATGAGGTGACACACAGCTTTCACGAAGGAGGCGCTGCGCCTTATGAAGAGAAGCTCTTTCTGAACTTCGACGCACGAAGCGGGGCCTTACTCACCGCTGACAGCATCTTCAAGAAAGGCAGTCACATAGAATTGGAAGCGCTGCTGTTGCAGGCCTTGGAAAAGGAACAGAACGTGGAGTCGCTCGAAGAACTCCGCGAAAAGGGATTCCTACGGCTGACCAACATATATGCCACCGACAACTTCCTGCTTCAGGAAAAAGGCATCCGCTTTTATTACCAGCGCGACGAACTGGCCTCCTACGAAGCCGGACCGGTGGAAATCTACCTTACCTACAAAAAACTTAAAAACATTCTAACGGACAAAACCAAAGACTTATGGAGCAGATTTTAAAATACTTCCCCAACCTGACCGAGCGTCAGATCGAACAGTTCCGCATGCTCGACGAGCTGTATCACGACTGGAACTCCAAGATTAACGTCATTTCCCGTAAGGACATTGACAATCTGTACGAACATCATGTGCTGCACTCTCTGGGTATTGCAGACTACATCCGCTTCAAACCGGGCACCGAGATTATGGACCTGGGCACGGGAGGCGGTTTCCCAGGTATCCCGTTGGCCATCATGTTTCCGGAATGCAAGTTCCATTTAGTGGACAGCATCGGCAAGAAGATCAAGGTATGCACCGCCGTGGCCGAAGCGCTCGGACTGGAAAATGTCACCACCCGCCACTGCCGCGCCGAAGAGGAGAAACGGCAGTTTGACTTCGTGGTGAGCCGTGCCGTGATGCCGTTGATGGATCTCATCAAGATCATCCGCAAGAACATCAAGAAGGAACAGAAGAACGCTCTGCCCAACGGACTGATCTGCCTGAAAGGTGGCGAGTTGGATAAGGAAACCATGCCGATGAAGAACCACGTGACCATCTCATCGCTCAGCGACGTGTTCCACGAGGAGTTTTTCGAAACCAAGAAGGTGGTTTATGTTTCACTCTAAAACTTGCTGAACGACATGCTGAAAGTAAAACGCATCGTCACCAATATGGTGGCGGAGAACTGCTACATTGTGAGCGACGAAACGCGCGAAGCAGTCATCATCGATTGTGGCGCTTATGATGCGGCCAACGAACAGGCCATCGCTTCCTACATCGAAGAGGAACAGCTGCGCCCCGTGCATCAGATTTACACGCACACGCACTTTGACCACATCTTCGGTTGCGGCTTCATTGCCAACCGTTACGAGGTGCTGCCGGAATGCCATCCGGCCGATGCCGCACTCTATAACAATATGGACGGACAATGCCAGATGTTTTTGGGCACCGCCAACCGTCACCCCATGCCAGCCCTGGGCCGCTTGCTGAACGAGGGGAATGAAATTACCTTCGGAAGCCACACCTTGCAGGTGATTCACACTCCGGGACACACTCCGGGAGGCATCTGCTTCTATTGTGCCGAAGAGAAGGTGCTCTTCTCGGGCGATTCGCTCTTCTGCATGAGCATCGGACGTACGGACTTCCCCGGAGGCAATTACGAGCAGCTGGTAAGCAGTCTGAGAAACAAGATCATGACACTTCCGGCCGACGTGAAGGTTTATTCCGGTCACGGCGAACCGACCAGCGTAGGCTTCGAACGGGAGAACAATCCTTACTTCTGATTGTCATTATAGACCAACGGAACACAGTTTCCCAGTTTTTCTATACAAGAATGAGGCATGCCCGCCATGGACATGCCTCATTCTTGTTTTTATCGCCCGCTTGGTACGTCGGAAACATACTGACTTTCTGCTCCGTCGGCAGCTGTATGCAAGGCAAGCAAATCACGTCCCGAAGGAGCCTGATAGAGTTTCAGTCCGAAACGGGGTACCAGGGTCATGATACGGGCTATCAGAGTGCTCATATTGTGCTCATAGGTAACCCACTCCTTATCTCTCAGAAAGAAATAGAACTCCACGGGCAATCCCTGTGCCGTGACCGGCATCTGGCGTACCATGAGTTTCATGTCCGTATTCACCAGCTCGTCTTCACTCCGCAAGAAGCATTCCATAGCCCGACAGAAAAGGATCAGGTTCACACGCTCGTTTTCAGGACAGGCGGCCACGTCGATCAATCCGGTAGAAGCAATCTCACGGCATTCCTGCTCACTGCAACGGTGAATGGTGGTCATGTCAATCAGCAGCGAGCGGCGCACCCTGCGGCCTCCGCTGGTCTGCATACCACGCCAGTTCTGAAACGACTGGCTGATCAGAGAATACGGCGGT
Organism: Candidatus Paraprevotella stercoravium; assembly: GCA_944320795.1. Classification (GTDB taxonomy): domain Bacteria; phylum Bacteroidota; class Bacteroidia; order Bacteroidales; family Bacteroidaceae; genus Paraprevotella; species Paraprevotella stercoravium. Next base: position 8,857 of record CALUIU010000033.1, on the reverse strand, counting down.
ATCGTGGTGATGGTATTGTCGAAATTGCGTACCTTGACCGTAGACAGGGAAATCTCCTCCACATAACCGTCTGCCCCACTCTGCGGCACGGTGATCCAGTCACCCTTACGTAACATATCGTTAGACGAAAGCTGCACACCGGCCACCAGTCCCAATATGGAATCCTTGAACACCAACATCAGAATTGTGGCCGCGGCACCCAATCCGGCAAACAGAGCCACCGGCGAACGGTTCATCAGAATGCTCACTATAATGATGAAACCCACAAAACCAATAATGATCTTAAACAGCTGAATCACGCCTAAAACATAGCTGTTGCGGTGGTCGAGCATCTCGTCAGTAATCAACCGGATACTGGAAAGCACCACAAAGCACCAACGAATAACTACGGCTACCATATAGATCTTGGTCAAGGCATAACAGAAAGCCCGGAACGCTTCGTCGTGTTCCGGCATCCGCATGTCCGGAAAGCGATAAAAGATTACCGGCACCATCAGAAACAATACAACAGGAGGAATGAGATGACAAGTGGTATTCAACACCTTCTCATTAAACAGATGATCATCCCACGATACTTGGGTACGCTCGACAATACGACTCACAACAGGCTTCAGGATACGCTTGAAGAACCAGAAAGCAAACCACATAAGCAAAGCACTCAACAACAAGATCATCAGCCGATAAAAGGCCAGACGCCCCAACGCATCCATTTTATCCAATCCAAGAGCCGCCAATATGTCATTATAAAAAATTTCTATCAAATCCATAATTTTTATGATCAGTCAGTCCTACAAAAAGACTATCCCCCGACTCACGTCGAGGGATAGCAACAACACAAACACAAAATAAAACACGACAAAACACTAATACAGAAGATCTGTCTATGAATAAGTCATAAGTAATACCCTGTCATATTCACATACTTCAGAGTATATCACACCTTCTGCATAGGAACACATAAAGTGTTCAACGTAATGAATATCTTAATTACTAATTGTCTTTTAATTACATGATACCTCTTTCACGCAGAGCGCACTGCCATTTCCATGCAGTTGCCAATACGTCTTCCAACGGAGTTTCTGCCTTCCAACCCAACACTTTGTTAGCCTTATCAACATTACCCCATACCTTAACGATATCACCCGGACGACGGCCTACGATCTTATAAGGCAGTTTCACACCAGTAGCCTTCTCAAAGGCATGGATCAATTCCAATACGCTGGTTCCCTTACCGGTACCTACGTTATAAACCTCAACTGGCTCAGTAGTCTTATCTTCCATGATACGAGTCATAGCGCATACGTGAGCCTTAGCCAAGTCTACTACATAGATATAGTCACGGATACATGATCCGTCTGGAGTATCATAATCGTCACCGAATACGCTCAACTCCTTACGGATACCCATAGCAGCCTGAGTCAGGTAAGGAATCAGGTTCTGAGGAACACCATTTGGCATCTCACCGATGATTGCAGATGGGTGTGAACCGATTGGGTTGAAGTAACGCAACAGGATAGCCTTGATAGGAGCGCCACTCTTTACTGTATCGTAAATGATCTCTTCGTTGATCTGTTTTGTATTTCCGTATGGGCTCTCAGCCTTCTTGATCGGAGTTTCCTCAGTTGCAGGCAACACGTCTGGCTGACCGTAAACGGTACATGAAGAAGAGAAGATAATACCCTTAACGTTATACTTAGGCATCAACTCCAACAAGTTAACCAATGAAAGGATGTTGTTGCGGTAGTATTTCAAAGGCTTCTCAACACTTTCGCCTACAGCCTTGCTTGCTGCAAAGTGAATAATACCACTGATTTTTGGATATTTCTTGAACACATTCTCAGTAGCTTCGAAATCGCACAAGTCAATCTTCTCAAAAGCAGGACGAATACCGGAGATCTTCTCGATACCATCCAATACATCTTCACGAGAATTTGACAGATTATCTACAATTACTACGTCATATCCGGCAGCCTGAAGTTCTACTGTCGTGTGTGATCCGATGAAACCTGTTCCACCAGTTACCAAAATAGTTTCTTTCATATCAGTTAAATGTTGTTGTTAATGTTTGATACAGCAAATATAGACAATATTTATGATACCGCCATTCAAAATGAAAAGATTTTTTTAGAAAAAAGGCCCGAAGAGCGTTCTTCGGGCCTTTTTATTCTTAATCTTTCGGATCAGCCTACCTGAAACAGGAGTTTGAGTCCGTTATCCACTCCGCTGAAGCCCATAAAGGCCATAGCCAGCAGACCGGCTGTAACCAGTGCGATACTCATTCCCTGCATTCCCTTCGGTATCGGCATCATGCTCAGCTGTTCTCGGATTCCGGCAAAAATAGTCAATGCCAGTCCAAAACCAAGCGCTGTACTCAGGGCATACCACACGCCCATCAGCAGATCAAAATCTTTCTGGATAACTAGAATCGCCACACCTAATACGGCACAGTTTGTTGTAATCAGCGGGAGGAACACACCCAAAGCCTGATACAGGGCCGGAGAGACTTTCTTCAGGATGATTTCAACCATCTGCACCAAAGCGGCAATCACCAAGATGAAGGCGATGGTCTGCAAATATCCCAGATCATTGGGATCAAGCACATATTTCTGCAACACAAAGGTTACCAGTGTGGCCAGTACAAGCACAAAGGCAACCGCTGCCGACATACCCAGAGCAGTGTCCACTTTTTTCGATACACCGAGGAAAGGGCAGATTCCCAGAATCTGGGAAAGAACGACGTTATTGACAAATATCGCTGTGATAAAAACGATAATGTATTGATAGAATAATTCCATAATGACTTTTTTGATGAGGTTATACCTTTCTTATCTTATTGACAATGGCTATGAGATAACCCAAAACCAGGAATGCGCCCGGCGCCAGCACGAACATCAGCATTCCGTAATCCTCGGCCCACAAAGTCATTCCGAACAGTTTTCCGGTACCCAACAGCTCGCGGATCGCACCCAGAATTGTCAGTGCCAGTGTAAAACCAAGACCCATGCCCAAACCGTCGAAGAAAGACGGGATCACACCATTCTTACTGGCAAAGGCCTCTGCACGGCCCAAAATAATACAGTTCACCACAATCAGCGGAATGAACAGACCGAGCGACGCATAGATATCCGGAGCAAAAGCCTGCATGATCATCTGCAAGGCAGTCACAAACGAAGCGATCACCACAATGAAAGCCGGAATACGCACAGTATCCGGAATCAGATTTTTGATGAGCGAGATGACTACATTGGAGCAGATCAGCACAAAAGTGGTGGCCAGTCCCATAGACATACCGTTCAGAGCCGATGAGGTAGTTCCGAGTGTCGGACACATACCGAGCAGCAACACAAAGGTAGGATTCTCTTTGATGATGCCATTCATCAAAACTTTAAAGCTATTCATATTTATTCTCCTTTTCCGTATGTTTCAACAATAAACCTTCCACATGTCTTAATGTGCCTTCTGCGAAGCACCGCTGTTGGTATCGGTCCACTGTCCGTTGTTCTTATATACTTGATAAGCATTGTTCACCGCTTTCAGGAAAGCACGGCTGGTAATGGTTGAAGCCGTAATGGCGTCTACATCACCTCCATCCTTGGAAACGACCAGTTCCTTCTCGCCCGGATTACGGCCGATGATGCTTCCCTTACCGTCTTTCTGGAACCAGGTATCTGCTTTGACACCCAGACCCGGAGTTTCTGATGTAGCCAGAATGGTGTATCCCTTGATAGCACCCTGTTCGTCGAAGCCCACCAGCACAGAAATCGGTCCTGCGAAACCGTTTTCAATGGCCATGACGGCAGTTCCCTTATCCGTCTTGTAAAGCACATAACCACCGTCGAGCGTATCGGGTTGCTCCACATTGAGTTCACCGTCTGTTGTACCCAGTATCACCTGTTTGATACCGTCCTGCAACTTCTGCTCGTTGATGGCGGCAATCGGTCCCTGGGTCACCTGATTCACATAGGCCAGCACACCGCCGGCAATCACTGAGATAACGGTCAGCACCACCGTCATATTTACCAGATTAGATTTCAGTTTTTTCATTTGGCAACCCTCCCGTATCTTTTTGGTTTGTTATAGGTATTGATGAGCGGAGTGAATGCGTTCATAATCAGAATCGCAAACGACATACCTTCCGGATAGGCTCCGAAGGTACGGATGATCACGGTGATGGCACCAATACCGATACCGTAAATGATCTGTCCGCGCGGAGTCATCGGTGAGGTGACATAGTCGGTAGCCATGAAGCAGGCGCCCAACAACAGGCCACCGGAAAGCAACGTGTTCACCGGATCGGCATAAGCCGGGTTATACAAGTGCAGCAAGCCGCTGAACACCAATACGGTGAGCAGGATAGAAACCGGGATGTGCCAGGTGATGATCTTGCGCATGAGCATATACACCAGACCGATCAGAATGGCCAGAGCGCTGACTTCGCCCAAAGAACCTCCCATCTGTCCCAGCAGCATATCAAAGGCATTCGGGAGTTTTTCCAACACGGAGGTGTCACCGGTCTTCACGGCTTCTTTCATCACCGCCAGCGGAGTGGCTCCGGTCTGTGCATCCAGATAAGAGGTAAGCTGTCCAGGCAAAGGCCAGGTGGTCATCTGCACCGGAAAAGAAACCAGCAGGAATACCCGTCCCACCAACGCCGGGTTGAACGGGTTGCATCCCAAGCCACCGAAGGTCATCTTACCCACACCGATAGCGACCAGCGCACCGATAATGATGATCCAAACCGGCAGATTAGACGGCAGGTTGAAGCCCAACAACAGACCGGTCAGTACGGCTGAGCCGTCGGTAATGGTGAGCTGCTCCTTGTGCAACAGGAAGCGGGAAATGGCCCACTCGAAGAATACACAGGAGAGGACGGAAGTGGCCAACACGATTGCGGCTCCCAGTCCGAAAAAGATTAATGAGGCGAGCAAGGTGGGAATCAAAGCCACGCATACGCCATACATATTTCGCTGAACACTGTCGCCTCCATGTACATGCGGTGACAGCGATACTATTAACTTCTTTGCCATTGTTCTATTTTTTAGCATTACGCGCTCTGATCAGCGCCATCACAGTTGATTTTCCTATTCTGATATTGTCGAGCATCGGACGGTTGGACGGGCAGGTAAACTGGCAGGAACCGCATTCGATGCAGGAAACGATGTCGTTTGCCTCGACCACATCCCACTTCTTGAATGCCGAAGCAGTGGCCAGCAAATAAGGCTCCAATCCCATCGGGCAGGCCCCCACACACTTGGCGCAGCGGATACAGGGCTGTATGGCCGCACGGCGGGATTCCTTGTCGTTCATCAGCAACAGACCGGAAGAACCCTTGCACACCGGTACATCCAGATTCATCAGGGCCTTACCCATCATCGGACCGCCACCGATCACCTTGCCGCAATCTTCGGGCATACCGCCACATTCGTCAATCAACGCCTTCATCGGTGTGCCGATACGGGTCCACAAGTTAGCAGGACGCGCCAACGGCTTACCGGTTACGGTGATCATGCGTTCCACAAGCGGTTTGTTTTTCATCACGGCCTCATAGATGGCAAAAGCGGTACCGACATTCTGTACGACAACGCCCACCTGAATAGGCAGTCCCGGAGGAGGCGGAACCTCGCGGCCGGTAATGGCCTGAATCAGCTGCTTCTCACCGCCCTGCGGATACTTCACTTTCAGCGGCACGATCTCAATGCCCGGATAGCGGGATGCCTTCTCCTGCATGCGTGCGATGGCATCGGGCTTGTTATTCTCAATACCCACATAGGCTTTCTCCACCTTCACGGCTTTCATGATGAGCGAAATGCCGACAAGCACCTCGTCGGTCTTTTCGAGCATCAGTCGGTGGTCGGCAGTGAGATAAGGCTCACACTCCACACCATTGATAACGACACAGTCGGCTTTGGAACCCGGAGGAGGAGTCAGTTTTACATGTGTTGGGAAGGTGGCACCACCCATACCGACGATACCTGCTTTCTTTACCTGAGCCACGATGTCCTCAGAAGTCAGTTCCGGACGGTCGGCCAAAGTGACCAGATCTGCCGAGCGGTCGATCTCCTCTTCCCACTCATCGCCCTGCACATCTACGATGATGGCCGGACGGCGATAACCGCTGGCATCTACAATAGCGTCTACTTTGGATACGGTTCCCGATACGGATGAGTAAATCGGAGCGGAAACGAATCCGTCGGCCTCAGCCAGCAAAGTTCCCACTTTCACCACATCGCCTTTCTTCACCACCGGTTTGGCCGGTGAACCGATGTGCTGATACATTGAGAACACCGCCTGTGCCGGGATGGCAGCAGGCCGTGACGGCACCTCGGCCGTCAGTTTGTTTTCAGCGGGATGCACCCCGCCTATCTTAAATGTTTTCACAGTCTATCCCCATTAATTTGATTCAACATTAGAACTGGCTGCGGTCTTTTCTGCCGCCGGTTGTTCCGGTTTTTCACTCACAGGTGCCGCTACCGCAGGTTCAGCCTTCGGTTTGCGCGGCGGGAAATTGATGGCGTGGATGGCTCCCTTCGGACAGGCTTCCTCGCACTTGCGGCAGAGACGGCACTTCTCCGGGTCGATGTAAGCCAGATTGTTCATCAGCGTGATGGCCTCGAACGGACAAGTTTTCACACACTTGCCGCAACCGATACAAGAAGCCTGGCATACCTTGTTGGCCACAGCGCCTTTGTCACGATTCACGCAGGTAACCACCATGCGGCGTCCTTTCGGTCCCTTCGGACGGAGCTCGATGATCTTACGAGGACACGTCTTGGCACAAGCGCCACAGGCCGTACACTTCTCTTCGTCCACTACCGGCAGTCCGGTTTCGGGATTAATGGAAATGGCACCAAACTGGCAGGAAGCCACACAGTCGCCGCAACCCAGACATCCGAACGCACAGGCGGTTTCACCGGTTCCGGTCATCAGGGCCGCACGACAGCTCTTCACACCGTCGTAGCTCACCACACGCGGGCGGTTGGCACATGATCCGTTGCAACGTACCACAGCTACCTTAGGTGCGACGGCTGTCACCGACATGCCCAAAATAGAAGCTACGCGCTCCATCACCGGCTGTCCGCCTACGGGACAAAGCATACCATCCAGACTTCCGGCATTTGCCGCCTTGACACAAGCACCGGCAAAGCCCGAGCAGCCCGGATAACCACATCCACCACAGTTGGCCTGAGGCAGCACCTCGCTCACCTCACCAATTCGGGGATCTTCTTCCACAGCAAATTTCCGGGAGGCCACGAAGAGCACCAGTGCGGAAATCAGTCCCACTGCTCCCAGAATCAATACTGCAATCCAAATTAAATGCATCATTTTATTAGTTTATATGTTTAAGGGTAAATGAAAATTTTCGGGTCAGATGATGACGCAAAAGATATATAACAAGGTAATAAGGTATCAGCACGCCAATAGACAACAGGGCCGACAGCGCCTCGTCCATCCCCCGAAGCAGGGACAGGAATAAAACCACCAGCATCAGAATTAAGGGCATAACATAGGCATAAACCACAGCCTTGAGTCCTTGCGAGAGGGTGCCCACCAGCATCACTTCCTGCCCCACCTCAAAATCGGCGGCATCGGCGGTATGCACCTCAATCATTTTCTCCTTGCTTTCCGCAGAATGACAGAGACTCTTGGCTTCACAGGCTGAACAGGCAGAAGCCTGCATGATCTGTACCTGTATTCGGGTATTGTCAATCTGTTTTACTCTACCCTTGTGTGTTATTATTGTGCTCATTTTGTCATATCAAGTTTGCAAATTGATGCAAAAATAGCATTTATTCAGAAATACAAAAAAAATGATTTCTTAAAACGACAGGCGATTGAACTTTTTTAACCTTAGCCACCAGAGTCTCACCAAAACAAGCCTTATGTTTCATATACTATTGTTATTCAACAAATTAAAACCGAGAACAAGAGAGGGTATATTGAAATAAATTACAAAAACGATCTGTTCATCGGGTTTATTCTTTCTTCAATATCAAAGAGTTACAAATTTTATTCCTATCCTTACAGGAAACGACATATAAAAACTATCTGACGAACTTTTCAGATCAAAAGAATGCATGCAAAAAGGCGGTCATTACGACCGCCCTCTTTTTGAAACACCTAGATTTTCTCAAACATATTTGGCTATTAGTTTCTCTTACCTGTGCGCTGCGCTTTCTTGCTGTTCCACTCGGTAAAGGCTTTTTTCTGCTCGTCCGTGAGCAGCGCCTCGATAGATTTGTTCAACTCCTCCATCTTGGTCTTGCGCTCCTCACGCCTGATGGTCTTGCTGTAAAAATCCGTGTAAAGACTGCGTACGCTCTTTTCCTGACTGTATGCCGCCCGGCAGTATCTGGTCTTCCGTGGCCACAAAAGTGCTGTCGGCCACATAGTCTGTACGGAAGGTAGCACCTATCATGGCGATGAAGGTCTGTCCGGACAAGGTGGTATGCAGATAGCGCAGATTCAATGTATGATTGATTTGCTGGTCCAAATCCGGATTACCGGTTGAGAGGAACAGCGGGTTTGTGTTGTTGATCACATGCTGCAGGTCCTGAAGCGACGGAGCTGTGGAACTGCTGCGATAGCGCAACTGGAAGGAGTTGCTGCGGTCGGCCATATAGCGGGCGGTGAATGAGGGCAACACTGAGAAATAAGTATGCTTCAGCTGCTCGGCATAGGGATAAGTTTCTTCGCCCTGCAAGGTGGACCACTGCATTTCGGCTCCTGCCATCAGACGGAGCTTGCCGACGTTCCAGCGCAGACCGGGACCACCGGCCTGAGTTTGGCTATAGCTTGTAAATATCCGTAAGCTATTTCTTTGTTACGATGGTGCAGCGGTTCACATCCGTTACTCATA
>CALUIU010000032.1 GCA_944320795.1 Candidatus Paraprevotella stercoravium | reverse complement strand
GTACGGGCCTTTTTTCATAAAAATGAAGAAAGTGCATCAAAATGCATATTAACATACATTTTGACACACCCTCTTTTATAATAACATGACGAAGGTCTTTTCTTATTTTCCAACCATCACTTTATGACCGTTGACAATATAAACACCTGCCGGCAGTCCTTGCAGATTATTATCGGTGCGGACCTGCACTCCCTGTAAGGTGTATACACCCTGAGGAACGGCCTGCTCTGCCTGTACGGTTCCGATACCGGTTGTCGCATCCATCGGCTGATAGTTGATGCGGAATGCCGCCTGCGAAGCCGGATCAGCATACTCAAAATAAGCGCGCGTACCGTTGACAATAGCGTTTGCGCCACCCTTAATCAGACGGTTCTGTGCCACTCCGTATTTTCCATACATACTGAATCCCGGCTCATAATTGCCGATGAAGGTCATACCATTATAAGATACCGGCTGCGGTGTAGCCCCGTAGATTTCACGGGCAGTAAAGAAGAGTGTCATGGCTGGAATCTCTGTCGGACAATATACCATATAAGGCTTATTGGCCTCCAAATGATCTACAATCTCGAAATTCAGACCGGTAGCCGGATCATAAGCTACAAACTGCTGAGCTACGACGCCCTCACCCAATTCAGACACCTGACAGTCGAACGGCAGACAAAGGGTGTTCCATCCGGCAGACAGCTTGCGGTCAAGCTGGATTTCTTCGGCGTAGGCACGAATTTCTTTTTCCGGACTCTCTGTATCAGAAACAGTGACAGAGGGCACAAGATCGTATACCGCATAATCCACTTTGACTGTTATAACCGAAACCTTCACTTCAGTCTCAATTGGACAAGCGTCCCAACAATTCAAAGTACCCGATGCTGTTGTATAAGGGCTCACATCAAATCCGTCTGTGGGCCACGTACTAGAATGATCAGCAACCTTAACACTACCCAATCCCCAAGAGCTATAAGCAAAGCCAGATAGAGAAACCCCTGTAATCTTAATTTTCTTACTCGGATCAAAAGATTCCGCTGTCACAGAACCGTTACCAGCCTGCAGAACCAGTCTGTGTCTTTTTTTACCAAACCAAATAGAAGTAGTACTATACTCATAAGAGACATTCTTATCCATAGACAAGACAAACTGGCCCACGCCCTCAATATCATAAACGAACTGACCATTCTCTATACGGTTCAGATCATCATTCTGCACTGTAAAGCTACTGGATACATTCAGACTCTGCGCAGCCATAGAAACGGCCATCAGCGCGCAAACAAAAAAATAAACTAATCTTTTCATACCTTAAACCATAAAAAAATAGGGGAAGAATACACTCCCCTATTTTTACTATCATTATTAATTAATCTAATTTACCAGATTTCTACGTCACTTTCTGAATTAGAGTTGAACTCACCATCGAACTCACCGTCTCCTGGCAGGATACCTGTTGCAGGACCGCCATCACCAGGCAAAACAGATGATGCCAACATTTCACAAGCTTCTACTGTTACAATCTCACAAACCGGAGCTGAATAAATCTTCTTCATTTTATTATCGTTTTTCCTTTATTTTATACAATCTTATTGATCACCTTATTTAATCACTACCTTCTTGCCGTTTACGATATAGATACCCTTCTGCAAGCCATTCAAAGAAGCAGCACCCTTCAGCACCTGAACTCCCTGCAAAGTATAAACGTCGTAAGTCTGTGCACCACCGTTCACGATCTGGTCAATACCGGTAGTTCCTTCACCGCCCATACCAAACAGGTTGATGCGAACCTGAGCAGGCTGCTCACCCTTCTTGGTAAAGTAAGCACGGGTAGCCTTCAAAGTAGAGTTGGCACCGCCCAAGATGATCTTCTGAACATCGTCAACAGTTGCAATACCATACTTACCGCTCATAGACATCACTGCATCGTATGAACCTACAAAGGTGTAATCACCCTTAGTTACAGAAACCGGAGTAGTAGAAGTGATCTCGGTACCGAAATAAGTCGGAGTTTCCTTAGCCTCAGCAAAATAGATCAGGTAAGGCTTGTTTGCTTCCAAAGTCTCTACCTCTGCAAAGTTCAAACCACTTTCATCTGCGCTGACAAACTCCTGAACAGATGTTGCATTGTCTCCAAAGGCAACAGCCGGAGTTGCAAATGGCAAACAAACTGTGCTCCAACCTTCCGGGAAGGTGCGGTTATAAGCAATATTTGTCAAACCTGCATTCAAGCTCAATGCCTGACCGTCTGTATAGGTCTGTGTTTCAGCGAAAGTAACTTTTACCTCCATGAATCCAGGCGCCAACGGAATATCTATTACAGCTTCCATTTTATTGTCCGCTCCTATAGTTGCATCCAAAGTTACAGGAATAGGCTGTTCGGCAGTTAACAATGGTCCAAACCATTTACCTTCATAAGCAGGATCATCACCGGCAGCGATACGAATATCCTGAGTTGCCTGAATCTTTCCATCCTTCACCTCCAGATTCGTCAATTTAATATTTCCTACAGGCAAAGCGTCTTCACCACTACCCAAAACAAAGTTATTTAATGCCAAAGAAGTTGTTCCGTCAATTTCCTTGATCAACTGGATCTTTGCAAGCTGAGAAGGCATACCCTGATTATTCAATGCAACCAACAAATCATTTTCATACTCAGTAATTACAGGCTGCGGTTTGGCAAACTGAACCTTATAAGTATGTACATTGCTTGGATTAACACTAAAGTCGTTACCCTTTACTGTAATAGTCAATACAGCAGAAGCCTCATCATAATAAGATTTTTCAATGGTAGCACCTCTACCGTTAGAAGTGCAAGTCAGCTTGCTTTCATCATACAATGCATCTATCGTATAGTTTGTGTTGCCCTTCTGGAAATAGTCTTGACCGTCATAGTTCAAGGAAGCGAGTTCTGAATAATAAACAAACTCAAAATCATCAGCCCATAACGTATTACCATTTCCAATATTTCCTCTATTGAAGTAGTCAGCAGAAGAAATAATCACATTTATTTTCTCAGGAATCTCATCATTAAAATATTCTATCGGTACAAGAACCTCTGTCCAATCGTTCAAAGATTGAGCAGGAATCATATAAGACGCTTTCGAGATCAATGAAAAATCCGGTGATTTTGTCGCTGAATTATCTATGCCCAAAACATCTTTTTCGCGATCAACCAAAGTCTGTGTTTGTGGTGTACCATTTCCAACTACCGACACCAAACGAGAAAGTTCTGTTTTACCCTTCCATGAATAAACAAGAATTTGTCCCTGCTCCGTCGGCTTCTCTGAACCTAAACTACGTTTAAGATAGCCTTTTAAAGCGTCTGGACGGAAATTGAAATTCTTTCCTCCACAAGTACCACCATCAGCTTCTGATACTTTAGATGTAGCATACACCCATGGTGTACCCAATGAAATATAGGCAGGAGCATTGGAACCTATATTTGAAACACCAACAAAAGTATTAACCAGTTTTACACATTGGGCATTTCTACCTTCTTCTTGAAATATTAATTCTTTTGTTGCAGATTGATTAAATCCAAACCCTGGAAGTATCTCAACCTTTACCGTTTGGTTTACATTAGAACCTTTCCATCCTACAGGCTGAACTCCGACAGTATTATACCCTGTCTCAAAATTATCGAAGTCACCGCCAATCTGCTGTGCATTCATCCAAGTAGCACATAAGAGTGCTGCAAAAGTAAAAATTTTCTTCATTTCAATATTTAATAATATTTGTTTGACGAAACAATAAAGCAGAGTAAGGATATCCTCCCTCCACAAATTTGATGCAAAATTACAAAAAAAAAAAATTCTTTCTAAAAGAATATGGTATAGATTCCGTCATTTCTGTTTTTTCATCTGAACATTCCGGTACTTTCACAAATACCTTTTTTTTCCAACCCAACTATTCCCCTATTTTTCAGAGATATACAAATCTATCGAATCTACTCTCATAAACCATTACGGTCCGCCAATAATTCCATCCGATAAATCACACAAAGCCGTTGTCTGAAAGCCATGAATCCGAAAATACGTCGAAAAAAAGACAAAATTTCATCAGGACAAAACTCAAAAACCGTCTCAATAAAATTCAAATACCATTAGGACGAAATTTTCAGATTTAAAAGATGTATACGTCATTTCAAGTAAAACGATCATTTTATAAACAACGTGTATTCTTATCTTTGGCTATACGCTTACAGCTATTAGGCTGCATTCAGAAAATTCCCAGTCAGCTACAACTCATGCCGAGCATACTGAAGCGGGGCAGATGCAATAAGTATCTGCCCCGGTATTTTAATATCAAAAGTATATGTTCTGATTATTTCTTGACCACTTTTTTGCCATTAACGACATAAACACCCGGCTGCAAACCGTTCAGAGCATTCTCTGATGAAACACGACTGCGCAACAAAGCACCGTTCAAGGTATAAACATCAACCAGTTTTTCTGCAGTTACAGATACATGAGTAATTCCGGTTGTAATGTCCTTACCAAAAGTTACCTTAATCATCTGGCCTAAAGAACTCATCATATCAATATCAATGGTACAATACAGCTGTTCTTCATTGATCTTACCTTGCATATCAATAGGTACATCTTTTAGGCCAGGACCAATCCAATCCTCTTCAGGAACATTTGGATCATCGCCTGGTAGGATATTAATTATCTGCTGGGTCTCAAAAGTATTATAAGCACCTCCTGAAACCAGTTCTACATTTTTCAGTTCAATATTACCAACAGGAAATGCCCCCAAGCAAAAATTCTTCAGAAGAAAGTTACAAGTTCCATTCTCATTGTTCACAAACTCTATATTGGATTTCTGCGCAGGTGCAGACACTCCATCGATACTGACCACCAGATCGTCTGTATAAGTTTTTGAAGTCTGGGCAAAACCTGCCAGAGAAAAAATGCCGAAAGCGGCCAAAAGTAAAGTTTTCTTCATACTCAATCTTTTTTATTTTGAATTAATATAAATAAGCTACTCCAAAAGTGGCATACATTGGATACATCGGGAAATCAATGGTTTTAAAATCACTTTTAAACACACTGTTCATACCCCAGTCCAGATTGGCAAAAGCTGTGAAATGACGGGTAATCTTCCAGTCGGCACCGATTTCCATACCCCAAAGCACGCGGCGCATATTATCTGCAAAATTATAGGTTGCCGGATTCTCTTTCGAAATCTCCACTTTCTCACCGGTAGGTCCGCCTACACGCAGATACCCATCATAAACCGAACCTTCAAAGTCACGATACATCAAATAAGAAATATACGGACCGATATTGATGTTCCAACGCGGACTGACACGAAAGGTTGCCAACACCGGTACGGTAAAACCACTCATAAAGGTCTTGGTCTCATCCGTTCCGGTAAACATACCCTCCAGATAGTCCTCGCCCATCTGAATGCCCATCTTATAATTCTTCACTGTAGCTCCGGTATTCATACCTTCCATAAAATAATGAATTCCGGTCATGATACCACAACGCTTGTTGAACATATTGAAGAAATCGGCACTCATCGTCCATCCACCCTCAGGCTTGAAACGGCCGATACTGCGAATCTCTGCGGGCAAAGGCATGGGTGAGGTTCCTCCCAACACATATCCTGTGCGCACCAGAAAGCCCCAGCTGGTACCTCGCGGTGTATTCCACTTTTCATATAAATCCTCGGCCTGCGCGTTCCATGCGGTCAACGACAGGACCAATAACATCAGATATTTTATCTTTTTCATAATTCGTTTATTCATAAATAATCGCAGATTCATCAATCAGCAAGGTACTGCCCACTGCACCACAGAAAGTGGCCCCTTCAATACTTGATGTAAATACAACAGCCAGATTATAACCCAAATTGCTTAAGCGGACCATATCCAGTTCCTGTTTATACTCCAACGGCAAATCGAAATACTCCCAGTTACTAGTATCCGAGATTCCAGTTACCTTAAACTCCGGAACACGAGCTATAGCCACGATATTCTTATGGGTCAGCACATCATCGCCATAAAGGGTAACCGGCAGTCCGTTCTCATCCGTATTTTTATAAAGCACAGCATATGCATCGGGAGCATCAACACGACCCGGCACTTCTATACCGTAACGATCTTGAAATTTCTCTCCCGGCTGGAATTTATAATAACCGGTAAAACGCACCGGCTTCCGATTGACCGGCACACCGAAACGGGTAGCCTTCATGGCATCCGTTAGGGCATTCTGGGTGTCGAACGAACCCAAGAAAAGATTACCGGCAGCAATGCGCATATTTACCATCGCACCAAAAGCTCCTGTGCTGCAAGTTTCCAGTTTTACTCCCTTACCGCTTACACCCTGCTCCAGCATCACGGATGGATATTCATGCGGTTTGGCAGAAGAACGGCTCAAGGCAAAACCGGAATTTCCGGTAGCCCACAGATCCTGGCGCTTTTGATTCTGATCATACGCAAACCAGATATAGAAACGCTCTCTGGGCTGCTCCAACTCTACGTTCTCAAAATCAAAATCAGGGTTCAAAACAGCTCGAGGTAGGAAACGAACCTTATACGTACGGCTCCACAATTTATCCTCGGAAACCACCGTATAGACAACACCTCCCTGACTAAAATCCTGTACGGAACCGCTTGCCGGAGTAATCGTTGCACCCGGTGTCAGATCAAAAGTGACACGAACCTGAGAAAGATCCTGTGGATTAATCCGGGAACGGGTATAAAAATTTATTACAGTATCAACAGAACTTACTTTCTGAAGCGTATCCGACAACGCATAAAAAATTGTGTCGGAAGCCTCATGATGCACTTTGCAAACTTCTATATCACACTCGGAATTGAGAGGCTCATCCTTAATGCAAGAAGTTGCCAACAGTGCACAAAACGGCATTAACAAAAAAAGTTTCTTTTTCATTATTAACATGATAGTATCCCTATATGATGCAAATTTAGGGTAAAAACAAAAAACAGGGAAACAGAAAGCGGTATAAAATAACGAATTACCGATTTTTCCAGACTGAAACGAAGTAAAAAAGGCCCAAATGAGTCCTAAAATTTATATTTCAGAGCTTTAACATTATTTATTCCCAGAAAGGGATTCCTCGACTACCGCACGCTCAATGACAATATCCCGCAACGGACGGTCTGTCGCATCTGTCTTGCAACGCTGCATCTTTTTGACTACCGACAATCCCTCGATAACCTCGCCGAACACCGTAAACTGACCGTCCAGATTGGGAGTGCCGCCATACTGCTCGTACTTCGTCACATGCTCGTAATTAAACTTTACATTTCCTCCTGTTTGTTCCCATACATAAGGCTGCACCTTCTGAAGTGCGGAAGGTGTATAATACTTTCCCCACACGATATAAAACTGAGACCCGTTACTGCGCCGCTCGGGGTTTACATCATCCGCATCACGCGCCATGGCTACCGCCCCACGCACATGATAAGAATACGGCCAGTCTATCTCTGCCGGCAAGGTATATCCGGGACCACCTTTCCCCAATACAGTGCCTGCGGGCGCTCCCTTGGAGTCCGGATCTCCTCCCTGAACAATATAATCCTTAATGACCCGGTGAAACAGAGTTCCATCATAAAATCCTTCGCTCACCAGTTTCAGAAAGTTATCCCGATGAACAGGCGTATCATCATTCAAGGCAATACGGATCACACCCATATTGGTTTCCAGACGAACCACAGCCCGCTTTTCCTTGTCACGAGAGAAAGAAGGCACAAGGAAACACAAAAAAAACGAAAGAAATACCAGACATTTTTCCATTACCATCAAATCTTGAAAATCCGACCGCAAAGATACAAAATCGTCAGATATCACCACTCTCAAAAGTTATCAACAAGGTGTTGAAAAAAAAATTATTATTATAAGGTGTAAAAATGTAGGCTTTTTTGTACCTTTGAAGGCAATTTCCGCCAAGTGCGAAACAACAGCAATTCATCGGAAAGAAACAGGCCGGAATCTTGCAATCCAGGCAAGTGAAATCCTGACGGACCCAATAAAAAAACAAGCAAAATGGAAAAGAACAATGTGTATCATATTCCTGTTTTACTCAAGGAAACTGTTGACGGACTGAACATAAATCCGGACGGAGTTTATGTGGACGTCACATTCGGAGGCGGAGGGCACAGCCGGGAGATTCTGAGCCGGCTCTCCAGCAAAGGCCACCTTTACAGCTTTGACCAGGATGAAGACGCAGAACAAAATATCATCAATGACAAACGTTTTACTTTTGTAAGAAGTAATTTCAGATATCTGAAAAACTGGATGCGCTATTACGATATAGAACAAATAGACGGTGTACTGGCCGACCTGGGGGTTTCAAGCCATCATTTCGACGCTCAGGAGCGAGGGTTCTCTTTTCGATTCGACGCAGCGCTTGACATGAGAATGAACCAGAGAGCACGACGCACGGCGGCCGACATTCTGAACGAATATTCCGAAAGCCAGCTGGCAGACCTGTTTTACCTGTACGGCGAACTCAGAAATGCGCGGAAAATAGCCGCCGCTATCATCAAGAACCGAAACAACGGACGCATTGAAACTACCGGCGACCTGATGAACATCATTAAAGTGTTCTTTGAAAGAGACCGGGAGAAAAAAGAACTGGCCAAGGTTTTTCAGGCGCTCCGGATAGAAGTGAATCAGGAGATGCAGGCGCTCAAGGAAATGCTTGCGGCTTCGGCCGGTCTCTTGAAACCGGGAGGACGACTTTCCGTACTGACCTACCATTCTCTGGAGGACCGTATGGTGAAAAACCTGATTAAAACCGGAAACGTGGAGGGACATGTGGAGAAGGATTTCTTCGGAAACACGAACGCTCCGCTCAAAATGGTAAACAACAAAGTGATTACCGCCTCGGAAGAAGAACAGACCAGAAATCCGAGAAGCAGAAGCGCCAAGCTAAGAATCGCAGAAAAAAAATAAATCGTACCGACAAGATCATGAGAAAAAGAAAAAACACACCGGAAGAAACGGAAAACCTTCCAGACCAGGATCTTCCCGAAATGGAAGAGTGCTGCAACGGGGAAGAAAGCGCCCGTGAAGAAGAAACCGTTCCTGAACCGGACCATAAAGACGAATCCCTTCCGGCCAGAGTAGAACGCTTTACCCAAAGGGACAATCTGGACAGCAAAAAAAAGATCAATCTGAAAGATATCCTGGGAGGAGAGATCCTGACCCGAAACACATTCCGGAAACAGTTCGGACTCATTGCCGTCTGTGTATTCTATATCATTCTTTATATCACCAACCGATATCAGGCACAACAAGAGCTGATCGAGATTGAAGAGTTGAAGGTGGAATTGAAAAGGCAAAAATATTATTCTCTGACCCGTTCGGGAGAATATACGATCAAAAGCAGACAAAGCCAGATAGAAAAAAGGCTTAAAGAAACTCCAGACAGTATGTTGCTCCCCCCAAAAGAGCCGCCGTTTATTATACGAATAACTACAGAAGAAGAGTAAAATGAATTTTGACAGCAAAAAGATCATTCCCAGATATAGCCTGATCTTTATCCTCATCCTCGCATGGGGACTTTATATCCTGGGACATGCCGCCTACCTGATGTTCGTGGAAAAGGAGTATTGGGAGGAGGTCAGCAAACAGCTCATACAAAATAATGTACCGATACCGGCCAACAGAGGAAATATCCTGTCGGCCGACGGACATATCATGGCCAGCTCGCTGCCTGAATATAAAATCTACATGGATTTTGTGGCCCGAGACAAGAACCCGAAAGCCCAAAAGAAACTGCAGGACTGGAGAGACAGCATGCTGACCACAAAAATGGATTCAATCTGCGAAGGGCTGCATCGGATCTTCCCGGACAAATCGGTTGCCGAATTCAAGGCACGCCTGAAGAAAGGGCGGAAAAAGAAAAGCAGTTACTGGCTGCTCTACCCCAAAAGAGTTTCCTACATCCAATATCAGGAATGCAAGAAACTGCCTCTCTTCAAAGAGAATCCCGGAAAAGGAGGATTCTATGTCGAGGAATTCAATCAAAGAAAAAAACCTTACGGCTCACTGGCAACCCGAACCTTGGGTAACCTGTATGCCAGCAAAGACTCGGCCATATACGGACTGGAGCTGTCTTATGACTCCATCCTGAGAGGAAAAAGCGGTGTGTCACACCGCGCCAAAGTCAGAGACCGCTGGCTGAGCCTGGTAGATGAACCGCCCGTTGACGGACACGATATCGTTACGACCATCGATGTGAGTATGCAGGATGCCGCAGAAAAGGCAATCCTGAAAAAACTAAAGGAAATCAACGGTGATGTAGGCGTGGTTGTTCTGATGGAAGTTGCCACCGGAGATATCAAGGCTATTGTCAACATGACCAAGCTGGCAGACGGATCGTATGCGGAAATCAAGAATAACGCCGTTGCGGATATGATGGAACCGGGATCTACGTTCAAGACCGCATCGATTATGGTGGCTCTGGAGGACAAGAAAATCACAAAAGATGATTTCGTAGAAACCGGTAACGGACAATGGGAAATGTATGGTCAAAACATGAAGGACCATAACTGGCGCCGCGGAGGATACGGAAAAATCAGCGTTCCGGAAGTCCTGATGTACTCTTCAAACATCGGAGTGAGCCGGATTATTGATGAACATTACAAAAACAATCCTCAGGAGTTCGTCAAAGGCCTTTACCGCGAAGGAGTGGGAATCCCTATAGATATCCCGTTAGTGGGAGCCGGCACACCTAACGTAAGAATGCCTAACAAAGAGAACTGGTCAAAAACAGCTCTGCCCTGGATGAGTATCGGCTATGAGACACAGATTCCGCCAATCTATACCCTGACCTTCTACAATGCCATCGCAAACGGAGGAAAAATGGTCAAGCCACGGTTTGTCAAGGCAGAAATGCAGGACGGAGTGATTGTGCGCGAGTTCCCGGTAGAAGTCATCAAAGAACAGATCTGCTCCCAGCGGACCCTTCGGGACATACAGGATATTCTGGAAATGGTGGTCAGCAAAGGCTTGGGAAAACAAGCCGGATGCCCGCAATTTAAGGTTTCCGGAAAGACCGGAACCGCACAAGTATCCAAAGGAAAAGGCGGCTATAAATCCGGCGGCATGCATTATCTGGTCAGCTTTTGCGGATATTACCCGTCCGACGCACCGAAATACAGCTGTATCGTTGCGATTCAAAAGTCCGGATTACCGGCATCGGGAGGCGGACAGTGCGGACCGGTATTCAGCGAGATCGCGCAATCGGTTATGGCCAAGGGCGTGTTCCGCGAGCCGAGAGAAGGAGCAGATTCCGCTTCTGTCTTTATACCGGATGTGATGAACGGCAATATGCAGGCGGCAGCCCATGTGCTCAAAACACTGAATGTACCGTTCCATACAGACTTTTCTCTGGATGAAGACGAAAAAATCATTTGGGGAAAATCCCAAAACAATGGCAACAATGTGATGCTGACTTCCAACAAGTCGCCACGGAATCTGATTCCGGATGTAACCGGAATGGGAGCACGGGATGCCGTATACCTGCTGGAAAGCCGGGGCATGAAGGTAAAGATCAAGGGTACCGGATATGTCTGCAAACAAAGTATCGCCCCGAATACACAAATAAAAAAAGGACAAACCATTATCATAGAACTTAGAAAACCATAACAGTCATGAAGTTAGAAGAACTATTATCTTGCATCAAGATAAAACAACATATCGGGAACAAGGATCTGGAAATCCGGGGTTTGGAGATTGACTCCAGAAACATCAAACCCGGCTATCTGTTCATCGCCATCAAGGGTACCGCCACTGACGGACATACCTTTATCGAAAAGGCCATTGAAAACGGTGCCAGCGCCATACTGTGCATGGAGATTCCTGAAAATATCCGACCGGAAATTGCCTACATACAGGTAGAGGATACTGAAGATGCCGTAGGACGCGTTGCCACAAACTTTTACGGAAATCCGACCTCTAAGATGAAACTGATCGGAGTAACCGGAACCAACGGAAAAACCACAATCGCCACTTTACTGTTTCACATGTTCCAGAAAATGGGTTACAAATGCGGATTGTGCTCTACGGTATGCAACTATATTCAGGATGAAGCCATACCCACCAGTCATACAACTCCGGACCCGATCACACTGAACCGGCTGTTGGGCAGAATGGCTGATGAGGGATGCGCCTATGCATTCATGGAAGTCAGTTCTCATGCCGTGGCCCAGAAGCGTATCGGGGGACTGACCTTTGCCGGAGGTATCTTCACGAATCTGACACGTGATCATCTGGATTACCATAAAACATTCGAAAATTACCGTGATGCCAAGAAGGCATTTTTTGACAACCTGCCCAAAGAAGCCTTTGCCATCACCAATGCGGATGACAAGAACGGCATGATCATGGTTCAGAACACTGCGGCTACTGTAAAGACTTACTCCATGATGCGGATGGCAGACTTTAACGGAAAGATTCTGGAAGAATCATTCGACGGAATGTATCTGAGCATCAATGATCAGGAAGTGAGTGTTCCGTTCATCGGACGCTTCAATGTATACAACTTGCTGGCTGTGTACGCGGCTACCATAATGCTGGGAAAAGACCCGCTGAACACACTCGTTACATTGAGTACGATGACTCCCGTTAACGGGCGTTTCGAAACCATCAGATCCAAAAATGGCGTAACCGCCATTGTAGACTATGCGCACACACCGGACGCTCTGGTAAACGTGCTCAATACCATCAACGATATTGTAAAAGGAAAAAGCAACGTCATCACCGTATGCGGTGCCGGTGGAAACCGGGATAAAGGGAAACGCCCCATCATGGCGCGCGAAGCGGCTGATCACAGCGACCGGGTTATTATTACCAGCGACAACCCACGCTTTGAAAAACCGGAGGATATCATCAAAGACATGACTGACGGATTGACTCCGGAGCAGACACAAAAGGTCATCACCATTACCAACAGAAAAGAAGCCATCAAAGCAGCTTGTCTGATGGCACAGCCGAACGACGTGATTCTCGTAGCCGGCAAAGGCCATGAAAATTATCAGGAGATAGAAGGGGTAAAACATCATTTCGATGATCACGAGGTTATTAAAGAGTGTTTTGGAATTAATTAAAGATAGATTATGCTGTACTATTTATTCAGATATCTGGAGGAATTCGGGATTCCGGGGTCGCATATGTGGACCTATATCTCTTTCCGTTCACTGCTTACCTTGATATTATCTCTGGTCATCTCTGCCTGGTTTGGCGAATATTTCATCAAATGGATGAAAAGACATAACGTGAGCGAGGCACAACGTGACAAAAGCATTGACCCGTATGGTGTAGAAAAGAAAGGAGTTCCCACTATGGGAGGCGTCATCATTCTGGTATCAATCATCGTGCCTTGTCTGCTGTTCGGCAGATTACGCAATATCTACATGATCCTGATGCTGGTCACTACGGTATGGCTCGGCGCTTTGGGATTTGCGGATGACTATATCAAAATGAAAATTACCAAAGACGGACTCAAACCGGCTTACAAACTGATCGGACAGACCTTGTTGGGACTGTTTGTGGGACTGACTCTCTGGCTAAGCCCGGACGCCGTGATCCGTGAAAATGTCACCATGCAGCGCTCAGGCAATCAGGAAGTGGTGGTACACAAAAGCGAAAAGGTAAAATCGACCAGTACCACGATTCCGTTTGTCAAGAACAACAATCTGAATTACACAGAAATCATGAGTTTCTGCGGTAAATATAAAACAGCGGCCGGCTGGTTCCTGTTTGTGGTCATGACCACCATCGTGGTAGTGGCCGTATCCAACGGGTCGAATCTGAATGATGGTATGGACGGCATGGCGGCCGGAAACTCGGCCATCATCGGAGTGGCGCTCGGCATATTCGCCTATGTGTCCAGCCACATTGAATTCGCCAGCTACCTGAATATCATGTATATCCCGGAATCCCAGGAGCTGGTTATTTTCATCTGCGCCTTTGTCGGCGCCCTGGTGGGATTCCTATGGTATAATGCCTACCCGGCACAAATTTTCATGGGTGATACCGGAAGTCTGGCCATCGGAGGTATTATTGCGGTGACGGCAATTATCATCCATAAAGAGTTACTGATTCCGATTCTGTGCTTCATATTCCTGATGGAAAGCCTGAGTGTCATTCTGCAGGTCAATGTGGCCAAATGGGGTAATAAACGGAACAAGAAACTGAGAGTTTTCAAACGAGCTCCCATTCATGACACATTCCGTGTAAAACCAGGCCAGTTGGCACCGGATGTAAAGGTGTTCCTGAACTGGCCGGAAGGATGTTGGCTGGAATCAAAAATCACCGTACGTTTCTGGATTATCACCATCATTATGGCCGCATTATCTATCATTACATTAAAAATAAGATAAAAGAAGAAAGAAAACAGATAAATCATGAAAAAGAGAATTGTAGTATTAGGAGCTGCCGAGAGCGGAGCAGGCGCAGCAGTGCTGGCGCTGAAAAAAGGCTTTGACGTCTTTGTTTCAGACATGGGCCCCATCAAGGAGCGTTACAAGAAAATGCTCGACAGCTATGGTATTACCTGGGAAGAAGGACAACACACCGAAAGCCTGATTCTGAATGCTGATGAAATCATCAAAAGCCCGGGTATCCCGGAGAATGCACCAATGGTGCTGAAAATTAAGGAAAAGAATATTCCAATCATTTCGGAGATAGAATTCGCCGGTAGATACACACATGCCAAAATGATCTGCATTACGGGAAGTAATGGTAAAACGACCACTACTTCTCTGATCTATCATATTTTCAAGAATGCCGGATATAATGTCGGTCTGGCAGGTAATATCGGCCAAAGTCTGGCCTTGCAGGTCGCTGAAAAGGATTATGACTATTACGTCATTGAACTGAGCAGTTTCCAGTTGGACAATATGTATCAGTTCCGTGCCAATATTGCCGTACTGCTTAACATAACCCCAGACCATCTGGACCGTTACGACAACTGCATGCAAAACTATGTAGATGCCAAAATGCGTATTCTGCAGAACCAGACAGAAGAAGACGCATTCGTTTATTGGGCAGATGATCCGATCATCAAGAAAGAACTGCAGAAATATGGCATCAAAGCACAAACCTGTCCTTTCTCCATCATTCGGAAAGAAGGTATGATCGGTTACATTGAAGACGGACAATATGTCTTGGAAACTCCTACCCCATTTAATATGGAACTGGAAGAGTTGTCACTGACCGGAAAACATAACCTGTATAATTCACTGGCAGCGGGTATCTCCGCAAAAATAGCCAACGTGAAGAATGAAGTGCTGCGCGAAAGTCTGGGCAACTTTGAAGGAGTAGAACACCGACTGGAAAAAGTGACCCGCGTTCGTGGCGTGGAATACATCAATGATTCCAAAGCCACAAATGTAGATGCCTGCTGGTATGCTCTGGAGAGCATGACAACACCTACCATCCTGATTCTGGGCGGCAAGGACAAGGGTAATGATTATAACGCCATAGCCGATCTGGTACGGAAAAAATGTACCGGACTGGTTTTTCTGGGAGCAGACAACAGCAAACTGCACCAGTTCTTTGACGGATTCGGTATCCCTATCGCTGATACACACAGCATGAAAGAATGTGTGGAGGCTTGCTATAAGATGGCCAAACCAGGAGATACGGTGCTGCTCAGTCCTTGCTGCGCCAGCTTTGACCTATTTAAAAACATGGAAGACCGGGGAGAACAATTCAAGACTCTGGTACGTTCCTTATAATATTAAGAAAACAAGGCTATGAAATTTTCTGCCACATTCCTTAAAGGAAAATCCATACTACAAGGAGACTTGGGTATCTGGACTGTTTTTTTCCTTCTATGTACCATATCGATCATTGAGGTATACAGTGCATCCAGCAATATGAGTTATCATTCAGGGGCCTTCTGGCGCCCGGCTGTGGAGCACACCGGATATTTCTGCATGGGATTTATCTGCACGCTGGTCGTGCATAAAATTCCCTGCAGATACTTCAAGCTGATTCCTCTGTTTATGATTCCGCTATCGTTGCTGTTTCTGACTCTTACTCTGTTTACGGAAAAAGTCAACAACGCTTCACGCTGGTATGGTATCGGAGGATTCTCTTTCCAACCCTCTGAAGTGGCCAAGTGGACACTGGTAGTCTACATAGCCTTGATTCTGTCCAATATGCAAAATGAAAAAGGTGCCAGCAAACAGGCTTTCGGGTTCATATTCTGGCCCGGAGTCCTTTTCTGCGCCCTGATTTTTCCTGAAAACTTCTCCACTGCGGCCATGACATTCCTGATCATGCTTATCATGATGTTTATCGGAAGAATTCCCTGGAAGCAGCTTGGAAAGCTATTGGGATTCATTGCCCTTGTTGGCGGAGCAGCGTTCTGTTTTCTTAAATACACACCCAAGGAACAGATCGAATCATGGAGCGAGCTTCCGGGACTGCACCGACTGGAAACCTGGTCAAACCGCCTGAAAGAGCACTCGGAAGAAACAGTAGACGCCAAAGCTTACAACATTCGGGAAAACACCCAGGTGGCACACGCCCGTATAGCCATAGCCTCATCCAATCTGTTGGGAAAAGGACCGGGAAATTCCGTAGAACGTGATTTCCTGCCACAACCTTTTTCCGATTTCATTTATGCCATTATCATTGAGGAAACCGGATTATTGGGTGGTATGGCTGTCATGTTTCTTTATTTTATTCTCCTTTTCCGAACCTCGCTCATCGCCTCGCGATGCGAACGCTCGTTCCCGGCATTTCTCATTATGGGACTGGCCATTATGATGGTCATTCAGGCCATGATCAATATGGCAGTAGCTGTTGGCGTTTTCCCTGTTACCGGACAACCCCTGCCTCTGGTCAGCAAAGGAGGAACCTCGACAGTAATGAACTGTGTTTATATCGGCATGATTCTCAGTGTGAGCAGATCTTCCAAAAAAAGACCTGAATTTGATGAAGCAGAAGTCATATAAACAAGGCTAAGAGTCATTTACTTAAAAAAATATAAGAGTTCGTTGTTTTTATAGGATTTTTATTGCTATTTTTGCTGTCATTAATATTATAAGGTATGAAAGAGGAGCTAAGAGTCATTATAAGCGGAGGAGGAACGGGAGGACATATCTTTCCGGCAATCTCCATTGCCAACGCATTAAAAGAGAAACATCCTGAATGCAAGATCCTTTTTGTCGGCGCCGAAGGCAGAATGGAAATGAAGAAAGTTCCAGCCGCCGGTTACGAAATCAAGGCGCTCCCGATATGTGGTTTTGACCGGAAAAATCTGTTCAAAAATTTTGCAGTACTCTGCAAAATCTACAAAAGCAGAATTCTGGCACGCCGGATTATCAAAGAATTCAAACCGATGGCAGCTGTTGGTGTAGGAGGCTATGCCAGTGGACCGACACTAAATGTCGCGGAAAGCATGGGCATTCCGACCTTACTGCAAGAACAAAACTCCTATGCCGGGGTCACCAACAAACTTCTGGCCAAGAAAGCCAGCAAGATCTGTGTTGCCTATGAGGGCATGGAACGTTTCTTTCCGAAAGAAAAAATCATCCTGACCGGTAATCCTGTAAGACAGGACTTGCTGAACTGCAATAAAAACAAACAGGAGGCTCTGAAAACATTCGGTCTTCAACCAGACCGGAAAACTATTCTGATTATCGGTGGAAGTCTGGGAGCCAGAACCATCAACCAAAGTGTTCTAGGCTGTCTGCAGATTATCAAGGAAAGTCAGGCACAGATCATTTGGCAGACTGGAGGCTATTACTTTGACAACATCCAAAAAGATCTGGCACAAAAAGGCAAGCCTGAAAATCTGTTTGTCACGGATTTTATTACCCATATGGACGAAGCTTATGCTGCCGCAGATCTGGTAATCTCAAGAGCGGGTGCCAGCAGCATATCCGAGTTATGTCTGTTAGGAAAGGCATCCATTCTGGTCCCTTCGCCCAATGTTGCCGAAGATCATCAGACCAAAAACGCATTGGCCTTGGTTCGCAAGGACGCAGCACTTATGGTAAAAGACGAAGAAGCAGAAAAACAACTCATCCCCTTGGCTCTGAACACCTGTGTGGATGAAGAAACAATAAACAGACTCAGTATCAACAGCAAAAAAATGTCTTTTCAAGACTCAGCCAATATCATTGCCGAAGAGGTATATCAACTGGCCGTAGCATACAGAGATAAAAAATAGGAATTTAGCAACATGGAAATGAACGATATAAAAGCAGTATATTTTATCGGAATCGGAGGAATAGGCATGAGTGCCATCGCACGTTTTTTTCTTAACAAAGGAATTTCTGTGGGCGGTTATGACCGGACTCCCAGCGATTTGACCCAGAAACTGGAAGAAGAAGGGGCATGGATACATTACGAGGACAATATAGAACTCGTTCCGGAAATTTACAAAAACAAAGAAAACACATTAGTCATCTATACCCCAGCCATACCGGTAAGTCACACTGAGTTCAGATTCTTCAAAGAAAATCAGTTTAATCTGCAAAAACGTGCTCAAGTGCTCGGTACTCTGACCCGGACACACAAAGGATTGTGTGTGGCTGGCACCCATGGAAAAACTACAACGACATCCATGACGGCGCATATTCTGCACAACAGCCATATAGACTGTAATGCCTTTTTAGGAGGAATCACCAAGAATTATGGCACGAACTATATTCTTTCTCCTAAAAGCGACTATGTTGTCATCGAGGCAGATGAATTCGACCGTTCATTTCATTGGCTCCGCCCGTTTGCTTCAGTCATCACGGCTACAGACCCGGACCATTTGGACATCTATGGTACCAAAGAAGCTTATCTGGAGAGCTTTTCCCAATACAGTGCCCTCATTCAACCTGGAGGCTATCTGATTCTGCACAAAGATCTGGAAATGGAACCTTGCGTTCAAGATAAAGTAACTGTATTCTCTTACAGTCGCCACGAGGGAGATTTCCATGCAGAAAACATTCGTATCGGCAATGGAGAGATTTTCTTTGATCTGATTTCTCCGTTCGAGAATATTCCAGATATTCAGTTGGGAGTACCAGTCAGCATCAATATTGAAAACAGCATTGCAGCCATGGCATTGGCACAGATTGCCGGCGCTACCGCCGAAGAAATCAAAACTGCAATGGCTTCGTTTCAAGGAGTAGATCGCCGCTTTGATTTCAAGATTAAAAATGACCGTGTCGTTTTTTTAACGGATTATGCTCATCATCCGGAAGAAATCAAACAGAGCATACGTTCCATCAAGGAACTCTATGCCGACAAAAAAATCACGGCTATATTCCAACCCCATCTGTACTCACGTACACGCGACTTCTACAACGAGTTTGCCGAGGGGTTATCCTTAGCCGACGATGTTATCTTATTGGATATTTATCCGGCAAGAGAAGTACCCATTCCTGGTGTGACAAGCAAACTGATTTATGATCACCTGGCACCGGAAGTGACCAAAAGAATGTGTACCAAAGAAGAGCTACCAGATCTGATACAGAACTCAGACTTTGATGTACTGATAGCTCTTGGAGCAGGAGATATTGAGAACTATGCTCCCCAAATTGTCGAAATACTTAAAGACAGATGATAAAGAAAGTATTATTATTCGTTGTTATTGTAGCGCTGGCCTGTTATTTTCTGGCAGCTATTACTGTCTTGAACAAACCCAAAGAAGGACAGGTATGCGAGCAAGTGGAAATCATTATCGAAGATAGTGTGGAGCACTGCCTGATCAACGAAAACGACATTCAGAATTATCTTGTCCGCAAAAAAATATTTCCAAAAGGGAAACAACTTCAGGATATTGATCTGATCCAATTGGAAGAAACCCTGAAAAAAAGTCCTTATATAGACCAAACCACCTGCTATAAAACGGCAACAGGTTCCATCTGTATCAAGGTCAAGTCCAAGCAGGTCATTCTTCATATCATCAGCGAAAACGGAGAAGACTACTATCTGGATCATCAGGGAAACACCGTTCCCAAGGCATCCTATTTTGCCAATATGCCTATTGTGACAGGAAATGTCAGCAAACAATATGCCCGACAGAAACTGACCACATTGGGGAAGATTATACAAAATGACCCGTTTTGGAATCAACAAGTAGAACAAATTCATGTACAAGCCAACGGTAAGTTGGAAATCATACCGCGAGTAGGAAAACATACGATCTTGCTGGGTGAGCCTAAAGATTTCAAGAAGAAACTGGAGAAACTGAAAGTCTTCTATGAAAAAGGAATTAGCCAGGTAGGTTGGAACAAATACTCAGAGATCAGTCTCGAGTATAACGATCAAATAATATGCACCAAAAATAAAGACTAACATGGCAACAGACAAAGATATAATCGTAGCAATAGAGCTCGGCTCGTCATCTATCCGTGGCATAGCCGGCAGAAAAAATGTAGACGGTACTCTGCATATTTTGGACATCGTAGAACGGAAAACCAAGAATTGCATCCGAAAGGGCGTGATTTATAATATAGACAAAACCATTCAAGCGCTGAACAGCATCTTCATCCAACTCCGGGAAGATCTTAATGTCTATATCAACAAGGCTTATGTCGGAATAGCAGGACAATCACTCTGCACCATCCGCAACTCCGCATCCCGGCAAATGGCCAACAAAGTGGTCATCTCCAGTGAAATTATCGATTCCTTATTGGACTCAAACTATAATATCAATTATCCGGATAAGGATATTCTGGATGTGAAACCACAAGAATACCGCATCGGCACCAATTATATCACAGAGCCAATCGGCATTCTAAGCAATCAGATTGAAGGAAAGTTTCTGAATATCGTTGCCCGTTCAACAATCAAAGAAAGCATACAGAAATGTTTTGATGCCGTAAATATCCAGATTCTGGATATGTTCATTGCTCCTTTGGCACTGGCAGACAATATTCTGACAGACAACGAAAAACGTACTGGTTGTGCTTTAGTAGACTTTGGAGCAGAAACAACAACGGTATCCATTTACAAGAATAACATCCTAAGATATCTGTCAGTCATCCCTTTGGGAGGTAACAATGTCACACTGGATATCTGCAGCAAACAACTGGAAGAAGATGAAGCCGAGGAACTGAAAATCAAATACGGTACGGCTTTCGCAGACACTTCTAAAGATGTAGTACGCCACATTCCGATGTCATTTGATCCGAGCATTACGATCGCTGAAGATGTACTGCAAGAAATCACGGAAGCCCGAATGGAAGAAATCATCGCCAATGTATGGGAGCAGATACAACAAAGCGGATATGCCGATAAACTCATCTCCGGCATTGTCATTACCGGAGGTGCAGCAAATATCCGAAACATTGAAAAAGCAATCAGCTACCGGACAAAAAATGACAAGATCAAGGTGGCAAAGACTCTGCATACCATGATTATCCCGGACAGATTTGAGGATGTAATTC
The DNA here is from genome assembly GCA_944320795.1 of Candidatus Paraprevotella stercoravium. Taxonomy (GTDB): domain Bacteria; phylum Bacteroidota; class Bacteroidia; order Bacteroidales; family Bacteroidaceae; genus Paraprevotella; species Paraprevotella stercoravium. The sequence goes on along the minus strand of CALUIU010000032.1, from coordinate 16,110 downwards.
AGGAAACAAACACCAATACTTTGATTTCACTCCTTTCATGCGGTGATGCAGACTGCACTGACGAAGATCCGGAAGAAGCAGAAAGAAGACGTCAGGAGGAAGAACAGGACCGCAAGAGACAAGAAGCAGAAAAGCGTGAGAGACAACAGGCTAAAGAAAAAGAAGAAGAGGAAGCCCGTCAGAAAGAGCAGAACAAGCAGAATAACGATTCTCACAATTCTTCTGATACAGAAAAATCGGAAGAACAAGAAGAGAAGAATAAGAGCGGATTCATGCAGTCTCTCAAGAACAGATTCATAAAAATCACAAAGATTTTTACTGAAACAGAAGAATAAGGATCCTTTTAAAAGATACAGACATGACAGAAGAGAACAAAGATATAAGGGAAGAAGGCGGTATTCAATTCAATGTTAAAACCGACAGTTCCAGCATCATCAAAGTTGTTGGCGTTGGCGGCGGTGGTGGAAATGCCGTCAATCACATGTATAAGCAGGGAATCCACGATGTAACCTTTGTGGTGTGCAACACTGACAAGAAAGCACTTAGCGACTCCCCTGTTCCAACCCGACTTCAGCTTGGTCCCGGTCTCGGTGCCGGAAACAGACCGGAAAGAGGCCGGCAAGCCGCATTGGAGAATATTGATGAAATCAGAAAAATGCTTGACGACGGAACCCGTATGGTCTTTGTAACGGCCGGAATGGGAGGAGGAACAGGTACCGGAGCGGCTCCGGTCATCGCACAGTGCGCAAAAGACATGGGTATTCTGACAGTAGGAATCGTAACCATACCTTTTCTGTTTGAAGGCAATAAAAAGATAGACCAAGCTCTTGACGGAGTTGAAGAAATCTCCAAACATGTAGATGCATTATTGGTTATCAACAACGAACGGTTGCGTGAAATTTACCCTGAACTTTCTCTGTTGAATGCCTTTGCCAAGGCAGACGATACCTTATCCATCGCTGCCAAAAGTATTGCGGAGATCATCACCGTTCACGGTATCATCAATTTGGACTTCCAGGACGTTACCACTGTTTTGAAAGACGGTGGCGTAGCCATCATGAGTACCGGATATGGAGAAGGAGAAAATCGTGTAAAACATGCTATTGAGGAAGCGCTCCACTCGCCGTTGCTCAATAATGATGATATTTTCAATTCCAAGAAAGTATTGCTCAGCATTACATTCTGTGCCAAGGATCAGGATCAGCTCACCATGGAGGAAATGAATGAGATCAATGACTTCATGACCAAGTTCGGTCCGGATGTAGAAACCAAATGGGGAGTAGCGACCGATGATACGCTGGAAAAGAAAGTCAAAATTACTGTATTGGCAACCGGCTTTGGTCTGGAAAACATACCGGGAATGGATAATGTTATCGCCCGCAAGACACAATCCAAGGAAGAGGAAGAAAAGAAGGAAGAAGATGAATCCAGAAAAGGAGAAAGAAGAAGCAAATTCTATCCTGGCGGCAATCAGCCGGCAACACGAAAACGGCACAATGTCTTCATCTTCAAAAAAGATGATCTGGACAATGACAACATCATCACCATGGTTGATGAACTTCCTACCTACCTTCGCAATAAAGAGCAATTGGAGGACATCAAGTCAAAAGCGGTGCATAATATGACACAACCTGCAGCAGAAAACGAGCGGGAAACAGAGAACCAAACAAACAACACAATTATATTTTAAGAACTATGGCATTATTTGATCAAATCAGCAAAGATATCGTTGCTGCAATGAAAGCCAAGGACAAAGTCCGTCTGGAAGCCTTGCGTAACGTAAAGAAACTGTTTCTGGAAGCAAAAACCGCTCCAGGAGCAAATGATGAATTAACCGATGAGGCAGCTCTGAAAATCTTGTCTAAACTGACCAAACAGGGCAAAGATACAGCAGCCTTATACATCAGCCAGAACCGCGAAGATCTAGCCAATGAGGAACTGGCCCAGGTTGCGGTCATCGAGGAATACCTGCCTAAGGCTCTGACAGAAGAGGAATTAAAGGCAGCCATCCAAGGTATCATTGAAGAAACCGGTGCCAGCAGTCCAAAAGACATGGGAAAAGTCATGGGCGTCGCAACAAAGAAACTGGCAGGAAGAGCAGACGGAAAAGCGATCAGCACTCTTGTAAAAGAGCTTTTGGCTTAATACTTTCTCCTGTGTATCATATTTTATAAAAAGTGCGGAAACCTCTAAAAATATATCTTCGGAGGTTTCCGCATTTTTTCGGATAACTGCTATACAAATAATTCTGAGAGAACAGACAAAGATTTCATCTCCGGAAATCCCGGAAAATGTATCTGATAATAGCAGATCATATTTTTTAGGAACTCATTTCTATCCTCGCGTGACAATACCAAAAACTTCATTGAGTCAAAATCCGTACGATACAAGGCCGCCAATAAAACAGTCTGCTCTGGCGACAGAAAGAAACCGTGAACAGGCGGACAATCCATAAACACAGAATCCTGCATATCAAAATAAAATCCTTGCTGAAAAGAGTCCCAAAACGGTGGAATGCCTAAAAAACGAGTTAACTGCACCATAAAAACCAGATGAAAACTCATAAAGTCAGAATGACTGGCATCAAGCCAGTGAAATGAGGATACAAGATATTGAAACAAACTTCCATTCTGAGGCTCCTTCCTTAATATATAAGCCAGAAATTCTGATAAAAATAATACCATGGCCGATTTATAAGGATTAAAGCAACTCATCTGCATGGAAAACTGTAACGAAAGATCTCCAATGGTTTGTACAGAGAAACGTTCCCGATAGTCATACTCCAATTCCAGAATCGTCAGCGGCAGAAAATAAGTACTCTTTATTTTGGTTCTTTTCCCTTTTGTCTGGGTAAACTTGAAAGACAATATCCCTCGAGTTTCAGTATATACCTCTGCTATTCGTTTCTCATCATCCAATTTATGAATCCGAAGCACAATCGCTCTACTTTTTTCATACATAAGAAATACTTTTAGTTGATGGCAAAAATAGAGAAAAGAAGCCGTATCTAAGCAAAAAAGGCAATAAAAAAAGGCTAAAACGATTTTTTTTCGAAAAAAAACGCATTTTTTTTGCGGAAAAGTTTGGAGATTCAAAAAAAAGCCGTACCTTTGCAACGCAATCGAGAAACAAACCTCGGTAATAAGAACTCAAAAAGTTCAAAACCTGGTCCCTTCGTCTATCGGTTAGGACGAGAGATTTTCATTCTCTAAAGAGGAGTTCGACTCTCCTAGGGACTACTAAGTTAAATGAATATATTTTAAGAATTGAGATGGCAAATCATAAATCATCAGTAAAAAGAATCCGTCAGGAGGAAAAAAGAAGACTCCACAACAGATACTACGCTAAGACAATGCGTAACGCTGTTCGCAAGTTGCGCGCAACAAAGGATAAGGAAGCTGCAGTAGCTATGTATCCAAGCGTGCAGAAGTCTTTGGACAAGTTGGCAAAGATCAACGTAATTCACAAGAACAAGGCTGCCAACTTGAAGTCTAAACTTGCTGCTTATATCAGCAAATTGGCATAATCCTGAGTGAAAAATAATAGAGAGACCAATGACTTGGTCTCTTTTTTTTTGCCCGAGCGACAAGACCTCAGGATGATACTTCTCTTCAGACAAGCCCCCATTGCATCCGAATACAAATACCTGCACAAAGAGAGACCAAGCCATCAACCCGTAGTTTACAACGATAATTAAGAAAAAAAAATAGCTTAATGTTCTTTTTTTTTGTATATTTGTGCATTAATTTGAATAACACAAGTATGTCAGAAGAAGAACAGATTAATGCCGGCAGTTATTCGGCAAGCAGCATACAAGTCCTCGAAGGACTGGAAGCCGTACGCAAACGTCCGGCCATGTATATCGGTGATATCGGCGAAAAGGGATTACACCATTTGGTTTATGAAACCGTGGACAACTCTATCGACGAAGCTCTTGCTGGCTACTGTACCCATATTGAAGTAACCATCAATGAAGATAATTCAATAACCGTACAAGACAATGGTCGAGGTATTCCTGTCGACATGCACGAAAAAGAACACAAATCTGCCCTTGAGGTGGTGATGACGGTTCTTCATGCCGGAGGTAAATTTGACAAAGGTTCTTATAAGGTATCCGGTGGTCTTCATGGTGTGGGTGTATCATGTGTTAACGCCCTGTCAACCAAAATGTTGTCACAAGTATTCCGCGACGGAAAAATCTATCAGCAGGAATACGCTTGCGGCAAACCTCTATACCCCGTAAAGGTTGTCGGAGAAACCGACAAGCGAGGCACACGCCAACAGTTCTGGCCGGATGGAAGCATTTTCATCACTACAACCTACAAATACGAGGTATTGGCGAACAGAATGCGTGAGTTGGCATTCCTGAACGCGGGAATCACCATCACATTGACTGATATGCGCGATGTGAACGAGGAAGGAAAACCCCGTCAGGAAGTGTTCTACTCAGAAAACGGACTGAAAGAATTTGTCAGATATATTGACTCCAGCCGAATTCACTTGTTCAACGATGTGATTTATCTGAACACCGAAAAACAGGGGGTTCCTATCGAAGTGGCAGTAATGTATAACACCGGTTATACTGAAAATATCCACTCATACGTGAACAATATCAATACGATAGAGGGTGGTACTCACTTGGCCGGCTTCCGCACCGCACTGACCCGTACATTAAAGAAGTATGCAGAGGAACAGTGCACCAAGGAACTGGAAAAACTGGAAAAAAACAAAGTGGAGATTTCCGGAGAGGACTTCCGCGAAGGACTGACCGCAGTTATTTCCATCAAAGTGGCTGAACCTCAGTTCGAGGGACAGACAAAAACAAAATTAGGTAACAGCGAAGTTGCCGGTGCCGTACAGCAAGCTGTGGGCGAAGCGCTGACCAACTATCTGGAAGAGCATCCAAAAGAAGCAAAGCAGATTGTAGACAAGGTTATTTTAGCAGCAACGGCACGTGTAGCTGCACGCAAAGCTCGTGAAAGCGTACAAAGAAAAAGTCCGATGTCGGGAGGTGGTCTACCAGGTAAATTGGCTGACTGTTCTGATAAAGACGCAGCGAACTGTGAGCTTTTCATTGTCGAGGGAGATTCAGCCGGCGGATCAGCCAAGCAAGGACGAAGCCGCCAATATCAGGCCATTCTTCCTATCCGAGGAAAGATTTTCAACGTAGAACGTGTCATGTGGCACAAAGCCTTTGAACACGAAGAAGTTAACAATATCATCCAAGCATTGGGCGTACGCTTCGGACTGGGCGAAGACAGCAAAGAGGCAAATTACGACAAACTGAGATATCATAAGATTATCATCATGACCGATGCCGATGTCGATGGTTCACACATCGACACCTTGCTGATGACTCTGTTCTATCGCTATATGCCGGAACTCATCCAAAACGGACACTTGTTCATCGCAACACCTCCGCTCTACCGATGCAGAAAAGGCAAAATCGAAGAATACTGCTACACTGAAGCCGACCGTTTGCGTTTCATGAAGACCTACAACAACGGATCAGAACAAGGTATCACCACCCAACGCTACAAAGGTTTGGGAGAGATGAACGCCGAACAGTTGTGGGAGACAACCATGAACCCGGAAACACGCCTCCTGAAGCAGGTAACCATTGATGATGCTGCGGGCGCAGACTATGTATTCTCCATGCTTATGGGTGAAGATGTGGGGCCACGACGTGAATTCATCGAACAGAACGCCACTTACGCAAATATTGATGCGTAACTATTCATTAAAGAATACTATCATTCAATTCTTATAAATATTTTCTTGGCTGCTCTTTAGAAGTGATTCTATGGGAGCAGCTTTTTTTTCTCATTTGCATCGCATTTTTCTTATTTAAGCAACATTTTTCTTATTTTTTTTGTAACTTAGCCGCGAAAAGACCAAGAAAATCAAACATACCATTTAAGTTGCTTACTAAACAATTTTGTAATAACCTAAAAAAAATCTCATGAGAAAAATCTATTCTTCTTTATTAATGCTGGCTCTTTCCAGTATTTCCTTGGAAACTATGGCTCAAGGAAATCTAATCAGCCAAACATTAGAAAATCCGGACAATGAACCGGCTCCCGTTTTTCCAGTTCCTTCAGCAAGACAATTGGCTTGGCAGGAAACTGAGTTTTACGCATTCTTCCATTATGGTATGAACACCTATACAGGTTTGGAATGGGGACGCGGTGACGAAGCATTATCAAAATTCCGTCCGCCCAAACATCCTAATTGCGAACAGTGGGTACAGGCAGCCAAAGATGCCGGAATGAAAGGCGGTATTGCTGTAGTAAAACATCATGACGGATTCTGTCTGTGGCCGACGAAAACAACAGACCATAATGCCAATAATTGTGGGCTCAGTTTTGAAGTTAATGTACCAAAAGCCTATGCCGAAGCCAGTGAAAAACTAGGAATGAAATATGGTTTCTACATCTCTCCATGGGATAGAAACAGCGCACACTATGGTAAAGATACCTACGTAAAGGAGGTGTTTCTGAAGCAAGCTTCCGAGTTGGCAGAATATGGCGATGACCAGTTTGAAATGTGGTTTGACGGAGCCAATGGTGGCGACGGTTACTATGGTGGTGCCAATGAAACACGAAGCATTGATGCAAGCACTTATTATGATGTACCCAACTTGGCAGACTCTATCCACAAAATGCAACCAAACTGTGTGATGTGGGGTGTAGGCGACGAGGCCCGCTGGATCGGTAATGAGGCCGGATGGGCAGGAGTAACCAACTGGTCACCAGAATACAAGCCAGCAAGAGGACCTAACGAAAACGGAAATGAAAACGGTTGGAGATGGTTCCCTGGAGAATCTGATGCAAAAGGTACTAACATGGGTTGGTTCTGGCATCAAGGTGAATCTCCCCGCAGCTTGAATGAACTGTTTAAATTCTATTTGGAAACCGTAGGACGTAATGCGACTCTGATTCTGAACTTCCCACCAGACAAAACCGGTGAATTGCCTCAAGCAACAGTTACCCGAATGAAAGAACTCGGAAACCTTCTGAAAGAAAGATTAGGCAACGACCTGGCCTTGAATGCTAAAATCGAAGCTTCTGAAACACGTAAAGCAGGTGCTCAAAGAACATACGTAGCTTCTAACCTTAACGACAACGATAAAGATACTTATTGGGCTACAGACGATGATGTTATTGAATCAAGTATAACCTTGACCTGGGACAAACCTCAGAATGTACATTATGTGGCACTGATGGAGTACATCAAAAAAGGGCAAAGAATCAAATCATTCACTGTTGAAACCAGTGAGGACGGAACCAACTGGAGTCCAAGAGCAACAGATCAGTGTACTACAGTCGGTTATAAACGAATCATTCCTTTGAACGGCAGTACAACGGATTATGGCAATGGCTACAATGTCAAAGCTATCCGAATAACTATCAACGACAGTAAAGCATGCCCATTGCTCCACACTGTATCTGTATTCTAATCAACCATGATAAATCATTCAAATCATTCTAAAATGAAGAAAAACAAACTTTATATAACCAGCCTGATCGCATTAACCCTACCGGCATACGGATGGGCACAAGACAGAATCAGTTTTGAAGAAACAGGCGAAGCCGCACATACTAGTATTGGTGTCTATGATTCTTGGGACGAATCTCCATTCCGCTCCCAAAATAATGCTGCCCCATTGCTTAAAGGCAACGTAGCCATTATTGACAATCCGGAAGTTACAGAAGAAGGTAACTCCTCTGCTAAAGTCCTTATGGTGCAACGCTCCCGTTATGGAAGTAACCAGTTTGGCGCACGCATCGATTTGAAGACTCCTTTCGAACTGAACACAACAGCAAAGTATGTTCACGTCATGATCAAAAAAGACAAACCTGGACGTGTACTTCTGATTGGCTTAGGCAAACGTAGAGACAGAGCTGGACAAAGTCCTGAGACAGAACAGTGCTGGGCTCTTTCATCCCGCACTATTGAACCGGGAATCTGGAACGATGCCGTATTTGCCATCAAAGGCAACGGTGGCATTGATATCAAAAGTTTGGTTATTGTGCCAGATTGCGAATCAACTCACGACTTAAAAGAGGACTTCTTGGTTTATATTGACGAAATAGAAGTAAACGATCAGTCAACACCACGCATCAAGGTTGGTGATTATCCTCTGAACATTGAGGACGGCGCCGTTTCTTCTAAGAATAATTATTATGTAAACAGTATTGCGTTGACTTCACCATCAGCTGGAGCACAGACAATCAACGTAGGAAGCGCCTCGCCACAAACAATTTACCGTCCTCTACTTGAACAAGCTTTCGTAGCAAAAGCGGGTGAAACCGTCACTCCAAAAATCAATTTCAACGGCAACTGGATGAATGGTTATGTTTATCTGGATAAAGGGCAAGACGGCGACTTCTACTGGCAATTAAACGAAGATTATACTGCTCCAGAAAATAGCGATCTGGTATCTTATTACTACATTGAAACTGTTGAAAACGAATCTGGATTTAACTATAAAGGTGAGCCAGTTTCCGGTAATAACCGTAACACCATGCAGACGCCGGCATTTAAGATTCCTGAAGATCTGAAACCAGGTTTCTATCGTATGCGATTCAAAGTCGATTGGGGTAATGCAGATCCGGGAGGTCGTGCAACAAGTACCAACGGTATTATATCCAATGGTGGTAATATCACAGATGTGCGCTTGAACATCCATAGTGACAAAGTTAAAGTAACTACCCAGTATCAGAATGGCGATGTATACGCAGCAGACGGATCACAATTGGCTGGTTCTGATGTAAACTTCGGTGAACCTCTGACTATCAAGATGGTACCATCTAACGGATTCATTCCGGACGGTATTACTTTGACTCACGGATATAACCTCACCGGTGACAGTTTGGTTCACGGAACTCCACAATACACCACAATCCGCATTCCTGGATACGCAGTCAAAGAAGATGGTACCCTGACCATTCCTGCCAGTCTGGTAGACGGCGACTTGCATATCTTGGGTCACTTCAAAAGTACAACCAGCGGTGGTGGAGAAACTGGAGAATATGAGGTGAACTTTGACAAAGACCTGGTAATTACCAGAACAGACAGAACCTTAAATTCAGTATCATTGAATGGTAATGAAGGTTGTGCTTTTACAAGCAACATGTCAAAGGATCCTAAAACCGTATATCAAAACCGGACTACAGATGTAGCCATGACAAAACAAGGAGAAACAATCACTCCTTCTGTCAGCTATACCACAGGCGGACCAATGCACGGTTATTTCTACATTGACTTTAACAATGATGGAATTTTTACCACAGAAATAGGAAGCGATCACAGACCTACATCCAGCAGTGAACTTCTGAGTTTCTCCTACTATGACGGTTATAACAGTGAAGGCGTAAAAAAAGGAACCAGTGAAACAAACAATGCCATCACATTCCCTGCTGCCACCATTCCGGAATTCATTCCAGATGGTGTCTACCGTGCCCGTCTGAAAATAGACTGGAACAATATAGATCCAAAAGGTCAATATGGAGAAAGCAATAAAATAGATGCAAATGGAGGCTATGTTGTTGACTTCCTCATCAACATCAGCAATAGTACAAAAACCGTAAAGATCAACACTCTTAACGGAAATATCTACGGAACAAGTAACAGTGCGCTGCCATACAAACTTACTTCAGAAAAAACGCTGAATGTAGTACCGACTCCTGTTACTGAAGATTATGTACTTAGCGAACCTATTACTATCCGTAGCGGATTGAACTTTGACGGTCCTCAATATATTCGTGGCAATCAACAGTGGTTCGCAGACACACTTCAGGTAGACGAAGTAACTTTAGGCAAATCAATCTCAATTCCAGTATATGGAAACGTAGAAATCACGGCAAAGTTCGAGGCCAAAGATGATGCTACTTATAAAATGATTTTCAACGATGAATTCGATGGCAAAGACGGGGAACGTGCCGATGCCAGCAAATGGGGAGTAAGTAAACGTCAGAATGCCACCTGGAACCGCTTTATCAGTGACAGTATTGCTGTAGCTTATATCGAAAACGGACAGTTGGTTCTGAAAGCGATTCCTAACAAGGACAAATCTACTGACAACGTAGACATGCTGACTGGAGCATTAGAAAGTCAAAACAAGTTTAGCTTCAAATACGGAAAGGTTGAATGTAGAGCCAAGACTAATGGTTACAAAGGTAACTTCCCAGCTATATGGATGATGCCACAAGATCAAAGTGCCGGTTGGCCAAATTGTGGTGAAATTGATATCTTTGAGCAAATTGATGCCGAAAACAAGTCTTACCATACCGTACACTCTAACTGGACTTATAACCTGGGTAACAAAAACAATCCAACCTCTTCTTTCAATAAGAATCTGAGTATGGACCGCTATCATACCTATGGTCTGGAATGGGATGCCAATACACTTACCTGGTATGTTGACGGAGTCAAGGTCGGAAGTTATGCTAAAAGCACCAATGCAGACGCACTTTCAAAAGGACAATGGCCATTTGATAAAGCTTTTTATCTGATCCTGAACCAGTCCGTTGGAAACGGTTCATGGGCTCAGCCAGCAGACATCAACCATACATATCGTATGGATGTTGACTGGATTCGCGTATATCAGAAAGACCAGGCTACCCATATTGAAAGTACAACAAGCCAGTCATTAGACATCAGCACTGGTGAGAACAAGATTATAGTCCATGCAGATCAGGCAACAGATGTGCAGATTGTAAGCATCAATGGTGCAATCTTGTACAAAGGCACTGTTGAAGGAAGCCAAACATTCAATGTACAGAAAGGTGTTTATCTTGTAAACAAACAGAAGATTCTGGTACCTTAAACAGTAGTCTCTTCTAAAGAGATAAAAAGAAGAGCAACCGAAGCAAATTCGGTTGCTCTTTTTTATGCTTTGATTACAAATACTTCTTCAACTAATCCTGAAGATATCCCTGCTCTTTTAATTCTTCTACAGCCTTCTCCAGCTCTTCATACCAGGCTTCACCAAAACGGCGAACCAAAGGCTCTTTCAGAAAACGGTATACGGGAAGATTCAATTGCCGACCTTTCTCTACAGCCATACGGCATACGTCCCAACGATGATAGTTCAGAGCCGTCATGTCGCCGATCTTCTTCAACCGAATGGGATAAAGATGACAGGATATCGGTTTATAAAACTTAGAGCGCCCCTCCCGATAAGCTTTTTCCAAAGCACAGAAACAGTTTCCTTTGTCATCATAGCAAGTAAACACACAGTCCTTGCCGTTGACTATGCTGGTCACCAAATCACCGTCACGGTCCGTATAAACCACTCCCTGACGGTCGATGACAGCCTGTGCCGAAGCCGAAAGTTCATTCCATACCTTCGGCAATGCTTCTTCCAGTTCAGCCACCTCGTCCAGCTCTACCGGAGCACCGGCATCACCTTCAATACAGCATTCTCCCTTACATGCCTCCAGATCACAACAGAATTTCTCGCTCAGACAATCCATGGAAATGATTGTATCATCAATCTGTATCATGGGAATCTCATTTCTTTTCATATCCTATTACCAATTTATCGGGGTTTTACCATATTGTTCCAGATAGGCGTTGGTCAGACTGAAATGCTTATTTCCGAAAAAACCGTGATAAGCAGACAGAGGAGACGGATGTGCAGAAGTAAGCACCAGATGACGCTCACGGTCAATCACCGCTCCCTTTTTCTGTGCATACGCTCCCCAAAGGATAAATACCAGATGATCACGCTCCTGAGAAAGTTTTCGGATTACAGCATCTGTAAACTCCTCCCAACCATGCCGCTGATGTGAGGCTGCTTGATGAGCCCGCACCGTAAGCGTAGCGTTCAGCAAAAGAACTCCCTGCTCAGCCCAACGTGTCAGATTTCCGGAAACGGGTACTTCCTTTCCCAAATCAGCTTGTATCTCCTTAAAGATATTCTGAAGCGAAGGTGGAAAAGGTATGCCGTCATTCACCGAAAAGCAAAGGCCGTGCGCCTGTCCGGGACCATGATAGGGGTCTTGTCCGATAATAACCACTTTGACCTGATCAAAAGGACAAAGATTAAAGGCATTAAAAATTAAGTTTCCCGGCGGATAGCACACTTGGGTTTTATACTCCTGACGCACAAAGTCAGTCAGTTCCTTAAAATAAGGCTTTTCAAACTCATCCGTCAGTTTTTCCTTCCAACTATCTTCTATCTGAACATTCATATTCGTACATTTTGTATTTGCAAAGATAGGCATTTATGTGCATCAGAAGATATTTCGTCTCGTTTTTTCCGTTCATATCACCTTATTGCCCAAACCTTTCTTAAATCCACTCAAGAAGAAAAGCAAAATATGGCCTATATAATATAAAAAAAACAGTCCCAGTGAATCACTGGGACTGTTTCCTGTATTCTTATTTCAGAAGAATATTAGTCCTGAATCAAGTTCTTACCGGTCATTTCCTTCGGCTGCTCCAGACCCATGATGTGGAGAATAGAAGGAGCTACGTCGGCCAGAATACCGTTTTCGACCTTGGCATTCTTGTTGGCAGTTACGTAAATGAATGGAACCGGGTTCAAAGAGTGAGCGGTGTTTGGAGTACCGTCGGCGTTGATTGCGTTATCAGCATTACCGTGGTCAGCGATAATGATTGTCTCATAATCGGTAGCCTTGGCAGCCTCAACCACTTCCTTCACGCAGTCGTCAACAGCCTTCACAGCCTTCTCGATAGCCTCGTAGATACCGGTGTGTCCCACCATATCACCGTTAGCGAAGTTCACCACGATGAAGTCGTACTTGTTCTCTTTAATCGCAGCAACCAGCTTATCCTTAACCTCGTAAGCGCTCATCTCCGGCTTCAGGTCATAAGTAGCAACCTTTGGAGAAGCTACCAGGATACGCTCCTCACCGTCGTACGGAGTCTCACGGCCACCGTTGAAGAAGAAGGTAACGTGTGCATACTTCTCAGTCTCTGCAGTGTGCAGCTGCTTCAGACCCTTGCTGCTGATATATTCGCCCAAAGTGTTCTCTACGTTCTCTTTCGGGAACAGGATGTGTACTCCGGTGAAGCTTGCGTCATACGGAGTCATGCAGTAGTACTGCAATCCCGGAATGGTCATCATGCCCTGCTCCGGCATATCCTGCTGAGTCAGTACGATTGTCAACTCTTTAGCACGGTCGTTACGGTAATTGAAGAAGATCACTACATCGCCTTCCTTGATAGTACCGTCAACATTAGCGTTGTTGATTGGTTTTACGAACTCATCGGTAACACCCTCTGCATAGCTTTCTTCCATAGCAGCCACCATGTCAGTAGCCTGCTTTCCTTCGCCCTTCACGAGCAAATCATAAGCTACCTTCACGCGCTCCCAACGCTTGTCACGATCCATAGCATAGAAACGGCCCACGATAGAAGCAATCTGACAGCCGGTCTTCTCGCACTCAGCCTGCAGCTGCTCAATAAATCCCTTACCGCTCTTCGGGTCAGTGTCACGACCGTCCATGAAGCAGTGTACATATGTATTGGCAATGCCATATTCCTTAGAAATCTCACACAGACGGAACAGGTGATCTAAAGAAGAGTGCACACCACCGTTTGAAGTCAGACCCATCAGGTGAACGCTCTTACCGTTGTTCTTGGCATACTCGTAAGCAGAAACCACTTCCGGGTTCTTCAGGATGCTGCCGTCGGCACAAGCGCGGTTAATCTTTACCAGATCCTGATAAACGATGCGGCCGGCACCGATGTTCAGGTGACCTACCTCAGAGTTACCCATCTGTCCGTCCGGCAAACCTACGTTTTCGCCAGAAGCCTGCAGTTCTGAGTTTGGATAGTTCTGTGCCAGATAGTCCATATAAGGAGTCGGAGTCTGGAAAATAACATCACCTTTACCATGATTACCTATGCCCCATCCGTCGAGGATCATCAAAAGAGCTTTTTTTGCCATAATATAAATCGTTTTTAAAAGTTATCTTTCTAGTTGCAAAGTTACGAAATAAATTGAATAAAGCGGATATCGCTTTTTCATTTTTCACACCTTTTTATCTGCCGCTCATTTCCTGCTCGCTGAAGAGCGAGAAATCGCCTTCTCCCAACAGATTATAACTCATGCGATGATAGGGAGTCACTCCATACTCACGGATGGCCAGACGGTGTGCCTTGGCGGGATATCCCTTGTTGCTGTCCCAATGATACTGGGGATATTCCTGATGCAACTGCATCATGTAATCATCGCGATAGGTCTTGGCCAAGATAGAGGCCGCGGCAATACTCATATACTTGCCGTCGCCTTTCACTACCGTGGTATGGGGCGTATCGTGATAGGCTTTGAAACGGTTACCGTCAATGAGCAGTGCTTCGGGACGCAGTTTCAACTGATCCAATGCCCGGTGCATGGCCAAAAACGAAGCATTCAGGATATTGATTTCATCAATCTCCTGCGGAGTGACCACCCCCACAGCCCAGTCCAACGCATCGCGCTCGATCTGCTCACGCAGCAGATAACGTTTCTTTTCGCTCAGTTTCTTCGAATCGTTGAGCATTTCATTTTCATAATCCTTGGGCAGAATCACGGCAGCAGCATAGACAGATCCTGCCAGACAGCCACGTCCAGCCTCATCGCAACCCGCCTCGATCAGGCGGTCATCCATATAGGGTAATAACATAAGCGCATTGTTTTTATGATTGTTCTTCGGCTACAAAGGTACAAGAAAAATAAATGATCCTGATGATTTTTTTATTTCCTCAACATCATTTCCCAAAATCATCAGCATAAAATCCGGAAAAGGACAAAGGGACCTTTTTTGCTTTCAGAAGCAAAAAAAATTCCGACCTTTGCCGGCATGATTATCGTATTGCTTTGTTTATGGGTGAGCGCCGCATTGGGCTACATCCTCCGTCGGCACCCCTGGCACTGGGTGTCGTCCATGACTACTTATATCATCTGGCTTCTGCTCTTCCTGCTCGGTATGGAAGTGGGCTCCAACCGTACGCTCATCGCCTCACTTGGCACATTGGGCGTGGAGAGTGCTGTGGCGGCCCTGTTTATGGTAACGGGCAGCTGTGTGGCAGCCTTGCTGTTTTACAAAAGCATAGGCAAGATGAAACGCGAAAGTGTCGAAACAGGTAACTCAGAAAAGGCTCCGTTACTCTCACATCAGATGAAGGACAGCCTGATTATCGTAGGTTTCTTTCTGCTGGGACTGGCTTCGGGCTACAGTCTACCTCGCCCGCCTCTGCCGGCTGACGCCGGATATATCACACTCTGCGTACTGATGGGCAGTGTGGGATTCTCCATCGGACAGAATGACGAGGTGCGCCGCAGCATCCGCCGGCTGGACCGCCGACTGATGCTCCTGCCGCTGGTGACGATTCTCGGCACGTGGAGCGGTATGCTGGCCGTGTGTGCCCTGATTCCCCGCATCGGGATGGCAGACTGGATGGCTGTAGGCTCGGGCTTCGGATACTACTCGCTGTCGGGCATCATGATTTCGGAACTGCGCGGAGCGGAAATCGGCACCATAGCGCTGATGAGCAACATCCTGCGCGAAATCATCACACTGGTTGGCGCACCGCTGCTGGCACGCTGGTTCGGTCCGCTGGCTCCCATCACGGCGGGAGGATGCACCACAGAGGACACTACCCTGCCGGTCATAGCCCGTACCTGCGGACGTGCGCTCGTTCCGGTAAGCATCTTCCATGGACTTACCATCGACTTCTCCGTACCGTTTCTCATTTCCTTTTTCTGCTCACTGGCCGGATAACCGGTCAGTCCTCCTGTCGTCCGGCCAGTTCGGCACGGATGCGACTCAGCGACTGGGGAGTGATCCACAAATAAGAGGCAATGTATTTCAGAGGGACATAGAGCAGCAGTTCGGGATTGTCCTCCAACAGGCGCAGATAGCGCTCCTTGGCACGGGGCACAGCGGTGCTGATGAGCCAGGTTTCCAAATCGAGAAACTGACGTTCGAACAGGATGCGCCCGAAATTGGCAGCCTGCACCGAACTGGAAAACCATTCCTCCAGCTCTGTACGCGAAATAGCATACAATTCACTGGAGGGTGTGTCAAAATGTATGTTAATATGCATTTTGATGCACTTTCTTCATTTTTATGAAAAAAGGCCCGTACTTTC
>CALUIU010000031.1 GCA_944320795.1 Candidatus Paraprevotella stercoravium | reverse complement strand
AGCTATATCCATAACGGAATCTCCAGACTAAGGGAGTTTATGGAAGATGTCTTCAAGGAGTTTGTACAACAGGCAAATATGTTCAGAAATGAAGACTTGTTCCACACAGTGAAACTCAGTGGTGAGCAGGTTAAGGAAAAAAGACTTAAACTTACAGGACCTATTCTTGAACGTATCCATCATAAGGTGGTCATGATGATGCAGGATGCGAAGATTATGGCTAACGAACTGATGAGAAAGGCCGTCAACTATACATTAAACCAATGGAAATCCCTGAGAAATATCCTCAAGGACGGTGCGGCGGAGATCTCGAACAACCTCTGTGAGCAAAGGATGAAACCTGTAAAGCTGCTGCTCAAGAACTGTATGAACATAGGCAGTGAGGCAGCGGCAGAAAACTCGGCATTCATCTTCTCGCTGATAGAAAGCTGCAAACTTAATGATATAGATCCTCAGGATTACCTGAAGCACTTGTTTGAATGTATTCTTTGGGGAAAGGTTTGCGACAGGAAAGCTCTTCTGCCATGTTTTTATAAATCGTAATGTTAAAACAAAAATATTTTCTTACGGACTTTTTTATTTTATCGGCTGGAAAAACAGCCAATAAAATTGGTTTGGCGGAAAATAGATGCTTTACTATAATAATTTAAAATAATAAAATAACAAATGGATGCATTGATTCATACTGCAATTAGAATCTTAATAGGTTGGATTTTAATTGATAAGGTTCCAGCCTGGCTTGGTTTAAGTGGAATTATAGCTATGATTATTAAGGTAATAGGGGTATTGATAATTTTATCAGCACTTTTAGCCTGGGTATAATAATCTATGTTATAGCTATTGTGTTTATCCTGATTAGGATTATGTTGTATTTACTGGTAAATAGTTAAAGAAGCAGAATCCTAATTGGGGAATGAATGCATATTGAGCAAATTTATGAAATGATAGCATGTATCATTTTAGATAGCAATTGAGGGATATTAACTTCCTAAATATCAATAAAAATTTTGTAATAGCCCTTTGTGAGAAGTTTTTTACTTTATTATTAAAATAGATGATATCAGTGGTTATAAAGTAGGAGATTTAGTCATGGATTATACGAAAGTTTCAAATTATGAGAAAGGGTATTCTTAAGAAAATCATAATAGCAATTTCTTTAATGCTGTTAGGAGCGCTTGTTTTATTGGTCGGATCTTATGCTTATGTTGAGTATGTATCTCGTGGAAAGACATATGCTTCTATTTCGCAGATCCCTAAGAATACAGTCGGATTATTACTTGGTACCTCTCCAGTTAGTTCTTACACAAAGAAGGCTAATCCTTATTATTACTATCGTATTGATGCGGCTGTAAGATTATATAAATCAGGGAAGATAGACCGAATCTTAATTAGTGGCGATAATAGTACGAAATCTTATAGTGAGCCAGATATGATGAAGGAAGATCTGATGAAGCGTGGTATTCCTTCCACGCATATTTATTTGGATTTTGCTGGATTTAGAACCTTGGATTCTGTACTAAGGGCAAAAAAGGTTTTTAAACTCAATCGGTTTACTGTTATTTCTCAAGAATTTCATAACGAAAGAGCTATCTGTTTGGCTCAGTGTTATGATATACAAGCGATAGGGTATAATGCAAAGGACATTTCTAAGAGAAAAGGATTATTCGTGCAGATCCGGGAGATTTTTGCTAGAGTGAAGCTTGTTTTGGATATTATGGTGAATAAACAACCTCGCTTCTTGGGGGATACTATTGAGATAAGTTAGGGCGTGTCTGGCTAAAAATAACTCGTTAATTTTTTTAGAATCGTAGTGATATAATAGGTTTATGAAATATTGTCGTTTTTGTGGTCATCCGAATCCGGATGAGGCTGTGTTTTGTGGAAAATGTGGTAAAAAATTGAATTTAAATACACAGAAAAATGGATCATGGGTGGATTCATTGAATGATTATGTAGGGAATAGTAGACCGGTAGATCTTAACTGGAAGGTTCTTTTCTCGGATGTTTTTAAGAAGCATTCAAAAGAAGAAGCTGAGATGATTTTTATTTGTGGAACATCAATGACAACACCGGATAGAAGTCAAGTGTCTAAGGATTGGCCGCATCCTTGGTTGTACAGCCGGGTCTTGTTGATGTTTGTTATAGCTTTTGCTTTATTATGGATTTGTTGTAGTGTGTTTGGAAATCCCAATGCATTACCTGGATTGATCGTGGTGGGTTCGTTTGCTGTTCCTTTGGCTACGATGATTCTTTTTATGGAGGTGAATGCCTGGAGAAATGTCAGTATGTATGAAGTGGTGAGAATCTTTCTGGTAGGAGGATGTGCATCACTGGTTACTACTCTTTTTCTATTCTCAATATATTCAGTAGATGAATTGGATTTCTTTGGAGCAATTATGGTTGGATTGATCGAAGAAATCGGTAAAATGGTTATCGTTTATCTTTTCCTGCGGTATTTTGGAAAATTATCTATATTAACCGGTATGTTGGTCGGTGCCGCTGTGGGAGCTGGATTTGCCGCTTTTGAGTCTGCTGGATATGCATTACGTCCTTTGGTAGAGTTCTTACAATACTCAGGGTATGCAGCTGCTTATGGACAACAGATTGACAGTGGACAGATGATTGATGCCATTAATCAGACAATATTCTTGCGTGGATTTTTAGCTCCAGGAGGACATGTCGCTTGGGCTGCAATATCCGGCGCTGCGTTAGTGATTGCAGCTAAAGCCCGAGGAGAGATTTCAACAAATTTGTTTACTGACAGTAAATTCTTGAGGTTGTTCATAATACCTGTGGTCCTTCATGCTTTATGGGATTCTCCTTTATCTGCAATAGGGGCAGATATTTTCCTTGTACCCATATTATTGGTAATATTTGTGTGGATTATAGTTTTGATTTTAATAAACATGGGATTATCTGAGGTTGCAGAGCAACAAGTAATAAATTAGTATTATGAAAATATGTCCAAAATGTCATACTAAGTATGATGATTCAATGAGCTTTTGTGTTAAGGATGGGTGTCAGTTACAAGAGAATCTGTCCGGTGAGACTCCAACGACATCGTCAAAACCGAATAAAAGAAAAGGATGTTTAAAAGCGTTTATAATTACGTTGGTCGTTTTTATATTGGGAATATTCTTGTTATATCGGCATATCATGAATGCTGCTACTTATTTGAGAACCGAACCGGAAGTTTTAACGGCAGCAAAAGGCGGTGGCACCGGAAAAGTAGATATTGATTATGATGGTTATGTATGGACTATTAATCATCAACCGGATTGGGTTAGTATTGATGAGTCTGAGAATTACTTTGAAATAGCTGTTGAGCCTAATAAAACAGGACAGAATAGAGAGGGAACTATAACAATTCAGAGTGGCAAACTGTTGACTCAGGTTGTGGTTCGTCAGTTTGCTTATGCAACAGTCCTGAATGTATCAGAAAGTAAATTGCACTTTGGAAAAGATGGTGGAAGTGAAACAGTATCCTTAGAAACTGACGGTTGTGAATGGAAAGCTCAATTTCCTCAATGGATTGACGTAGAAGAAACAGAGCAAGGAGATTTGAGAATTTCTTGTTCCGAGAATGAGGGTGAATATAGAACCGGATCTGTTGTCATTCAAGAAGATCAGATTGTGGCAACAATTTTCTTATCTCAAGGAGGTGAATGTAATGTATGCCATGGAGATGGTGAAATCTCTTGTAGTTCTTGTTGGGGAACAGGAAGTTCTGGTTTTGGATTCTATTCTATGTCTTGCTTTGCATGCGGAGGAACGGGAAAGGTAGCATGTAGTTCTTGTAACGGACTTGGTTACATAGAATAAGAATGGAGCATAATAATCAGGTAAGATAATTCGTGATGTAGGTTGTTTATAAAAAAATAATATTGAATAATCATATGACAGATCAGGAGATTGTTGAGAATTTAATCGCTAATGATGTTTGTACGATTCGGGATTTCTTTTTTGTAAGATGTAGAGGAGCCTTAATGTATATAGGGCAGTATTATTGTCCGAATCTGCAGATGCCAGAGGAACTTATAGGAGAATTTTATGAGTTCCTTTCATCGGATGATTGGCATAAATTACGGATATTTAAATATACTTGTTCTTTAAATTCCTATATAACGATTATTGCTTCTCGTTATTTTCAGCATAAACGAAATAAAGAATTATTATCATTAGACGAAGATTTTTATTTTGCGCAGAAATTGCAAGCAGAAAGGAGTACGGATCATTTTTTTATGGATGATCTTAATCGTATTGTAAAAAAAATGCAACCTTTTGATAGGTTCTTAGTAGAACGTATTCTTATAGATGGAGAAAAGCCGGGAGATATTCTTGATGAAGCAAAAGTTTTTATAGAAAATGATGTAACTCTTGATACGAAAGCAAAAACTGATGCTCAGTTTTCCGGTTATATTTATACCCGCTATAATAGAATAAGAAAAGGATTACAAAAACAAATGCTTGTTATGGGATATGGAAAATAATTCAATTGTGATTAATAATGTAGAATTACTCGGTAAAGTTCTTGATGGGCGGGCTACTAGTAAAGAGCGAAGAGTAGTTTTGAAAAACATGTCGGACGTTGTATTTGATGAGTTTTTTATGGTAGCATTACGGGCTACAATATTGTTTCATGAAAATTAATGATTATGATTGATTTCAATAAAATTTCAGATGAAGAGTTGGCTGCATATTTGGAAGGTATGTTAGCGGATAAAGATACTGCTTTAATAAATCAGGGAATGGATCTTGATACTTATGAAATGTTCAATGTATCACGTCAGGCCATGAATGAATTTTCTTCTGATGAGATTGTCGAATTACCTTCTTGGGATGAAGTTGAAGTATCATCTGCTGCGATAAAGCCTTTGTATCAACCATTAGCAATGGCTGGTTTCTTAGGAGATGTGAGTGCTGATGATGAAGAGGAGGAGAATCGTGAAAAACAAAAATAGTTTATATTAATGAATAGTTTGAGAAAGGCAATAAACAAGTCGGTTATGATTTACATAGCCGGCTGTTTTTGTTTTGTGATTGTGGCTTTAGTCTCAATTTATTTGGGATATTATATTATATGGAATTATGGAGAACATGATTTCTCTATGCATTTGATTATATTGTCTTTTGGAGGGTGTTGGTTGCTTTGGGAGATGATAAAGGCATTTAATTTTCAAAGAGCCTTGCCGGATAGTTTTATCCCGATCACAAATAAGGACTTTCCTGAACTGTTTGCAATAGTAAAAGAAATAACTCAAGAGTTGGATTTGTCTCCTATTGATGAAGTTTATTTATGCCCTGACGCAACAGCAGCAGTTGTTATTCAGCCGCAATTGAAGAACATTTTATTCTCCCCAAAGTGTAATCTGGTAATAGGGATGGGATTTTTGACGCAACTTGATGATAACGAAATACGTGCTGTACTTTATCACGAATTTGGACATTATGTGCAAAGCGAGATGAGAAACTCTTTGTCTGTTTATACTATCGGGCAGTTTGCACAGTCTTTTTTGTCCATAAAAGAAATGAAAAAGGAAAATACCTGGCAGCAACAGCTAAAGTCACAATTATTATTATTTACTTATTTTACAAATTGGGTTTGTAATCGTATCAATAAGGATTATATGCAATTGGCAAAGCAAATGGAATATGATGCAGATGATGTTGCTGTAAAATATGTCGGTGCGCCTACTTTGCAACGTGCATTACTTCATGCCGCTTGTATAAGATATAATTATAAAGTAATTCAGTGGGGATTACAACAGTTAGGTGTTCAGGGTATTGAAGTAGATAATGTTTATTTGGCTTTGCATTTTGTCGGAAACTATTCGCGTCCAACACGGAATTTGTTAAGTTCAGAGATCATTAAGCGAGTAGAACGTTTGGGGGGATTAGTACCAGATACATCTATTCAATCAACATGTAATATTCGTAAACAGGCGATGCAAAGAGCACGGCGCTCCAAAAGCTTTGCAAAATTATGCTCTGCGGACCGGTTCGCCTTATGGTTACAAAAAGGATTTAGTATTTATGCAAAGCAGAAACAATTAGAAACCTCGGTTACTTTAATAATTAGTCTGGATAGCAGAAAACATAAGTTACCTTGGTTTGATGCTACGTATAAAGTGTTATTGGATGGAAAAAATATTGGTATTGGTAATTTTATAAAAGGGTATACTCTGAAACGTAAAACTTCTCCTGGAAAACATAGCCTTTCTGTATATGCCCCTTCGGGGATTATTTCAACACCTTTTGAACTTAATGTGGAATCTGACAAAATTTATAAAATAGATATGGATTATAAGGTCTTCTTATTAAAGGGATATTATGATGTGTTTGTAGAAAAAGTAACTATGATTTGAGGATTTGTTGATATTTTATGCGTCTTTTGTGTATGATAAAATCAAAAGATTTAGATGAAGAATATTTATGTCTGATAGATTTCTGTAAAAAATATACTCTTTTTCATAAAGTAATTTAGAGGTTGTGTCCGACACATAAAGAGTGATATTCAAAAATTAGATTAGGTGGATTTTATGAAAAGAGCATTGATTTTGTTCTGGAAAGGACTGACCAGATTTCTTTCCGCTATAGCTGAGTGGTTTACTGTGATTTTGGGAATGAAGGATGATTCTGCGTATGGAAAAATTCTTCGTCGGATTGTTGGTACATGTTTTACTTTAATGGTCTTGTTGGGTACTTCGGCTGCTTTGGTGGGCACTTATGAAGGGATAACCGGCGCATTTAACGATGATTCTGAGGTGTTTTATGATATACAATATTTATCCAGAAATGCCAATTATTATATTTCGGAGTGTGGTGAAGACGGTTATGTTGAAAATGCCGATGGAAAGAAAACGATAACAGGTATCAAGTGGATAAACAAACCATTGGGCTTTGATTCTTTGGTCTGTTACAGTGATGGAGAAAAACGCGGATATTTTAATCTGTATACCGGAAATGTTGCGATAGAACCTCAGTATGCTCATGCGTGGATTTTTTCCGAGGGAGTGGCCGCTGTGGACGATGAGGGATGGATTAAATTTATTGATGGTACCGGCAAGGTGGTTATTGATCCCCGGATTCCTTATTATCCTGGTGCCGAAGGATATGTATTCCATAATAAACATTGTGTCGTTCATAAAGACCGTCGGGACAGATTTGGTTTGATTGACAAACAAGGGAATTGGGCATTAGAGCCGGAATACTTTTCCATTATTCCTTGCGATACCTTTTGGATTCTGGATAACGGTAAGGAGCGGAGCGTGATTACGGATAACATGCAAACGGTAATTCCATTTTTTACGGGTAGCGTGATGATCAGTTTAAGTGATGGGACTATTATTGCCACTATGGAAGATCATACCATGAAAACTTTTACATTAAAGGGGGAGGTTATTGAGGACTTCTGTATTCAGGATATTGAGGCGATGACTTATGACACGGAAGAGTTACAAGCAGCCGGACTATCAGATGGTGAATATGCCGGACCTGAGAGTATTCCTGTAAAAGCTATGGCCAGATGTAAACGATATGAAGCTGAATGTGGTTGGTATGGGTTGATGACTCCGGAAGGTAAGATATTGACTCCTCCATCTTATTCATCCATAGAGGCTATTGGTGCCGACTTGTATTTCTGTAAAAGTAATGAAGGGGGAGGAGTATTGTTGAATGGTAAAGGAGAAAAGATTTGATAAATATAATGGAGGATATTTTTATGGAGACATATAACAGCAAAAATGAGCAAGTGGAAGTAAGGGAAACGCCACAATCGTTGTACGAGCGGCTTAGTGCGACCAGGTTCAGTCAATATCCATACGAAAGATGTAGTCTGGGGGATGGAATGTCTGTTGTTAATGAGGCTATGAGGGAATATTGGAAACCGCGTTTTTTAGTGGACGACCGGAACAGAACGGCTTTTGAGTTTATGGACGGAAATGCCGTGTTGCAGACTGTCCGACAGGAAGATATAGATTGGAATTCTCTTCAGAGATTACCGGACTATGCGATCAATAGAGCCAGATGGTTGGACGCTCGGTTTCCTACGTTCATCCGAATGTATAAAAATGGAATAGCCGAGGTTTCTTGGATGCTTAATCCTGATGGGCGTTATTATCAGGACGAAGATGGTTTCGGAATGACCGATGATGTGGAAATCAAAATATATGGTATGATTGATCGCACAGGTAAGGTGGTTAGGAAGTTTCATGTAAAATGATGCATGGTTGTTTATAATTGACATTCTTTAGATGAAAGAGTTATGAGAAAAATATTGATGTTGTTATGTTGTGCCTTTATGTTGTTTCATGGTACATCTTGTGAGAGTATTGTTGAGGTTCAGAATTCTGATATATCTCAAGGAGCGGTAAATCCCAGTTGTAGGGTAGCGCAATTTGTCCAGCAAGCAAGAATGGGACAGGTGGAGGCTTACGATTCTCTGGCACTTTGTTATCGGGACGGAATTGGAGTGAGAAAGAGTTATGCTAATATGATGATTCTGTATCTGCTTACCGGCCAGATAAAGGGAAATGATATTAAGGACATGATAAAAGCAGTGAGTCGGGATCAGTCATTTCCTTTGTTGATAGATGTGCTGGATTATTCAAGAATTGAGAATGTACCTCAGGAAGCTGTGGCAAAATTAAGAAGTGTGTCTCCTGCGGACGCATTGCTTTTTGATGCTGTTTATGCTCTTGAATGCGAGAATGACACGGCTAAGTCTGAACGGTTGTTTGTTGAGGCGGCAACTCAGGGTAGTGACCTGGCACCAGTTTTGCAGGTAATTATGTATAAACACTTGAAGTGGCAGGAGAAACATGAGCAGAGTCTTCGAACGTATGCTGAAAAATATCCGGTTATGTATGTTAAGTTAGGTGATATATGCATGCAGAAGAATAATGAAGAACATTGGATGAAAGCTGTAGAGTATTATAATCTTGCTGATCAGTGTGGTATGTTGACACCAAGGGGTGCTCGTAGTCTGTCTACAGCTTATCGTTTGCTGGAGAAAGCGGGTAGGGTAAAATGTGATCCCAAAGAGATGGAACGTTTGGAAATGTTAGGCAATCTGGTTACCTCTGTAAAGCATGGTAAATAGTTTGATAGACTAATATTTCTTGCATGTTTTTGTCTGTTCCATTCCGGTAAATTTCTTATTTTTGCATTCTGTTTCGTTAATCCCAAAAACACAATTTTAAAGATGATCAGAAATAAACTTCTATGCTCCATGATTTTGTCGGGAAGTTGTGCTGCCTTATGGGCTCAGAATGCAGCGCGCCCGAATGTACTTTTGATTTATGCCGATGATTTGGGTTATGGTGATCTGGAATGCTATGATGCCAAGAATGTAAAGACTCCCCATGTGAATGCCTTGGCACAGGACGGAATCCTGTTTACCAATGCGCATGCTGTGGCGGCTACCAGTACTCCATCCCGTTATTCCTTGCTTACGGGCGAATATGCCTGGCGCAAGAAAGGAACGGATGTGGCAGCCGGAAATGCCGGTATGATTATCCAGCCCGGACAATATACATTGGCAGATGTGTTCAAAAACTCCGGTTATGCTACTGCAGCCATCGGCAAGTGGCATTTGGGGCTGGGAGCGGAAAGCGGAAAACAGGATTGGAATGCTCCGCTACCGACACATCCCGGTGATTTGGGTTTTGACTATTCCTATATTATGGCCGCTACGGGCGACCGTGTGCCTTGTGTCTTTATCGAGAACGGAATGGTTGCCAACTATGATCCGAGTGCTCCGATAGAGGTGAGCTATGCGAAACCTTTCCCCGGCGAACCGTTGGGAAAAGACCATCCGGAACTGTTGTATAATCTGAAACCCTCACACGGACATGATCAGGCCATTGTGAATGGCATCAGCCGCATCGGTTATATGAAAGGGGGAGGAAAAGCTCTGTGGAAGGATGAGAATATTGCGGATTCCATAGCGGCTCACGCCTTGGAATTTATCGACAAGAATAAGGATAAGCCTTTCTTTATGTACCTGGCTACCAATGATGTGCACGTACCCCGTTTCCCACATGAACGCTTCCGTGGAAAGAATCCGATGGGGCTGCGTGGCGATGCCATAGCCCAGTTTGACTGGACGGTAGGGCTGGTAATCGATTACCTGAAGAAGAACGGACTGTATGAGAATACCCTGATTATCCTGTCGAGCGACAACGGTCCGGTGCTGGACGACGGATATGCGGATCAGGCAACCGAATTGTTGGACGGACATTCGCCTACCCGTGGATTGCGTGGTAATAAATACAGTGCCTTTGAGGGAGGAACGCGGATTCCGTTTATCGTTTCCTGGCCACAGCATATCCGTAAAGGCAAGACATCGGACGCACTGTTCTCACAAATCGATTTGTTCCGTTCTTTTGGAGAATTGCTTCAGGCCCGTTTGCCACAAGGATCGGCACCGGACAGCGAGAACCATCTGACAACTCTGTTGGGGGATGATGCGCAGGGACGCGATTATGTGATTGAGCAGTCTTATAATCATACCTTATCTATACGCGATAAGGAGTGGAAATATATCGAGCCGAGCGACGGTCCGGCCGGTGTTCCTTGGGTTCCGGTTATCGAATCGGGAAACAGCAAGGAACCTCAGTTGTATCATTTGTCAAAAGACCGTGAGGAAAAGAAAAACGTTATAGACAAGAACGGGCAGAAAGCTCAGGAATTGAAGGCAAAGCTTCAGGCTGTGAGAGAGGGACGGATGCAGCAATAGACAGCATTCGAAAAGTATAGGTTCCATGAAATAATATTCAAGGGCCTTGCCGCACACGGTCGTAAAGTCTTTCGTTACAAGCGACTTCTGTCGTAGAAAAGAAAATCCCCTCCTTCTAAAAACTGCTTTAATAGAGTTTTTAGAAGGAGGGGATTACTGTATGTATTGTTTTTTCCGGAGCATCAATCATCAGTCAGTATATAGGACAGATGATGAATTAAAAAAGTCTTTTGTTGGTGCAGTAGATAATAGCTTCGGACATGTTCTTGACGCGCAATTTCTGAAACAGTATTTTTTTCCTCTTTTTTATAGCACTCTCGGACAGCAGTAACTTGTCAGACATTTCCTTTTCTGTGAATCCCTGAATAGATAATCTGACAATTTCCTTTTCCTTCTCGCTCAATTGAGGTCTTTGAAATTCCTCCCAACATCTTGTTTTCCGATTCCAAGTTATCTCTTTTTCGCCTACTTTGGCCATAATGATTCCCGGACACCTTTGTTCCGTTAGGGAGACTTTACACAGTGCCCAGACTATTTCCTGCCGCTTGTTCTTGACCAGCGGAATCAGAGTGTGGTGTACGGGTAAATAGATGGCCCCGTTTTTGATACGGAAATCATAAGATATGTAACCGTCTTTTTCGCGATCCGTTTTTGATAATTCCTGATATTTTCGGAAACCTATGTCGTTGACTTCGAACAAAAAGGAAATATCCTCAGGGTGTACGTATTGGGCGTAGAAGTCATATCCCATACATTGTACCTCTTGGGCAGAATGTCCGCATAGGAATAATGGATTGTCATGGACATAGACAAATTCTTTCCGGCTATAATCTATGATATAGAAACTCTCGTATTCATTGGATAGGATCAGTTGAATGAGATGTATCAGTTCGGTAGCCTGCTCTTCGGTATAATTAATTGTACCAGTCACCTTATTCCGGTCGTTAAACAATTCATATATATTCATATCTCAATCTTAATTTCCGCTAAGATAATGCTTTTTTTACTTTGTCAAGTGTTATTATTAGTAATATTTTTATAAGGTATACTTAAGTATACCTCTTGATATTCTTTTTTGATTTATTTTTTTACGAATAATTTATTTAATTTTATTGGACGATAAAATCTTATAAGTGTGCAAACTTTTTTTTATTTATCTCATTTTAAGGATTGGGATGTCTGTTTATTGACATCTCCACATGATTTATTGGAATTGGCATTGTTTATTGCTCGGCAAAACCTGTCTCATCATTTAGATGTGAATCATGAAATCGTAAATCAAATCTATCAGGAAGAGATTGGATATTTTTCTAATTCTTTTGTTTTCGTCTTACTGAATCCGGAAAGGCAGATAATAGCTTCTATACGCATAATGAAATGGGATCAGAAGATTGAAATTCCTATGCAACGATATTTTGTATTAAACAACAGCGATCTGTTAAAGCAGAATTATATATATTGGCATATAGGAAGATTGGCGGTTGATAAAAAACAAAGAGGAAATTGTTTCACGATATTCAAATATCTTATGGGGATAGCATCATATTTTGTATGTATGGATTCAAGAGGATGTATGTTGGCCGAAATAGATTCCCGTTTGTTTCATACAATAAATCATTTGGGAATGAAACTGACGGCATTATCTGATCCGGTATATTTCTTAGGATCAGAAAGTATTGCTGCTTATGCTTTACGGGACTCTATAATGAAGTATTATTTAAAATGTATCAGTGAATATGATTATTCTTTTATAAAAAAATAGATAAACATGGATCGTTATACTAAAAATGCTTTTTACATTTCTTCGGAAGAACAGAGTGTCATTAAAAACACGCATGTATTGTTGGCAGGTTCTGGTTTAGGGAGTAATATAGCCGAGTGTCTGCTTCGTTTGGGTTTTGAGAAATTAACCATAGTGGATGCAGACACGGTTGATTTGACGAACCTGAATCGTCAGAACTATGTGTTTCATGATATTGGAAATTTTAAAACTGCGGCGTTAAAAAAGCGGCTAAAGATGATTAATCCCGATGCTCAGATTCTTGATATCAATGAATTTATTCATGAACGTAATGCTGAGCAAGTGATCAAAGGACATGATTTAGCCATAAATGCGTTAGATTTTCAATCACCAATTCCATTTGTGTTTGATCAATTGTGTGTAAAGTATAATATAAAGGTTCTTCATCCTTATAATTTTGGCTGGGGAAGTATGGTTGCAGTGGTTACGCCGGAAAGCAGGCAGTTATGCGATATTTCTACGGATTATAGATCCTTTGAAACCAAAATGGCCAGTTACGTATTTCAGTTCGGGCTCTTGCCGGATGAATTTCTGATTGAAGTTTCACCGTTGCTGAAGCGTTTTCTTGAATCAAGTACCTCTATGACTCCGCCTCAACTCTCTGTGGGCTCCTGGCTTGCGGCGGCTTTATGTACAAGAATCGCTTATGTGGCATCCCTGAACAAACCTTTGAAACTTTTTCCTGATTTTTATTTTATATCTACTCTCATGTAATCTTAATGGTACATTTAAGTATACTGTTATTAGTTTTAATGGTATACTTAAGTATACTGTTGTTAGTTTTAATGGTATACTTAAGTATACTATTGTTAGTTTTAATGGTGTACTTAAGTATACTTTTGCAAAGAAAATGAAATTTATATTTGTTTTTTATTACTTTTTCTATCAATTTACGACATGTTTTTGTTACAGCAATTATTTAAAAGCGTGTTATTATGAGGATTCATGTTGCAAGACATATTTCATTAGTACCTCTATTTTTAGCTATTTTATTGCTAAAAAGTCAGGATGGTGTGGGGCGAACCATTTCGCTGGAATTTGTCTTGCAACATTTTGTACCAGAGATTCCGGAAATGAAGAGATTGTATTTGGATTTGGAGAACCGCAAGCTTTCTTATGAAAACTACCGCAAGGGTTTCCTTCCTGCAATATCTTTTCAGTGGGATTCTTTCCAATTTAACCGTTCCATACAACGTTTGCAGAATGCTTTTGATGGCAGTTATAATTACGTAGAGGATTATTCAGCATCTACGGGATTAAATGTTGCTTTGCAGCAATCATTAGGTATCACAGGGGGAACCGTACGAATCGGTACTTCCTTGGATTATTTACATGAATTTTCTTCAAATAAGAACAATTATACGACACGTCCTTTTTATATCAACTTATCGCAGCCTTTATGGGGAGGGCGTAAAGAATATCTGTTTAGCAGGGATCTGGCCCGTATGGGTTATGAGTTGGCTTTTCGTCATTTTGTTCAGGAGCGCTCCGCTTTGGAGGAGCAAGCTGTGACACTTTATCTGAATGCGTTTTTGACGCGTTTGTCACAAGAACATGCCGTGCGGATGAAATTGTCCTCTGATACATTGTTAAATGTGTCTCGTCTGGCCTTACAGCATGGTCGTATCACCGATTATGAATTTAATCAGGTGGAATTGGAGTGTGCGGAGTCAGAGCACGCGGTCATCCAGACACGTGCCTCTTATGAAGAGGCTTTACGTGCAATTCAGAGTTTTTTGTGTTGCTCTTCTCCGCTTGTTCTTTCAGACAGTCTTTCAGTTGATTTCCCAAAGATTAGTGCAGACGAAGTGCTCCGATATGCGATGGAAAACAATCCTGAAATGTTGAATCGGGAATATACGGTGCTTCAGGCCCGTTATCAGAGCTGGCAAACGAAGCGTGAGAACCGTCTTCAGGGGAATATTTCAATAGATTATGGAGTAAATCGTTATGCCTCCTCTTTTTCGGCGGCTTATCTCCATCCGGAGAATCGCCAGAATATATCCGTCAGCCTGACTTTTCCTCTTTTTGACTGGGGGATAGGCCACAACAAGGTCCGTATGTCACGGAATGAAGCCGCGATGGCAGAACTGGATGCGGAACGCTCCCTGAAGAATCTGGAACAGAATGTCTTTGAGAAAGTCTCGTTATATAATACGGCTTTGTCCGGTTATGCTCTGGCCCGTAGGAGTTATGAGCTATCCATATCCAATTATGAACTGATGTTACGGCGTTTCGATATATCTCGCATCACGGTGTCTGAACTGTTGGATTCACGGCGTTCAGTCTATTCATTTCAAGAGCAGTATTATGAATCACTTTACACACTATATACCTATTATTATCAGTTGAGGACGCTTTGCCTGTATGATTTTAAAAGGCATTGTGATATGAGTGAATTATTTGTTTATAATTATTAATTTAAAAATTTAAGATCATGAAGACTATTACAAAAAGAAGTTTGGATGAATTGGCGAAGGAAATGCCTGTATTGAGTGAAATGGATTTGCGTGGTATGGTTGGTGGAACCGGAACTTTTACTGAAGAGGAGTTTTTGAGTATGTATATTACTAATGAGTGGGAAGGAGGACAAGTTGAAGGTTGGGGAAGTCTAGGTAAATCTTTTGATTCTGTTTCAATAATCAGCGGAGAGATTTATATTGACGGAAAAAATAAGGACGGAGAATTGGCACCTGATTTTCTAGAAGATGAGGATACTGGTTTTCAAGATGATCCTTTTGCTTCAGACTCGGGCTTTTCTGGTGATTCCGGTATTGTGGATAGTAATGATTATCAGTTGGAAACCTTGATAAGTCAATTATCTACCGAAGAGCGACAATTGCTAGAGAAATATGGTGCTGGGATTGTTATAGATCCCAATTGTATTAGAGCTGGAGAATTTCATGACGCTTCAAATCAGATTGTATTAAAGTCTTATGACTTATATGCTTTGCGAGCAGAATTAATTCATCTAAAACAGGCAGATTTAGGTGCGATAGGAAGTGACAATCCTAATTATTCTAATGCAGAATTTCAAGAAGGGCTTATGTCTTACTTTATGAAGGCTTGTTCTGGTGATGTACCTGCACCAGTTCCGATAACAGATTCTAAATTTGTAGATTGGGCATCTAGTGTAACTCATGGCTTTGACAAATCACAACCTTTAGATTTAAATGTTTTTAACAGCGGTGTGGACTATTTTTACAATGTTTATAGACAGGAGATGTATCAAAAATATTTGGAAACAGGTAATAGTGACTATCTGAAGAATTCTGGGGAGTCTAATGCTTCATATCAATGGAATTGGTTAGAAATGTTTAAGTATGCAGGTTTTAGTTATTAATGCAAAAATGACTTTGACAAGATAACTTTCATTAAAAATAAACTAGAAGCGAATTTTTTAATTGTTTCCTTGTTAATTATTTTTTAAAGAATATTTATTATGAATCAGATTGTATTAAATCATATTTTTTTACTGCTTTTTATTTTTGTTTCTGTAAGATCAAAGGCGCAAGATTCTGTTTTAAAGGAGGTCTGCACCTTACAGGTGGAGGATTCTCTGCAGTATGATTACCAACCGGAGTTCGCGGACGATATGAAATTGATTTGCCTTCACTTTTTAAAGTGGCCCGAAGGATATCCTTCTGATCGGCCCTTGTCTGCGGAGGTGCGTTTCACAATTGGTGCGGACGGTGACATAACGGATGTCGTTCCGGATGCCGATTTACCGGAAGTGAAGAGTGAGATAGAGCGTATGTTCTCCTCTCTGCCCAAGGCTTTGCCGGCATGGCAGGATGGCAAGGCGGTGGCCAGCACCTGCGTGCTGCGTCTGCACATGGACAAATCGGAATGGGACCGTTATCAACGGAAAGAAACTGAAACCGACAGTCTGATCCGTTCCGGGCGGGTTCATGTGAATCCGGAGCTACCTGCCAGCCCATCCGACGGTCTGGACGTATTCCAAAACTACTTGTCTACCCTCCTGCCTGAGAAATCCTCCGGGAAATTGCTTTATTCATTTGTGGTAAAGAAAGACGGACGTATGAGTGAAATCACATGCGTCAGAAATTTTACGAAGGATCCGGAACTAGAGAAAAAGGTTACCAAGGCACTGACAACGATGGGCGAAAAGTTCCGTTGGCATCCAGCATCCGCCGGTTTTGTTTTTGTGGATAGTAAGTTTTCTATTCCAATAACACTAAAATGACACAGAAACATTCTTATTCTGCCAGTCCTGTATTTGCAGGGCTGGTAGATTACCTGAAAATGAACGCGACCACATTAGGCGGGAGCGGTTATGATCAGGGAAGAAGCGGCTTCTCCTTATTGTTTTTTGAGCTGGCAGATTTTCTGAAGGATGATGCGTTGGAGAATTTGGCTTCGGAATTGTTGATGCAGGCTTTATTAACCCAAACCCGGAATATCAGTTTTGACAAAGGGTTATCCGGAATTGGCTATGTTCTGGAATATTTGATACAGAACCGTCTGGTGGACGCAAGGTTTGATGAATTGTTTGCGGCACAGACAGAGCTTGTCGTTTCGGAGTTGGAGCGTATCATGAAAGAGGATCTGTCAAAGTGCCTCTCTCAAGTACGTACCTTGCGTTTCCTTCTTGGTTCGGGAAATGGTGAGTACATTTCTTTGGCAATCTCATACTTGGATGTTTTACAGGAACGGATTAACGAGGTCTTTCAGCAGATTCTTTCAAGGGACAGGATCTATAATCTTGATCAGCTGGCAAATGTCTGGAACTGCTTGCTTTATATTATATCCCTTTTGAAGGATTACCCTATCCGTAAGGATGTCCTGAAAAACTATGGGCATCTTTACCGATCCGGAATGTTTAAATATGATTTTGAGACCCGATATTGGTTTCAGATTTTGGGCATGGAAGAGCGGTGGATGGAAACCCCGGCGGACCTATCCGGCAGAATCTTGTGGGAGCAAAGGATGTCCGATGTATTCTTGTCCGGTCTGAGGGAACACTCCCATTTTCTGGTCATCCATGGCCATGATTCCTTGCTGGAAGGATTGGGGCAAAAGCTTCTTGTCGGTGATAAAGACTGTGTGGAGAAGACATTAGGGCGTATTGTCCCGGAAAAAACCGGAAAACTGAGTCTTCGGAATGGAATCCCCAGATTGGTGCTGTCTTTGATTTATATGAATTCAGAGCCTTCAGTCCGCAAAAGACTGTGGCCGGTATTAATGGATTAAACCAAAAGATATGATGAGAAAAGATCATTTTGTCCGAAAGCAGATTGTGGTTATGGTCATGAGTGATGAGAGTAACTTTTCCGGCGTAGGGCGCTTTCTACAATGTCTGCTGGACGGGCTTTCTTCTTTGGAGAAAATCAGATTCTGTTATATACATCTGGTTCAGGATAAGAATCAGATTTTTGTTAAAAAGATCAAACATCCTCATTTTGTGGAAGTACGCATTCCCCTTCCTTTAAATATGAGCGAGATGATCCGTCAGGGATATTGGAGCGAAGCATATAATCTGTCGGTATATCCTTATTTGAAGGATTTGTTGGAGGATGGATGTATTTTGCATCTGAATACTGTGAATCTGATCGATCTGGCATTGTTTCTGAAAAAAAGAAAACGGTGCAGCATCGTTTCTCATCTTCATTGTCTGCCATGGAAGGCTAATTATAATACGAATCGGCAGAAGTTTAATATGCTATATGAACTGCAACGTAGTGGAAAAGTGGAACAGAAAGACATATCACGCTTTTTTCAGATACGTTCTGAGGCTGATTTTTATTTTAAATCTGACCGTATTGTCTGTGTTACGGAATGTGCCCGGAAATTTTTGCGCGATATTTTGCGGATACCGGATTCAAAGATACGTGTGGTTTATAATGGAATGAGGGACAAGGCGGGGGAGGTTGTCCACAGGTCAGATACCAGCCTTTTTCAATTGGTTTATGTAGGAACTTTGTCTGCGAGTAAAGGATTGCCATTTATTTTGGAAGCTTTGAAACTGGTTCAATCCTGGGGGTATCGGGCCAAACTGAAAATAGCCGGAAAGACGACGGACAGAATGCGGGGCTTCTTACAGTCAAAATATAGTCATCTTGATTTGGATTTTTTGGGTTTGGTGCCTTTTGAGGTATTGGCTGATATATATAGGACAAGTGATGCCGGAATCATTGCTTCCTTGCAGGAACAGTGTAGCTATGCAGCTATAGAAATGATGATGTTCGGACTTCCGGTTGTTTCAACCGAAGTTGACGGACTGAGGGAATTGTTTACCGATAAGACAAATGCTTTGCTCGTACCTGTAAAATTTTCTTTGTTAAAAGGGCTTGGAGCAGATATTGAAAGGATGGCAAAGCAGATTGTTTACCTGATGACTCATCGTTTGCAAACTTTGTGTATGGGACGCAACGGGCGGAAACAATATGAGAACCGATATACTGAGGAAGTGATGATGAAAAATATAATGGATGTTTTTTGTGAATTAGATGACAATTTGTAGACTATGAGAGTAAATGTCAGTGTTTTGATGCCGGTTTTTAACGGAGAAAAATGGATTGCGGAAGCGATAGACAGTGTATTGAATCAGAGTTATACGGATTTTGAGCTTTTGATTCTGAACGATGGTTCTACGGATAGTACAGAGCAAGTCATTCTTTCATATAAGGATAAGCGGATAAAATATGTGAAAAGGAATCATGATTTCATTTCTGCTTTAAACGATGGCTTGAGGATGGCACAAGGAAAATATATTGCCCGGATGGATGCGGATGATGTGATGCATCCGGACCGATTGAAGATTCAGGTGTCTTTAATGGAAAGAAATCCGGAGATAGATTTCTGTAATTCCTGGTTTACCTTGCTTACGAACGAGGAGCATAATCATATGGTAGTCCGGAAGCACAGTGGCTTGGTACTTAGGCCGTCGTTAGTTCTGTTGGGTGAGAATATATTTTGTCATTCTGCGATGATGATGAAACGTTCTTTTCTGGTCCGGCATGCATTGGAATATGAAAAGGATTTTATCTATGCTGAAGATTATCGAATGTGGACAAGAGCAGCAGAGTATGGAGCTGTTTTTTATGTTGAACCCCAGTCTTTGCTTTTTTACCGTTATTCATCTGAACAGGTATCAAGGACTAAGGCTTCTCAGCAACGGATTTCCGGGCAAAAGGTTAAAGAGGAACTCGTAAACTGGATGGTAGGTCAAGTTCATGAAAAGGAACTTGTGGAGCGATTCTACGCGTTATTGAAAGAGATGAAATCCAAAAATATGCTCAGTGAAGAATTACTTTATAGATATGTCTACATGTTGTTCAAACAGAATCTGTCATAATTAGGTTTTATGAGTCAAATGAACGAGGAACATGATGCTTTAAATAGGCAAAAGCATAATTATAGCGAGGAAGTGCGGGATATCGTAGACCGCATGCCTACCCGTTGGGCGATGTGGACGGCACTGATTACTTTTATTCTGATTGGTGTGGTGTTCATATTGGGTTTTGTCATCAAGTATCCGGATACAGTGCTTGGTGAAATTACTGTTACTTCGGAATCCGCTCCGGTCCGGTTGAGCGCGCAGTCTTCCGGCCGTTTGCGTTTGGTGCGTCGGAACGGGGAGAATCTGAAGAAAGGGGATTATGTAGCATATATGGAGAGCGGGGTAGACTACCCGGACTTTCTGTGGCTGGACCGTTTTCTGGATACGGTGGATATTCATAAATCCTTTATGATTCCTAACCGTAAGCTTTTGTTGGGGGATATGACTTCCGCCTACAACAGTTTCGCACAGAGTAAATGGAAATTGGATCTGTTGCGTCATTCGGGACTGTATGACAATATGCGTTCTTCTTTGAGAGAGCAAATCCGCGCCGACCGCGCCCTGATGGAAAGCCTGCTTCGTGAAAGGGAGGTAAAGCGGGAACTGTTGGATGGAGTCGGAAAACTGTTGCATGAAGACAGTCTGCTGATGCAGGAGAAAGGGATCAGCAAGGAGGCTTATCAGAGCCGGCGGGATGAATGGCTGAACCGTAGGGAGGCCTGTCAGAATGTAGAAAGTAACAGGCTGGTTAAGGAGGCGGATATCAGTCGGAGTAATTTGGAGCTGGTTCGTACCGATATAGAAGAACAGGAAGCTT
Source organism: Candidatus Paraprevotella stercoravium (assembly GCA_944320795.1). GTDB lineage: Bacteria > Bacteroidota > Bacteroidia > Bacteroidales > Bacteroidaceae > Paraprevotella > Paraprevotella stercoravium. The sequence continues at coordinate 16,980 of CALUIU010000031.1, read as the reverse complement.
TGCTGTCCGCGTATTCTGAACTGGAGTCGGCATTCAACGCTTTGTGCAATGTGGTACGTTTGTGGAAGGAGCATTACCTTTTTGTTTCTCCCGTTTCCGGGGAGCTGGAATATTTAGGCTTTTGGAAAGAATATGCCTTTGTAGACGCGGCGCAGGAGTTGTTTTGTATCATCCCCGAGGAAGGGAGAATTGTGGGTGAAGTATATCTTTCGCCTTCCGGTGCGGGAAAAGTAAAAACGGGTCAGGAGGCTGGTGTAAAGCTGATGGATTATCCGTATGATGAGTTCGGGAAACTGACCGGACGGGTGGCCTCCGTATCCATGATGACTCGTAAAATTGGTACTCAGGAAGGAACTGCAGAGGTTTATCTGGCACTGATTGATTTCCCGGATGGAGCGAAAACCAATTTCGGACAACGGCTCAGACTGAATCCGGAAAGCAGGGGAACTATAGAAATCATTACCAAACCGAAAAGGTTGATCCAGCGTCTGTTTGACAACCTTAAATCAAAAACCGAGAAATAACCGCTTATGTTTAAACGTTTTCCTATTGAATATCAGATGGACTCACAAGATTGTGGGCCCGCCTCCCTGAAGATGATTGCCAAATTTTATGGTAAGTACTATTCTTTGCAATATCTTAGAGACAAATGTGGCATTACCAAACAGGGAGTGTCCCTGCTGGATATCAGTACCGGAGCCGAGTCTATCGGCTTGCGTACACTTGCCTTGCGGTGCAGCCTGGATGATGTGGTCTATAAGGTGCCCTTTCCTGCCATCCTTTTCTGGAACGAGAATCATTTTATCGTAGTTTATCGGGCAGACAAGAAACACGTGTGGGTGGCCGATCCCATGAAAGGGCGTGTGCGCTATACACACGAAGAGTTTGCCAAGGGATGGTGTGATCGGGAAACTCATTTGGGGGTTCTGTTGGCTGTGGAGCCTACAGCGGGATTCAAGGACTCCAAAGCTGAAAAAGAAATGCAGAAAAACAGTTTTCTCAGCATCCTGAAATATTTCTATCCTTATAAAGGAAATTTCTCCGTAATCTTGTCTGTCATGCTTTTGGTCACGGCCTTGCAGGGGATGCTTCCCTTTATTTCCAAGGCTGTGATTGATGTGGGCATTCAGACATCGGACGTGAATTTTATCAATATGGTTCTGGTCGGGAATATCAGTATTCTGGTCAGTGTGATGGTCTTCAATGTGGTGCGTGACTGGATTTTAATGCATATTACAGCCCGGGTAAATATCGCTTTGATTTCCGATTATCTGATCAAACTGATGAAGCTTCCGGTAAACTTTTTTGAGAACAAACTGTTGGGAGATATTCTGCAACGGGCACGTGATCATGAGCGTATCCGCAGTTTTATCATGAACAACTCGTTGGCTTTGGTGTTTTCTACATTCACGTTTCTGGTGTTTTCCCTGATCCTGTTATATTATAACCGTGTTATTTTCCTGATTTTTCTGGCCGGCTCTGTGCTGTATGTTCTGTGGGTCTTGGTGTTCCTAAGTATCCGGAAAAAGTTGGATTGGGAATATTTTGAACTCATTTCCCGCGATCAGAGTTATTGGGTGGAAACGGTCAATGCCATTCAGGACATCAAAATCTATAATTACGAGAAACACCGTCGCTGGAAATGGGAGGAGATTCAGGCCGGGTTGTACCGGGTGAACAAAAGGGTGCTTGCCGTTACGAATATGCAGAATCTGGGGGCGCAGTTTATTGAGAGCGTGAAGAATATGGCCATCGTCTTTTTCTGCGCCACGGCAGTGATTCGGGGAGACATTACTTTTGGTGTGATGATTTCTACACAATTTATCATCGGTATGCTCAACGGACCATTGATCCAGTTTATCAATTTTGTAATCTCAGCGCAGTATGCCAAGATCAGTTTTCTGCGTATGAACGAGATCCGGCAGCTGGATGATGAAGAAGAACTTTTATCCGTGGGGGGCACGACAGTGCTCCCGGAATGCCGGGATCTGGTGTTGGAAAAGGTCATGTTTCAATATACTCCGAATGCTCCCTTAGTACTTAAAAATATTTATCTGCGCATCCCCCAAAACAAAGTGACAGCGATTGTCGGAGGAAGCGGTAGTGGCAAGTCTACCCTATTGAAGTTGTTGGTCCGTCTGTATAAACCCACTTATGGAGATATCAAGATGGGCGGGATGAATGTTACGGCCATCAACTTGAGACAATGGCGTAACCTTTGCGGCGTTGTGATGCAGGAAGGCAAGATTTTCAGCGATACGGTTTTGAACAATATTGTTCTGGATGATGAACATCTGGATCATGACCGGTTGCATGAGTGTTGCCGCATAGCACAGATAGAAGATGAGATCAATGCCATGCCCAAGGGATTCGATACGCTGATCGGAGAAACCGGGCGTGGCTTGAGCGGGGGACAGAAGCAGCGTCTTTTAATTGCCCGGGCTTTATATCGTAATCCTCAGTATTTGTTTTTGGATGAGGCTACCAATTCTTTGGATACTATTAATGAGCGGAAAATTGTAGATGCTTTGAATAAGGCTTATGAACAGCGCACTGTGGTCGTTATTGCGCATCGTCTGAGTACCATCCGTAACGCGGATCAGATTGTGGTGCTTCATCAGGGACAAATAGTGGAGGTCGGTAATCATGAAACGCTGATGGAGCGGAAAGGGTATTATTATGAATTGGTGGAATCTCAATCTGATTACATTGAAAAAGAATAAAAACGTAGGGAGGTATGAGAATCGCGTTTCTTTCTTCATTGGATCCGGGGAATATCCGTAATTGGTCCGGGACTTTGTATTATATGTATCATCAGTTGCAAAAGAAGCATCAGGTGACCTGGGTGGCCGGAGATTTGATGGCTTATGCCCGGAAAAAGCAACAGGGAAGCGGATATTCGCTTTATCGTATATTGAACGGGCATAGCGCCTTTTTCGGGAAAATATTGTCGCACTTCTTTTTACGGGAGTCCTATGACTTGATTCTTTGCAGGGATGATTTCTTTCTGGCCGATCTGGTAACGGACATTCCGGTAATTTATATCGGAGATACCACATACCGCCTGTTCCGGTCTTATAATCCAAAGCCTTATCATACTTGGGACAGAATATCGGATGATCTGGAACGTCGGAGCATCCAGAAGGCTGACCGTCTGGTCTATTCATCGGACTGGGCCGCAAACAGTGCCGTAACGCATTACGGAGCGGATCCGGAAAAAGTCACCGTGCTGGAATTTGGGGCGAATCTTTCCGTTCCGGAGCCTTTTCCTTTGGGAAAGACAATCCGGGACGGGCAGTGTCATTTATTGTTTATCGGACGGGAATGGGAAAGAAAAAGAGGGCAATTTGCTTTGGAGGTATATCAGGCCTTGAAAAAACTTTCTGATTGCACGGTGTCACTTTCTTTGGTTGGGTGTACTCCCCCTTTTGAAATAGAGGATGATGGGGTTATGGTATATCCGGATCTGGATAAACGTAAGGTCCAAGATTGCGTTTTCCTGGACTCTCTGTTTCGTAAATCTCATTTTCTGATTGCGCCTACTTGCTTTGAGTGTTATGGAATTGTGAATTGCGAGGCAGCCGCTTATGGCCTTCCGGTAATGACTTCTGATGTGGGAGGGATTCCCCAGATTATACATTCCGGAGAGAACGGATACCTGTTTTCCTTGTCGGATACTCCGGATATTTATGCTCAGGTAATCCATGGATTGTTGCAGAATATTGCTGAATATGAGCGGATGAGCGGGAATGCGCTTGAAAGCTATCGGACGCGTCTGAATTGGGAACGTTGGGGAAAAGTGATGGATGGTATCATGGAACAACTTGTGGAGAGTAGTAAACATCTCATTCTTTCTACCTATGTTGCGTATGTTCAGGAAAAGAAGGAGGTAAAGAAAAGATTATCGGCACAGTTTAACGGTCGTAAAGAGTTTAATTGCATTTGGATGGCAGTTAAAGACATGAAAAATATTGATTTGTGGAATTGTCTGGTGAAAGCAGTTAAGGATGCAATGGAAAAGGAAGAAGAAGTCATTTCCTTTTGTCTGGAAAGTCATTCCTTTACAGTATATTATACCTATCCCATGTTTTTACGGAATGTTTTGAATGCGCATCAGAAGCATATGGATTTGTTATTGGGTGGTAAGAGTAGACCTGTTCAGTTCTTTGTTATCTTTGCTTCTTTATTTGAGAAGATCTTGTTGTATGATTTTCAAGAAGCGGATTCATTGGAGACTGTTTTGCTTGAATTAAGTCAGCAGACACTGGTTTTTTATCCTGATTTATCGAATGAATTTGTCTGAAATAAATATTCTCCAACCTGTGAATTCCGTTTATCGTTTCCTGGCCACAGCATGTCCGTAAAGGTAAGACATCGGACGCCCTGTTCTCACAGATTGATTTGTTCCGCTCTTTTGGAGAATTGCTTCAGGCCCGTCTGCCACAGGGATCGGCACCGGATAGCGAGAACCATCTGACAATTTTGTTGGGGTATGATGCGCAGGGACGCGATTATGTGATTGAGCAGAACGGGCAGAAGGCTCAGGAACTGAAGGCGAAGCTTCAGGCAGTGAGAGAGGGACGGATGTGATAGGTAGCATTTCTGGAGAAATGACTTCTCCGAATATTTTTCTTTATAAACGGGGGATAAGTCTATTTTAATATTATCTTTGCGTAAAACTTAAAAAAGAAGACCATGATGAAATATCCGATAGGTATTCAGAGCTTTGACCGTATTGTGGAAGACGGTTATATGTATGTAGACAAAACCGATTTGATTTACAGTCTGACACATGAAGGAAGTATTTACTTTTTGAGTCGTCCTCGTCGTTTTGGCAAGAGTCTGCTGGTCTCCACCTTGGAGAATTATTATCTGGGGCGGAAGGAACTGTTCCGTGGCCTGGCTATGGAACGTCTGGAAAAGGAGTGGGCGGTATATCCGGTATTTCATGTGGATTTCAATGGAGGAAATTTTACGAAGCCGGGAGAACTGGAACAGAAAATAAATTTTTATCTGACACAATGGGAACAGCAGTATAATCTGCCGGTTCGGACTCATGAATTGGGCTACGGCGACCGTTTCATCAATATTCTGGAAACGGCCCACCAACAGGCCGGTCGCCGTGCCGTGGTGCTTATCGATGAGTACGACAAGCCGATACTGGATGTGCTGGATGTGGATACCGATCTGGAGAATCAGCATCGTAATATTCTGAAAGCATTTTATTCGGTTTTCAAAGGGGCGGACAGCCATTTGCAGTTTGTGCTGCTGACGGGAGTGACCAAGTTTTCTCAGGTCAGTGTGTTCAGCGGGTTCAACCAGCCTAAGGACATCAGTATGGATGCCCGTTACGAGGCATTGTGTGGTATTACGCAGGAGGAGATTGACCGTAATTTTGCGGAACCGATAGCCGCTATGGCTGTCGAATATCAGTGTACTCCGGAAGAAATGCGCCTGCGTTTGAAACAGCAGTATGACGGTTATCACTTTAGTAAGCGCTTGACAGATATTTATAATCCGTTTAGCTTGCTCAATGCTCTGGATCGTATGAGTGTTGATAATTATTGGTTCAGCACAGGTACACCGACCTATCTGATTCGTCTGCTTTCTCACTTCAAGGAGAATATGAACGAACTGACAGGCAAGTATTACCCTCCGGAGGAGTTTATCGACTACAAGGCCGATGTGGAACGTCCTCTGCCGATGATTTACCAGAGCGGTTATCTGACGGTGAAGGCTTATGACCGGGATTTCAATACTTTCCTGCTTGACTTTCCGAACAATGAGGTGAAGAACGGTTTTTTGACGATGCTTTCGGCCGCTTATCTGCAACCGAAGGAGGAAACCGGTGGTTGGATCCGAAGTCTGGTAGTGGCTTTGCGCCAGGGCGATGTGGAGCGGGTGCATACTCTGTTTACTTCTTTCCTTTCGAGCATTCCTTATACGATGCGGCGTAAGGAAGATGAGGCGGAGCGGGAGCGTTATTTCCAATATACGTTCTATCTGATTCTGCGTCTGGTGAGCGTGTACACGGTGTATGTGGAGAAGGTGCAGAGTCAAGGCCGTGTAGACTGTGTGCTGGAAACGGCCGACTATATTTATATATTCGAGTTCAAGCTGGACGGTACGGCCGAAGAAGCCTTGCGACAGATCGAAGAGAAAGGCTATGCCCGGGAATATGCCGCCGACAACCGGAAGCTGTACTGCATCGGCGCCGGTTTCTCTTCGGAGACAGGCACGATCGGTGACTGGGCGGTAAAAAACAACTAATTCGCAACGGTCTCGGAGTGAAAAAATTGATCCGATAGGACTGTTATGATAGAGTATTAATATATGACAATCCCCTCCTTTTAAAACCGTTTTAAACCAGTTTTAAAAGGAGGGGATTGCTGTATGTATCTTTAAATCAAGACGAGATTATACCACAAATACCGAAATCAACTGAATGAACAGGATCAGGAAGACCATGGCAATCGGGTAAACTGTGGCATAGGCCACTCCCGGGATATTGCTGTCCACCATAGAGTCGGCCGCTGCCAGACCCGGAGTACTGGTCATACCGCCGGTGAGGGTACCCAAAAGGTCGAGCATGGAAATCTTGAATACCAGACGGGCCACAAGGGTGGCAATGATCATCGGTACCAGGGTGATGAACATACCCACCACGAACATGCTCCAACCGCTTTCCTGGAATGTGGCTACCAGTTTCTGACCGGCAGAAGTTCCTACTTCGGCGAGGAAAAGTAACAGACCGAACTGGCGCAACAACTGGTTGGCCGGACCGGACATGTTCCAAAGAATCGGTCCGGTCTTGCCGATGGCACTCAGTACCAGAGAGGTGAGCAACACGCCTCCGGTCAGTCCCGGTGAGAAGGATACACCGCCCGGAAAGGTGACATTCAGTTTGCCTACCAACACACCGAGTACGATGCCCACTGCAATCGGGAAGAAGTCTGTATCGGACAGTAATTTTACGTTATTTCCTAATAATTCGGAAGCTCCCTTCACACCTTCGATCTCGCCCACAATCATCAGCTTGTCGCCAAACTTCAGCACCAGATCCGGGGTAGGAGTCAGGTCGATACCGCTACGGCGCACACGGGTGATGGTGCAGCCATAGTTTTCATGAAGGTTCAGACTGCCGATATTTTTGTTGACCATATCCTTTTTAGTAAGCAGGATGGTTTCCACAATCTGCCGTTTGGTGAGCGGAAGCTCTCCTTCCTGACGTTCTCCCATCATTTCGGCCAGCATGGCCAAAGATTCTTCGCTACCCACAGCCTGAATGTAATCATTCTGTTGCAAGGCATATGAAGCTGACGGCATGAGAATCTGTTCTCCGCTTTTGATTCGTGATACCACGGCACCTGTTACGGCACGGATGTTCAGCTGGGCCAGGGACTTGCCGAAGGCTGCGGAGTTGGTCACATGGAACACACAGGTTTTCAGTTGCGGGAACTGGCCGATGCGTTCAGCTTCCAGTTGCCGGGCTTCTTCTTCCAGATTGACTTTAAGCAGGCGGGGAAGCAGCTTGACAAAAAGAATTACACCGATGACACCGAAGGGGTAAGCAATACCATAGGCAATGGATGCCAGCGGTGAGTTGGTACTGTCGATGGCTACGGCCAGACCCGGGGTACTGGTCAGCGCACCGGCAATGAGGCCCACAGTACTTGGGGTGTCCAGTCCGAACAGATATTTCAGTCCCACGGCGGTGAGGGATGCCGAAAGAATAATCAGTACGGTAATCAGAATCAGGGTCTTTCCCTTGCTTCGGAAGGAATCAAAGAATCCGGGACCGGCCTGAATACCGATGGTAAAGATAAAGAGCACCAGACCCAGATCGCCCAATTCCTTGGGGATCAGTACACCATAGTGTCCGAATAAAAGAGCGACAAAAATCACCGCTGAGATGTCGAGTGACAGACCTTTGATACGGATTCTGCCCAGCATGAATCCCAAAGCCACAATGACAAACAGAGCGAAATAAGAGGATTTAAGCAGTTCTGCAAACATTTTGGTTTTTTCAATTAATAAATGAGGTTAGTAATAAAGTTTTCTGCACAAAAATAGATAAAAACATTGGTCTGCAAAAAGTTTGCTGTTTATTCTGCCGGAAAATGATGCCTTATTAAGATATTTATTTGAAAATGTCTACTTTTCTATTATTCATAGCCTTACATTCACTTTTTTTCGCTATTTTTGCAGGTTAGAAAATAAATTCATATTAAATGTACTGATTATGCTTACATTAAAACTGATTACTGAACAGACCGAAAGAGTGATCAAAGGTTTGGAAAAAAAGCACTTCAACGGTGCCAAGGAAGCGATTGAAAAAGTCATTGCAACAGATAAAATACGCCGTGAGGCCCAGACCAAGCTGGACCAGAATCTGTCGGAAAGCAAGAAGATGGCCGCACAGATCGGTGCTTTGATGAAAGCCGGTAACAAGGATGAGGCCGAGGCTGTAAAGGCACAGGTGGCTCAGCTGAAAGAGGTGAACAAGGCTCTGGAGGCAGAGATGGACGCCGCACAGAAGAGCGTGATCGAGCAGCTTTGCGCTATTCCGAATATTCCTTATGACATTGTACCCGAAGGTGTGGGTGCTGAGGATAACGTGGTGGTAAAGACCGGCGGTATGGAAACCGAGCTGCCGAAGGATGCGCTGCCACACTGGGAGCTGGCCAAGAAGTACGATCTGATCGACTTCGATCTGGGTGTGAAGATCACCGGTGCCGGATTCCCGGTTTATAAAGGTAAGGGTGCCCGTTTGCAGCGTGCGTTGATCAACTTCTTCCTGGATGAGGCCCGCAAATCCGGTTATACCGAGATTATGCCTCCAACCGTAGTAAATCAGGCTTCCGGTTACGGTACCGGTCAGTTGCCTGACAAGGAGGGACAGATGTATCACTGCAACTTGGACGATCTGTATCTGATTCCTACTGCTGAGGTTCCGGTAACCAACATCTATCGTGATGTGATTATCGACGAGAAGGATCTGCCGATCAAGAACTGTGCATATACTCAGTGCTTCCGTCGTGAGGCCGGATCTTACGGTAAGGACGTGCGCGGACTGAACCGTCTGCATGAGTTCTCTAAGGTGGAAATCGTACGTATCGATACTCCGGAGCACTCAGAGCAGTCACATCAGGAGATGCTGGCTCATGTGGAAGGCTTGTTGCAGAAGTTGGAGTTGCCTTACCGTATTCTGCGTCTGTGTGGCGGTGACATGAGCTTTACTTCATCTATCTGTTATGACTTTGAGGTTTACTCAGAGGCTCAGAAGCGTTGGTTGGAGGTAAGTTCAGTTTCTAACTTCGATACTTATCAGGCCAACCGTCTGAAATGCCGTTACCGTAAGGCAGAGGACAAGAAGGCCGAGTTGTGCCATACCCTGAACGGATCGGCTCTGGCTTTGCCGCGTATCGTTGCAGCCATCATGGAGAACTTCCAGACTCCGGAGGGAATCCGCATTCCAAAATGCCTGGTTCCTTACTGCGGTTTCGAGATGTTGGATGAAAAACCTTTCTAAACAGTAAGCATTAATCATCAAATAAAACATATATTAAATCAGAAAAGAATGAATAAGATTGTTTCCAAAGAGCAGTTTTCGGAGAAGGTCTTTAAATTTGAGATTGAAGCTCCTTTGATTGCCAAGGCTCGTAAGGCAGGCCATTTCGTAATCGTGCGTGTCGGTGAGAAGGGTGAGCGTATGCCGCTGACCATTGCCGGTGCGGATACCCGTAAGGGAACCATTACGCTGGTGGTACAGAAAGTGGGACTGTCTTCAACACGCCTGTGTCAGTTGGAGGTTGGCGATGAGATTACCGACGTGGTTGGCCCTCTGGGTAAGGCAACACACATTGAGAATTTCGGAACCGTGGTATGTGCCGGCGGTGGTGTCGGTGTGGCTCCGATGTTGCCGATTATCCAGGCTTTGAAGGAGGCCGGTAACCGTGTGATCTCTGTGTTGGCCGGTCGCAGCAAGGATCTGATTATCCTGGAAGACGAGGTACGCAAGAGCTCAGACGAGGTAATCATCATGACCGATGACGGAAGCTACGGACAGAAAGGTCTGGTAACAGAAGGTATCGAACAGGTGATCCAGCGCGAGAAGGTGGACAAGTGTTTTGCCATCGGTCCGGCGATCATGATGAAGTTCTGCTGTCTGCTGACCCAGAAATACAATATTCCTACCGATGTCTCTTTGAATACAATCATGGTGGACGGAACCGGTATGTGCGGTGCCTGCCGTATCACTGTAGGCGGAAAGACCCGTTTCGTGTGCGTGGACGGTCCGGAATTTGACGGTCATCAGGTAGACTTCAACGAGATGTTGAAGCGTATGGGTGCCTTCAAGAAGGAAGAGGCTCAGGAGATGTGTCATCTGGAGCAGGATTTCCAGGCACACCTGGATCAGGTGGATCAGCACCTGAATCAAGAGTGGGCTGCACTGGCTGCCGAGATGGATACAACTACTCCGCTGAGCGAGCTGACCGACCGTAATGCGGCATGGCGTCAGGAAATCCGTAAGGCGATGAAGCCGAAGGAGCGTACAGCCATTCCACGTGTCGTCATGAACGAGCTGGATCCGGTTTATCGTGCTACAACCCGTACCGAAGAGGTGAACACCGGTCTGACCCGCGAGCAGGCAATCACTGAGGCCAAGCGTTGTCTGGACTGTGCCAATCCTACTTGTATGCAGGGTTGTCCGGTAAGCATCAACATTCCGTCATTCATCAAGAATATTGAGCGCGGCGAGTTCCTCAATGCAGCCCGTGTGTTGAAGAGCACTTCTGCGCTGCCTGCAGTATGCGGTCGTGTTTGTCCGCAGGAGAAGCAGTGCGAGAGCCAGTGTATCCACCTGAAGATGAACGAGCCGGCTGTGGCTATCGGTTATCTGGAGCGCTTTGCTGCCGACTTTGAGCGCGAGAGCGGAAAAATGTCTGTTCCGGAGTGTGCTCCTGCCAACGGTATCAAGGTGGCTGTTATCGGTTCAGGTCCTGCCGGTCTGTCATTTGCCGGTGACATGGCCAAGAACGGTTATGACGTAACCGTATTCGAGGCACTGCACGAAATCGGTGGCGTATTGAAATATGGTATTCCGGAGTTCCGTTTGCCGAACAAGATCGTAGACGTGGAAATCCGCAATCTGGAGAAAATCGGTGTACACTTCGTGAAGGACTGTCTGGTGGGTAAGACTATCAGCGTGAAGGAACTGGAGAACGAAGGCTTCAAGGGTATCTTTGTCGGTTCCGGTGCCGGACTTCCGAACTTCATGGGAATTCCGGGAGAGAACAGCATCAACATCATGTCCAGCAACGAGTATCTGACCCGTGTGAACCTGATGGACGCTTCCAATCCGGAAACAGATACCCCGATCAATAAGGCCAAGAACGTGATGGTTGTCGGCGGTGGTAACACAGCCATGGACTCTTGCCGTACAGCCAAGCGTCTGGGTGCCGAGCGCGTATTCATCGTGTACCGTCGTTCTGAGGCTGAGATGCCGGCCCGTATTGAAGAGGTAAAACATGCCAAGGAAGAGGGCATCGAATTCCTGACCCTGCATAACCCGATAGAGTATCTGGCTGATGAGAACGGAGCCGTGAAGGCTGTGGTACTGCAGAAAATGCAGTTGGGTGAGCCGGATGCCAGCGGTCGTCGTAGTCCGGAACCGATTCCGGGAGCAACCGAAACCATCGACATTGATATGTCTATCGTGGCTGTCGGTGTATCTCCGAACCCGATCGTTCCGACTTCTATCGAGGGACTGGAGCTGGGCCGCAAGAACACCATCGTGGTGAACGAAGGCATGCAGACCAATCTGCCTACCATCTTTGCCGGTGGTGACATTGTGCGCGGTGGTGCTACCGTAATCCTGGCTATGGGTGACGGTCGTAAGGCTGCTGCCAGCATGCACGAGTATCTGCAGCAGCAGTAATTTTCTGAATTCTTTTAATAGATCAACATGATAAATCTTGTCTGCCGGAGCTTTCCGGCGGGCAAGATTTTAATTTCTTATTTCGTTTTATCTTTTTTATGAGTGGTTTATATAGCATTCTGCTGCTGATTTGCAGCAATATATTCATGACTCTGGCCTGGTACGGACATTTGAAGTTGCAGGAAAACGGAACCAGCAGCAATTGGCCGCTGATTGGGGTAATTCTCTTTTCCTGGATTATCGCCTTTGCGGAATATTGTTGCCAGGTGCCGGCTAACCGGATCGGTTTTGTGGGAAATGGCGGACCGTTCAGTCTGATGCAGCTGAAAGTGATTCAGGAAGTGATTTCCCTGATTGTCTTTACGGTGATGGCCAATGTGATGTTTCAGGGACAGAGTCTGCACTGGAACCATCTGGCAGCTTTCTGTTGTCTGATTCTGGCCGTGTATTTTATCTTTATGAAATGATCCGTTGATGAAACCGACCGAGAAAGATTTATTGGAACGCCGTATCTGGCGTCATTTCAACAAAGGCATTATGGAATATGGATTGCTGGAAGAAGGTGACCATATTCTTTTGGGAATTTCCGGAGGAAAGGATTCTCTGGCCCTGTTGGAGTTTATGGCCCGGAGAGCCCGTATTTACCGTCCGCAGATCCGGTTGGAGGCTCTGCATGTGCGCATGACCAATATCGCTTATGAGAGCGATAACCATTATCTGGAACAGTTTGCCGCAGAGCATGGGGTGACGCTTCACATTCGCGAAACCTCCTTCGATGCCTCGACCGATACCCGGAAGAGTCCCTGTTTCCTGTGTTCCTGGAACCGCCGGAAAATGCTTTTTGAAACTGCCAAGGAATTGGGATGCAACAAGATTGCCTTAGGGCATCACCAGGATGATATTCTGCATACGACACTGCTGAACTTCAGTTTTCAGGGACAGTTTTCCACCATGCCGGCCCGTTTGCGTATGCGCAAGTTTCCGATGACTATTATCCGTCCGTTCTGCATGGTGCAGGAACGCGATCTGGCAGCCTGGGCCGCGATGCAGGAATATCAGAAACAAAAGAAACTCTGTCCGTATGAGCGTGACTCCCACCGTTCGGACATGAGAAATATCTTCGACCAGATAGAACAGATGAATCCCGAAGCCCGTCATTCCATGTGGAATGCTTTGGAGCGTGAAGGCAAACTGGTGGAAGAATAGGGAGAAGGATTTTTAACAGAGAAATCATTTTTCTATTAGAAAGATTTGTATATCTTTGAAACAGTATAAAACAAATAGACATGATGAAACTGAAAATCATATCGCTGGCAGCCTGTATGGCTTTCTGTATGGACGGAATGGCGCAAAAGAGCAAGTCCAATCCGGCCGTATCTTCCTCGTCGGTTGATTTCTATATGGAACAATATGACTTTGACAATGCCGAGGAGCAGCTAGAGCGTAATATCAAGATGCTGAAAAGAAAGAAACAGTCTACCGAAGAGGCTGAGAAGCAGCTGGAAAAGATAGATATGGCGCGTGCCATGCTGCATGCTACCGAGCGGGTGGTCTTTATAGACAGCATTGTGACTGACAAGGCCGCTTTTCTGGAAGCTTTGAAGATCAGTCCGGAAAGCGGATCACTGACTTCGTATGCCAAATTTTTCGGAACAAATGATTCCTTAGGCTGCGTCTATTTGTCGGAGTTGGGAAATAAGATCTATTATTCCGCACCGACTCAGGCGGGTGGTGGACAGAGCGGGCGGAAATCCCGTATCTTCACCAGTGATCTGTTGGGCGGAAAATGGAGCAAGGCCGTACAGATAAAGGGACTGAACGAAGATGAGGATCAGGACTATCCGTTCATGCTTTCTGATGGAGTGACACTCTATTATGGTGCGCGCGGAAGCGAGAGTCTGGGCGGGTATGATATTTTTGTGACTCGTTATGATGCGGACAGCAAGAGTTTTCTCAAGCCCGAGAACATCGGTATGCCTTTTAACTCACCGGCCAATGATTATCTCTATGCGATAGACGAAGTCAATAATCTGGGATGGTTTGTAACCGATCGCAGTCAGCCGGAAGGAAAAGTGTGTATTTATATTTTTGTTCCCAATGCCTTGCGCAATACTTATGAAACCGAGGCATACAGTGAAGAAGAACTGAAAGGACTGGCCCGTATCAGCAGTATTGCCGCCACCTGGGGAGACGCCGCTTTGATGGCAGATGCCCGCGAACGTCTGGAACAGGTGATGAATGAAAAGCAGGAAGTGGTGAAGCCTAAGGATTTTGACTTTGTCATTAATGATGATCTGACCTATACCCTGATAGCCGAATTCCGTTCGCCCGAGGCACAGAAAATGGCTGCCTGGTGGAAGGAAGGACAGGAGCAGCTGGCTAAGAACAAGGAAACCTTGCAACAGTTACGCGATGCGTTTGCACAGGGTAATGAAAGCAGAAAGCAGCAGCTCCGACAGCAGATCCTGACCATGGAACAGGCTTATGAGAAACTGTATTATGGTTTGGAAGAACAGGAGGTCAAGATCAGAAATACAGAGATAAACTATCTGAAAAACTCCAAATAACCAAAATTGGTTTGTGGGGTCGAATTTTAAAAATGAAGGCCTATGAAAAAGTATTTTGCAGAATCCGAATTGATCATCAATCCGGATGGAAGTATTTTCCATTTGCACCTGAAGCCCGAACAGTTGGCCGGGAAAGTTATTCTGGTGGGTGACCCGGGACGTGTGCCTACGGTTGCCGCTCATTTTGACAGCCAGGAATATGACATCCAGAGCCGTGAGTTCCGAACCATAACCGGTTCGTATAAAGGCAAGAGAATTACGGTACTTTCGACCGGTATCGGTTGTGACAATATCGATATTGTGATGAATGAGCTGGATGCTTTGGTCAACATAGACTTTCAGACCCGTGAAGAGAAAGACGAGCTCCGTTCGCTGGAACTGGTGCGCATCGGTACTTGCGGCGGACTGCAGCTGAACACTCCCGAGGGAACTTTTGTATCCAGTGTGAAGAGCATCGGTTTTGACGGTCTTTTGAATTATTATGCCGGAAGAAACGAAGTGTGCGACCTGGAACTGGAAAAAGCCTTTATGGACTATATGGACTGGTGTCCGCAGAAAGGAGCGCCTTATGTGGTGGATGCCGATCCCGAACTGACCGACCGTATTGCCGGTGCGGATATGGTGCGCGGTATTACCATTGCCTGTGGCGGTTTCTTTGGTCCGCAGGGTCGTGAGTTACGCATTCCGTTGCAGGATCCGCGGCAAAACGAAAAAGTGGAAAATTTTGAGTTCAAAGGGCTACGTGTGAACAATTTTGAAATGGAAAGCTCGGCGCTGGCAGGTCTGGCACGTTTGCTGGGCCATAAGGCAACCACCTGTTGCATGGTGATTGCCAACCGACGTACGGGTAAAGCCAATGCGGCTTATAAGCAGACCATTGATTCGCTGATACAGACCGTATTGGATCGGATTTAAAGATGAAACAGAAGTATGCCCGGCTGCTGATAGTCGGGCATACCTATTTATATAACAAGTAAGATCAATATGAATTTCTCAGAAACAATTTGTGCAATTGCCACAGCTCCGGGAGGAGCCATTGGCACAATAAGAGTATCCGGACCGGATGCTATCAGGATAACAGATTTAATTTTTAAAGGAGTAGGGGGGAAGACCTTATCTGCATCCAAGCCCTACACCTTGTCTTTCGGACAGATTATAGGAGAAAAGGAAGAAGTGGTGGATGAAGTGCTGGTCAGCGTGTTCCATGCTCCCCATTCCTATACTGGTGAAAACAGTGTGGAAATTTCCTGTCACGGTTCTGCCTATATTCTTCAGAGAGTGATGCAATTGTTGTTGCAACACGGATGCCGTACCGCAGAACCCGGTGAATTTACGCAGCGTGCCTTTCTGAATGGAAAGATGGATTTGAGCCAGGCTGAAGCCGTGGCCGATCTGATTGCCTCCAGCTCAGAGGCAACTCATCGTCTGGCTATGAGTCAGATGCGTGGCGGGTTCAGCCGTGAGCTTTCACAGCTTCGTGATCAGTTGCTGCACCTCACTTCACTGATGGAGCTGGAACTGGATTTCAGTGATCATGAAGAGCTGGAGTTTGCCGACCGTTCGGAGTTACGTACGTTGGCAGAGAAAATAGAGCAGGTAATCCGTCATCTGGCCCAGTCGTTCCGTTTGGGAAATGCCATCAAGAACGGTTTCCCGGTGGCGATAGTAGGAGAGACCAATGCCGGAAAATCTACTTTGCTGAATGCCTTGCTGCATGAAGAGCGCGCCATTGTGAGTGATATCCATGGTACCACACGAGATGTTATTGAGGATACGATCAATCTGGGGGGCATCACTTTCCGGTTTATTGATACCGCCGGTATCCGGGAAACGACAGATACGATAGAAAGTCTGGGTATAGAGCGCAGTTTCCAGAAGATGGAGCAGGCGCAGATTGTACTTTGGGTGGTGGACAGCCAGTGTGCTGCCGAACAGATCCGTAACCTGTCTTCAAAGATATTGCCATTGTGTGCGAACAAGAAACTGATCGTAGTTTTGAACAAGGCAGAACTGTTGGCGGGTGCTCCTCCATCTCATTTGCCGGAGCTTCCGGAGAATGTGGATGTC
The DNA here is from genome assembly GCA_944320795.1 of Candidatus Paraprevotella stercoravium. Taxonomy (GTDB): domain Bacteria; phylum Bacteroidota; class Bacteroidia; order Bacteroidales; family Bacteroidaceae; genus Paraprevotella; species Paraprevotella stercoravium. Next base: position 405 of record CALUIU010000031.1, on the reverse strand, counting down.
ATTTCTATTTCTGCCCGTCTCAAGCTCGGTCTCGAACAACTCCAGAATCAGCTGATCGCTGCGGCCCAGTTGCCTGAAGTGGGAGAGCATGATGTGGTGGTTACCAATCTCCGTCACTATGAGGCACTGACTCAGGCGCTGGATTCCATCGAACGCGTGTTGCAGGGTATGGATCAGGGCTTGTCCGGTGATTTCATTTCTCAGGATCTGCGTGAGTGTCTGTTCCACCTGGCAGAAATCGTTGGTGGAGAGATTACTACGGATGAAGTGTTGGAAAATATCTTCAAGAATTTCTGCATCGGTAAGTAACTATTTGATTATCAAATAATTAAATTGATTATAATCGATTAATATGGCGCTCTTTACGGGCGCCTTTTTTGTTGCACAAGTATCGTTGATAATCGT
>CALUIU010000030.1 GCA_944320795.1 Candidatus Paraprevotella stercoravium | reverse complement strand
TTAATCTTTCTTTCGAAAGGCTATCCCCGAGTAAAGGGCAGGTTGGATACGCGTTACTCACCCGTGCGCCGGTCGCCGGCAATTGAAGCAAGCTTCAATCCCGCTGCCCCTCGACTTGCATGTGTTAGGCCTGTAGCTAGCGTTCATCCTGAGCCAGGATCAAACTCTTCATTGTAAAATATCTTTTTATTTTGAATTCTGTTTATCCACGGCTCCGAATCTTATTTCGTTTCCTTGACGGTTCGTATTTTTTACCCTGACAATCTAATGAAAGACTGCCAGCTCTTGTACTACGTTAATCTGTCTATGTAAATCTTTCAAAGAACTCTTTCTTCATTCGCTTCCGAGAGAACCGCTTGCCTCAAGCGTGAGGGACGTTTGTTTCTCGTTTGCGGTTGCAAAGGTAGATACTTTTTTCTTTCCCACCAAATATTTTCCAGATTTTTTTCAGAGGGGAATCTTTGCAAAGATAAGAAATTCCGCCGAAACCACCAAGCAATATGCTGTAAAACATACTTTTAACACTCCTGAAACGCACACCGAAAAAAGATGAAAAAAATTTCAGAAAAATGTCGATACGACTAGAATATATCCGGAAAAGCCTCAAAAAGCAGACAAGACTACCTGCATACACGTCCGATAAACCGGGCGGAAGAAACAGACAGACAAGCATTCTGAAACAAGCAAACGACAACAATGCAAAATTTCATCGGGATGAAACTCAAATTCGGTCCCGACAAAACTCCAATACCATGAAGATGAAATTTTCAATTTAAAAAGGAGTATCCTTCATAGAAACAAATATCAATTATTAGATAAAGAACAAAAAATGACGATAGGAACTAAAATTCCCTTTTTCCCTAAATAGAGATTTAACGATGCTCGCCGCAAAATTAAAAGCGTGTGATATTCCAAATACTCCGAACATCACACGCTTCTGAATTGATGCAAATCTGAATTAATACAAATTACAGATATTCCGGCAGGGTAAACAACCGGGTAGCATTACTTCCTTTTATTAATATATAATAGCCTTCAGGCTTATTTTGTCTCAACTCTTTCACAACGTCATCTACATGATGAAACATGCGAAAATGATTTTCTGTCTTTTCAAACTCTTCTCCAACGAGCCAAACTTTATCAAAACCGGCATTAACCAACTGGTCAACCACTTTCTGATGCTCTGCACCACTTGCCTCACCCAGTTCTTTCATTTCACCGAGAATAAGCATTTTCGGTCCGTTCTGCATCAGACGGAAATTTTCAATGGCCGCCTTCATACTGGTCGGGTTCGCATTATAGGCATCCACGACCAAGTGATTATCTGCCGTATCCTGCATCTGTGAACGGTTATTTGACGGAACATATTCTGTCAATGCGGCGCAAATATCCTGAGGTTTCACCCCAAAATGCAGTCCGACCGCAACAGCCGCCATCATATTCGCCAGATTATAACTACCCACCAAATGGGTACGCACGACAAACTCATCGCCCTGATATTTCCAGCGGAAAGTCAGGAAAGGATCACAACCGACCAGTTCACCTTGAGGAACATCGTCAGAAGCCAACTCCGTGGCATATGGAATCAGACTCAAACCGACAGCCATCTTCTGCAAGTTTTCATCCGGAACGTGAATGAAAGCAGGTTTTCCGGCATTCCGCAAATAATCATACAATTCACCTTTAGTGCGCATTACGCCTTCAAAAGAACCGAAACCGGCCAAATGAGCCATACCCACATTTGTAATCAAGCCATAATCCGGCTCAACGATATTTGTCAGGAACTGTATTTCTCCCGGATGGTTAGCTCCGGTTTCAATCACAGCAATTTCATGAGAATCATTCAAACGCAGCAATGTACGGGGCACACCGATATGATTATTCAAATTTCCTTGAGTAAACAGCACCTGATATTTCCGCTCCAACACAGCCGCTATCAGTTCCTTGGTTGTAGTCTTACCATTGGTGCCTGTAATCTGAAGTACCGGAATATGAAATTGGCGACGGTGATAGTTTGCCAGTTCCTGCAAAGCCTTCAGAGTGTCGTCCACCAGCAAATAGCGTTCGTCGGACAAGTCTGCTGCTCCGGGTTCATCCACCACAGCATAGGCACATCCGGCCTCAAGAGCCTTTGCCGCAAAATCATTTCCATTAAAAGATTCCCCTTTCAATGCCCAGAAAACAGACCCCTCCGGGCAATTCCGACTATCCGTTGTTACATTCGGATGTTGCTTAAAAATTTCGTAAAGTGCAGCTACTTCCATTTTGTGCTTAAATTTTAACCACGCAAAGATAGTGCAACTTATACGAGAAAAAAAGATAATCTACAAAAATCCCTTTCCATACAGGCAGAAAAGAAAATATTTCTATGTATTTTTGTGACATCATTTTTTCATCAGTCATTTTTTACAGAAATGAATCCAACAATAAGACCAACACTGAACCTAAACGGACAACTCCTAGACCTGTCCACTCCACGTGTGATGGGTATTCTCAATGTAACACCTGACTCGTTTTACTCCTCCAGCAGAAAACAAAGCGAACAGGAAATCATCTCACGCATTGAGGAAATTGTGCAGGAAGGGGGCGACTTCATTGATGTCGGCGCCTACTCTTCACGTCCCGATGCCACCCATATTTCACAAGAAGAAGAAATGGAACGCCTGAAAAAAGGCCTGACACTGATTCAGAAAGTAGCTCCACACATTCCGGTTTCTGTCGATACATTCCGCGCAGAGATAGCCCGTATCTGTGTAGAAGAATACGGCGCGGCACTTATCAACGATATTTCTGCCGGAGAAATGGATGCAAACATGTTCGATACCATAAGCCGACTAAAGGTTCCTTATATTATGATGCATATGCAGGGCACCCCGCAAAATATGCAACAGGCACCACACTATGACCATCTGATACAGGAAATCTTGGTATATTTCAGCAAAAAGAAGGCACAATTACAGGCAGCCGGACTGAAAGACATCATCATTGATCCGGGTTTCGGTTTCGGTAAAACGGTGCAACACAATTATGAGCTGTTGCATCATATGGACGACCTGCACATTCTGGAATGCCCTATTTTAGTCGGTGTATCCCGCAAATCCATGATATACAAAGTATTGAACACTGATCCACAGCAAGCGCTCAACGGCACATCAGTGCTCCACACCATAGCCTTATTGAAAGGCGCACATATATTAAGAGTACACGATGTAAAAGAGTGTACTGAAGTTATTAAACTGATAAAAGAATACAATCAATGTTCTTCAATTTCGGAATAAAAGATCTTATTGACATCTTTCTGGTGGCCCTTATTCTTTATTATGCCTATAAAGTAATGAAGGAGTCACGCTCGCTGAATGTATTTTTCGGCGTTCTGGTATTTTTGGTTTTCTGGATATTCATCTCACAGATTCTGGAGATGAAACTGTTGGGCTCCATCCTTGACAAACTGGTCAGTGTGGGCGCTCTGGCGTTGATTATTCTCTTTCAGGAAGACATCCGAAAATTCTTTTATACGATCGGCGCCCATAAACGAGTACGGAACTTTCTAAACTTCATCAAAGGAAAACACAAGACAAAAAATACCAACAATGAAGATATCATGCCCATTGTCATGGCTTGCATGAGCATGAGCAAACAAAAAGTAGGCGCCCTGATTGTTTTAGAACGGGAACTGCCGCTGAATGACGTAATCCGTTCGGGAGAGATGATTGACGCCCAAATCAACCAGCGCCTCATCGAAAACATCTTCTTCAAGAACAGCCCATTGCACGACGGAGCCATGGTCATCAGTCACAAACGGATCAAGGCAGCCGGTTGTATTCTTCCGGTATCACACAGCATGAACATTCCCAAGGAATTAGGATTGCGTCACCGTGCCGCCATGGGAATCTCACAGGAAACGGACGCCCTTTCCATTATTGTTTCCGAAGAAACAGGCGGTATCTCCATCGCTTTCAAAGGAAACTTCCAGCTACGCCTCACAGCCGAAGAACTGGAGCGTATCCTTACCGAATATAAGGTTGACTAACCCCCCCTCACCTTCGGTCTTTCAGTTCAGCATCAGTCGCATATACGGACCACCATGGTCAAAAAGCAATTGCGGCAACGCTTCCACCGTATAGTTGCGATCCGCATGAGCGCCTTGCTCCAGTCGGGAACACTGACCATTACGGACCAGATAAACAGCAGGAGCCGCATCCCCCGCCAACAAATCCCCCGTTACTTCCAACGTGAAATCCGCTTCGGGATGCACCCGTGCATAAAGTTTCAACGCATCGAACACACGGACCACCTTTATCTGCGTACAAAAGGCCTCATCCATCAACCCTCTTTCGGGACAAAGCTCATTTTGTGCGGTTCTCTTCAGTTCGTCCGCCACAACAGGATTTGCGGCCAAACACTCTTTTATCAGCCAATCCTTATTTTTTTGTGGCATCAGGAAAAGCATACCGCAAAGACGCTGGCTACTTTCATTCCGTGCCAGCCATATCCGACCTCCGCTATCCGACATATCCTGCAAAATCACCTGTAAGTCGTCTTTATCGTGAAGCACAGCCGCCGGCATACTCCGGTACACCTGCTCCATAAAGTCAACCATCTCTTCACAGGCAGTTTCCGAGTGCTGGGTAAGAGATATTTCAGACACGGAAAACGGTGTCACAGAAAGACGGTTCACACGCTCTCCCACTCCGTTGCAACAGACATATCCCGACCGGGCATAAAAATCAATCAGTCCATCGCTTGCCGGTATCAGCAACGAAAACACCTTACCTTCTTCATACATATACCGATGCGCTTCAGACAGCAGACTTGTCATCAATCCACGACCACGTTGCTCCGGCAAAGTTGAAGCTCCGGCCACATAAGCCACCGCCACATCCAGCCCCGCATAACTCATGCGATACGGCAAGCGCTGCAAGGCACTGACCACCTTACCGTCCTTACAGAAAAAAGTATTGTTCTGAGGTTTATATTTTCGAGAAAAGAACAAATCCAGAAAAGAGTCGCTATCTCCAAAACAAAGTTTCCAAAGGGCACGGGTCTGCCACTCCACATGGAGTTCGTCATCACTCCGCATCTCACAGGCACATTTCCCCTGCAAAGAGCAGGAAGACCACATACTGTATTTCATCAATACCTGATGGGGCATATACGACAGTTTCGCCTTGCGCAAGCCCTCAATTCCCAAGTCTTCTTCCCGGTTGATATAACGGTACTTTTCCGGCAAATGATTCACAAACTCCTGATTGATCATAGCATATGCCCCTTCATAGGCTGTATCCGCCTTTTCCACACAGACATCAAAAGTAGAATCATTAATCGGAGCGCCGTAAGTGAAAGCCACTAATTTTCCACCCACAAAAAGTGTTCCTCCAATAATTCCCAATTCCTCGAAATGATCCAGAGCCCTACGGATGGCCTTTTTCTCAGATTCTACGGCACGTTGCTCTCCCGGAACCGTTTTCAGAGCCGCCCATTCCTCATCCAATTGCAAGCATAATGGAATCAGCTCACGTGTAAGCGGACGATACTCATAATCCGGATAAAGACGCCGGAATTTGTTCGTATGGTTTCTCTTGGGCTGCAACTTTTTTCCGGCCAGTGTAGCCAAGCTCTCCCGAAGATAAATATAATCGGCATATTCCCTGTTCGGGTTAATGACAAACTTGCTGGAACAGATACCCTGAATATAATGCTTCATCTCCTCGGTTACCCCTAAAATCAGCAAAGGATGTCCTAACTGACAAGCATCCTGATGCATCTGTTCAATCACCTCGCGCCAGCTGCCTTGTCCCAAAGGCATCAGATAAGCCAGATGTCCGTCCGCATAAAAACGGAACAGCAAAAAGCCGTTCCACTCGGCAATCTCAGTCTGATAAAGAAACTGCCAGGCATAGAGATTGGCAAATGCCAGATCGCAATTCTGCAAATCTGCATTTCGGGTATAACTGAGAATCAATTCGCGATCCTCCAACGAAAGAGTGTGAAAAGAAAGTGCCATAAATCAGCTTGTTTACGAATTAGGAAAACGAAATTAGAAAGATTTTATCAAATCTGGCAGATTCTCAAAAAATAAAATTCTTTTTGTTAGGCTACTTTACCGAAAAATGCGTACTTTTGCAAAGTTGATATTACAAATAGAAAGTATTTATAAAACAACAGATATGGACTTGATCAAAGAAATTGTAGCACGCGCACAGGCAAACAAACAGCGCATCGTGCTTCCGGAAGGAACAGAAGAACGTACATTGAAAGCTGCTAATCAGATTCTGACAGATGAAGTAGCAGACCTGATTATTTTGGGTAATGTAGCCGAAATCGAAGAAGCTGCCAAGAAATGGGGATTGGGAAACATCCACAAGGCAACCATCATCGATCCGGAAACTTCAGAGAAGAAAGAAGAATATGCCGAACTGCTTTGCGAACTCCGCAAAAAGAAAGGTATGACTATTGAAGAGGCACGCAAGAAGGTACTCGATCCGTTGTACTTCGGCTGTCTGATGATCAAAGCCGGTGATGCAGACGGTCAGCTGGCCGGTGCCCGCAACACTACCGGTGATGTATTGCGTCCTGCATTGCAGATTATCAAGACTGCTCCGGGTATTACTTGTGTTTCTGGTGCCATGCTTCTTTTGACCAAGGCTCCTAATTACGGTAAGAACGGTGTACTGGTAATGGGTGACGTTGCCGTAACTCCGGTTCCGGATGCCAACCAGTTGGCTCAGATTGCCGTTTGTACCGCAGATACAGCCAAGTCAGTGGCCGGTCTTGATCCTAAGGTTGCTATGTTGAGCTTCTCTACCAAGGGTTCAGCCAAGCATGAAGTAGTAGACAAGGTTGTAGAGGCTACCCGCATCGCACGCGAACTGGCACCGGGTCTGAGCATCGACGGCGAACTGCAAGCCGACGCCGCTCTGGTTCCATCTGTAGGAAGCAGCAAGGCTCCGGGTTCTCTGATTGCCGGACACGCCAATGTATTGGTTGTTCCGAATCTGGAAGTCGGTAACATCTCTTACAAGCTGGTTCAGCGTCTGGGTAATGCCGAAGCTATCGGCCCTATCCTTCAGGGTATCGCCCGTCCGGTGAACGACTTGTCACGCGGTTGCTCTATCGAGGATGTTTACACCATGGTAGCCATCACCGCAAATCAGGCTATTGCAGCTAAAGAACAGAAATAATAGATTTACCCCACCTTATTACATTATATAAGTATGAAGATATTGGTATTAAACTGCGGCAGCTCATCTATCAAGTACAAACTGTTTGAGATGCCTTCAAAGGAAGTTTTGGCACAGGGCGGTATCGAGAAAATCGGTTTGCCTGATTCATTCCTGAAACTGACTTTGCCAAACGGCGAGAAGAAAATCATCGAAAGATCCATTCAGGAGCACACCAGCGGTGTTCAGATGATCTTCGACGTACTGACAGATGCTGAGTTCGGTGTTGTAAAAGACCTGAGTGAAATCGAGGCTGTAGGTCACCGCGTACTCCACGGAGGAAGCAAGTTCAGCGAGTCTGTAGTCATCAATCAGGACGTTATCAACGCTATCGAAGAGTGCTGCGACCTGGGTCCGCTTCACAACCCGGCCAACCTGAAAGGTATCTACGCCGTACAGAAACTGATGCCACAGGTTCCTCAGATTGCCGTATTCGATACTGCATTCCACCAGACTATGCCGGAGCACGCATATCTGTACCCAATTCCTTACGAACTGTATGAGAAATACGGTGTACGTCGCTATGGTTTCCACGGAACTTCTCACCGCTACGTATCTAAGCGCGTTTGCGAATATCTGAACATTCCGGTTGAAGGTTCTAAGATCATCACTTGCCACATCGGTAACGGTGGTTCTATCGCTGCTATCAAAGACGGTAAGTGCATCGATACCAGTATGGGTATGACTCCGTTGGAAGGACTGATGATGGGTACCCGAAGCGGTGACATCGACGCCGGTGCCGTATTGTATATCATGAAGAAAGAAGGTCTGACTCCAGACCAGACTTCAGATCTACTGAACAAGAAGAGCGGTGTGCTGGGTATGTTCAAGCGTTCAAGTGATATGCGCGAGCTGGAAGATGCTGTAGCTAATGGCGAGGATCTGGCTATCCGTACCGAAAACATGTACTTCTACCGCATCACCAAGTATATCGGTGCCTATGCAGCTGCTATGGGCGGTGTAGACGTCATCCTGTTCACCGGTGGTGTTGGTGAGAACCAGGCTACTGCACGTGCAGGTGTCTGCAAGACTTTGGGATTCCTGGGTGTTGAACTCGACATGGAGAAGAACAAGGTACGCAGCAAAGAGGCTATCATCTCTACCGAGAACAGTAAGGTTACCGTTTGTGTCATCCCAACTGACGAGGAGCTGATGATCGCTACCGACACTATGGAACTGTTGAAGAAATAATTTTCAGAAAATACAAATCAACAAGAGGGGGCGCCAAAATTGGCGCCCCCTCTTGTATTTCTTTTAAAAGACAAACGGACTCTATAAAAGTATTTTCCCGAAGAAACAATATTATCTCCCCGTCAGTAATCAATTATCTCCCCGTCGGTAATTGATTACTGACGGGGAGATAATTCCAATAAATCTTACATATCAGGTCAAGGTTCCGTTTCCCCTTCAATGTAATTCTCCAGGAAAAGGTGTTCACCATCAAACACCGCGTAAGTGAACTGACTGATCCAGTCGCCCAGAATCAGCACCCGACTGCTGCGGTTCAGCATCAGATCAAGCTCAATGTGACGATGGCCGAAGATAAAGTAATTGATATCGGCGTGCGTCTTCAGATATTCCTTGGCATACAACACCAGATATTCCTTATCCTCACCCATATAAGGCGGTTCGCCTCCGTCGCGTTCATGCTTCATGCGGCTGTTTTTCGCCCAGGAAAGCCCGAACTCCATTCCCCAGCGCGGATGCAAGGCGGAAAAGAGTCTTTGACACAGCTTGTTGTGGAAAATGCTGCGCAGCACCTTGAATTTCTTCGACGGATCGCCCAGACCGTCGCCATGAGCCAGCATAAACACCTTGTCGCCCCACTCTATGGTTGCCGGTTCCTTGTGCAGGATCACGCCACACTCCTGCTGCAGGTAATCTCCACACCAGATGTCGTGATTGCCGATAAAGAAGTGAACCTCCACGCCCAAGTCGGTCAGCTCACTGATCTTTCCCAAAAGACGGGTATAGCCTTTCGGCACAACCATCTTATACTCATACCAGAAGTCAAAAATGTCTCCCAGCAGATAAACGGCTGTGGCCTTGTGTTTGATACTGTCCAAAAAGCGGACCAGTCTGCGTTCCTGGGTTCGCCCGTGCGGAATGGCACGGCTTCCCAAATGAGCGTCTGAAAGAAAATAGATATTCTTCATTATAAAAATCCTAATTCCATTTTTGCCTCTTCGGTCATCATATCCTTATCCCATTCCGGCTCAAATACCAGATTGACCGTTGCCGATTTGATATGCTCAATGCCTTCGAGCTTCATACGTACATCCTCCATAATGAAGTCGGCAGCCGGACAGTTCGGAGCCGTCAGCGTCATATCGACCACCAAATCAAAATCATCCGAAAGATCGATCTTGTAGATCAGGCCCAAATCATAGATATTGACCGGAATTTCCGGGTCGTAAACCGTTTTCAACACTTCAATGATTCTTTCTTCCAATTCCAATTTTGTCGGTGTCTGTTTTTCTTCCATATATTTTGTTTCTATCTTGTTTATATTAATGTTCCTTCATCACGATAACTGTAATACTTGCCGTCGGTCACAATCACATGATCCAGAAAATGTATGTTCATCATCTTACAGGCTTTCGCCAGGCGGTCGGTCAGACGGTTGTCCTCGGCACTGGGACGTGCATTGCCCGAAGGATGGTTATGACAGAGCGCCACAACCGTGGCCTGCCGTAACAAAGCCATACGCATAATCAGCCGGATGTCTACCGCCGTTTCTGTCAGGCCTCCCTTACTCACCAAAACATTTTCCAGAATCCGGCAAGCCTGGTTCAAGAGCAGCACGTGACATTCTTCGTGCTGCAAATCCTGCATCAAAGGCAGATAATAGCGATACAGATCCTCACTGCTGCGGATCTGCTTCCGCTCGGTGACTTCCTCCTGCATGCGGCGTTTGCCCAATTCACAGGCTGCCATGATTGTAACGGCCTTGGCCACACCCAACCCTTTATAGCGGCGCACGGTACGCATCCGTCCGTCGTCATTTTGGGATATTGTCCCGGTAAGATCGTCGAGCGACATCTTTCCCAAAGCATTCAGACTGTTTCCACAATCGGCCAGCAGACGGCGCATCAGCTCCACGGCCGACTCCTCGGTGTTTCCCGATCCGATGAGAATGGCCAGCAGTTCGGCATTGGAAAGCGCTTCCACACCTTTTGCCACAAGTTTCTCCCGCGGACGATCCTCCTCGGCCCATTGCTTGATATTCAGTCTGCCCTGCTCCATAGTGCGGAATTATTTATAGAATGTTTTCTCAAAAGCGCTGAATGAATCCTTGCCGCGCACACAGCGCTGCCACCATGCTCTCAGGAAACCGCTTCCGTAACCGATCAGTTGCACGAAAGATGCCCCTACGGCTAACAGTCCGATATATGGGCTCTTGTTCTGAACAGAAGCGTCTATAAAGATAAGGAGCACAAAGCACAGCAATGGAGCTACGGCCACAGCCGTAACCCAAGGAGCAGCGGCGGCACATGACGGCACCGCGAACAAAACCAATCCGACCAGCAGGAGCAACAGCAGCAGGGCTACTCCCACGGTAAATACGGCCGGAAGCATATGCACCAGTTTCAGCGACTCGGGATGCTTCTTATACAGATTGATGCGCGCTATTCCCGAATTGTGCACCTGCTTGAAGAATTTCTTCAGATCCGTGCGGCGCTTGTGCCATACCCATGCCTCGGGAAACAGACGGCAGGCATATCCTTCCTTGAAAATACGGATACTGAAATCTATATCCTCACCAAAACGCATCGGCGAAAAACCACCCAAAGCACGGTAAGCCTCAGCACGCACTCCCATATTGAAACTGCGTGGATAGAACTTATCCATCTTTTTCTTTCCTCCACGAATACCTCCGGTCGTGAAGAAAGAGGTCATGGCATAATTGATGGCCTTCTGCACCGGAGTGAAAGACTCGTGCGCGCGGTCCGAACCTCCAAAGGCATCGGCGTCCCGACGGGCCAGTTCTTCGTCAATCGCCTGAATATATCCCGGAGGAAGCACGCAGTCAGAATCCAGAATCAAAAGGAACTCGCCCCGACTCCGCTCCGCACCATAGTTACGCGACGGACTGGGACCGGAATTCTCTTTATAGAAATAACGAACATCCAGACAGGACAGATAGCGCTGCACGACCTCTTCACATTTGTTTTGCGAACCGTCCTCAATAACCAGCACCTCAAAATCCTTATGAGTCTGATGACAAAGGCTTTCCAACAGTTCGTCCACCTCATCCGGTCGGTTATATACAGGAATTATCAAAGAATACTTCATAAATGAATCATTATTGTCCTATGAATGATTTTATAAATCTCAGGTATCAGAACAAAGGTAACAAAAAAAATGAACAATAAGCGGCAAAAGCCACTTATTATTCATTTTTATAGATCTTGAAATAAAGTAGACGAATTATTTCACACGTCCCAGATAAGAACCGTCACGAGTATCAACCTCGATAGTCTCACCCTCGTTGATGAACAAAGGAACACGTACCTCAGCACCTGTCTCAACAGTTGCAGGCTTAGTGGCATTGGTTGCAGTGTCACCCTTCACACCCGGCTCAGTGTAAGTAACCTTCAAAACTACTTTAGTAGGAACATCAGCAAACAGAACTGTCTCAGATGAAGCATCGGTAACAACTTCAACGATTTCACTTTCCTTCATAAAGTCAACACCGTTGATCTGATCGTGAGCGATAGGAATCTGCTCGAAAGTTTCCTGATTCATGAAAATATAATCATCTCCTTCCTTATACAGATACTGATAAGGACGACGCTCTACGCGTACATCTTCCAATTTCTCACCGATATTAAAGCGACGCTCCAACACGTAACCGTCTACTACATCTTTCAGTTTAGTACGCATGAAAGTGTTACCCTTTCCTGGCTTAACATGCAAAAACTCAATGCAGAAATACAATTTACCATCCAGACGGATACAAGTTCCGTTTTTAATGTCTTGTGAATTAATCATAAGGTCTTTTTTTCTATATTTATACTAGTATTTGAATCTTAATTCTCATAAAACTCGCCACAAAGTTAATTGATTTCTAGAAAAAAACACAAAACTTTTGTGTAAAAATGAGTTATCTCTTGCTTTATTAAAAAAAAGTCCCTATTTTTGCACCCCGTTACGTAGAATGAATTATAACAAAAAAAGCATATAACAATGAAAAGAACATTCCAACCTCACAACAGAAAGAGAAAGAACAAACATGGTTTCCGTCAGAGAATGACAACTGCCAACGGTCGTAAAGTATTAGCTTCTCGCCGTGCAAAAGGTCGCAAGAAGTTAACAGTATCAGACGAAAAACATGGCAAATAATCAACCATCGTTTTAAGAAAGAACAAAAAGAAGTAAAGGCGACTTTACTTCTTTTTTGTTTTTTATTACTATCTTTGAACAATCAACCAAAGCGTATTCTTATGACGATAAAAGAATTCTTTAAAAAGATCACGGCACCTGTAATTTGGGGTAACCTGGCAGGTATGGCAGCCGTATTGGTCATTCTCGCTATCGGAGTTTGGAAAGGACTGGAACATTATACAAACCATGGAGAAATCATTTCTGTGCCCGATGTAAAGGCACAAGGTGTAAGTGATGCACGCTATATCCTGAATAAAGCCGGTCTGGATGCAGTTATAGCAGACTCCAGCTACAACCGGAACAGTCCTCCGGGAGCCGTTTTAGAACAGACTCCCGCACCAGGAGCCAAAGTAAAATCCGGCCATGCCATTTATCTGATCATCAACACGACCAGTACACCCACCATACCGATGCCGGACATAGCTGACAACAGTTCTGTACGTGAAGCCGAGGCACGTCTGCGCTCTCTGGGCTTCCGGATCGGGCCTCCTGAAATGATCCAGGGCGAAAAGGACTGGGTTTACGGAGTGAAGTACGGCGGCCGCATGGTCTATGCCGGCGACCGCCTGCCCCTGGACGCCCGCATCACCCTGCAGGTGGGCAGCGGCAGCATGGACGACTTTGCCGACAGCCCGGACATGGCAGACTCACTGGCCGTGCCCACGGAAGATTCCTTCTCTCCTGCCACAGAAAGCGGCGAGCTCTCCGACTTTGAATTCTGACGCGCATCACGAAAGAGTACCTCAACCAAAACGTACATGGAAGATTTTGAATACCCGGAAATCGAAAACGATCTGGCGCCGGATGCTGAAGATACCCTTTACGAGCATCATCGGCTCACTGTGGACAAAGGACAGAAAGCCATGCGTATTGACAAGTTCCTGATGGAGCATTTGACCGGTACATCCAGAAACCGCATACAGAAAGCGGCCGAGCAGGAATATATCCGAGTGAACGACGTGCCCGTAAAAAGCAGCTATAAGGTAAAGCCGGGCGACGTGATCACCATCCTGCTGGACCATCCGAAATATGAAAACGAGATCATACCCGAGGACATACCCCTGGAGATTGTCTACGAGGACGACCACCTGATGGTGGTGAACAAGCCGCCCGGACTGGTGGTGCACCCGGGATGCGGCAACTACACCGGCACGCTGGTCAACGCCATCGCCTGGCATCTGAAGGACAATCCCGATTACGATCCGAACGACCCCACCGTGGGACTGGTGCACCGCATAGACAAGGATACCTCGGGGCTGCTGGTCATCGCCAAGACGCCCGACGCCAAGACGCATCTGGGCGGCCAGTTCTATCACAAGACCACCAAACGCACCTACAACGCCCTGGTGTGGGGCAACTTTGAGGAAGACGGCGGACGCATCGAGGGCAACATCGCCCGCAACCCGAAAGACCGCATGCAGATGGCCGTTTTCCCGCCCGACTCGGGTATCGGAAAGCATGCCGTGACGCATTACCGCGTGCTGGAGCGCTTCGGCTACGTCACCCTGGTGGAATGTGTGCTCGAAACGGGGCGCACGCATCAGATCCGCGCCCACATGAAGCATCTGGGGCACACGCTCTTCAACGACGAGCGCTACGGGGGCAACGAGATCCTGCGGGGCACACAGTTTGCCCGTTACAATCAGTTCATACACAACTGCTTCGAGACATGCCCGCGTCAGGCACTGCACGCGCTGACCCTGGGTTTCGTACATCCCGCCACCGGCGAGGAGATGTTCTTCACCTCACAGCTGCCGGACGACATGCGGCAGCTGCTCGAAAAGTGGCGGCACTATACCGCAAACAGAGAACTTTAGGACATTAACGAAAGATAAAAATGAAAAAGACTATCGCGATCGTGGCCGGAGGCGACTCTTCCGAACACGATGTATCGCTGCGCAGCGCAGAAGGTATCTTCTCTTTCCTGGACAAAGAGAAATTCAAGGTTTACATCATCGAGATGAAGGGGCTGGAGTGGAAAGCCCGTCTGACCGACGGCGGAACGGCTCCCGTAGACCGTAACGACTTCTCCTTTATCGAAGCGGGCCAAAAGATCCGTCCGGACTTTGCCTATATAACTATCCATGGAACTCCCGGCGAGAACGGCATCCTGCAGGGATATTTCGAACTGATCCATCTGCCCTATTCTACCAGCAACCTGTTGGTAGAAGCCATGACCTTCAACAAATTCACCCTGAACCAGTATCTGAAAGGATTCGGAGTGAAGGTGAGCGAAAGCATGGTGGTAAGAAAGGGATTCGAGCATCTGGTAACCGACCGGGAGATCATCGACCGCATCGGTCTGCCTTGCTTCGTGAAGCCGAATGCCGGCGGCTCCAGCTTCGGTGTGACCAAAGTAAAGGAAATCGGACAGCTTCAGGAAGCCATCGGCAAGGCCATCCGCGAAAGCGACGAGGTGATGATCGAAGCCTTCATGAAGGGTACGGAAATCACCTGCGGTTGCTACAAGACACGAAGCAAGGAGGTGGTGTTCCCGATTACCGAAGTGGTCACCAGCAACGAATTTTTTGACTACGACGCCAAATACAACGGACAGGTGCAGGAAATCACTCCGGCACGTATCCCGGAGGAAACAGCCGAACGGGTGCGTCTGCTCACCTCTGCCATCTACGACATCCTGGGATGCAAGGGTATTGTCCGCATTGACTATATCATCACACAGGAACCGGATCAGGACGGTAACCCGTGCGAACAGATCAACATGCTCGAGATCAACACCACTCCGGGAATGACCGCCACCAGCTTCATCCCGCAACAGGTGCGCGCCGCCGGACTGGATATAAAGGATGTGCTGACAGACATCATCGAGGATCAGCTCAAAGGCTGACCCGAAAACCGATAACCATTGAATCACTCACCAAAAGACCAAGAATTATGCGTACACCAGAAGAATTTGACGAAATCAGACCCTACGACGCAGAAGAGTTGCCTCAGGTGTTCTCCGAACTGGTGGCCGATCCGGAATTCCAGGAAATCATACGACAGGTTCTGCCGGACCAGCCTTTGGAGGTGGTTTGCGCCATGCTTTCCAAGTGTCACACAAGTCTCGAACTGCAAAAGACATTCTTTTATCCCTTGCTGAAACATCTGGCCGAAACCTGTGGCAAAGGAATCGTTTTCGACAGTTCCAGTATCCCGGACAAGGCCACTCCGCACACCTTCATCACCAACCACCGCGACATCGTGCTCGACTCCGCGTTCCTGTCCGTCTCACTGCTCGACAACGGATTCCCCACAACGGTGGAAATCGCCATAGGAGACAATCTGCTCATCAAGCCGTGGATCCGCAAACTCGTGCGTGCCAACAAATCGTTCATCGTACAGCGCAGCGTCAACATCAAACAGATGCTCGAATCCAGCAAACGGCTGAGCCGCTATATGCATTATGCCATCACACAGAAGAAAGAGAACATCTGGATCGCGCAACGCGAGGGCAGAGCGAAGGACTGCAATGACCGCACGCAGGATTCCGTCCTCAAGATGATCGCCATGGGAGGAGAAGGCAGCATCATCGAACGGCTCAAGGAAATGAACCTCACCCCTACAGCCTTGTCCTACGAATACGATCCGTGCGACTATCTGAAAGCACAGGAATTCCAACAGAAACGGGACATCAACGGCTTCAAGAAATCTCCACAGGACGACCTGCTGAATATGCAGACCGGCATTTACGGATACAAAGGACGCATCTTCTTCAAGACCGGCAGTTGCCTGAACGATTGGCTGGACACTCTGGATCCCAATATGCCGAAAGGGGAACTGTTCAAGCTTGTGGCCCACAGGATAGACCGGGAGATATTCCTTTCCTATCGCCTGTATCCGGGTAATTATATCGCGGCAGACCTCCTGAAGGAAAGCAAGGTATATCAGAACCACTACACCGAAGAGGACGTCGCCGTGTTCGAAGGATACCTTGAGAAACAGCTGGAAAAGATTACACTGAAACGTCCCGACCGGGCATTTTTACGAACATGCATCCTGACCATGTATGCCAATCCCGTATTCAATCAGGAACAAGCGCAACAGGAGTTATCATAATGCAAAAATTTCCACTTTTGATATTATCCCTTTTATTCGTCTGCCTGAGTCATTCCTGTACTCCGGCAGACGAATCGTCTTCATACCCCTCGCTCATTACCGAATTCTCGGAAATATACGCGGATGCGGAAGGCAATCTCTACCGGATCAGACCCGACCGGAAGCCTTCATATTATCTGGCCTCACCGCTCAAAGGATATCATCCACACACGGAATACCGCGCCGTCTGCACATACTCCTTTCCGGAAAACGACAGTAGCGCCGTGCGCCTGTATAAGCTGGAAAGAGTGGTCGTTCTGCGCGACTCCAGCACACTGACAGCTCCGGAAATCGAACCCCTTCAGGTTGTCAGTCTTTGGGATGGCGGCGACTTCATCAATCTGCACCTGCAAATCAAGACACAAAACGGCAATCACCGGTTGGGATTTCTGATGGACTCTGTCCGAATTGCGGCCGACCGGAAGCGCACGGTCTATCTGACACTATATCACAATCAGAACAACAACCCCATGTATTATAGCCAGAAGCTATACGCCAGTCTGCCTAAAACAAGCCTGAAAGCGGTAATCGAGCCGGGAGACAGCATCAGTCTGCAAATACACTCTTTCGAAGGAAACAGATTCTGGAAATTCGTCTATTAAAAAAACAAAGCGATCAAACAATGTCCGAAACGATAAAGACAATTCAGGCTGCGTCCGAAACAACAGAAGCCGTCAGACAATGCCTGCAGCCGTCTGAAAATGCCCGAAGCGATAAAGACAAATCCGAAAAACATCTATAAAAACAAACCGAACAATGAAGCACAGAAACCTACTGACCCTCCTCTTTGGCAGCCTGCTCGGATGCACCGCATGCCAAAGCAGTGACAGCACAATCCGCACGGTCAATGCCACCGAATTCAGCCAACTGATCAAAGACAGCAAACCGGTCCAGCTCGTGGATGTACGCACACCGGAAGAGTTCCAGGCCGGTCATATCCCCGGAGCCATCCTCATTGATGTCAAAAGCGCGGACTTCAACCGACTGGCCGAAGAGAAGCTGAAAAAAGATCTGCCTGTGGCCGTTTACTGCCGTAGCGGAATGCGCAGCCTCAAAGCGGCCAACCAATTAAAGGAGAAAGGCTTTAAACCGATATATAACCTGAAAGGCGGTTTTATGGAATGGCAGGACAACCGTTTTGCCACCGAGTAAAGACATGCCCCAAACAGAACGCGAAAGTCTGCAAAAAGAACACGAAAGCCTGCAAAAAGAGCAGAGGGGCCGTCAAGACTCATTTCTTGAGGAGATCAACTTATAATTTGAAATCCGAGCACCTTAAAAGACGAAAAAGAAAGGATGCCCCAACAGGCAAACTAAAAAAAGATGACCTTACAAACAGTAACTTGGTCATCTTGATTTTATGAATATAATATTTAAAAGAGAATGTGTCAAAATTCATTTTCTGAGAAGATGAACTCATAATTTGAAATTTGAGCATTCTTAAAGACGAAAGAAAGGGCCGTATCATGACTCAATACAGAGTTTGATACAGCCCTTTCAAATATTATAATTACCATCTGTCATTTCGGGAATGATCATTTTTGTTTTGACACATTCCCATTTTTTGTCTTTCAGAATGCAATTTTAGAACCGGCCTTTTAAAAGCCGTATCCAGACATATCCTGATTTTAATTCTTCGCCAACATCCGAACTTTCCGGAGCAACGGTTTCAATACCAGATACGCTTCCTTTTCCAGTTCAGTCCTGTATCAGACAAACGGACATTTAAACCCGCAACCCGTCTATTACAGAGCCTCGAGCATACGCTTCAGGACCACCGTTGCGGAGATTTCACGATTGGCCGCCTCCGGAATAACCAATGACTGCGGGCTCTCAATAACATCATCGGTAACAATCATATTACGGCGCACCGGCAGACAGTGCATAAAGTATGCGTTATTGGTCACGGCCATATGAGCCTCATCAACCGTCCAGCTCATATCTTTAGACAACACCTTGCCATAGTCTTCCGGACGGGTTACTCCCGGGCAACTCCAGTTCTTGGCATAGATAAAGTCCGCTCCTTCAAAAGCCTTCATCTGGTCGTACTCCACCTTCGCATCGCCTACAAACATCGGATCCAACTCATAGCCTTCAGGATGTGTAATGACAAAATCCACATCAGCCGCGTTCATCCACTGCGCAAAACTGTTGGGAACAGCCTGCGGCAATGCTTTTGGATGCGGTGCCCAAGACAAAACCACCTTCGGACGGGCAGTCTTCTTATACTCTTCGATGGTAATCAGGTCGGCAAAACTCTGCAACGGATGCACCGTAGCGCTCTCCATGAAGAATACAGGCTTACCGGAATATTTGATGAACTGATTCAGGATCTTCTCTTCGTAGTCGTCCTTACGGCTTTCAAAGGTGGCAAACGAACGCACGCCAATGATATCACAATAAGAACCCATCACAGGAATGGCCTCCAACAGGTGTTCGCTCTTGTCACTATCCATAATCACGCCACGCTCGGTTTCCAGTTTCCACGCTCCCTGATTGACATCCAGCACAATCACATTCATGCCCAGATTCATGGCAGCCTTCTGGGTACTCAAACGGGTACGCAGACTGTTATTGAAAAATATCAGCAACGCTGTCTTGTTCTTTCCCAGATGCTGAAACTGGAAACGGTCTTTTTTTACCTCAAAGGCTTCGGCCAAGGCTGTCTTCAGATCGCCCAGGTCCTGTACGTTTTGAAATACACGCATAATGTTTTTATATTAAGTTACTAAATAAATCTATTACCATTCTGGAGATTGCCTCCACAAAGTAGTCCTGTCTATAACAGACGGTTCCAATCCGGACCGCAGCGGTTTAAGGCCGGGTCTGTCCATTCCCCCGGATCAGCCATTTATAAGTTGTCATCTCCTCCAAAGCCATCGGACCACGCGCATGGAGTTTCTGTGTGCTGATACCGATCTCCGCACCCATACCGAATTGCGCCCCATCCGTAAATGAAGTAGGAGCATTGACATAAACACAAGCCGCATCAACCAATTGCTCGAAACGGGAAGCAATGCTTTCATCCTCTGTAATGACACATTCGCTATGACCGGAACCATAACGGCTGATATATTCCAGCGCCTCGTCCAGAGAATCGACCGTTTTCCAGCACAATGCATAAGACAAGAACTCACAGCCATCGTGCTCCGGCGTGGCATGACAAAGCAAATCCAAAGGGTAATACAAGGATAAAAGAGAATAAGAACGGGCATCGGCGTAAATGATGACCTTCTTTTCGGACAACAGGCGACAGATCTCAGCCACCTGTCCGAAGTCACGATGCATGAGCACACAATCAAGCGCATTGCAGACACTCACCCGTCTGGTCTTTGCATTGTTGACAATCGCGGCGGCCATCTCCGGATTTGCCGATGCATCGATATAGGCATGGCACACTCCGGCTCCGGTTTCTATCACCGGAATCCTGGCTTTCTCGCGTACCGTACGGATCAGTCCGGCACTACCTCTCGGAATCAGGACATCAACCAGTCCCTGCGCCTCAAACAGCGCCTCGGCGGCTTCATGTCCTGACGAAAGAAGCGTCACCACATCCGGACAAAGCCGCATATCCGTCAGCGTCTGACGAATCAAGGCCACAATGGCTTCATTCGTAGCCGAAGCATCACTCCCTCCCTTTAACACACAGGCACTGCCCGCCTTCAGACAAAGAGAAAACACATCAAGGCTGACATTCGGACGCGCCTCATAAATCACTCCGATAACGCCAAACGGCACACTGACCCGACGCAGGACAAGACCATTGGGCAGTGTACGCCGCACCTGTTCATGCCCCAAGGGAGAAGGCAAACAAGCCACCTGTCTCATATCCGCCGCAATAGCGGCAATCCGTTCGGAAGTAAGCATCAGACGATCATAGCGGGGATCTCTTCGATCCATACGGGCCAGATCGCGCGCATTCGCCTCCAAAATAGAGGAAGCACAAAGCTCAGTCCGGTCTGCGACTGCACGCAAAACCTCATTAATCTTTGTTTCCGACCAGGACAACAGCATCCGGCTTGCCGCTTTTGCCCGCAGAAACTGTTCTTTCAAATCAATCTTATCCATATTCTTTATCAACAATCCTCCCAATAAAGGTAGTCGTAATGAACCACCGGTTTACAACCATGCCGGCCCAACAGGGAGCGAACCTCCTCCGCGGAATAAGCCGTTCGGCCCAATCCGACGACAACGCCCTCAGGAGAAAGCAACCTGACCAGATCATCCTTCTCAAACTCTCCCACAACGGCTACAATGCCCACCGGAAGAAGACTCACGGCCTTAGGTCCGTTCAATGCCTGTACGGCATCGGCATGCAACTGCAAGGCCCCCTTGGCGAATCCGGCACTGTGTGCCATCCACTTCTTAATGGGGGACACACTGGACGAAGACGGCAGGAAACGCGTACAAGGACATTCAGCTTCCGCATGCTCCTGCAAGAGCAACTGCAACAAGACCTGCTCCCGTTTGCCATTGGCAATAATCACTTCCGTCCCTTCGGCAGCAACCTTGCGGGAAATACTCGATTTCGTCATCATGCCGCCCCGTCCAAACCCGGAACGCACCGTAGAAATATATCCGCTCAGATCATCCTCCGGACGCACTACCGGAATCAGACTGGCTCCCGGGCTGCCGGGAGGTGCCGTAAAAATCCCGTCCACATTTGTCAGGATGACCAAAGCCTGGGCATCCATCATAGAAGCGATCAAGCCGGACAGTTCATCATTATCGGTAAACATCAGTTCGGTGACACTTACCGTATCATTCTCATTAACGATCGGCAAGACTCCCTGCTCCAGCATCACCTGCATGCAGTTCCGCTGGTTCAGATAGAGCGACCGGGAAGCAAAACACTCCTTCATGGTAAGAACCTGCCCCACCACAATACCATGGTCATGAAAAAGATCATAATAGCGATTGATCAGTCTGGCCTGTCCTACCGAAGAATACAACTGCCGTTCCTGAACGGCATCAAGCCGGGTCAATGCCACCTGACGCGAATGCTTCAGCATGCTGCGGCCACAGGCTACGGCACCCGAAGAAATAAGAATCACCTCCATACCGGCATGACGCAGCGCGGCAATCTGATCAACCAGCGCAGAGAGCCGTGTAACGTCCAAAGTGCCATCGGGACGGGCAAGCACATTGCTGCCCACCTTGACCACAATCCGTTGATATTTCCGTACCATCATCCTTATTATTTTCTGTCATCGGGCAGACAAGCCAACAGTCCCTCTATGACACTGTTCGAGAAACCGGCACACTCCATGGCGTTCAACCCCCGGATGGTGATGCCGCCGGGCGTCGTCACCCGATCGATCTCCACTTCGGGGTGTCCGCCCCGTTCCTGAAGCAAATCCACCGCCCCTTTCATCGTCTGCATCACAATCTTCAAAGCGTCGTCCGGATAATAACCCAGCTGTACGCCGCCTTCGGTCATGGCACGCAAATAACGCATCACAAAAGCAATGCCACAGGAAGCCAGAATCATTCCTCCGTACATCTGACGTTCCTCGACAAACAAGGCATCTCCCAGTTCCTTGAAAATGGAGCACAACAGTTCATCACGCTCCGGAGTGGAACGCACGGAAGTCATCAGCGTCATGCTGCTCCTGACCGCAACCGCCGTATTGGGAATCAGATAATACAAGGCCGGCAAGGAAGAAGCGCCCGCCTGACGGAAGAGTGCCGTGATTTGCTCTGTACCCATTCCTCCGGCTACGGAAACCACCGCCTGACGTTGCAGGTCCAGAAAAGGCACGATCTGACAGATGACCTCTGACATTTTCCAAGGTTTCACGGCCAAAATTACAAAGTCAGCCCCCTGAACGGCCTGTGTGTTATCCGTAGTGACCGTCATCTCCGGATAGTCCGCTTTCAACGCATTCAATTTGTCCCGGGAAGGATTGGAAACAGTCAGTCCGGCCGCACCCACCAGAGAACCTTCAGCCAGTCCCCGGGCAAGCGCTCCACCCATATTCCCGGCTCCTATTATCGTTATTTTTGTCATGTCCGACTATTCTTTTAAAAATTCAATATCTAAATATACGCATTATTTGAAAAGAAGCGGCAAAGTACTCCGCAGAAATGCAAAAAGAAATGCCGATACAAGCCTTCCCCTATAAAAACTTATTCCTCCACCTCAGTATCACCGGACCGAAGTGGAGGAATAACCATTAAATTCGTTCAGTTCATATCATGCTTTTCCGGCCGCACGCTGCAAGCGCTGCAGGAAGTCTGCCGCCTGCTCCTGAGTGAGTGACAAAGGAGGAAGCAGACGAAGCACATTCGTACCGCTGCAACCGGTGAAGCAGTGTTCTTCAAACAACAGATGATTTCTCAGTTCTTTGTAAGGAACGTCCAGTTCGATTCCGATCATCAGACCTTCACCACGAACATCTGTCACATGAGGCAGGTTGAGCGCCTTGATTCCCTGAATCAGGAACTCACCCACACGGGCCGCGTTCTCCACCAGATTTTCCTGTTCGATGACATCGAGTACCGCCAAAGCCGCGGCACAAGCCAAGTGATTACCGCCGAAGGTGGTACCCAGCTGACCGTAAACCGGCTTGAACTTAGGAGAAATCAGCACGCCGCCCATCGGCAGACCGTTGGCTATACCTTTTGCCACAGTAATCATGTCCGGACGCACGCCCAGATGCTGATGCGCGAAGAACTTACCGCTACGGCCGTAACCGCACTGGATTTCATCACAGATAAGCACGGTGTCGTATTCATCACAGGCGGCACGCAGTCCCTGCAGGAATTCCGGAGTGACCATACGGATACCGCCTACTCCCTGAATACACTCGATAATCACGGCACAGACATCACCCTTGGCCAACTCACGACGGAAGGCCTCCAAGTCGTTCAACGGCAGGTAAGTGACATGGCCGTTATCGTTGATCGGAGCGATGATCTTCGGATTATTGGTTACCTCTACAGCCAGTGAAGTACGTCCGTGGAAGGCTTTCTCGAAAGAAAGCACACGGGTGCGTCCGTTGTAGAAGCTGGCCAGCTTCAGCGCGTTTTCGTTGGCCTCGGCTCCCGAATTGATCAGGAACAGCTGATAGTCGTCATAACCGCTGGCCTTACCCAAGCGCTCGGCCAACTCCACCTGCAACTTGTTAATTACTGAATTGCTGTAAAATCCCAATGTGGCCACCTGCTTGCTTACAGCCTCCACATAGTGAGGATGCGCATGGCCGATGCTGATCACGGCGTGACCGCCATACAGGTCCAGATATTCCTGGCCTTTGTCGTCCCACACATGACAGCCTGATCCCTTTACGATATTGACATCAAATAAAGGATATACATCAAATAATTTCATGATTCTTTCTTTTTTAAGAAGGGGAAATTACTCCCCAGCGATAGCGGGAGAAGCCCCCGATGATAGCGGGAAATACTCCCGACGATGAAAGGAGAAGCCTCCGATGATGGCGGAGAAATCCCCGATAATGAAGGGAGAGGTTCTTAGAAGGCTGAAGGTTTGAGTTTCAGTCCGGCAGTTTCTTCCAGTCCGAACATCAGATTCATATTCTGCACAGCCTGTCCGCTGGCTCCCTTGAGCAGATTGTCGATGGTAGAGGTAATCAGCAGTTTGTCGCCGAAACAGTCTACGTGCACGAGCGCCTTGTTGGTATTGACCACCTGCTTCATGTCGATGCCCTTCTCTACATAATGGGTAAAGGCCGCATCCTTGTAGTAGTCGCGATAAGCCTCTACGACCGCCTCTGCCGTCATGCCCTCCTGCATGCGTACCACCAGAGTGGCAAAGATGCCGCGCGCAAAGTCACCGCGATAAGGGATGAAGTCCACCGCTCCGTCGAAGTCCGGCTGCAACTGTTTGAGCGACTGACGGATTTCGGGCACATGCTGATGGTTGAAGGCCTTGTAGATGCTCATGTTGTTGTTACGCCAGCTGAAGTGTGTGGTGGCTCCAGGTTTCACTCCGGCACCGGTGCTTCCGGTGATGGCATTCACGGCGATGTCGCCCTTGAGCCAGCCGTTGGCCGCCAGAGGGAGCAGTCCCAACTGGATGCAAGTGGCAAAGCAGCCCGGATTGGCCACATGCTGCGCACTCTGCACGGCCTCCTTGTTCAGTTCCGGCAGACCGTAAACATAGTCATTGCCCGGAGCCGCCAGACGGAAGTCCTGAGCCAGGTCAATGATTTTCACGTGAGCCGGGATGGCGTGTTCCTTCAGGAACTCTTCGCTCTTGCCGTGACCGAAGCAGAAGAAAATCACATCCACCTCGTCGAGCGGCAGCCGGTCGGTAAATACCAGATCCGTTTCGCCATAAAGTCCCTCATGCACATCCGTAATCTTGTTTCCGGCGTTGCTCGAGCTGTTGACAAACGCGATCTCCGCCTGCGGATGGTTCAATAATATGCGGCAGAGTTCGCCGGCCGTATAGCCGGCTCCTCCGATAATTCCTACTTTTATCATTTTCCAAAAAATCTGTTCGGTTCCTCAGGAATGATCAGAAGCAGTATGAAATAGATGATGAAGCCCGAGAAGGCCGTGAACACGGTGAGCAGGGCATACACGATGCGCACCAGTGTGGGGTCCCACCCGAAGTAATTCGCTATGGCGGCACATACGCCGGCCAATATGCGGTCTTTGCGGGGGCGTTCCATTTTCTTTTTTTCCTGTTCCATTTTTCTGTTTCCTTTTTGTTTCGTTGCTCCGTGCTCCGTCAAACCTGCCCCGGCGGAGAAGGGAATACCTTCTTCAGGGACGAGCCGTTCCGATCCGAAAAGGAGCGAAAGCCTTCTTCAGACCGATCCGCACGGAAAAGCGACAGCTGCTTCTGTTCCCGAAACCCGATTTGTTTTTATTTAATACGTTCCTCGTCCTTGTGGTTTGCGTAGTACAGACGCAGCGGAGTGGAAGTCACCTTGATGAAGCCCTTGGCGTCATCGGCAGTCCATCCCTTCTGAGTCTCACCATACTCTCCGAACTTGTTCTTCACCAGATCGTCGGCAGAGTCCACACCCACGGTGCTGAATCCGTAAGGACGCAGCTCGAGAGTAACCACACCGTTTACGTTACGCTGCGAGCTGGTGAGCATGGCCTCGATATCCGGCATCACCGGCTCCAGATACTGGCTCTCGTGCAGGAACATGCCATACCAGTTGGCCACCTGCTCTTTCCAGTACTGCTGCCATTTGCTCAGCGTGTATTTCTCCAGGAAGCGGTGCGCGCCGATGATCAGCATCGGAGCGGCAGCCTCGAAGCCTACACGTCCCTTGATACCGATAATCGTATCCCCTACATGGCAGTCACGACCGATGGCATAAGCCGCACCAATCTCCTCGATCTTCTGGATGGCTTTCACCTTGTCGTCATATTCCACACCGTTTACGCTGCAGATCTCGCCCTTCTTGAATCCGATCTTCAGCAGTTCGGTTCCCTCTTTGGTTGGATGCTTCAGGAAAGCGCTTTCCGGCAGTCCCTGATTGCTGTCGAGCAGCTCGCCGCCGCAGATGGAAGTCCCCCAGATACCCACGTTATAAGAATATTTCAGTTTGGTAAAGTCGGCGAAGTAGCCATGACTGTTCAGATAATCCACCTCTTCCTGACGGCTCAGATTGTTGTCGCGGGTGAGTGTGATGATTTCCATGTCCGGAGCCATCACCATGAAAGTCATGTCAAAACGGATCTGGTCGTTACCCGCACCGGTAGAACCGTGCGCAATGGCCTCGGCACCGATTTCCTTGGCATAACGCGCGATGGCGATAGCCTGGAAGATACGCTCCGAAGAAACGGAAATAGGATAACAGTTGTTACGCAACACATTTCCGTAGATCATATAGCGCAAGCTCTTCTCATAATATTCACGGGTTACGTCGAGCGTGACATATCCCTTGGCACCCAGCTTATAGGCGTTCTCTTCATTTGCCTTGAGCTGCTCGGCGCTGAATCCTCCGGTATTGGCGCAGGCCGCATATACTTCATAACCCTTCTCCTTAGCCAGATACATCACGGTGTACGAGGTATCCAGCCCGCCGCTAAATGCTACTACTACTTTCTTTGCCATATTCTTAGTCTGATTTTTTTTGTTCTTGTTTGTTAATCGTTTTTATCTCATGTCGTGCTCGGCTGCCTCACGTGCCATGCGGACCACATCCTCGGGCAGTTCTACCGGCAACACCTCGTTGGGATGATCAGCCGGATCATACAACATGGCCGTGCATACACAATATTTACGTCCCGTACGGGCCAGGATGTCGCAGTTCACGCAGCAAGGCTCTTCCGGAGTGCCGCATCCCTTCCAGTAAGCGTCGTCATCGGTCAGCTCGGCAAAGGTTACCGGCACATATCCCAGTTCGGTATTGATTTTCATCACGGCGCGCTGGCTGGTCAGTCCGAACAGTTTGGCGTGAGGCCAACGCAGACGCGACAGGGTGAAGGCCGTGCGCTTGATTCTCGTGGCCAGATGGTGGCGGCGGAACTTCTCCACCACAATCAGTCCGGAATTGGCTACATACTGCTTGTTGCCCCAGCTTTCGATGTAGCAGAAGCCGGCAAACTCCTCGTCGTCTCCCTCTCCGGCCAGTGCGATCACGGCCTTGCGCTCCTTCATCTTGGTGGCCAGATATTCGTGCGTACGCGAAGCGATACCCGAGCCTCTCTTCTTGGCAGCGTCGGTGATCGTTGTCAAAATTGTGTCTACATACTTTTCGTGGCTTGCGTCCGCAACCACTACTCTGATACCATCATTGTATTCGTCCTTTTCCATTTCTTTACTTAATATTTGGAACAACCTCGGCCAGGCGTTTCAGAGCCGCCTTTCGCTCCACATTCTCGGCCATAACCAGAAATATGGTGTCGTCGCCTGCTATTGTTCCTATAAATTCATCTATTTTGGCGTTATCTATATCATAAGCTATGTGACTGGCATGTCCGGGCAAGGTGTGCATCACCAGAATATTCCCTGAAAATTTCACAGACAACAGTCCGGCCCGGTTGCTTTCAGTCATGGTCAGATGCGAATCAGACACCCGCCGGTAAGTCTGCCCCCCCGGAAGCATATACGCATAGTCACCGGATGCCGTAGTGGCCTTCACCACCTTGAGCTGTTTCAAGTCGCGCGACAGGGTGGCCTGCGTCAGCCTGAAGCCGGCCTTGTCCAACTCAATCAGAAGAGCCTCCTGACTGGAGATTTCCTGACTGGAAAGGATCATTTTGATTACTTCCAAACGACTGTTTTTATTCTTCATCTTAAAAACCATTTCTTTTTCTGCAACAAAATTACATATTTATTCCGAAACACGGTATTTTTATGCATTATTTCTTTCTAATATTTTTCGCCAAAATCAATAATATACTAAATATCAATATTATAATAAACATACAATAAATACATATTATGCATATTTATGCAGCAATTATAGACTTTTCTGATGAAGAAGAAACCGAAACGACGAAACACGCTTGCAAATATTCCGATAAATCCATTATATTTGCGAAAAAACAGAATCCAAAGATGAAACAGGAAGAGTATAATATGGCCACGGTATTTCAAAGTCAGGATCTGGGAAAAATATACTTGGCGCACAACCAGCTCCAGAATTCCGGCGTTGACTCATTTATAAAAAACGAGTTTCGTGCCTATAACATAGGATACATCGAATTACAGGTTCATCAAAAAGATGTGGAGCAGGCCTTGCATCTGCTGGGCGAACTATTTCCGGAAGAATTTGCCCGGAAAATCATTTGTCCATACTGCGGTTCGGATCAGGTACACATTTCCTCAACGGCACACAACCGTTTTTTGAAAAAGATACAGGTCGGAATACAGCAGCTAAAGTACCAGCTACTGCGCGAATTGCCGAAGGGCACTTATCAATGCGAGAATTGCCAGGAGCTGTTTTCCTATCCCCATTCTTCCAAAGACAAATAATACTTTACAGTACATAAAAACGGACTTCGGGATCATCTCTCAAACGATTCCGATCATTTTCGGAAATGGCCTTGATGGTTTTACAGAATCATCAAGACCTTTTTTAAAAGCGTCTGCCCTCTTGCTTCACAACGCAAGCACAAACATAAATTATCATTTTTATCCATCATAAACAACAACAGAAACATGTAAGAAATCAAGAAAAATCCGCCCTTATGGCTTTCTATTATTCCCTTAGTCATTTTAATGGTGATGCTGGTCAGCGTCGTACTGGCGTTTGGCAGCGTCTCTCTGTCCGGAGCCAGCCAGATAGCCCTTCTGGTAGCCTCAGCCTCCTGCATCACCCTCGGCCTGCTGTTCAAAACCATGAAATGGAGCGATTTTGAATATGAGATAAACCGGCACATCGGGGATTTGGGACAAGCCATTCTGATTCTTCCGCTCATAGGTGCCGTGGCCGGTTCCTGGATGATCAGCGGAGTCGTGCCCACCATGATCTACTACGGCATGCAGATCATCAGTCCGCAATGGTTTCTGGTGTCCACTTGCGTGATCTGCGCCATCGTATCGGTCATGACCGGCAGTTCGTGGACCACCGTAGCCACGATCGGAATCGCCCTATTAGGCATCGGCAAGGCCCAAGGCTTTCACGAAGGCTGGATTGCCGGCGCCATCATCTTGGGAGCTTATTTCGGCGACAAAATGTCGCCCTTGAGCGATACGACCGTTCTGGCAGCCTCAACGACCAACACCCCCCTGTTTGAACACATCCGATACATGCTCTACACCACAGTGCCCGCCTTCATTCTGACCATCATCATCTTTGTCTTTATGGGACTGAACCACGGCAGCGAATTGACCAATCAGATCGGGGATTTCTCCAAAGGACTGAGCCAGGTGTTCCGCATCACCCCGTGGCTGTTGCTGGTGCCGGTGGTAACCCTGCTGATGATTATCCGTCGCCTACCGGCCATCATCATTCTTTTTCTGGCCACCCTGATGGCCTGCATCACAGCCATCTTCGTACAGATCAATCTGGTGGACGAGATTGCCGGAGGTGATGCCGGCTCGCTGATGAACCGTTTCCGGGGTGTGATGATTCTGCTCTACGGAAGTACCAGTCTGGATACCGGAGTGCCGGAACTGAACAGTCTGGTGGCCACACGAGGCATGTCGGGCATGATGGGCACCATTTGGCTGATTCTCTGTGCCATGACCTTCGGAGCTTCGATGAAAGCCTCCGGCATGCTGCGCAGCATCATGAACATCTTTGTATCCTTCACCCAGAAAACCTTCTCTCTCGTGGCCTCAACAGCCGGAGTGGGTCTTTTCTCTACAGTGGTCTGTGCCGACCAGTATCTGGGTATCATCCTGACGGGAAACATGTTCCGCGACATTTATAAACAACGGGGTTATGAAAGCCGTCTGCTGAGCCGTACCATAGAAGACTCGGTGACCGTGACCTCGGCTCTGATACCGTGGAGCATGTGCGGTATGACGCAGTCTATGGTACTGGGCGTGTCTACTTTCGTTTATTTTCCCTTCTGTTTCTTCAACTATCTGAGCCCACTGATGACGCTGCTGCTGGCCGCGCTGGGCTACAAGATCAAACGCTGCGTGAAACCCTCAACCTCAACAGAAACCGCTTAAAACTAAAAAACGATATATGGAAAAAGCACTGGCATTCTTAAAAGGAAATGTGAATGTGGCTTTGGCCACTGTGGAAAACGATTGTCCGAAAATCCGTGTTTTTCAGATTATGAAACAGGAAGGCACGGTGTTCTATTTCGCGACCAACCCGAAAAAGGAAATCTACAGTCAGCTACAGCAGAACAGGCATGTGGAGTTTTTAGTCATGGATGGAAATATTTCCGTTCGGGTGGCTGGTGAAGCCAGTCTTCAGGTAGCAGACGACGTAGCACAGGAGATCTATCGCGACAACTCAGTGTTGCACCGTTTTCACGACACCTATCGCACAATCGCATACTTTAGCATAGCTGCCCAGAAAATAGACTATTATGACTTAGGAACCTCACCGGTTACCTTCGAGAGCTACTCGCTAATATAGGACATCATCATTTGAATCTATAAAATACAGCCGGCATCCTATGATTAATAAATGAAGTGCCTCCCATAAGTTTTATTTCCAGCCTACGGGAGACGCTTCATTTTTACTGTTTGCCCAACTGAGTACTCTTACCACTTAAACACTTATTGGTATTCTATACAACAATATATCCAATTATAAATCCTACAGCCTCATCCTGATTATCGGAAAAGGATTTCCCTGCTCGTCGGTTTCTGTTCTCTCGAATTCCCAGAACCCCATGCGCATATAGAAACGTCTGGCTTTAGGGTTTTGTTCATTCACATCCACAAATATACATCCATAATCCTTGATTGCCAAGTTTATAAGAAGTGTTCCAAAACCATATCCCCAATATTCGGGAGCAAGAAACAACACTTCTACTTTACGGTCTTCCATACCAATAAATCCGACAGGATCATCACCGTGATATAATACTACAAGATTAGCGATCATTTCCAAAGCCTCACGTACGGCCGGAATCAGCTTCTGAATATCCTCTTCCGCAAGAAAGTCATGGCTTGCTCTCACAGACCTTTCCCAAACCTCGGTCAATGATGAAATAAGAATATCTGTTCTCTTATCTCTGTGTACTACATCTGGACATACCAAAGGTTTCTTGAAATAAAGCATGTCCTTTAAGTGTTTTCCCTCTTCGATGATGGGATGATCATAATGAAGTGTGAAAAAATCGGGAACCAAATGTGAATAATAAAAACCACAAGACTTATAAAAGGAAACAGTCACTTGACTCTCACCAGTACCCACAATGATAAACCGGAACCGAGGCGCATAATGAGTACATAGAAAACGGACCATCTCACTACCGTAACCCTTCCTTTGATATTGTGGGGCAACCGCCAAGTTCTTCAATTCGCAGACTCCATCCCCCTCTTCCGTAACAACCGCAGAGCAGACCGGTTCATTTTCTGAAGTATACATCACAAACAAATCCCCTCTTTCCAAATACCGATCTAGCATGGACTCCTGTTCATCGGCCAACAACAGAAGTTCCAGATATCTTTTCTTATCCGCATCAATTTTACTTATCCTCATAATCTGAATTAAATTACGCTACGAAACAAAGATACATCATTAGGAATTATTCATGAAAAACATTCATACTGATTTTGTATACTAATACAAAAACCCTAAAAGCAATACGTGATGGTGTCCACAAAGCTTATATATCCTATTTAACCAATATTTACATATTAGGAATAGGGGTTTTTCTTGTAATCTCTGTTTTACAAATAAACATACCCTCACAAAGACAGATTTTCAAAAGAGAATAATTGCATAATACAAAAAGAAAAATGGAAACAACGAAAAATGAAAGCAACGTGAAAGTGGTATTACCTTTCTCTTATTTTTTGTGGATGTTTGGAATGAACCCCGATGCCCTCAATGAAGAAACAGCGTTGCATAAACCTCAAGCAGAACAAGAATATACAAACGAAGAAAATATAAATTATGAAGAAGAAAAATGATGCAGATATGCTGGCTGCCATAGTCCGGGCATCGAATCACCATGCCATGCGTCCGGCACTGGTTCTTGACGACCGAACTTACACTTATCAGGAATTGTTCGGATTAGTAGGAAGTCTTTGTGAAACGCTAAAGAATCTCAAAGAAGACATTATTGGCATCACAGCCGAAAATTGTATAGAAACCTATGCATCCATCCTAGCTGTGCTACTTTCCGGAAAAACCTATGTCATATTACATCCCGATTATCCGGCAGAGCGCAATTGCAGGATAGCCCGACAATCCGGCATTGGCCTGTTGCTTTATTGTGGAGAGAATGGCAATATGCTTCCCGCCGATATCAATGCCAGACGTGTGTGTTTCTCCTCACATCAGCCTACTTCGTATTCCGGCATCATGCCGTATAACGTCGATCCCGAAGTGCCTGCTTATATTATCTTCACCTCAGGAAGTACGGGAGAACCCAAAGGTGTTCCCATATCCCGGAATAACTTGAATGCATTCTACCAGGCTTATCGTAACTTAGGATGGGAATTAGATGAAAACGACCGTATGCTCCAGATGTTCGAACTGACATTTGATGTCTCCATCGTATCATTTCTTTACCCCCTTACCCTAGGAGCCTGTGTCTATACTGTTCCACAAAAGGGAATGAAATACCTGAATGTTCTGGATATCATGGAACGCCATCGTCTAACGTTTGCAGCAGTTGCACCTTCCGTACTTCGGTTATCACATCCTTATTTCAAGGAAATCAGTTTCCCGGACTTGCGCTATCTCATAGTCACCGCCGAAGCCACCGACGTGAATCTGCTTCACGAATTTCGCCCTTGCATACCCAATGCCACGGTAGTCAATCTTTACGGACCGACCGAAGCCACCATCTACTGTACTTCATATGTCATTCCGACAGAAGGGGCCAAACATCATAACGGCATGGCGGCAATCGGAAAGCCTTTTCAGGGTATGGACTATATGATTGCATCCCCTTCGGGCAAACCACTTCCGGCCGGAGAAACCGGTGAACTGTGGATTGCCGGCCCCCAACTCATGAACGGATATTGGCGCGCTCCCGAAAAAACAGCCGAATGCTTTGTTACGGATCTTTCCGGAAAACTCTATTACCGTACCGGCGATCTCTGCCTGACGGATTCTGACGGAGACATCATGTATTGCGGACGCAAAGACACACAGGTAAAAATACAAGGTTTCAGAATAGAATTGGGCGAAATTGAATACCACGTTAAAACATTCTATAAACATAGCTGTAACGCGGTAGTACTGCCGGTCTATACCACGGACGGAAGTTGTGAACTGCACCTTGCCATAGAAAGGGAAACGGAAGATACGGAAAGTCTCGAACAGTATATGCAAAGCCATCTGCCATCTTACATGTTGCCCCGACGCATTCACTTCATCCCTTGTTTTCCACAAAACAACAGTAACAAGGTTGACCGGAATCAGCTATTAAAAAACATCACTCAATAAATAAAAAAGCAATCAAGCATATGAAGACAACAGAATTATTGGAAATATTGAACGGAATATTCAGAAAAGTATTAAAGAGAGAGGACATCACTTTGACCGAAAGCACCACTGCCCACGATGTGGATGGATGGGATTCACTGACCAATATGATACTACTCACTGAAATAGAGAACAAGTTCGGCGTACGTTTCTCGTTTCGCGAGATCGTGAAATTGAAGAATGTGGGCGATCTTTGCCAGACCATCCAAAATAAGACCAAATAGAAAAGGAGGAAAAAGCAATGTCATTCATTTCCATTGAATTTGTCCTGCTGTTCCTGATCTATTTCACTTTATACCATTTTGTCGGCGATAAAGGACGGAAGTTTGTTTTACTTGCGGCAAGTGGAGTTTTCATCGGATACTTCAATACCGTATTCCTTTTCACGGCACTGGCTGTAAGCCTTTTTACATATGGCGCGGCAATACTCATTGAGCAAGCGCATGAGAAAAAAAGAGGTCCTCGTTTGATTTACTGGAGCAGTATATCCTGTCTTATCCTCTGCTGGATTGGCTTCCGATATGCCAACCGGTTAACCGGAGCCACAGGTTTTATATTCCCATTGGGAATGTCATTCTATACCTTTCAGGCCATCGGCTACCTGACGGAAGTCTATTGGGAGGAAGAAAAGGCAGAACGACATCTGATAGATTTACTTCTTTACATGCTTCTGTTTATGAAGTTCCTGTCAGGTCCAATCGAGCGATCTGCCGATCTGCTTCCACAAGTCCACAAACTCTCTCCGGCATCCTATCCCATGATGACCTACGGCCTGAAGCTGATTGTAGTGGGATTGGTGAAAAAACTGCTCCTTGCCGACCATATAGCACCTTATATTGACGGCGTGTTCGATTCGATGCACACCGCTTCGGGCGTACAACTGTTTATGGCCTGCCTGCTCTATCCCGTCGAGCTTTATGCCGACTTTTCCGGATACACAGATATGGCGATTGGAATAGGAATGCTGTTCGGATTGAAACTGTCACCCAATTTCGCACATCCCTTTGCAGCTCAAACTACTGCTGAGTTCTGGCGTCGCTGGCATATTTCCCTTTCCTCCTGGGTACGGGACTACCTTTTTCTTCCTCTGTCATCCCTTACACGTCGTTGGGGACAATGGGGAGTGGCGGTAAGCCTTATGGTGACGTTTATTGCCTTGGGTATATGGCATGGTGCGGGATGGACATTTGCCGTCTATGGATTGATACAGGGGCTTGTGATCGTATGGGAACTAAGGACTGAGAAAATACGGAACAAGGTAAGGGAACATATCGGGAAACGGCTGTTTGCCACACTTTCAGTCATCCGTACCTATCTCATTTTTGCCGTATCGCTGGTGTTTTTCAAGGCGCAGTCTGTTTCAGACGCGTTCTATTTCCTGCGGAATATCTCTTTCCAGACCCATACAAGCTGGAAAGAAATCAATATCGGAATGTCCGACCACATCTGCATCGTAGCAGGTTCTACCTTGTTGCTGATACTGCTTTATGACTTTTTTATGTCCAAAGGCGACTTGCATCTTCGTTTTGAAAAGCAGTCTGCTTTAGTTCGCTGGACAGTGTATTATTTAATTGTGTTTGCCGTGTTCGCTTATGGAAAGTTCGGCACGGAAGACTTTATATATCTACAATTCTGATGAAAAATATACCAGAAACCATCACTGGCACAAACATCTGTCAGCACAGTGCTTTCTTACGTCTTGTCCGGAAGATGATGCTGTTCGCCATACCATTTTGGGCATTGATTGCCCTATATGTTTACGATGACCCTTTCATGGTGCTTCGCAAATATGATCTGTATGATTCTGATGTCATGCTGAACGAACATCATGTAGGTTGGCAAATATACAAGAACCATAATGACAGCGTGCATTTCAATTCTTTTATTCTGGGTAATTCATGTACTATGGCCTTCCGATGCAAGGAATGGGAAAAATATCTTGATTCTGGCGATCGCGCCGTCCGTCTTTTCGGCAATTCGGAAAGCATAAAAGCAATAAGCCTCAAGCTTCGCGCCCTTGACCGTGAAGGTGCAGAAATAAAGAATGCACTGATAATTCTTGATCGAGCTTCACTTTCACATTTTGAGCTCCTGACGGGGGCCAGAAATATGCTTCCGGCTGCCATATCAGGACGTAATCCATTTTCCATACAGTTGGAGTTCATACAGGCATTCGCAACACCCGATTTCTTGTATCCATACCTGAAATACCGCATAACCGGAAATGTAGAACGGAACATGAAACGAATGAATCCTTATGGAAGAATACGCGATTCGAAAAATAATGACGCGTTCAATCCTCGTGAGAAGCAGATCCAACAGGAAGGCGAAGCGTATTGGAAGAACCGTAAAAAAGAGTTTCCCGAACGGGACGGCATTGTCACCATAGCTGAACCAGCCATATTCCAAAAGCAACGGATGGTATTGGATGAAATCATGGAAGTCCTGCGCCGTCATGGCACCTCTATACGCGTCATCATCAGTCCGGATTATAATCAGAAAGAACTACACCCGAATGACAGAAAAATCTTGCAAAACATTTTCGGGAAAGAGAATGTATATGATTTCAGCGGTATTAACGAATTTACAAAAGATTACCACAACTATTATGAACCTGGACACTATCGCCCCTTGTTAGGCAATAAACTGTTAGAAAGAATCTATAAAGATCAATGAAAACGATAAACAAGAAAAGATTCTTACGGAATCAGAGTGTCTTCTTTCATTTCAACAACAGAAATACCCTGATACAGATTATTCCCAACACAGAACCTTTAGGACGTCA
Organism: Candidatus Paraprevotella stercoravium; assembly: GCA_944320795.1. GTDB lineage: Bacteria > Bacteroidota > Bacteroidia > Bacteroidales > Bacteroidaceae > Paraprevotella > Paraprevotella stercoravium. The sequence goes on along the minus strand of CALUIU010000030.1, from coordinate 1,798 downwards.
TCATCGCACATATAGTACGGCTATTATAAAATATTTATGGGAATGGAAATACGGGATTCTATTTGGAGTCTCGTATTTTTATTTTCCAGATTTGCAAAATGAAGAAGATTATGAAAGGAAAGAATCAAGTAGTGCCCTATGAGGTGTTAAGCAAGTTTCTGAAGCAGTTGCATGCTCAGGTATTGGAGATGGAGAAACAACAGGAATGATCAGACTGTTTTCCTCCAGTTTCCACTGGAAATCAGAAGATACACAAATCAAGGCTTTCACTCCCTTCGGATGATGTCGTAAAAAAGACCGTCTATCTTTCATTGATGGCATTTAAAAAGAAATGGACACAATCTATTCATAACCGAGGATTGATTATGAACCAATTTATGCTTATTTTTGGAAACAGAATCCAGGCATAAGAACAAACTTACAGCTGAGTCCTGTTTCCATTTACACAAATTTTTGGGCAGTGTCTTCTGATATTTATAAAATAGAATCTTAATGCCTAATATTACGCTAAAATTCTGTATATATCATTTTCTCCTTTTTTCCATAAAGTAAGGAGTAATGCGGATTTTATATCAATTTTATCACCAATAGATAATGTTGATGATTGGTCAAGCGGTATATATGTCATACATCCTTCTTTTAAAGTAAATTGTACAACTTTTCCAAATTTTCCAGATACAACAATCGCATCCAATATTGCATTAATTTCTTCTTCCGTAAAAGATCTTTGCTCTTTAATTGCCCATGTTTCTGGAGTAGCTTTAGGGAGAGAAGAAAAAATATTGATTTGTTGTGTATTAATGCAATCTATCTGTCTATTAGTTTTACTGATCCATTTCGCCCCAAACTCTTTTATAAAAAATACAATCCATCCTATTATTGGCAATAAAAGCAATATATTCCCTATGGAAATATCTCCTTCTTTAGGGGATGGCAAAACTAAAATTATTAAAAATACAACAATCATTGATATTAATAATGAGGCTATATTATTAAAAAGTTTTTTCCTTAAGGAATAGGACTTTGTTGTTTCACAGAAAAGCCCAACTTTATTTAATAAAGGTCGCAATAGAATATCTTCAAAAGACATTTCACCTTTTACCCAAATTAGGTAGATGTAGTATGTAGTAAGTATGCTTAAAATAGGAAAATATAAAATAGCATTTTCATAATATTCAAATGTGACTAATAAAAGTTCGGAGAAAAATCCAAGGCTAATAATAATACTTGTAAATATTACTTTTCTTAAGTAATACATTGTTTTGTTCTTAGGGGGAGTATTGTTCATCTTAATCTTTATTGCTTCATCACATGATTTTCTTAGCATAAGAACGATTGTGATTATACTTCCAATGTATGGAATAAATCTCCAAAAGAAATGCCATCCACTTAACCCAGAGTCATGTAATCGTCTAACTGAAACTGCAAAAAAAGGAATAGAAAGTCCTACAATTGCTATAATCCATAATATTAATAATGTGTATATTTTTATTTGATATAAATCATTAATAATAAATGCTATTAAAGGAATTCCTAATAGAAAAAAGATGTAAATAGTCCAAAAGAACCAATATTCACTTCTACATGCCTTCCCTGAGAAATCAGCATACTTTTTGTAAAGACATGTTTTTAAAATTTCTTTTATTCTCATATTGAATGTGTTTGCTTATTACGTTAATTATAAATCTTCAGGCATGGGGATGACAAGGATAGATTCACTGCACCGGATTCCGTAGAATACGTCACGAACCCGCCCCTGCTGGGGTATCAGAATACCCTTTTCTACCAGATCTTTTAT
>CALUIU010000029.1 GCA_944320795.1 Candidatus Paraprevotella stercoravium | reverse complement strand
GCGTGCAACTCGTTGAGCTGCACGCTTTTGCTTATTGTTTATTATTTGTTTACTTATCGGAATCATTTGACTTCCTCGAAATCAGCATCCTGAATATTATCGTTTGAAGAAGAAGAACCTGCGTTAGCAGAACCCTGAGAGCCTGCACCCGGACCAGCCTGTGCACCACCCTGGTACATCTGAGCGCTGGCAGCCTGCCATGCGTTGTTCAACTCAGCGGTAGCAGCGTCGATAGCGGCGATGTCACCAGCCTTGTGAGCATCCTTCAACTTCTGGAGAGCACCCTCGATTGCAGGCTTCTTGTCAGCCGGAATCTTGTCACCCAACTCCTTCAACTGGTTCTCAGTCTGGAAGATCATTGAGTCAGCGTGGTTCATCTTGTCTACACGCTCGCGCTCTTTCTTATCAGCATCAGCGTTAGCCTCAGCCTCAGCCTTCATCTTCTCAATCTCTTCCTTGCTCAAGCCAGAAGAAGCCTCGATACGGATAGCCTGCTCCTTACCGGTAGCCTTATCCTTGGCAGATACCTTCAAGATACCGTTGGCATCGATATCGAATGTTACCTCAATCTGAGGAACACCACGACGAGCCGGAGCGATACCAGTCAGGTTGAACTGACCGATTGACTTGTTCTGTGAAGCCATTGGACGCTCACCCTGAAGAACGTGAATGGTTACCTCAGTCTGGTTGTCCACTGCTGTAGAGAATACCTCGCTCTTGTTGCAAGGGATGGTTGTGTTGGCGTCGATCAACTTGGTCATGACACCACCCATAGTCTCGATACCCATTGACAGCGGAGTAACGTCGAGCAATACGATGTCGCCCACACCACCTTCCTTGTTCAGGATAGCACCCTGGATTGAAGCACCTACGGCTACTACCTCGTCTGGGTTTACACCCTTTGAAGGAGCCTTTCCGAAGAAGTCCTCAACCAACTTCTGGATAGCCGGGATACGGCTAGAACCACCTACCAGGATTACTTCGTCGATATCTGCGTTGTTCAAACCTGCGTCGCGCATTGCATTCTCGCAAGGAACCTTACAAGCTTGGATCAGACGGTCAGCCAACTGCTCGAACTTAGCACGAGTCAGGTTCTTAACCAAGTGCTTAGGCACACCACCTACAGCTGTGATGTATGGCAAGTTGATTTCGGTAGTTGTTGAAGATGACAACTCGATCTTTGCCTTCTCGGCAGCCTCTTTCAAACGCTGCAAAGCCATAGGATCCTGAGTCAGATCAACACCTTCCTCGCTCTTGAACTCTGAAGCCAACCAGTCAATGATTACCTGGTCGAAGTCATCACCACCCAGATGAGTATCACCGTTTGTTGACAATACTTCGAATACACCGCCACCGAACTCCAGGATTGAGATATCGAATGTACCACCACCCAAGTCGAATACGGCGATCTTCATATCCTTGTTAGCCTTGTCCACACCGTAAGCCAAAGCAGCGGCAGTAGGCTCGTTTACGATACGTTTTACTTCCAGTCCGGCAATCTGTCCGGCCTCTTTGGTAGCCTGACGCTGTGAGTCAGAGAAGTATGCAGGTACAGTGATTACAGCCTCAGTAACTTCCTGTCCCAGATAGTCCTCGGCAGTTTTCTTCATCTTCTGCAGAATCATGGCAGAGATTTCCTGCGGAGTATACAGACGACCGTCGATGTCTACACGCGGAGTGTTGTTGTCACCCTTTACTACTGTGTAAGGCACACGAGCGATCTCTTTCTGAACCTGATCGTAAGTCTCACCCATGAAACGCTTGATTGAGAAGATAGTCTTCTTTGGGTTGGTGATAGCCTGACGCTTGGCAGGATCTCCTACCTTACGCTCGCCGCCATCTACAAAAGCTACGATTGAAGGAGTAGTACGCTTACCTTCGCTGTTAGCGATTACTACCGGTTCGTTACCTTCGAATACAGAAACACATGAGTTTGTTGTTCCTAAGTCAATACCAATAATCTTTCCCATAATTATATTTGTTTTTATTATTATCTGAATAAATGATTTTAAATTCTCTCCGGATGACCGCCTTTTCAGAACGCCATCCGCATAATTAAAAACAAACCGCGTGCCAAAACGAAACAAAGGCAAAAAAAAATTATTGTCATAAAATTATAAAGCCATTGTAGGGAGTTATTTATATATAATAATGTATCTTTGCTTCAGAACCCGAAGAAATGACATAATCACAGCCAAAAGAGTTCTTTTTGACTGACAAGTTGGCATATTTTCCTCAATTTTTGACAATGAAGAAACTCATCCTTATCCTAACTTTTTTATTGTACGCACTGCCCAATATCGCGGAATCAAGACCCAAGGTGGGTGTCGTGCTTAGTGGAGGCGGAGCCAAGGGAACAGCGCACGTGGGTGTTCTCAAAGTTCTCGAAAAGGCCGGCATCCCGATTGACTATATCGTGGGTACCAGTATGGGGGCCATCGTGGGCAGCCTCTACTCCATCGGTTACTCGCCCGAGGAGCTGGACAGCATCATGATGAAACAGGACTGGAAGCAATTGCTCAGTGACCAGCAGAAGAGAGAGAACATGAGTCTGGAAAGCAAGGAACAAAGCGACAAATATATTCTTTCACTGCCTTTCCATGAAAGGCCACAGGACGCGATCAGTGGCGGTGTACTCCGTGGACGCAATATCGGCAATATGCTTTGGGATCTGACAGAAGGCTATCACGACTCTATTGATTTTCAGAAAATGCCTATTCCCTTTGCCTGCGTATCGCAGGATGTGGTTACCGGAGAAGAGATTGTACATACTTCGGGAGTGCTGCCTATAGCGGTACGTGCCAGTATGTCCTTACCGGGAGTTTTCGCTCCCGTGGTTTTAGGTGATCATATTCTGATCGACGGTGGCATGGTAAACAATTATCCGGTGGATGTTGCCCGAAAGCTGGGAGCTGACATCATCATCGGTGCCGATGTGCAGGAAGAACTGAAAAGTGCCGATGAATTGGAAAATGATATCTTTGCCCAGTTCATGCAGCTCATTGACCTCCAAAGTCAGGACCGGTGGAAAGACAACATACGAAACTCAGACGTTTATATCAAGATTAATATAAGAGGATATAATACTGCCAGTTTCAAAACCGAAGCCATCGATACCCTGATCAACCGCGGAGAACAGGCTGCCATGGAGAAAATGGACCAGCTTTACGCCATCAAGCAGAAACTTGGCAATGCCAGCAATGATAATCCCGCCCGAAAAAGCAGTCCGGTACACTTTCTTTCTGATGCTGACCAAAAGCACGAACAATATAAACATCTGCTCATCGGTGACGCTCCTAAAAACACACTCAACCTGGGAGCCAGATACGACAATGAGGAAATGGCCGCACTGATATTCAACAGTCAATTCCAGTTCAAGCAGCTGCCACGTCATACTTTTGCTTTGACAGCCCGGTTGGGCAAAAGAATGTTCGGACGCCTGGATTATGCCTTTCACCTCGGAAAAGAGTGGAATCTGGCTGCCGCTTACAAAATTGAATACAACGACTTCAATGTATATAACAAAGGAGAACGCATCTGTGAGATTAACTTCAACAAAAACCGCCTGATTCTGCACTTTGGACGCAGTTGGAAAAAAATTCTGATAAATTTCGGAAGCGAAATCGTGAATCTTAATTACGGAGATTTTCTTTTCAAATCTGAAAATCATCGTTTTGAGGAAAATATCAACAAGGAAAGCTATTTCAAAATGGGAGCTGAATGCTCATTCAATAATATGGATCATTCATATTTTGCCACATCCGGACAGAAATTTTCCGCAATGTATAAGTATGTCATTCCCATGGACCACCAAAAGCCATTCCATGTAACCAATGTCTACTGGGAAAGTGCCGGATCTGTAAACACACGATTCACCATCCACTCCTGGGCTGCCGGAAGATACGTCACTGCCAGCAACACTGTCTCAGAATCCAATACCTTGGGAGGACAGGAAGTGGGCAAGTATTTCGAACAACAGATTCCGTTCTATGGAATCAACCGTTTTGAAATAGCTCACAGAGTACTGGCTCTCGGCGGACTGGAATTACGCCAGCGGATTGGTAAGGTGCACTATGTCAGTGTGGTAGGCAATCTGGCCATCACATCCGACAAATGGCTGAAATTCTTTCAGGACGGTTTCGGAGCCGATGAGGAAAAGGGATACCACATCATCGGAGGAGCCATAAAGTATGACTGGAAGACCATCATCGGTCCCATCGGTGCCACGCTGCACTATTGCAGCCGAAGCAAAGCCTTCGGTGCCTATGTGCGGGCCGGATTTAATTTCTAACCCATTAACAGGATCAGACAAAACATACAAGCATCAGATAATCTGAATTTTGAAGCGAAAGAAAGTACAGACAAACAACCTGTATTTTCTTTCGCTTCAATTATTTGATCCAACAAATGATTTACAAAATATTACAATAAGAACTCCTTTTAAAGAATACCGACATTCAATTCGTCTGCAAAAAATTCAAGTACAAAACTACAGACTGGTAAAAAATAGATACAAAAAGAATTTCTCTTCGAAAATATCAGTTTCCTGACAGAAACATCGGATAAGACGAAGCAAGAAATAAACAATATATGAGATGAACTTTTGGCAAATAAAATCCAGAAAGCATATTTTTTATAAATAACCATATGTATTTATAGAAAAATAATATATTTGCAATAAAGAAAAACAGAACACCATGTATACACAAGAAAAATCAACGACTATCTCATTCTTCAGACACAACAAGCGAGCAAAGGAGAACTTTGACATCTACCGTCTGGAATACCCCAAGACCGGACAGGCAGCAGACTATCGTCATCGTTTCCTGGACGCCAATAGCCGTCATTACGATTACAACCTTCAGGGAAAATTCTTCTGGAAGCACCTCCAAACAGAGCAAGCGAACGGACAACTGACATCCGGATATGCCTTTTCCCAAAAGGAGGATTCCGAGGACAATCCGCTTTATCGTCTGGACTGGTTAGGCGGAGAGTGGGCCGATGGAGATATGGAGCGGCTCAACCTGCTTCCTTCTGCCCGCGAGGAGCTCCTCCGCTGTATGGATATGGACAACAGCTATTTCTCTACCGCACGTACCTCACGCCACAGCCTCTCTCTGGACTATCTCTATGACCGGAAACTGCCCAAAATGGGTTGGCTTGAAATAAAATCCACCCTGAACCTTCACCGTGAGGATGCCAGCTTGCATTACCAGCGATTTGGTACGACCTATTACGTCGCACGCCATGCCTGGCTTGCAGAACCTTCGGCTTCTGTTCGTTGGCGCCCCATAGAGGGAGATAAAAATGGAACAAAATTAAGTGTCACGCTGAAGTATAATGCCACAAACTCGCAGCCGAATCTACGTTATATGCTCGATTTGACAGACGCCTCCGATCCGCTTTTCATCAATTTGGGCAATCCCGATTTGAAAAATATGCGCAGCGACCGGCTCACACTTCAACTTAACCGCTCACACCAACAAGGGCGCTCCATGAACACCTCTATCGACTATACCCGCTGGCACAATCAGGTAGCAGCCGCACAAACATACGACAGTAAAACAGGTGTCCGGACCTCTCAGTGGGTGAACATAAACGGAAATTGGCAAACGAATTATAACCTTTGGTACAATGTGCCTCTTAACAAGGAAGGAAGCATTTCCCTTCAGGCACGGTTGAAAGTCGGCTATCTGCATAGCGCGGACCTTTCGTTTGAAAAAGATGAAGAGAGAACGTCAACCTGCTACGTAGGCACCCTGCAAACCAGCCCCGAAATCTCATTCAATTATGCCCCTATCGCAAATTCCCTGATTACAGGAGGCGTAGGACTGGAGAAACGTGGACGGTGAGCGTGAAGACTTTGTCCGGATCCGCACAACCGATGTGGTGTATCATCTGAATGCCCAGGTACCGCTGCCAGGCGAAATCATGTTTGCAACAAATTTCCGTCTGACCTCCCGCTATGGTTTCAATGATGCTTCGCTCAACGATACGCGTTTGCTTTGGAACGCAAGCCTGTCACGTAGCTTCCGTTCAGTCACCCTCATGCTCAAAGGCTATGACTTGTTGGGACGCGACCGGTATACATACGTAAATGTAAACTCTCAGGGGCGCATTGAGAAATTTTCCAATGTCCTCCCTCGTTACGTTCTCCTTTCTTTAACATGGAAGTTTAATAAGGTGGAGAAAAAGAAATAATGGCTGAATAAAAGGAGTAACTATTCAAAATGTATATGTGTATGAGCAATTCACAAATCAATCCGAACCGACAGATGCCAGCATCCTGTTTAATCAAAATTCTTGTATTTAGAACCTCATTATTCATTTTACTTATAGGATTTTTCAATGCCGTTTCTGCCCAAGAAATCCGAATCAACGGCGATGTTATCAATGCCATGACACTGGAATGTATAAACCGCGCCACAGTCAGCCTGATGACCACCGACAGTTCTACTGTTTTGGCAACGGACACCACACGTTATCGCATAGTGACCGAAAAGGGCGACAACTGGGAGAATAACTATGTAGACAAATACAGCGGTGCAACGTTTTCCTTTGTCACTCCGGCACGAAAAGCCTTTATGCTCTTCATACAGGCCAATGGCTTTGAGGAGTATTATTGTAAGGTTGAGCCTGATGCCGGAAGCACTGTGGTTCAGGTGCCTACAATCTATCTTATCCCCCAAACCAAGGAACGGAAGCTTAATGAAGTGGTGGTGAATGCCACCCGTATCAAGGTGTTTTACAAAGGGGATACTCTTGTTTACAATGCAGATGCCTTTAATGTGACGCAGACAGAATCTCTGAGAAAACTTGTCCGGCAACTGCCCGGTGCGGAGATGGTGGATGGCGAGATACGCATCAACGGCAAGCGGGTAGACAATCTGCTGATTAGCGGCAAGGACTTTTTTCAGGGGAATATTGAGGCCGCGCTCGATAACCTGCCCGCCTATATCGTGAGCCGTATCAAGGTTTACGACAAAGCCGGCGAGCAGTCGGAACTCACCGGACAGGACATGCACGACGAGAGTTATGTGATGGATGTGCATCTCAAGCGTCAATATATCGGCACATGGATGGCAAAACTTTCTGCCGATGCGGGCACTGGAAAACTTTGGGGCGGTCAGGCATTTCTGATGCGCTTTGATGACCGGCAGATGTTCAGTGTCAATGCCGATGTAAACAACTTTAACAAAAGCCGCCAGATAATGGATATAGCCAATACGGAAGAAGTCGATCCGGCCGGTCGCATCAGTACCAAGACCGCACGCTTTTCCTATTATATAGAACCGGACAAGACCTGGCGTTTCACCTCCGGCGGATCGGTCAGCCGCAAGGATACGGACAAAGAAAGCTGGCAGAACAATGAGACTTATCTCTTGCCGGATAACCTCATGAGCCGCAGTGCCGAACATCTTGACGGAGAAGATGTGACGGCTATGGCTTCTGCCGGACTACGGTTCCGCAAGTTGGAACGATGGCAACATTCATTGAACTATAACTTCAACTATGAGCGCAGCCGTAGCACGCGCGACAGCCGCAGCCTTTCTTATTACCTGCCCGCCAAGGCGGCGTGGGAAGGACTCTCGCTCGACAGTATCATCCGCCTTGAAGAAAAGGAAGCGGACGAGAACGCCCTGCTCTACAGTCTGCTCGATCCCGAACTTTCCCGCTCGCACAGCATCATCCACCGTCCGGAGTGGCACTCTACATTTGTGTTTGGCGCGGACCTGCTTAACTTCAATGCTTTGCTCAAGCACGAGACACAGACCCGGCGCGACTTTTCCAACTATCGCCTTACAACCTATACTGACGGAACTACCGATGCCCGCCGCCGTTATCTGTACCGCCGCGATTATCTCTTGGACCTCAACCCTGAATTGGAATGGGTTCACCACTATGAACGTCCGGAACGCTATAACGGTGTGGTAAAACCTTTCTTGCGGTATTCTCACCGCTACGGTACGGCCAATCATCCGGAATATCGTCTGGAGCGCATGACCGAGTGGTCCGAACAACAGGGATGGGGAGTTGAAAGTCTGGGCCGACTGCCTGAGACGGAGTGGCAGTCGCTCTGTCTGGATGCAGCCAACAGCTATTATGCCACCGAGAGGGAGGAAAAGGCTGAAGCCGGTGTACGTCTGTCGCACAAGGTGTTCTTTGAGCGCGGCACATCTTTGCAGATTGAAGCCAACGAATCGTTTTACTACCAGCATCGTATGCTCGACTATGATCGTGAGGGCCATAGGTATCGTCCGTGGCGTGAGGGCTTTTTCTTCAGTCCTGCCCTGACTCTGAAATGGAAACATGAAAGCCGTGAAGGACGCATCTGGATGCCGGAGTGGGATGCCGGTTATCAGGGTCTGCCCGCCATGCCTGAATTGACACAGTTATTGCCCATCCGTGATGCTTCCGACCCCTTGAACCGATTTGTAGGAAATGCCGGTCTAGGCAATTCGTTCACGCATCGTCTGAGTTCCGCTTATCGCCTGCAACACGTCAAAAGCGGCCGTTCCTTCCATATCGACGCCACTTACCGCCGCCTTCACAACGACATAGCCACGCAGTCGGTCTATGATCCGGCCACGGGTATCCGTACCTATCAGCCGGTCAACACTTCGCGGACACACGCCGTCCAAGGTCGCACGGAGTTTTCCACTCCACTCGACAGCAAAAAGCGCTTGTATCTTTCCGCGTCCTTCGCCGCCGATTATTATCAGGCAGAGAATCTGTCCTTCCTGGCAGAGGACAATGCGACAACCGCCGGTCTGCTCCGCAATGTGGGATTGGTACCGATGCTTACACTCAAGGCGACATACAGCAATAAATTCCGCTTCTACGGTTATTGGAACACTGCCTTCCGGCATGTTACCCAGTCCGGCATGACCGACAGCTATCGTGAAACAAGACTCTATGGCGACATCAGCTATACCTTGCCTTGGGACATTCAGCTGGCCACTCTCATACGGACCACGCTCTATGCCGGCAACAGTCAGGCCGAGCTCAACCACACGGTGACCAACTGGGACGTTTCACTCTCCAAGTATTTCTTTGATGACCGCCTTGGCATTCACCTCACAGCGCACGATCTCCTGGCGCAAGCCAGCACCTATCGCAGCGAGGTAACCACTACCGGACGTATAGAACAATATACCGACGTACTGCCCCGCTATGTGATGCTTACCGTGAGCTATAACTTCGATTGGGTGGGAAAGAAACAATAAAACAATTTGAAATTTGAGTACCTTCAGAAACAAAAGAAAGGGCCGTATCATGACTCCATACAGAGTTTGATACGACCCTTTTTCATGTTATAGTTGCATTCTGTAACTTTGAGGGGCAGTCATTTTAGCCTGGACACCTCTCTTTGTTTCAGTAATGATAAAAGTTCAGTCTGAAAATATTATTCCGCAGAAGCAGAAGAATCCTTCAAAGCCGCGGTAATCTGAGCTTCGATTTCCTCGCACAGTTCTGGATTGTCGCGCAACATATTCTTCACGGCATCACGTCCCTGACCGATCTTGGTCTCGTTATAGCTGTACCAGGAACCGCTCTTCTTCAGGATGCCCAGTTCGGTACCCAAATCCACGATTTCACCGATTTTTGAGATTCCCTCGCCAAAGGTAATTTCAAACTCAGCCTTACGGAACGGAGGAGCCACCTTATTCTTCACTACCTTCACGCGTACCTGATTACCGATCACCTCGTCGCCGTCCTTGATGCTGGTCACACGACGGATGTCCAGACGCACGCTGGCATAGAACTTCAGAGCGTTACCACCGGTAGTAGTCTCAGGATTACCGAACATCACACCGATCTTCTCGCGCAGCTGGTTGATGAAGATACAGGTTGTGTTGGTCTTGTTGATGGTAGAAGTCAGCTTTCTCAAAGCCTGGCTCATCAAACGGGCCTGCAAGCCTACACGGTTGTCGCCCATATCCCCTTCGATCTCGGCCTTCGGAGTCAGGGCAGCCACAGAGTCAATCACGATGATGTCAATGGCTGATGAACGGATCAGCTGGTCGGCAATCTCCAGAGCCTGCTCACCGTTGTCCGGCTGTGAGATCCACAGATTGTCTACATCCACGCCCAACTTTGCCGCATAGAAACGGTCGAACGCATGCTCGGCATCAATGAAAGCGGCAATACCGCCGGCCTTCTGTGCCTCAGCAATGGCATGAATGGCCAGAGTGGTCTTACCGGAACTTTCCGGACCATAGATTTCAATAATACGTCCTTTCGGATAACCGCCTACTCCCAAAGCAGCGTCCAAAGCAATAGAACCGGTAGGAATCACCTCCACCTGTTCTACGTGCTCGTCACCCAGCTTCATGATAGAACCCTTACCGAAGTTCTTCTCAATCTTATCCATTGCCGCCTGCAAAGCTTTCAGCTTTTCGCTATTGGGGGCGGCAAACATATTCAATTCTTCTTCTTTTTTTGCCATAATCATATAATTTATCACCCGGACTATTTAAGTTTGTAATTCAAACTCTTGGTCCGGTCATTTTTACCAGTTCTTCTTTTTTCTCCACGGAAAATATAGTTCCATATCTTTCCGGATATATTCGTACGTTTGCTATAAGTCTCAAAATTTTCTGTACGATAGTCAAAATCCTCTTTCCAACAGGAGTCTGGGGATATATAACAATAGGTCAGATCCTGAATCATCCAGTCTCTATCAGCCTTGTTCTGCTCCAGTACCGTCAGATTGTCCTTGTCCGGAATCAGACAAGTGATCTGATGCTGCTCACAATATTTCTGCAACGGCAACAACACCGAATCATAAACCTCGGTAATCCGTTTCAACGAATAATTGGAATAATTGCTACTCTCCCCTATCTTCTGTACCGGACGCAGTTGCAATACATCTATGGCTACCGCCTGCAAAAGCTCCGGCAAATGGACCAGTTCTTCCACATTATCCTCGTTCATCGTGTAATTGATACGAACCAGAAAAGAAGAATAGCGTTCTTTTATCCGCCCCAGAATCCTCAAAAGAGAAGTAAACTGTTCAAAACTGCCGTTGGTCATGAAATATTCATAGGTCTCCTTGCAAGTACCATGAACAGAAAGCGTGATTTCATTGAGTCCGGCTTCTATATAGCGACATAATTTCTCTTCACTTAACAGAAACCCATTAGTAGTCATAGAAATATAAGGAACCCCACACGCCCGTGCCTTACGGATCACTTCCTCCAGATCTTTATATAATGTGGGTTCCGCCCCGCAACCGATCTGCAACTTCAGGGCACGGTGAAACAGCGCTTCAGCCATGCGGTTATAGTCCTCCAGCGCAAGAACTCCATGCAGTTCCTTGCGTCGGCCTTCATCGCTGAAATAACACATACGACAGCGGAAATTACAGGATAAAACGGGATCCAGAAAAACACCAATATATCTTCTGCCCGTCCGGTGCAGAAGATATATTGCAGCTAGTTTCAACCGATAACTCCGGATTTTTCCAAAAACCTTAAAGAGTCGGTATATATCACTCATTTCAATTTAATTATAATTCCAGATCTCCGTCGATCACCTCATGCCAAGGCAGACCATACTGGTTCAGAGCCTCCATGAATGGATCCGGATCGAACTCTTCTACGTTCCATACACCGGCTTTCTTCCAGATTCCCTTGAGGAACATCATGGCACCGATCATGGCCGGCACTCCGGTAGTGTAGCTTACACCCTGCATACCGGTTTCGAGATATGCCTCGTGGTGGCTACAGTTGTTGTATACGTAGTAAGTCTTTTCCTTACCGTCTTTCAAACCACGGATACGGCAACCGATTGAGGTCTCGCCCTCGTAGTTCTCTCCCAGATCCTGCGGATTAGGCAACACAGCCTTCAGGAACTGCAACGGAACAATCTTCATGCCGTTGTAATCCACCTCGTCAATACGGGCCATACCGATGTTCTGAATCACACGCAAGTGAGTGAGATATTCCTGACCGAAGGTCATCCAGAAGCGGGCACGCTTGATGGTCGGGAAGTTCTTCACCAAAGACTCCAGCTCTTCGTGGAACAACAGGTAAGAGTCGCGCGGACCGATGTTCGGATAGGTCAAATCCTTATGGATTTCCATCGGCTTGGTTTCAATCCACTGTCCGTTCTCATAGTAACGTCCGTTCTGAGTGATTTCACGGATGTTGATTTCCGGATTGAAGTTAGTTGCGAAAGCCTTGTGATGGTTACCGGCGTTGCAGTCCACGATGTCCAGATACTGGATCTCGTCAAAATGGTGCTTGGCAGCATAAGCGGTATATACACCGGAAACTCCCGGGTCGAAACCGCATCCCAGAATAGCGGTCAGTCCGGCCTCTTCGAAGCGCTGCTTGTAAGCCCACTGCCAGCTGTACTCAAAGTGAGCCACGTCTTTCGGCTCATAGTTTGCGGTGTCCAGATAGTTGCATCCGGTCTGCAAACAAGCCTCCATGATGGTCAGGTCCTGATAAGGCAAAGCCAGATTCATCACGATATCCGGACGGAAGTTGTTGAACAGTTCCACCAACTGCTCCACACTGTCGGCATCCACTTGTGCCGTTTTGATATTCGGATTTCCGATAGCCTTAACAATCGCGTCGCATTTTGACTGCGTACGGCTGGCAATCATAATCTCAGTAAAAACTTCAGGATGTTGAGCCACCTTGTGTGCGGCCACAGTAGCCACACCACCAGCTCCGATAATCAAAACTTTTCCCATTTCTTTTTGATAAATTCTAGGAGTTAGATAATTAATTAATAACAAGTTTCACCTGTCCGGTTTGTTCCGGCGGATTGAGTTCTATGCAAAGATAATCATTTTTTTACTTTATGATTTCTTTTTACGTATTTTATTTGAACTCATCGCCACGAACGCCTAAAGCGCTCGTGAGTGAATAGCCCAATATGTCATTCTTGAAACGCTTGCTGTTCAATGGCTCCATGGTCAGCAGGGTGACATTCTTCTCGCCTTCCACATGATCCATGATGGCCATCAGATCGTAGACCGAAGCTTCGGGATCGGGCACCACAATCAGATTCTTCACTTCCTTGGCGTCGGCCAGGGTTTCAAAGGCCTGGGCAAAGAACTCCGATGCCGACACCAGATTCTCCACTTGCAGCGAACTGATGGAGAAGGTACCCAGATGCGGGTCGTCGAATCCTTTTCCGTCGAGTTCCTGACTGAAGGAAGCCGGCAGGAAATTGTCCAGCTGCTTCTTCTCCTTGCTGTGAATCAGCACCACCTGTATCTCGTTGGCTCCGGGAGTCACGCCTCCGTCCAGCGCGGCGCATACCAGCCAGTGTGCCAGATCGGCCTTGGGGATGCGACGGCCCAACATACGCTCGTAATTTACGCTCAGATCAAATGCCACGCGGTCCACATAGTCGGCCTGCACCAGAATCACGTGTTCACTCCATTTTGTTGTTTCCATATATTTCGTTCTATTCCTTATTTATATTATAGCGAAAGACTCTTGAGCAGGGTTCCGTCCAGATGATAGATGGAAAGCACCTGGTCGTCGAGCAGGGCGAAGGTAGGCGGATTGCCTCCTTTCGGGAAAGTGATGGAACCGGTGTTGCACACCACTGTTCCGTCCTCGGTTTTCTCCAGTTTCCAGAGATGGGTGTGTCCGTACATAAAGACTTCGGGACGGCCCTTCGGCATATTGCTTTCGGAATACACATGTCCGTGTGTCAGGAAAAAACGGCGGCCACGGTCCACCAGCAGCGCATAGTCGGCCAGCACCGGGAAATCCAGCAGCATCTGGTCCACTTCCGAATCGCAGTTGCCACGCACCGCCACAATACGGTCGGCCCGTGCGTTCAGACGCTCGGCAATGCCCTTGGGATCCAGTCCTTCGGGCAGCCCGTTACGCGGACCGTAATTCAGGATATCACCCAGGATACACAGCATGTCACACTGTTTCTCGTCGTAAAAGGCCAGCACCTTGTCCAAAGCAGGCAGCGAGCCATGAATATCTGAAACGATTAAATATCTCATACTTTTATATCGGTTTACAATAATGTATTATTCTTTTTCTGTTCCCACTGTTCTATCGGCATGCTATACAGCCATGAGGTTTTCTCTTCCTTGCGCTCGGTGAAATACACATAAGAGATGTCGTTCTCCACAATGTGAATATTGTCGTTCGGAGTCACCACAAGCAGTTGCAAGTGCAGCTGTTTGCAGAGGTTGATCAGATAGCGGGCCTTGGTTTCGTCCTGCGCCTTGAACGCCTCGTCAATCGCAATGAAGCGGAAGGAGTTGGCCTGCGCCCCACTCTTGGTCAGTCCGAACTGATAAGCGATGGCCGATCCCAGAATCGTATAGGTAAGCTGCGCTTTCTCACCGCCCGACAGATGGCCCATATTCTCATAAGTCGTTTCCTTGCGGCCGGTGCTTTGGTTGAATTCCTCGGCCTTGTAGGTAAACCATCCACGGGCATCCATCACCTTGTCGCGCCAGTCTTCATCCTCCAGGCGGCGCATCAGCGGTTCAATATGATCGTAGAAATGATCACGACGGCCCTCGGGCGAAGCATTGATGCGCTTCACATCGGGTATGGCCTCCTCCATCATCTTGCGGAAGGCACGCACCTCTTCATTGATCCGCACATTGGTCACCAGCTGGATATAGGTAGACGGCGCCTTGCGGTACTCAATACCCTTGAGCGACTCGTTGAGCATGGCAATGTTCTCCTTGATGGAATCCACCCAGCTGACAAAGAACATGCGGAACTCACCCACCTTATCGATCAGTGTTTTCTGGATATATCCGTCAAACTGCTTTTCATACTTCGGCAGATTCTCCTTTTCCAGACGGGCCAGCATGGCCGTATAAGCCTCGATCAGCTCAATGTGGTTGGCATCGGGCAAGGCATCCACATCCGAACGCCAGTCCTTGAAGCGTTCGGTGATTTCCTCGTCGGGATGCTTGAAAGCCGCAATCAGAATCTTGGCCTCATCCTCATAACCGCGCTTTTCGGCCGCCAGACGTCCGCGGGTGCGCTCGTTCTTTTTCTGGAACTCGCCGCGCTCCTGTTTCAGCTGATCGTAGGTCAGTTCACAAAGATAAGCATATTCTTTTTCAAAATCGGTAAAGAGCAACGATTTTATGGAAGCGATAACCTTTTGGTTTTCGCTCAGCTCGGTCTGTGTCTGCTCGATCAGATTCTCCTGTCCGAATATCTCCTTGGTCTTGGCCTCTATCGCCATTTGCGACACCTGTTTCAGTTCCTCGCGTACCTTTTCCAACTGCTCATGCAGGGTCTTCACATGATCACTCTCCCGGCGCAGCACCTCCAGACCGTCCATTTTGTTCTGATATTGCTGGGCATAGTCCGCCCAATCCATCAGCTCATAGTCGGTAAAGAGTTCCGTCAGCTTGCGCAAAGCATCCTGCTGCTGCTCCAGAGCACGGCGTTTCTTCTCCAGTTCCACCTGCTGTCCGCGCTTCTCGTTTTCCTGTTCCTGCATCTGGCGGATTTCCTGTTGCAGCAGGCGCAGTTTCTCCTGGTTCTCCCAGCCCAGCACATAGTTCTCGCGCTTCAGTACGTGCGGACGGTCATCCTTCTCATGGCGATCACCCGAAGTCTTGATCAGTCCTTCACGGGTCACGGCCTTCTCCTTGCACCGCTCAAAATCTTCGAGCGACGGCACACAGGTATAGTTGAATTTCTCCAGAATCGTATCGCGCACCCACTCCTCATATTCCGTAGTGTCCTTGATCTCGATCTTGGAGATGAGCGTATCCTCCGGCCAGTCATAGAGCGAGGCATTGTTCAGTCCGCAATAAGGCACATAACGGAAGAACAGGATGCGGCCTCCCACATTGTTTTCGTTCAGGTACTCAGCCACCTGATGATAATATTTCTCCGGCACCATCAGATGAAGGGCAAAGTGATGCAGGATCTTCTCGATGGCCACCTCCCACTCTTTCTCATCATCCCGCACACGGATCAGCTCACCGACGAAAGGCAGTTCCTCCTTGGTGGCTCCCGTATGACGAAGCAACGCGTCGCGGATTTCCATCTCCTTGGCCGGAATATTGTTTTTGTTCTTACGGATCAGCTCCACATATTCCACCTGTTCTTTCAGTTCCTTGGCCAGCTCGTTCTGCTCATTCTCCAGGGCGATGGTCTGACGGATGCAAGCCTCCTGCTCGTCGCGGATGCGCTCACACCGAACGGCCGCCTCTTCCTGCTGTTTCAAGAAAGTGTCTTTCTGCGGATTGGTTTTCAAAGACAACTGTTCGGCTAACCGGTTGTATTCGTCCATCTTCTTCATGCGCTGGTCACGGAGTTCGGCCAACTGACGGGCCTCATCCTCCAGTTCCTTCACCTTACGGCCCACTTCATCCTGTTCGATGGCGATGGCCAGACTGCGTTCTTCCTGACGAAGTTTCTCTTCCTTGGCACGCAGTTTCTCCAGCTCTTTCTGAAGTTGTGTCTTGCTTTTCTCGGCCCAGGACAGGCGCTCCTCTCCCATGTTGATAAGCTGACGGGCAAACCAGTACACCGCCGTGTCCTTGTCCATGTTCAACTGTTTCAGGCGGTCGTCGGCCTGCCCGATCTTATCGGCCAGTTCCGCAATGGGACGAAGCATCTCAATCTGCATACTGGCCTTCTCGATGTTGTTCTTGGCCTCGATCAGCGTGGTAAAACTGTCCTTCAGCTGGATATACTGCCCCTCGGCATCCAGTTCCTCCAACATGTTCGTGCGAATAAAGTCATCCAGATCATCGAGCACCTTGACACCCACAATCTGGTTGAACAGACTCAGCGCCTTGACCGAACGCATGCCGAGCAACTGGGTCATGCGCTCGGCATATCCCACCGGACCGTCAAAGAATTCCACCATCGTGCGCGGTCCCTTATAGGCCGCTTCCAGGCGCTTGCGCCAGTTGCCGCGCCCGTCGAACGGCTGGAAGTCACGCTGAATCTCCAGCGGACAATGCGCCAAGCCGAAAGTGCGGCGCAGTTCTCCCGAAGAGAACCAGCGCACCTGAAACACAGTAACCACATGCTGATCGTCCGTATTCATGAAGCTGGCCAGCAACACCGAATAAGTACTCTGGTCGCGCAGGGCCTGGGTAGTCACCGCATTCTCGCCGTCCTTCTGGATATTTCCATAGTGTCCCAACACATAAGTTTCCTCCGTACGGTTTCCCTTTTTCTCCACACCCGATGACTGGTTATAGAAACGGTCCTTCTTGGCGGGCACCATCAGGGTGAGCAGCGCATCGATCAGCGTACTCTTTCCGGAGGCATTGGCACCGGTAAGCAGGGCATTGTTTCCCTCGGGCGCCATTCTGAATATCTTTTCGTGAAACGTTCCCCAATTGTAGATTTCCATATACTGCAACCGGAAACCCGACATTTCGGAACGTGTATTAAACAGACTCAACATACTTTTCCAATTCTTGCTTAAATTCCAACAGCTGATCCAAAGTCACTTTCTCCTTGATGATGCGGTGTATCTGATAAGACACCCGGTTTTCGTTGCGCTTCTCCACCAGGAAGCCTAACTGCACGATGCGGGCAATATAGGCATCCAGCTCGTTGAGCAGGCGCACCCGGTTGAACTTCTCGGGCAGGAAAAGCTCCACCCGCTCCTTGATGTCTTCGGCCGTGAGATAGCACTCTGTGGCATAAAGCTCATCCAGATTATTGTCAAAATCTTCCA
The DNA here is from genome assembly GCA_944320795.1 of Candidatus Paraprevotella stercoravium. Lineage (GTDB taxonomy): Bacteria > Bacteroidota > Bacteroidia > Bacteroidales > Bacteroidaceae > Paraprevotella > Paraprevotella stercoravium. The sequence continues at coordinate 21,599 of CALUIU010000029.1, read as the reverse complement.
GAACCTGACGCAGAATCACCAGAATCACGGAAATCTCAAATCCCAGCTGCTTACGGGGAACCAGTCCCACGGTATTGCCTTCCTCGTCCGTAGTCTGACGGATATAGGCAAAACCTTCCTCACGTTTCACAATCAGTTCGATACCGATCTGCATCAGGTATTTCTGTATCTCGGTCTGATAGTGCAACACATCCTCCCAGACGCGGTCTGAGGCATTTACGATTCCTTTCAGCAGGCAGACAACAGCTCTTGCATAAGGCGCTCTTTTATTCTCCATCATAGTTTATCTGACAATAATTATTTCGGGTACTCGGATCATTTTGTTCTCAGCGGTATTAAACGGCACATCCACCGTCTTTTCGGTATGCACATGGTAACGGAATTCCGACAGCAGACCGATGTAGCCGAACAGCTCGGCCAGTCCTTTTTCCAGTCCGCCGTTGCGCTCGATCACTTCGGCCAGCGACACCTGTTTCTTGCGTTTCAGGGCCGTAAGGACGCGCTGTTTCAGAATGCCGCGGTCCACCGTATGCGTGGCAAAGAGGGCGTCGGCATAGTCGGCCTGTGTGATATCGGAAGCCGCCACCTCAAGCACCTGCCGATACACCACTTCGGTGTTGCGCTCCAGAGTGAGCTTGCGCTCCGCAGGCATCCGGATTTCGGGAAACATTTCCACGGACAGGGAAACCTCGGGCTTGCAGTTCTTCTGGGCCAGTTCCAGCAGAGTGGCCTGAATATCCTGAATCAGTTTGCGGGCAGCCACCTGTTTCGGCGCTTCCTGCTCGCAAATGATCTTGCTCAGTTTCTCGGCCATCTTGTCGTTGGCCTGATATACTTTCTTTCCGGCGGCATAGAGATACTGCTTCATGTTGCGCAGAAACTGGTCACGTTCCTGAATGCTTTTATGGTCGAGCGTTTCAAAGAGTCCGCTCACCAGTTCGTCCCACTCCTCTTGCAGGGAAGGACTGAGCAGGAAGTCCCAGAAAGCGTAGAAGCTGCGTCCCTGCGGACTGTTCTGCAAATCTTCCAGAGCATCGAACGTGAATCCCAGAATGTCGCCTTTGGTATATCCCCCTTCGGCATGCTTCTGATAGATGCTCTTGGTGATATTCTTGAAGTTCTCTTCCACCTCCTTGAAGTCGGAAAGCAGGTCTTTGGCCGACTGGGTGATCTGCCGGAAGCGCGGACGAATCTGATATTCCTCAAACACCCGGGCATCTCCTCCGGCACGGATGGTCTGTATCTCGTGTTCTATCTCCTGCTTTCGGGCTTCGAGAATACGGATACGCTCATCCTTGTCTTCATTGGTAAACTCCACCAGTTCTTTCATCTGGGAGAAAAGATTCATGAACTTGGACTCGGTGCCCACAAAATCCTCCTTCTTCAGACTCAGAAGCCAGTCGAGCGTCTTGCTGGCATACGACGAAAGTTCGTAAAACACCTCGCCCGTTTCTTCCTGATAGTTCCGCAAAAATCCCTTATCGGTCCAGCGCATGATATACTTGCGCGCCTTCTCGTCGTAGGTGTCGAACACCGAAATGCCACTCTCCTCGTCCTGGTCCAGATGCTCCTCGCACAGGTAATCGGACAGCTGCACGCAAAGGTGCTCATAGGCCACCGGATCGGGCTTATGATAGAATGTGCGATACAGAAACAGCAACACCAGCTCCCGGTTACGCAGACGCAACAGTTCCACACTGGGCGACGTGGAGATGATTTCGGACAAAATACTGTCGTTCAATGCCATGATTTACTTTTTCTCTTCTTGATTATTTACGGGAAAAGAGGCCTGCCGCTGGAGCAGACCTCTTTCTATTCATTTTCACTCAGACAGCAAACCGCACCGGCGGATCACTGCGGATAAACCAACTGTTCGTCGGTGATGACTTCCAGTACCTCGGTCAGATACTTGTTGGCTTCCCAACGGGCCATCGGCAGATCCTGTAACAGATAGTTGCCACAGTCCTTTGCCGTAGCTCCCGGAATCTCTCCTTTATAGTCTGCAATAAAACGGAAGGTTTCCAGCATCAGTCCCAGAATATCCTTCGATTCCAAATCACCTTTCACCAACAGGTAATTGCCGGTAAGACATCCCATCGGACCCCAATACACGATACGGTCGGCCCAGATCGGATGATTACGCAGAAAAGTTGCCGCCAAATGTTCAATGGTATGAATGGCACCCTGCCCTAACGCCGGTTCGCGGTTAGGGTTCTTCATACGGATATCAAAGGTGGTGATCACCTCATCGCCCACATAATCCTTGCGGGACACATAGATGCCGCGCTGCAAACGCAAATGGTCTATCGTAAAACTTGGAATTTTCTTCATCGTCGTTCTGATTATTTGGTTAATGTATTCGGCAGAGCATTCAGGAAACTTTGGGTCACACCAAAAGAACGGTTGGCCATCTCGCCCCAGAAATTCTCATACTGCTCCACATGATCCTTCACTCCCGGCGTATCGCTGATGATGCGGAAACTCAGGAACGGCACTCCATACAAATGGCATACCTGGGCAATGGAAGCCGACTCCATATCCACGGCCAGTCCTTCGGGGAAGTTTGACTTGATCTTGTCCAGCTCCGCACGGTCGGTAATGAACTGGTCGCCGCAACAGATCAGTCCGTCATGAATGCGTGTCGGTGTGTCCAGATTCAGCGCACACTGCAACAGGGTTTCGTTGGCCGTAAAGCGCGCCGGCATGCCCTGGATCTGTCCCAGCACATTGCCCATGCCACACCACACGTCGTGATAGACAATTTCGCGGCTCACCACCACATCCATTACTCCTACCTGCACATCAATACCTCCGGCCACACCGGTGCTGATCATTGCGTCGGGCGCAAAGGTATGAATCAGTTCAATGGCTCCCGCGGCAGCGTTCACCTTTCCGATGCCACACTGCAACAGAATAATCTCATTTCCGCCGGCCTCACCGCTGATACAGGTAAAAGGTCCGGCCTTGCTTTCCGCCTTGTTATTCAGATTTTTGGCCAACTGCTCAAACTCTGAGCTCATGGCCGTCATGATTCCTATCTTCATTTTCTATTTATTTAGGTGTAAAATTACTACAAAAATGAGGGAATGCAGGTACGCCCGTTTCTCTTTTAAAGTTTATTAAGGCTTGCTTCTTTCCATATGCAGATACCGTAAACGCCATGATCATATTCATATTTTGCGTTGAATATAAAAACAGTTGTGATTACTTAATGAAAAAGTAATATATTTGCTATAATAATCCATATCAGAAGGAGCGTAGAATCCTACAAATTTTGAATATTTATGAAAAGGTATCTGTATGTACTTTTGTGATGGTAGTGTTAATGGCCTGCGCGAGTAAAACAAGCTACTTAATCAAAGGACGTTCCAGTGATTTTGCTGACGGAAATAAAGTCTACCTTCTCTACTTGGATGCCAACGAAGAACCTGTATTTATCGATTCTACGGTGTGCAAAAAAAATTCTTTTGTTTTCCGTGGTGTTGCTGATACGATAAGGGTAGCAACTGTGGCAGTTTTAGATACGCTGAATTGTGAAGATGGAATATCTATAGATTTGATACTGGAACCGGGTAAAATTTCAATCGAAGGATTTGACCCTGAAACAAATCATCTTCATGTTGCGACGGGAACTTCGCTAAATAATGTTCTTGACAGATTCAGCCGTGAAATGATGCCGCATGTCAATAATCCGGATTCTCTGTTCCCTTTTATCGCCTCGTATATAAGGGAAAATATTGATAACCCTGTTGGCGGTTTCCTTTTCGACTGTTATCATTTCTCCATGCCGTGGGAGATGAAACTGAATCTGATAAACTCCATGTCTGCGGGACAGAAGGCGAGCTATGCGGCCCTCAGTAAAGAAACACTGATGCGAATTGAACAAGAAAAAGAGCATGCCGCCAAAGCACGTGAGTCGTTCCCGGGAAATCTCTATAAGGATTTTACGGGGAAATCGCCTTCTGACAAGGAGGTGTCACTTAAAAGTGTTGTAGAGGATGACTCGAATACTTATGTCCTGCTGATTTTCTGGGCCACATGGTGTGCGCCTTGCCGTGCCGATATGCCCGTAATTGCGGATTTATATAATCAGTATCGTGACAAAGGTTTTGAGGTTTTCGCCGCTTCAATAGATGACAACCGCACGGCATGGCTTGAAATCATCAAGGACTATTCACAGTGGCAGAATGTTATTGTTGGCAGCGATATACGCGACAAGTACGGAGTGAAAGGGGTTCCGGCACATTTTCTTATAGATTGCTCTACAGGAAAAGTGCTCATTGCCGACACATGGACACACCGTACGCTCAACTGGACTGACGAGATTGTAAACTTGTTCGAAAAGAATAAATAAATACTTATTAAATAAAAGAGCCTTTGGGTATTAATAAGCTCAAAATCCGCTATGTGCTGTGCTTGATATTTCAAGTGAATTTTAAGTATAATGAAGCCGACCCAATATCGTTTTTCATGTCGGTCAGTCAGTACAAACAGTTTTAACTCTGTCAATATTTCAGAAAATCAGACAATTTGTCACTTCGGGCACTTTGGCAAGCCTTTTGATGTATATTGAGTGTCGAGCACAAATCGACAAAGAGATTTGAAAACAATAATATTCAGGATAATATAAGAAAGGAGAAATGCCATGAACTTTAACAAATTTACGATTAAAGCCCAGGAAGCAATCCAAGAAGCTGTCAATCTGGTACAGAGCAAAGGCCAGCAGGCCATTGAACCGGAGCACTTGTTGGCAGGCATCCTGAAAGTAGGAGAAAATGTAACGAATTTTCTCTTCCAGAAATTAGGTGTCAATGCCCGAAACATTGAGCTGGTTCTGGAAAAGCAGATTGATTCCCGCCCAAAAGTACAGGGGGGCGAACCCTACCTGAGCCGTGAGTGCAACGAGGTACTGACCCGCGCCCAGGAATTTGCTACGAAAAACGGAGATGAATTTGTATCTGTTGAATACATGATCAAGGCGCTGCTTGCCGTAAAAAGCAACGTAAGCCAGATTCTGAAAGACGCCGGAGTGACGGAAAAGGAACTGGAGAGCGCCATTAACGAGCTGAGAAACGGTTCGAAAGTAACTTCACAATCCAGTGAAGATACTTATCAGTCACTCAGCAAATATGCCAAGAATCTGGTGGAAGAGGCCCGCAGCGGCAAACTGGATCCGGTAATCGGACGTGACGAGGAAATCCGTCGGGTGCTGCAGATCCTGAGCCGAAGAACCAAGAATAACCCGATTCTGATCGGTGAGCCGGGTACAGGTAAGACAGCCATCGTGGAAGGACTGGCCCACAGAATCCTGCGCGGTGACGTGCCCGAAAACCTGAAGGACAAGCAACTGTACTCTCTGGATATGGGTGCGCTGGTTGCCGGTGCCAAATATAAAGGTGAGTTTGAGGAACGACTGAAGTCGGTAGTCAACGAAGTGACCAAGAGCGAAGGACGTATCATCCTGTTCATCGATGAGATCCACACCCTGGTGGGTGCCGGTAAGGGCGAAGGCGCCATGGATGCTGCCAATATTCTGAAACCGGCTCTGGCTCGTGGAGAATTGCGGAGTATCGGTGCCACCACTCTGGATGAGTATCAGAAATACTTCGAAAAGGATAAGGCTCTGGAGCGCCGGTTCCAGACGGTTATGGTCAACGAACCGGATACCTTGAGCAGCATCTCTATCCTGCGTGGACTGAAAGAGCGTTACGAAAACCATCACAAGGTTCGTATCCAGGACGACGCCATCATTGCAGCTGTAGAACTGTCCAACCGATACATTACGGATCGGTTCCTTCCGGACAAGGCCATCGACCTGATGGATGAAGCCGCTGCCAAGCTGAGAATGGAGCGTGACTCCGTGCCCGAGGAGCTGGACGAAATCGAACGTCGGTTGAAACAGTTGGAAATCGAACGTGAAGCCATCAAGCGGGAGAACGACCAGCCGAAACTGGAACAGTTGAGCAAGGAGATTGCCGAACTGAAAGAACAAGAAAGCAGCTACAAGGCCAAATGGGAAGCCGAGCGCGGACTGGTGAACAAGATTCAGCAGAACAAGCAGCAGATTGAACAGCTGAAGTGGGAGGCCGAGCGCGCCGAGCGTGAGGGCGACTACGGAAAGGTGGCTGAAATCCGCTACGGGCGACTCAAGGCTTTGCAGGATGAAATCGAGAACATCCAGAAACAGCTGCGCGAGACTCAGGGCGGAGAGGCCATGATCAAAGAGGAAGTGACCTCGGAGGACATTGCCGACGTGGTAAGCCGCTGGACCGGAATACCGGTAAGCAAGATGTTGCAGAGCGAGCGCGAGAAGCTGCTCCATCTGGAAGAGGAGCTGCACAAACGGGTGATCGGTCAGGACGAGGCCATCCAGGCTGTAAGCGATGCCGTAAGACGAAGCCGTGCCGGACTGCAGGATCCGAAGAGACCGATCGGCTCTTTCATCTTCCTCGGTACCACCGGTGTGGGTAAGACGGAGCTGGCCAAGGCCTTGGCTGAATATCTGTTCGACGATGAAACGCTGATGACACGTATCGATATGTCCGAGTATCAGGAAAAATTCAGTGTGAGCCGACTCATCGGAGCGCCTCCGGGATACGTAGGTTACGATGAGGGTGGACAGCTGACCGAGGCCGTACGCCGCAAGCCATACTCTGTAGTGCTCTTCGATGAGATTGAGAAGGCTCATCCGGATGTATTCAACATTCTGTTGCAGGTATTGGACGACGGACGACTGACTGACAACAAGGGTCGTGTGGTAAACTTCAAGAATACCATCATCATCATGACCAGCAACTTGGGCAGCGCATACATCCAGAGTCAGTTCGAGAAGCTGAACGAAAACAGCAGCGCCCAGGCCCGCGAGGCTCTGATTGAGGAAACTCAGAAAGAGGTGATGAACATGCTGAAGAAGACCATCCGTCCGGAATTCCTGAACCGTATTGATGAGACCATCATGTTCCTGCCGCTGACTCACGACCAGATCAAGCAGGTAGTTTCCCTGCAAATCCAGGGTATCACGAAGATGCTCGAGGGCAACGGTGTGAAACTGAAGCTCACCGACGAGGCTTTGAACTTCCTGGCCGATGCCGGATACGATCCGGAATTCGGTGCCCGTCCGGTCAAGAGAGCCATCCAGCGCTATCTGCTCAACGACTTGTCAAAGACCATGCTGGCACAGAACATCGACCGCGAAAAGCCGATTGTGGTACGCGTAAAAGACGGTGCTCTGGAATTCAGCAACGAGTAATCGAATGCACAAGATAACTGCATCGCATCATCTGATCAGATGATGCCGATGACTAAACAAAACGGTCCCGGTGATTTTTGCAAATCATCGGGACCGTTTTGTTTACAGCCTTGCCTCTCACCGACAGGAAAAAACCTTCTCCTCTTCAATATATTCAGTACATCTTACCGTTTGAGCATCCTTTGCCCGAAATACCGGAGTACTCTGCCCAAAGTACTGGAGTACTCTGCCCAAAGTACTGGAGTACTCTGCCCAAAGTACCGGAGTACTCTGCCCGAAGTACTCAGGGGGAAATCTCACTCGGGTCAGGCTCTGTACTCAGCATACAGCAGCATCAGCAGCTGCAATGCCAACAGCAAAGGCATACCGTAGCGGAAAGTCAGATGACGTGTCTTGTGGTTGAACATGTGCATCGATAAAAGAGCACCACTGCTTCCACCGACAAAAGCCACAAGCCAGAGTACGCGCTCCGGTATGCGCCACCGACGGTGGTAAGCTTTCCGTTTGTCGCTGGCATAAAGCAGGAATGCAAACAGATTAATACCTAATAAATAGTACAGAAACATAATGAATAATTTTTATAATTGTATTTGTGTTAGAGTTTCACACTCTCCTTGTTTCCTTTTGATTCGTTCTGCATACGGTCCAGAGCGGTAACGACATAAGTATATTTCGTACTTCCGTTCTCGTATGGCAATTTGATAAAGGTGTTGCGCGTAATGGCCACAATGTTCTCAGCAAAACGCAGATCAACATGCTCATCCGGCGCAAAACGGTACACTACATACTGCACGGCCTTGTCCATTTCCTTCTTGCCTCTCGGAGCTGTCCAGAAAAGCATATATCCGTCCTCAGTCCAGACCGCTTTCACACGACGGGGCTTTTTGGGGCTTTTCTTGTCTATCCATGGCATCTCGGGCTGAAGAGCCGGATAGCGGTGATATTTGTAGCGCAGCATGCTGGCATAGTTTCCCTTATTGTCGACCACAGCCTTGGCATACCACTGACAGCTTCCTTCAATACCGGACAGCGAACGCTGCAAGTCCATCTTGCGCACCTGCTGATGAGTATTGGCATTCACCGGGTCGGAATATTTTACCGTGCGGTCTACATCCTGACCGATATATACCGGGCGCTTGCCGGCATGCTCGCTCCACCAGCGGGTCAGCGTAATATAGTCGGCCGTAGGGTGTCCGATCTGCCAATATACCTGAGGGATGTTATAGTCCACCCAACCTTCCTCCACCCATTTCAGAATGTCGGCATAAAGATCATCATAGTTCTGCAGACCTTTCGTGTTACTGCCTCGTTTGGGATCGCTACTCAGATTACGATAAATACCAAACGGTGACACACCGAACTTCACCCAAGGTTTCACAGAACGGATGCAGTCGTGCAGTTTCTTCATAAAAGCATTCACGTTTTCACGGCGCCAGTCGCCTCGATCCATACCCTTGCCGTAACGGGCATAGGTAGCATCGTCGGGGATGGGTACTCCAGGCACCGGATAAGGATAGAAATAGTCGTCCATGTGAATGCCGTCAATATCGTAGCGCATCATGATATCCATCACCACCTGACAAATATAATCGTGGTTCTCCGGAATTCCGGGATCAAAGATCAGCTGTCCGTCGTAATTGAAAAAGCGCTCGGGATGCTGGAAATACGGATGGTTCTTGGCCAGTTCAGTGGTTCCTTTGGTCTTGGCACGGAAAGGATTGATCCAGGCATGAAGCTCCATGCCACGGGCATGGCACTGCTCGATCATCCACTGCAACGGGTCCCAATACGGATCTGGAGGTGTTCCCTGACGACCGGTGAGATAACGGCTCCAAGGCTCGAAACTGCTCTGATAAAGGGCATCGGCTTCTGGACGCACCTGAAACAGAATGGCATTGATACCACTTTTCTGCAACTCATTGAGCTGATAGGTCAACTCAGACTGCATACGGGCTGTACCCATACCCTTGAACTGGTAATTCACACATTGAATCCACGCACCGCGAAATTCGCGTTTGGGAGAGATCTGCGCATGAAGCGCCAGGGCCCATACACACCACAAGGCCAGTAAAAAAAGCTTTTTCATGAAACGGTTCTGTATTTTCTGGAGTATTTGTTATGGTTGCAAAGATAAGAAATATCACCGTAATCACGAACAAGAAACATGAAAAAAGCAGATTTATAACCGATTACTTGCGAGCCGAGGCCTTACCACCAAAGCGGTTGATGCGGTAAATGAAGTGAAGCATGAAGTAACGGCTGATGCGCTCGGTCTTGACATCACGCAGACCGGAACTGGTAATCTGACGGGTTATATCGCTGTTCTGATTCAGGATGTCATAACACTGCAAGGAAATAGTGGCTGCCTTGCGCTTCAGGAACGATTGGGCGATCTGCATGTTCCACACCCATTCGTCGGTGTTCATGGCATCGTCACTATATCCGCGCCGGGAATTCTCCTTCAAATCGGTCGTAATCTTCATTCCCCAAGGCAACTTGACCTGAAGATCCAGACCGCTGATTATCTGATAGACATTGCGCTGGTTGGTGCCCATCGTGTTGCGCGACAGGTTGTAGCGCACGGTGCTGGACAGACCGCAGTCAAGCCAGTCGTTGCGATAGCTGCCGCGCAGCTGTTCCTGAAAGACTGCCGAACGGGTTTTATTGATCTGAGTCACCTTGTTTTTGTACACATAGCCCAGAATATGGTTATAGTTCACTCCGGTATTGCTGTTGATGCGGAAACGGGGATTGACCAAAGCCGTATTCATATTGAATCGCGCAGAAGCATTCCAGTTACCGTTAATGTTTTCGGGACGGGTGATGCGTCCTCCGGTCTGTTCATCATATTCCACACGCTGGGCTACACCATTCTGCGTAACCTGATAATTCAGATTCAGAGCATAGCTACGTTGACGCTCTCGCAAATATTTGTTATAGGAAAAATTCAAGCGATGGGTGAAGGAAGGCTTCAGTCCGGAATTACCCAAACGGATATTCAGCGGATTGGCATTGTCAAGCGTATCAGGAATCAGACTTAGAATATCCGGTTGTTTACTGCTTCCCTGATAAGTAAATTTCAACTGTTCCTGCTTGGAAAAACGATACCTGAAATTGGCTGTCGGCGCATAATTAAACACACTGCGACCAATATGATATTCCTGATTTCCTTTGTTGTAATCCGTAACAGAATACTGCGGTTGCAGACTGAATCCGGCCGTAAGAAAGTATTTGGATGCGTTGACACGCACCTGCAAGCGGATATCCTGATGTATATAACGGTTGGAAGTGCTCTGACACTGCGCACTGTCACGCCGGGAAAAAGGACGTGCGTCGGCATAATTCTGTCCGGTAAAACCTGATGCATTCATCTCCTCTCCTTGCAGAAAATAAGCATCACGGTTATTCGTTTGCCGACTCATATTGAAACGATAACTGACCTGCAGATTGACTTTCTGAGTCAACGGCTCACCATAGCTCAGCAATGTCCCCCAGTTGTAGCGGAACACATTCTGTTCATAAAACTGGATTTTACGATATACAGAATCACCACCATTGGCAGCCAACAACTGATAATAATCGATTTGGGAATAATTGTCACGGTCATTTCCACTGCTACTAATATCTCCCGAAACTGTCACTCCCAGGTTCCGGCCAGGTTTCTGCAACCGACGGTTGAACTGCACCGTAAGATTTCCTCCCCAGTTATCTCCCGTGTTATGACTTTGATTGAGATTATGGTTCACTCCCAAACTATCTGACAACAAGTCCAGCTGGTTCAAAGGATGAGATATACCGGGAAAAGCAAACGGGTCACCACTGAAAGATGCGGATTCAGAAAAAGAGAGACTGTTTTGTCTGCTAAAGCGAAGAGAAGGTTTGAACAGAAAGGTGGTCAGCGTGTCGGGCCGCCACTCGATCTTCTGGTCCGTGTTGATGTTCCAGTTTCCGCTTCCGCTGCTCTGAACACGTTGCGAAAAGGGAGCACGCTTATTTTCAAAAGACTCGGAAAAGATTTCCCGGTACTGGTCGGACGAACGGTGTGTGAGGCGTACATTGCCCGAAGCTTCAATGGTTTTCTTATCCAACGAATAATTCATACCTGCCGTCTGCTGCTCGGTCCGTCCACCGTTGTTCCGGTTTCCGGCATTGCCCAGAAATGTAATCTTTCGTTCTTCCGTAAACCGGTTTATATTGAACTTGCCCTGATAGCGCTGACGGGTTCCGGCACCGGCAGAAGCCTGTCCGAACCATCCTTTTTTACGGTCCTTCTTTACCGACAGGTCGATCACGGTTTTCTCATTTCCATCATCAACTCCGGTAATGCGGGCCTGATCGCTCTGCTTGTCATAAACCTTGATCTTTTCAATGATATCAGCAGGAAGATTCTCCAGAGTCGTCTGCGTACTTTTTCCGAAAAAATCCTTTCCGTCAACCAATATTTGCGACACTTCCTTTCCGTTAACCGTGATTTTGCCATACTCGTCAATCTCTACTCCCGGCAATTTTTTGAGCAATTCCTCCACCATGGCACCTTCAGTCACGGCATAGCTTCCGGCATGATAGGTCACCGTATCTTCCGAAACGGTGATTTCGGGCACCTGAGCGGTAACCACTGTTTCCTGCAAATATCTCGACTCCTCAGACATAAAAATATCTGCAACCCGAACTTTCCCCTGACGTTCCTTCAGATTGATCCGGAAGAACTGAGGCTGAAAGCCCATATAGCTTACCTTGATACGAAAATTTCCGGCCGGAACTCCGGTCAGGAAATAGCTGCCGTCTGTCTTGGTCACTACACTGCGGAGAGTACGATCCGCACTGTCGAGCAGCAAAACATGGGCTCCGGGAAGCGGTTCACGGAACTGACTATCATAAACTGTCCCCCAAAGACTGATTGCCGGATTTTGCGCAAACAACGGCAGAGTGACTATATATATGATGACAAAAGATAAAAGACGGAGCATAGTCGGATGGTTTTTAACATGGTAAAACCAAAGGTTAGTAAAAGATTTTATATTTTAGATGGAACTTTGCTGTAAAGGTTTAAAACAGATGATATTTTTTCCTGTATTTCGTCTGTTTTTCCGATAATCAAAACATAAATGTATTTTCACGGATTCTCTTCACGTCCTTCACCCACTTTTTCGTAACTTTGCGTCAGAACAAAAAGAATCACTCATGGAACAATATATACATATCAAAGGTGCCCGGATCAACAATCTGAAAAATATTGATCTGGACATCCCGCGCGAAAAGCTGATTGTCGTTACCGGACTGTCCGGTTCAGGCAAATCTTCCTTGGCCTTCGACACCTTATACGCCGAGGGACAGCGCCGCTACGTGGAAAGCCTGTCTGCTTATGCCCGCCAGTTCTTGGGCCGTATGAGCAAACCGGAATGTGACTACATCAAGGGAATTCCGCCGGCCATCGCCATCGAACAGAAGGTGAACAGCCGTAACCCGCGCTCTACCGTGGGTACTTCGACCGAAATCTATGAATATCTGCGTCTGCTCTACGCACGCATCGGGCGCACCTTCTCGCCCGTCAGCGGACAGGAAGTCAAAAAGCACACTACCGAAGATGTGGTAAACTGCATGCTATCTTATTCTCCGGGCACCCGTTTCACAGTGCTCACGCCCCTGCGCATTCCCGAAGGAAGAAGCGTCATAGAACAGTTGGACATGGATCTGAAACAGGGATTCACCCGTCTGGATATCAAAGGAGAGATGGTGCGCATCGAGGACTATCTCCAGCAACTCAACGGACAGGATCCGGATGCGGAAACCCTGAAGGATATCTATCTGCTCATTGACCGTATGAGCTGCGACACGTCGCAATCGGTCATCTCCCGTCTGACAGACTCTGCAGAAACGGCTTTCTTCGAGGGGGACGGCACCTGTGTGCTACGCTTCTATCCGGCAGGCATTCTGCATTTCTTCTCCACACGGTTTGAAGCGGACGGTATCACCTTCGAGCCGCCTACGGACAATCTGTTCTCGTTCAACTCACCGATCGGAGCCTGTCCGGCCTGCGAGGGCTTCGGCAAAGTAATCGGTGTGGACGAGAGTCTGGTCATTCCAAACTCGGCACTCAGTGTGTACGACGGTGCTGTGGTATGCTGGCGTGGAGAAAAGATGAGCGAATGGAAACTGGAGTTCTGCCGCAGAGCGGAGAAGCATCACTTTCCGATCTTCAAGCCTTATTATGAACTGACTCAGGCCGAAAAGGATTATCTGTGGCACGGCGACCCGAAAGCGGCAAATCCACGGGAAGAGACCTGCATCGACACGTTCTTCAAAATGCTGGAGGAAAACCAGTATAAGATTCAATATCGCGTGATGCTGGCCCGCTACCGTGGAAAGACTACCTGCCCCAAATGCCACGGTACACGCCTGCGCCCCGAAGCGAACTACGTGAAAATCAACAATCGTTCCATATCTGATCTGGTCGATTTGCCGATAGAACAGCTGAAGGTGTTCTTCGACAATCTGCAACTGAATGAGCATGAGGAACAGGTGGCCAAGCGGATTCTGACGGAAATCAACAACCGCATTTCCTTCCTGCTTGATGTTGGTCTGGGCTATCTCACCCTGAACCGCCTGAGCAATTCGCTGTCGGGCGGTGAAAGCCAGCGTATCAATCTGGCCACCTCGTTGGGCAGCAGTCTGGTGGGGTCTCTCTATATTCTGGACGAGCCGAGCATCGGCCTGCACAGTCGTGACACAGACCGCCTCATCAAAGTGCTGAAACAATTGAAGGATCTGGGCAATACGGTTGTCGTAGTGGAACACGACGAGGAAATTATCCGCGCGGCAGACTATATCATCGACATCGGTCCGGACGCCGGACGACTGGGAGGCGAGGTGGTATTCCAAGGCAATCTGCAAAAGATGCTGGCCGAGAAACCGCAGGACACCCGCAGTCACACCGTGAGATACCTCACCGGCCAGGAAAAGATTCAGGCGCCGGCACAATACCGTCCCTGGACGCACTATCTGGAAATAAAAGGGGCACGCGCCAATAACCTGAAAGGTATTGACGTGAAATTCCCGCTGAATGTGATGACGGTAGTAACGGGCGTCAGCGGTTCGGGCAAGTCTACTTTAGTGCGTGACATTCTTTATCGGGCCGTGAAGAGAGAGATGGACGAAGTGACCGACCGACCGGGTGAGTTCCTGAAACTGGAAGGCGATCTGGACCGCATCAAGAACATCGAGTTCATCGACCAGAACCCGATCGGAAAATCTTCACGAAGCAATCCGGTGACTTATGTCAAGGCGTATGACGAAATCCGCAAACTGTTTGCCTCCCAGCCTCTGGCACAGCAGATGGGATTCAGCAGCGGTTATTTCTCTTTCAATACCGAAGGCGGTCGTTGTGAAGAGTGTAAGGGCGAAGGTACCGTAACCGTAGAAATGCAGTTTATGGCCGATCTGGTGCTGGAATGTGAATCCTGCCATGGCAAACGCTTCAAGAGTGATGTGCTGGAAGTCAAGTTCGAAGGCAAGAATATCTACGATGTGCTGAACATGACGGTCAACCAGGCCATAGAGTTCTTTACCGAACACGGACAGACCAAGATTGCCAAGAAGATGCAATCGCTTCAGGATGTCGGACTGGGATATATTAAACTGGGACAGTCCTCAAGCACCTTGTCCGGAGGAGAGAACCAGCGTGTCAAACTGGCTTATTATCTGGGACAGGAGAAAGTGGACCCTACCCTCTTCATTTTCGACGAGCCGACTACGGGACTGCACTTCCACGACATCAAGCGCCTGCTTCAGGCTTTCCATGCCCTGATCCAGCGCGGACATACACTGATCATCATCGAACACAATATGGATGTCATCAAATGCGCCGATTATATCATCGACCTCGGTCCGGAAGGTGGCGACAAGGGCGGTAACTTAGTGGTATGCGGAAATCCGCACGAAGTGGCGGCCTGTGCCGAAAGTTATACCGGACAGTTTCTGAAAGAGAAACTAGAAGAAAATTAAATCAAAAAGATTCTCCCCAATATAAAGAAACGGACAAGTTTGGCTGTATAAGCCTGCCTGTCCGTTTCTTTATATGAATATTCCATCGCTGCCATACAAACAGATTATTTATAACCTAATATTCAGAAAAAGCATCCTCGCAGAATTTTCTTTTTTTCATTTCGCATTCGTTTTTATTCCAACAGAAGAGTTGTCTCTAAAATCAGACCTGTTCAAACTACAAACAAGAAACAATCTGTCTGTTAAACAATCTGCAAATCTTAATTATTTCCAGAGAAAATACGTAACTTTGCAGCCGTTTTAAAAATAATTCTTTTTATGGACAAGGTATCGGAAAACCCTTTCAAAAACCGAGAGCGCGACAACACTTCGCTGCTGGTTGCTACGGCTCTCTTCGTAGCGCTGTATCTCATCTCAAACATCATGGCCGTAAAGGTAATCGGCCTTTTCAATCTTTTTTATTTTGATGCCGGAACAGTAACTTTTCCCTTTGCCTATATGCTGGGAGATGTCATCACCGAGTTATGGGGATTCCGCATCTCCAAAAAGATTATCTGGATCACTTTCCTTTGCAACATCGTGCTGGTGGTCTGCACCCAAATAGGTATCTGGCTCCCCTCTCCCGAGCACCTTTCGGCAACGGCCTCAGCCTATAATGAGGTGTTCACTTATGTGCCTCGCATCGTAATAGCATCATTGGTTGGTTTTCTTTTGGGCGAACTGTCGAATGCCTGGATTATGGAAAAGATAAAAATCCGGATGAAAGGCCGCCGCATGTGGGTCCGTACCATCGGAAGCTCAGCCATAGGTTACGTGTTCGACACCCTGCCTTTTGTGCTCATCGCCTTTCTCGGAACCGTCACCACACGGGAGCTCCTGCTGATGATGGCTCTCCAATATGCGTCCAAGCTCCTGATTGAGTCTGTTTTCGGTACTCCGATGGCTTATGCCACCGTGCATCTGATCCGGAAATATAACCGATAACTTTCATCCACCTGATTTTAATCCTTTCACATCATGAACCGATATGCAAGAATAGATACGCACATGCCCCGTGAATTTGTCCTGCTTCAGGGCACAGGTTGCCGTTGGGGTAAATGCACCTTCTGCGACTATCACGAGGACCGCAGCGATAATCCTTTTCCGCTGAACCGAACAGTTCTGAATCAGGTTACAGGCTGCCACGGTGTACTTGACGTTATCAATTCCGGCTCCGCTCCGGAACTGGATGAACAGACCCTGGAACTGATTGCCGAAATTGTCAGCCAGAAACAGATACATACCCTGTGGTTCGAAGCGCACTACATGTATCGGAACCGGTTGCAAGAGTTTGCTGCACGCTTTCCACAATGCCAAGTGAAATTCCGCTGCGGAGTGGAAAGTTTCAATCCGGCCTTACGTTCCAGTTGGAACAAGGGAATACCTCCCCAAACCATGCCAGAGGATATTGCCCGATATTTTCAGGGAATCTGTCTGCTGTGCTGTACGCAGGGACAGACGCGCGAAGACATTCTGCAAGACATTGCCACGGCACGCCGTCTGTTTGAATATTTCAGCATTAACATATTCTGCAACAACTCTACTCCCGTAAAACGGGATGAAGAACTGGTCCGTTGGTTTTCCCAGGAAATATACCCGACGCTCTGCCATGAGCCCAAGATTGAAATACTGATAGAAAATACAGATCTAGGAGTCGGTTAAACGATACAAAAAGCCCTCAAAACAGCATTGCTACTATTTTGAGGGCATTATTTTTATCCTATAAGTATCTGATTACAGCGGGATATACTCCACAAAGGCCTCCATAGCCTCATATGAAGCCAGACCCAAAGCCTGATACAGCTCGGCTGTTCCGTGATTGCGGTCCTCAGAACGCTGCCAGAACAGACGCTCATCGTTACCTAAGAACGGAGCGCTTTCCATCTGTGACGCGTGCTTCAGGATAGCGTTACGCTTGAAGCGGAGTTCTTCCGGACTGATCGGAACTACCATCTCAATGTTTTCAATCTCCCACTCAGCCCAGGCACCGCGATACATCCAGATACGGCAATCCTTCAGCCACTCGGCACCATTTTCCTTCTCGATATCAATAGCGGCAAACACGGCATCGGTACATACACGGTGTGTTCCGTGCGGGTCGGCCAAGTCACCGGCCACAAAGATCTGATGCGGCTTCACCTCACGGAGCAGATTCAGCACGATTTCGATATCAGCCTCGCTGATCGGATTTTTCTGGATCTTTCCGGTTTCATAGAACGGCAGGTCGAGGAAGTGCACGCGATTCAACGGAATACCGCTGTAAGTACTTGCCAGACGGGCCTCACCACGACGGATCAGACCTTTGATGGTCAGGATATCGCGGGTATCAAAGTCGCCGGACTGCTTTTCGTTCAGGAATTTCTTGATCTCGGCATACTTCTCGCGGATCACCTCATCCTTGCTGTCGTTAAACAACTGGTTGAAACCATTGATGAAGTGCAGGAAGCGCATTACCTCTTCATCACCCACGGCAATGTTTCCGGAAGTCTGATAAGCCACATGCACCTCGTGGTTCTGACGCACCAGACGCTGCAAGGTGCCACCCATAGAGATGACGTCATCATCAGGGTGCGGAGAGAAAATCACCACGCGCTTCGGATACGGGTTGGCACGTTCCGGACGGTAAGTATCGTCTTCATTCGGTTTTCCACCCGGCCAACCTGTGATGGTATGCTGCAAATCATTGAACACGCGGATATTCACATCATAGGCCGAACCATAGAGAGCCAACAGTTCGCTCAGTCCGTTCTCGTTATAATCTTTATTGGTAAGCTTCAGAATCGGCTTTCCGGTCACACCGCATAACCATACAATGGCGCTTCGGATCAGTTTGTTGTTCCATTCACAAGAGGTAACCAGCCATGGACGCTGGATACGGGTCAGCTTGGCTGCAGATGTCAGATCCAGATAAACACGGGCCTCACTGTTCATCTGCAGGAAAGAAGCCGGAACGGACTCAGACATTTTCTCCTCAACTGCACGGCGCACCACTTCAGCTTTCTCCTCGCCCCAAGCCATCAGGAACACATGACGGGCAGCCAAGATGGTAGCGATACCCATGGTCAAGGCACAAACCGGAACGTGTTCCTTACTTCCGAAGACCTTTACAGCCTCCTGACGGGAGTTGTCACCCAACAACATCAGACGGGTCTTTGAAGAAGGCTGAGATCCGGCTTCGTTCAGCAAAACATTACCTCCCTGGCCAATGCCAAGCAACATAATGTCCAGACCACCACAATCCTTTATGGCCTGCTCAAAGGCACGGCATTCGGCAGATACTTCCTGCTGCGGCACCGTACCGTTCAAAGTATAGCATTTCTTGTATTCAATCTTGCTCAGGAAAGCCTCCTGAATGAAACGGTAATTGCTTGCTCCTTCTGCTGAAGGTAATGGATAATATTCATAACCGATAAAGAAAATCACATGGGCAAAGCTCAGTCCTTCCTCACGGTTCATACGTACCAGCTGTGCGTATACCTCAGCGGTAGAAGAACCGCCGGCCAAACCGATAACACAATCTTTTCCCTGCTGTTCTTTATCCCGTATGATTTTGCTGACCTTCTGCGCCAAAGCCAAGGCTCCTTCAGAAGCAGACTCAAAAATATCTGTACGCACACGTTCGTTTCTGGCTAAAGCCGAACGCTCCATTTCCGACTCGGGCTTATAATAGCGTGCCGGAATCTGGTTCAGTTTGATTTGTGAACTCAAGTTTGTTCTCATAAACCATTATCTTTTTAAGGTTGATAAATATAGGAGTATCAGCACCCAAGGTGCTTTCTCCGGATACAAATATAATACATTCTTGTAATTATTACAAATAAAATATTCTTTTTTGTAAAAACAAAAAACGCACGAAATAAAAATACTACGGTCCGTTTTCTTTCCCAGCACCGTGAAAAAGAAAAACGGACCGTCATTACCTGCTTAATTTATGTTTTAGAAGTAAAAACCCAGACCCAGTTTCAGACCCACCTTACTTCCGTCCGCAAAATTATTCAGACTCATATTATAATATAAGGCCGGTTCCAAAGTAATAAATTCATTCAGGAAAAAGGCATAACCGATTTCAGGACACAACTGCAGGTTATTCACATTCTTAAGCACATGCTCATACTGCAAGCCCAATCCCAGATACAGACCGTTCTGCTTAATATAATAACGTGCTCCCATACCGAGCGACACATTATCATCATAGCGTGTATGTCCATAACCGAATTTTCCATAAAGCATCCATGCATCTTCCACAAAAATACCACCATTCAAATCCAGGCCTAAAGTAAACTTCTCATTATTGCTATAAGATAAATTCAATCCTGAAAAAGAAGTGGAAAAATAGGTAGTGTTCTTTTCGAATTGTGCCTTGGCACCTACAGCCATCAACACAAAGATTAGGCTCAAAAGAAATTTTTTCATAATCTACAGTTTTTTGATTTAATGATTATTGGATGTCAAATCCTGATTTTTCCGTATCTGTTCCATCATTTCACGCTCACGCTCCAATGCCATTTTTTCTTTCTTGCGGTAAAGCCACCACAATGCCAGAATAATCAAGGCATTCAGAACAATGGCAAAGATAATAGACCCAGTACTGGCCGTACTGCGCGGCAACAGATAAGCGTAAATCACAATGGAATACAGGGTAAAAGCCAAAGGAATCCAGGTAGACTTTCTTATCTTGTTTTTTCTCATGCTAATTCTTTTTTAAAGTTATAATACCAACGGACAAACAAAACCAGCAGTAACACGGTCACCACCAATCCTCCGGCTATGCTCCAATAATAAGGCAACGAAAAGCCTTCGGGGGCCACCAGTATATAAGAGGTACATACCGCCGTCATAAACAGACCAGGAAAGAGCGTGATGTAAAAGTTCTTCTGATGACGCGCCAGCCATACTGTAATTGTCCAGAAAGTAAAGATAGACAAAGTTTGATTAAACCATGCAAAATAGCGCCACAATATATCAAAATTAATATTCATTAAAACGGCAGCGATGACAAAAAGCGGCAAAGAGATGACCAGACGGCGCCACAAGGTGTCCTGCCGGAATTTCAGGAAATCGGATGCAATGAGACGGGCACAGCGGAAAGCGGTATCGCCGGAAGTGACCGGAGCAGCCACTACGCCCAGTATGGCCAGCACGGCACCGACTGTTCCCATCCAGTCATTACAGATAAAATTCACAATCAGCGCAGGATTAGAATTTCCTTCTGAATTAAGCAGAGCCTGCAACTGTCCGTAACCACCGGCATATTTGATAGCGGCAGCGGCCCAAATCATAGCAACAATACCTTCCGTGATCATCGCTCCGTAGAACACACGGCGACCGAGTTTCTCATTTTTGATGCAACGGGCCATCATCGGGCTCTGGGTGGCATGGAAACCACTCACGGCACCACAGGCTATCGTTATGAAAAGCATCGGGAAGATGGGCAGGTTGGCATTGGGATGATGGTTGGTAAAGGCATCACCGATCTCGGGCATCCAGTTGTCGTGGGTAAACAGTCCGTAGAGTATCCCCACTGCCATGATCAGCAGTGCTCCGCCGAACACCGGATAAATGCGCCCGATGAGCGCGTCAATCGGTAACAGAGTAGCCAGTATATAATAGATGAAAATCACCACGCTCCAGAAAGTGGCGCTTCCCCAGAATCCCCAAGTGGGTGTCATAGAAGCCAGCAGTCCGGCGGGTGTGGTTACAAATACAGTTCCTACCAAAATCATCAGCACCAGCGAAAAGGCACGCATCACCTGACGCACACCGCCTCCCAGTTCATCGCCCACGATTTCGGGCAGACTCATTCCTGCCTTCCGGATCGAAATCATACCGGAAAAATAATCATGCACCGCACCTCCAAAGATGCAGCCCAGCACAATCCACAAATAGGCAGCCGGACCGAACAGTATGCCCATAATCGCACCGAAAATAGGACCGGTACCGGCAATATTCAGAAACTGGATGAGATAGACTTTCCAGGTGGGCATCGGAATATAATCCACTCCATCCTGATGTGTATAACAGGGAGTTTTACGCTTGGGATCGGCTCCAAACACACGCTCCACAAAAGAGCCATAAATCAAATAGCCCAAAACTAGAGCACATAATGCTATTACAAAGGTTGTCATGATAATTTGTTTTGTTGTTTCTTGCAAATGTAACAAATTTAAGGATTATTAGAGTGTGGAATAAAAAAAAACTTTTCTGTGGACACAGAATATCTTAACTTTGTACATTCGAAATTACGAAAAAGGTCTAAGTGATTGAAAATGAGTTGCAGTTACCAACTCATAGTAGTAATAGGTTACGAATT